>CAKUYQ010000074.1 GCA_934717185.1 uncultured Bacteroidales bacterium | reverse complement strand
GGTAGGGAACAGCCTGTGTGCTGTTCCGTCACTGCACAAATTTGTTGCGGCGGAACGACACTCGGGGTCGTTCCCTACTGTGGTACAACTTTGTTGTTTGTCTGCGGTTATGTTTCCGCGAACGGTAAATTTGCTATTTGTTGTTTTAGCTCAAGATGAGTAACGTTTCTGCCGCCTTATGACTGATTTTTGCTATGACAGTAGAACCGTCTTGTTGCATTGCTATCTCAAATCCATTTTGCAAATAAATGATTTTGGAAAATAAAAATCAAACAACTCAGTTCTTTTTATTGGATATAAAATATCCCAGGTGTCTGCCTGAAAAATATCATATGTACCAGCCTCGTCTGTGTGATTATATTCCTTGTACTTACCATAACATATAAATGTATTATCTCCGCATTCTATACTATAGTTAAAATTTGTTGGTTCGTTTCCTATGATACGAGTATTTTTTTCTTCAGAAAAAGCACCGTTGGTATCACCTATTGCAATCCATGGTGAAACAGTTGCCTTTTGATTTTTTACTACAATAAACTCCTTTTTGCATTTATAGGCATCTTGTTTAGTTATAGCATATTTAACAGGTTTAAAGGCATGCACAATAAACGCAAAGGCAACTGTCATGGCGGAGATTATAATTATAATTGTTATTCTTTTCATATTTTCACCTACCTTACCTAGAAGTGTACAAATTAAAAGTTGCGTTATTCCCTAATGTTGGATAATGCGCAGATCCGTAGTAAGAAAAACCATGTAACTTTCGTGAAGCAACAATTGCAGGATGGAATCCTATATTAATGTTCGAATACTCGGACCTGTTAACAAATGCCCATGTTTTTCCACCAAACTTATTAACCCATTCTTGTGCAAAACTATCATTGCCGGCGGTTGCAAGGTTACACGAATATAAAGCGGTATTAGGGTTATCGAAAGCAGTCGCCCACAAATACTTTTTTATGTCATTTTTATCAATGTTTAAAGAAGTATTATATTCGCTACTGTAATTGTAACCCAATGAAATTGTACCACCATTCGTGGCCAAACCATGAGAGAATACAACAAATTTCTTTATTTTATCCTTGTATCGTGTATTGTCGTCTTTTGAGTTTATATAATCAAACAATTCTTGCTTATCAGTAATGTACTTTATGCTTACACCGATATTTTCGGCAACTTCTGAGAACTTTTCGCGATCTGAATCTGTCCAACCTTCATTGGCGATTATCCATGTTATATTCTCTCCATCCTTTAGGTCTTTTAATTCCTGAAGTTTCTTTATCGCTGGCTCAATGAATTCATAATTATAATCGCCTCCCCTATCTTTTTTGTATTCACCGCCGGAAACTACAACATATTCCAATCCCAACGGATCCCAATAATTCACCGGATTATTGCCGCAGTATGCATACCAGTTGTCGCCGTCTTTTACCGGGTCCTCTGTAGTAACCTGCCTATGCTTGGGTCGTAATAGCGGTTACGCAGATATATAAAGCCGGTTTCATTATCGTAATACTCGCCGCA
>CAKUYQ010000073.1 GCA_934717185.1 uncultured Bacteroidales bacterium | reverse complement strand
CATGTGGACCGGAAAATAGCAGAGCCACCAGCCCTGCTATCCTCTTGCTACCGTTACGTAATCGCGGAGACGCTTACCAGATAACAATAAGCCCCACAAAGCAGAGCCTGTACTCTCTTACGCCACAGCAGAATGGTATCAGCATTGGCAGAAATGAGATGACGGCCAGTGCTGATACTTTGCAGAATTGGTTAGTATACGAAGTAACAGATGACATTAATATTATTGGTTAGTAGGAGCACACCATCGCCATGTCCATATAAAATCTAACTCTCTACCATAATCCGTTACCTCAAATTGAATATTCTGTTTTATATCCAATTCTATCTGTCTGAACACTTCTACTGGAACTTTGGCATAAGGCCCAAAGTTGACAAAATCAAACTCCAACTCATCAACCCTTCCTGTTTCCGAATTTATGTAAAAGGTAATGTTAAACGTCTTTCTCTGAGCAGAATTTTGAGGTTGAGTAATTGTTATTCCGGAAAAATTGCTGTCTATTATATTTTTTATCTTTGTCTCCGTCACGCGATTATACTCGCACAATTTAATTCCTGAACCTTCTGGATAAACAAAAATTTCGCCTGATGTTCTATACTTAGGTGATTTCCCTGTTAATTCATTTTCAATATTATACAAAACAACATTTTTTGAAGAAGATACATTACATTTATATTTATAGCCTACACCTCCAAAGATTTTTGACTCTGTATAATAATTGGTCTGGGCAAATAATGTTGTAATTTCTATTACAGTGGTTATTATTAAGATGACTAATGTTTTCATACTCACATTTTAATTTTAGTTAGTTGCAATTTTCTGTTAATCTATTTATTATACTAAAAAGGCTAAGTCCTGTATTATTCCAGTCAAAAAAATAATTGTTTTCTTCTGTGTAGTGATATTTTTGAAAAACTGGGACTACACCATTCATTATTTCCAGCTCTAATTCATCTTCTCCAACATCTGCTAGCAAATATCCTTTATCATCTATATAATTTTCAAGATTTTTAATACTTTTCTTCCTTTGGTCGTATATATACTCTAAATTCCACTTACTACCATCCTCTAAATAATTGTTCTTCTTTAGGAATATATATTGTGCATAATTTGCAGGTATCTCATAATTCAATGTTGCCGAATTATATAATTCAACATAATTATTTGGATTTGAAGCTTTCATCTCAAAGAAAATCAACGCATGAACCAACTCATGAATAACCTGATTAACCTCTGTCTGCTTTCCTATTGAGATACCAATGGCTCCATCCGGACCTAACGGACCAAAAGCCCCGCTCTCCCCGGAACCTACATTAAAATAAAGCGGATTATTTACTGTATACCCTTTTATACTATTATACAATTTGTTACCCATACAGTCATTAAGAAGTGTGTCCCTTATCTTTTCCAATTTCTCTTTTTCTTGATCACTTAACGAATCGTTGTAGAATATTTTCCAAAAATCGCTTTCCGGACTGCCCCCACTATCGCCAGGGGGTTCGGGATTCTCTCCTTCTCCGCCATTACGTTGACAATCTCCGGGACAGTTTATATCTCCGCAATACGGGCAGGCAAACGGATCTTCACTTCCTGAACAGTTTATACAACTATAGCCGCAATCACAATGACACCCTGCATCACAATGACAACATACACATGGAATCTCCCCGCATTTATCACAGACATGACTGTCTCCTCCTCCAGCTCCTGGTTTGACAACAGGCCCGGGCAACTCATGTGTTGTACAGGTCAAGCAATACCAATTCGGCTGATAGAGAAGCCCGTACTTCCCGCACATCCGACAATGCCCCTGCTCTGAATAACCATAGCC
>CAKUYQ010000072.1 GCA_934717185.1 uncultured Bacteroidales bacterium | reverse complement strand
TTGGCTTGAGTTCCTCTACTTGGTAGATCGTCTTTCCGAGTGCCGAGATGCGAAGATATTCACCGATGCCCATGCCGATACCGTCGGCAATCTTTTCAATTGCTTTCCATTCGCTGTCTGTCACCCAAAAGGACTTTTTTCTGTTTCGTTTGCGACCTTTGGTCGCCATTGTAAATCACCTCTCTGAAAATTGATATAATTAAATTCGTTTCTTTTGGCTTACCTTTTCTTTTCGCAAAGAAAAGGTAAGTGGGTTCGGGCTTCCGCCCGAAAAAATAATGCGTTTGGCACCCTCCGCCTTTGGCGGTGGGAGTCCAAACGCTCTGCTTGCCCTGGCGGAGCGGCGTGCCGCAACGGCGGGCAAGCATCTTGCCACCGCTGAAGCGGGAAGTCGTCTCGCTACGACTCATGTACATTGTCCGCAATTTTCATCATTTGTTTTTTCTCCTTTCCGATGATATGGGAGCAGCATTTATAGATACAAACCGATAAAGCAAGGCTTGCTTTTTTTCATCTTTCGGCAAGATATGTTTATCTATTTTTGGCGTAGCAAGCGTATCATTTTTTGCGAATGAAAAAATATTCTTTTGATATTCTTATTCATAGGTTGACAATATCCTAAAATAATGGTATAATAATATCATCAAATTGAAAGAAGGTGTGGGCATGAACATCAACACAAATCAGATCGTACCGATCTCAGAGGCAAATCAAAATTTTTCCAAGGTTGCCCGTATGGTAGAAAAGAGCGGAACGGTATATATTTTTAAGAACAATAAGCCGAAGTATAAACTGACAGATATTGAAGGTGACACGACGATTGAAATGACTGACGATGAAAAGATCGATTTTGTCGCCGCGCGTGTCCTGCGTGAGTATCGGCGCGCATTTGAGGAGTTGGCAAAATGATCAGGTTCAGTCAGGAAAAGGTGCTGCTCCTTCATCGGCTGATCACCGAAGAGACCGGTGGAGACCCGAATGTCCGGGATCTGAATTTGCTTGACAGTGCCCTTGAATCTGCATTTCAAACATTCGATGGGAAAGAGCTGTATCCAACCAAAGAAGAAAAAGGGGCAAGACTCGGATTTGCCCTCATATCCAATCATGCTTTTGTTGACGGCAATAAGCGCATCGGGATGTATGTGCTTTTGACATTTCTTGAAACAAACGGCATTAAGATCCGCCCGACGGTTGACGATGTTGCCCGTGTGGGACTTGCTGTTGCCGCAGGTGAAATGGGATATGAAGAATTGCTCTCATGGATCTATGAGAACGAATAACACCGGCAGATATTGTACTGTAAAAGATCTGGCGTAACAAACGAAACAGCGATCCCAAGTGGTCGTACTGTTCCCCTTGTTACGCCATTTTACATACCATACAGGTGTATATGGGGGCAGTGTTCATAAATACAAATTGATTTCCTCGGCAATCTATGGTATACTATAAAAAACCAATTCCGGAGGTCTCCATGGCGAAACTCAGATATCTCATACGGCGACTGTCGGTGCAGGCAATGCTGTCCTATGCGCAGCCCATCGGTGAGGATCAATATACTTTCTCTCTGACACCGGCGCAGACCAAGGAAGTCATCATGGGAGACGGCGATACCTGGCAGGAGGACAACGCCATTTTCTTTCAGGCTATGTGCATCCTCCGTGGGGAGAAGTACAGACAGCCCACCTCGGACACGCTGATCTCCGATCTTGCGGATGTAATACTCTACCTTGACTTCAAAGGAATATTTGATCGGGATGCGGATAACCCGAAAGCGGCGCTCATGCAAAAAAAGACCGAAGCCATGTTTTCCCCGGAGGGGATTACATTGAACTTCGGTCAGGGAGACGCACGCTATCTCGCCTTTGAACGCTCGGGCAGCATGAGCCGCAGCGCTGTGCTTTCTTTTGCCCGTGCAGATATATATGA
>CAKUYQ010000071.1 GCA_934717185.1 uncultured Bacteroidales bacterium | reverse complement strand
CTAAAGAAACCTGTTCCACCAACATTAACAACAGAGATTCCGTGCTTCTCTAAATTAATTCCAATAACATCTGCCAATGTTGGGATGAGCAACGATTCAGCATCTCCCTCAACCATAATAATTCCTTTGGCAAAAAACAGATTTGCTTTTGTCGAATCCAGAAATCGCTGTAAAAACAAATAGTCCCCTTTTTCAAGTCCTGTGTACTCTGCGCTTAAATTAAAGGAAGTGTCATTTTTAAGCAAAATAAGATTTTTAACGTTGATTTTAGATGCGAGAATGGAACTGTGCGTAGAAACAATCACCTGCACACCAGAATCGTTGTATTCTTTTTGCAGATAGCTGATCAACCGGAGCTGTGCTTGCGGATGCAGATGCGCTTCCAATTCCTCAATAACCGCAAGCTTCAAACTACCATTGGTATTACTGTTCAATAGCAAGAGCTCGGCAGCAATAAACAAAAGATTATGTACCCCCAAACCGGGTTGTATTTCTGGCGCAACCAAAGATAGACTCTCTAAAATCGACTTCAATCTCATTTCGGAGGTTTTGATTGAGGCATCTTTGGAAGCGTGTTCATCTAAAAATTCAGCAAGTGTGTTTCTGATTTTTCCAAGAATTTCTCGGCCTTCTTCTTCGAGGAAATATTTCTCTATACCTTCATTTGCCCGCATAATAAGAGTAACCAGCGTATTATCTTCTTTGTCGGAAAACAAAGGATGGCTAAAGAGTATTTGAGAAATTCGTGAATTTCGTCCGCTATGCATTTCCTTCTGCGCATCCCGAAGCGGTCTTAAATAAACACATTTTAAGAGTTCTCTCGCTTTGCCATCGAGCGATATACCGTCTTCAATATCTCCAGCTTTGAGTTCAGTATAAATACGACCATTTTCACGCCATGCCCGGTAGTGGAGGAGTAGTTTATAAAATACCGCACCAGAGGTTTTATCTTTTTCAAACGAGAGCCATTCAATAAAATTTTTTGCTTCGTTGATTTCAAATCCTTCAAAAGTGCAATCGATACTGAATTCGGTTGCAATTTCCCCGGTAGCGCTAATATAAAAATCCTCATCCGTAACACGCGTAAATTCGCCACTTTGCGTTTGGAGGACAAGCTTGATTGCATCAATTATTGCACTTTTTCCGGAATCATTCTCTCCAATCAATGCGTTTAATCCCTTGTGAAAATTCACTGTGATTCCGTGTTTGCTCACCCCATCATAGGCATACTTTCTGAAGTTTTTAAGCGTAATTGTAGATAAGTACATATTATATTCCTCCAACTACCAACTATAATCCAATAATCGCATATAAACGGGGCTTTTAGTAAGATTAACGCTGTCGATATAGGATAAATGAGCAGCGTTCTCAATCATAAATACAATCTTATCATCGTAGATGAATGCAATATATGTATCAAAATCAGCTCCTACCTCGTGCGTCCGGTATTGCATAGCACATCGAAAATCACTGTTTAATGCATTTTGGATTTGTGCAATCCCGGCGAGGAATTCATACTTGTCATTAAATATGAATTTGTAGGGAAAGAAAAGTAAAAGATGCTTTCGTGTTTCAAGGGTTTTCAGTAACTCAATGATATCGTTTTCGACTCCCTGCTTCTTTATTGTGGTTGTGCGTAACTTCTGCAAACCTTCAAAATCATATTCTCTTAGAGCGGCATGGATGCGTGTTGCTTTAATTGAACCATTTTTAACTTTAGGTTCACTCGTGACAAATACGCCTTTCACAATTTCGGTTTTACTTGGGTATAAAATGCTTTTTGCCTGCAATGCAGTTTTACTGGCAATTAGCTTGAAATCCAACTGATAACTTGTCGAAATACAATCACATTGCCCGTTCTCTTCACTTTCGGGAGATTGATAAATATCTCCGCCTGATTTTGTGCGGAAAAAGTCAGAAGCATTTACGAACTCTAATAAATACCTCTCATAGTTGCAATCCGGGTCTCCATGTATATAGTTTTTTATTATCATTTCAGACGGTAATAGCTGTGCAATCATGGATTTGTCATACATATCAATGGCTCCATAAAACTGCAAATAAGTGAAAAGCCGCATGGGAA
>CAKUYQ010000070.1 GCA_934717185.1 uncultured Bacteroidales bacterium | reverse complement strand
CAGGATAATTCCTTATTATCCTCTGTTGAAATGTTGAGGGAGTGTGAATCAGGTGAAAGTATTTCCATTCAAGAAAACATCCACTGATAAGAACATTGCAGTCTTTACTTGGGACGATAACTCTGCGACCCACTATAGTCTTATTGCACCGCTTTTTGATAAATACGATCTCAAATGCACATTTTATATAAATCCTGGCGAGATTAATTTTAGGAAACTCTATCTAGATGGCTACAGAGAACTCGTTACGAAGGGGTATGAAATAGGAAGTCATGGATTTACGCATCACCATTTTTCTTCCCTACCATATGAAGCATTTGAGCAGCAATTAATCAAAGCCAAAAATGAAATTCAATCAAAGTTTGACATCACGCCAACGACTTTTGCATTTCCACACCACGATTTTAACGAGAAAATGCTGCAAACCGCAAGAAAGTATTACTTTGAAACAAGGAATACGTTGTTTAATTCTAAGCGCTTCAGTTTAAAAACAGCATCAAATATTTTCAACATTAAAGAGGCAATCGATAGCGCAATAATAGATCAGCATACATTGGTATTCTCCGGACATGGATTATTGGACACAAATACTTTGCGTGTTTTAGGGGAATATGAACCGCTCCCTACTGAAATGCTCATGAAAATTCTCTCATTACTTACCGACTATCGGAATGTACAAATTCTAACATTTGAACAGGCGGCGTTGCTCACTTTTCTCTGTCAACACTGCGAAATCTGCAATAATCAAGCATTTATTACAGATAATCAGCTGGATTTCCTGAGAGGATTTGGAATAGACGCAGAAAGGATTTCAAAACTGTTATGATTGCTTCGCCGCAACTTTCAATTATTCTTCCATTTTATAATTCAGCGGTAACCATAGGATGGTGCCTTGAATGCCTGTTAAGCCAAAGTCTTAAAGATATAGAGATCATATGCGTGGACGATTGCTCGACCGATTCGTCAACCAATATAGTAACTCAATATGTAAATAAAAGTTTTGATAAGATAAAGCTCATAAAGACAGGTATGCGCTGCGGCCCCGGAGGGGCGCGAAATCTTGGGATGGAATTGGCAACTGGTCAATATATAGGGTTTGTAGATAGTGATGATTGGGTAGACAGTAACCTTTTTTCAACAGTTGTAGCACAAGCACTACAAACTAATGCTGATGTTGCTGTGTTTGGGGTCAAAGATGAGTATGGGAAACATATGCACTCACAAATCAGATATGAATACCCCAAACGGAATACTTTTGACAATTCGTATGCGTTGCGACTTCTATCCCGTACGTATAGCAATGACATTTATATTAGCCCGATGGTATGTCAGAAAATTTACAAGCGTAGTTTCCTGTACGATAATCGTTTGAATTTTTCCCTAAATTGCTACTCTGAAGATGACCAGTTTACTTTTTGCTGCTTCCTGCATAACTGCACAGTTACAACCGTTCCAAGGGTTTTCTATCATTATTCACAAAGGCCAGAGTCTATCACCCACTCTTTTTCAAAAAATCACATTGATGCTCTTGCTCAAATGCTAAAAAGTATTCGAATGCATATTACTGAATTGGGGGCGTGGGGAACTTATCGTGATGATTTCTATTCTTTTAGTGAAAAAAGCATTCGTTCGTTAATTCAATCACTTTTTTCAGCCGAACAGTGTTCCTCACAGCAAAAATCGTATATTATCTATTTGATTCGTAAACTGCAGGAGCTATTCACCATTGAGGAGTTGGTGCAGTACTTGGATATGCAAATGATACAACGGTATTTTTTTACCAACTCATAGATAAAAATACTCCTCAATGTATTTTTCATACATTTTATCAAAATTGAGGATAGCATAATCATCTGGAGAAAGCAATTTGCATAAAACGATTCGAATATGTTTTAGAACAAAGTACTGCTTTTGCAAAAGGATGTCACTACTGTGCGTATTAAGCCACTCTAAAATAACATCAGTAGCCGAAGCGTCACAAATTTTCCCTAATGCCTCTATTATGCTAACAGCAGTATAATAATTTTCTTCGCATCTTAGCTGCTTGCACAAATTGGGGGATTGATATGTACCCAGTTTTCTGGACACCGTTATTTGAACTAAATAGTTAGTTTTTCATCATGGATGCTTCCCGAAAT
>CAKUYQ010000069.1 GCA_934717185.1 uncultured Bacteroidales bacterium | reverse complement strand
ACCATGCAGGTAAGGTCACTGATACGCATAAGGACAATGCAAAAGTGAAATCTTCTGCAACAACGCAGCTTGTTAGCAAGATCATTCTTTCAGACGGAAGAACGCTGTCTTATGAGTATGATGCAGAAGAAAGAATCACCAAAGTAATCGACAGCGTTGATGGCACAACCACATATGCCTACGATGCGCTTGGTCAGCTTTTGACTGAAACAAAAAATGGAATAATTGTCAACACAATGGTGTATGATAATTATGGAAACATTGTCAAAAAGAACGGCAAAGTATACACTTACGGCAATACAGTTTGGAAAGACCTGCTCACCGGATTTGACGGGAAAACAATTTCGTATGATGCGCAGGGCAACCCGACATCCTATCTCGGCAAAACGCTGACATGGGAAAAGGGCAGACAGTTGAAGTCCTTTGGCGGCAACACCTATACCTACAATGCGAATGGTATCAGAACGAGCAAGACAGTAGGAGGCGTAAAGCATACCTATACTCTTGAGGGCACAAAAATCCTGCGTGAGACGTGGGGAACCAATACGCTTGTTCCTATCTACGATAATGAGGAAAGTGTTTGTGGTATTCTCTACAATGACGTTCCGTACTACTTTGTGAAAAATTTGCAAGGCGATGTTATTGCGATTGTTGACAAGGATGCTAAGACCATTGCAAGATACTCCTATGATGCATGGGGTGTTCCGGAAATCAAGCTGGATTCTTCAGAGTGCAAGATTGCAACAATCAACCCCTTCAGATACCGTGGATACTACTATGATGGAGAAACAGAACTTTACTACCTCCTGAGCCGTTACTACAACCCTAGTTTGGGGCGTTTCATTAATTCTGATGCTATTGATTGGTTAGGAACTAATGAGCAAATCATTGAAACCAACATTTTTGCGTATTGTAAGAATGATTGTGTAAATCTTTCCGATGAAATTGGTTTTGGGGGAATTGATAGCTTGTTGGGGGTTCTTGGATCCAGCATTGATATCTTAGCTAAAATAATTGATATGATTGGAAATTCCTGTAATAAAGAACGCAAAGCATTGGAAAACTCCGTGACGCTTTTGACTAAAAAACAAAGTAGGAATCTTGCAAGTATCAAATCACTTCAAGAAGAGACAGGAAAACTTAGCAAGCGTCTTGGTTGGATCGGATATGGAATTACATTTGTTTCCTTAGTAGTTGGGTTTGCGGCATCATATAGTACCGGTCACGATCTGGATGCTTCTCTCATTGAGTTGGGAATAGAGAGTTTTATTGCTTTAATTGAATTTGGGGCGGGAAAACTTTTTGATTGGATTGCAAGGTTTATTCCCTATGTAGGGTTCTTGATTGGATTTATTGCAGGATGGCTAATAAGTCATCTCCTTGACAAATTCTTTAATTCCCGAAGGGTAGAAAGAATTATTTCAAAATTCAAATCTTATATACAAAATGTTAAAATTTCGGTTGGCAATTGGTTGAAGTATGCGGTTAAAAGCTTAAATGCATAAAAAGAAAAATAGATGATCTGGGTAACTATAGTATTTTTCCTGTTTTCAGGAATTTGGGCATATTTTGCTTTAAAAATAAAAATGAAATATGAATACAAAATTTTAATCAATTTGTGCCTTCTGGCGAGTTGTTGGTTATGGCTGTTGCTAACTGATATATCTGAACTTTCTATTTTATTAGTCTTGGCATACACTTTCCTCATAATCATAGGAGTTATTGCCCATTTTGTTACACCTTTGATTCTGAATTCTTTGGGTAGTTGCCTTTCGAAATTGACTCAACAATCATTTTCTCCAAAAACATATAATGAACTTTTGGATGATGGATATCGAATGTACTTTTGTGTTCTGCTATTTTCAACAATAAAAAATTTTTCATTGATTATGTTTATTGCAGCATCTCTAAATTTAATTAAATAGTAATTCGATTTAATGTTAAGTATTGTCGTTTTTCTCCGCACTTCCTTATGAGGTGCGGAGTTTTTTGAACTTTCTACTTCGTTAAAAACCATTCACAAAAGAAACATAAAGCTTTATTTTGCGGATAAGGTATAATATTTTTTGCAAAATAAATGTGTAGAGAGCACTAGTACAACAGCATCGGTCAGATGATCGACGAAAAGTGGCAGAATTCGACAGGAAACGACATTGCGCATTACAAATATGTGTACGATGGTCAAGGAAATATCGTCAGATCTATTGACATCCTGAGTAAAAAGG
>CAKUYQ010000068.1 GCA_934717185.1 uncultured Bacteroidales bacterium | reverse complement strand
AAATTCAACAGGTTGATTTGCCATATCAACCACTTTACCCGTAATATTCTGTGCATAAACACTTATCCACGATAATATAATCATAGATAAAAGTAAAAAAAGCCTCTTCATATATAACTGCATTATGTTTTCCTTGATAAACAATTAATGTATTAACCTTTCTTTCACATAGCGCAACATGAAACCTAAAATGAAAATCCATGGTATTTCTTCAACTAAATGGCAATATCAAATATTTTCATCGTAAGAAAGAACAATAGAGAGCTACTATCATACTCTAATAACTTTTTAATCAAAAAATTATTAAGAATGAAATACCGTGTCTTTTTTATGGCACAAGATTACGAGATAGTTATAACATATGCAACACACAAAAGTGTGATAATTACTTATAACACAGAAAAATACACAAAAGTGCACAAAATTTAGTATAGTTTATATTTATTGTTTTTTATACTTTTGCTTCCCGATAAAACTGTTTTAATCTCTTGCGTTGATATTTTGAAATGGATTTTAGAAAATAACAATGCATTAAATAAAACAGCTTCTAAATAATTCAGTTATGACACAACAGGAGTATAACAAGGAGATAGAGGCTATTTATTGCAAATTCCCATCATTTCAGGTGGTGGGATCAAGAGCTTTTAAGCCGGGGTTGGATAGTATGCGCAGAATTGCCTCATATTTTGGAGATCCGCAGGACAGATATAAAACCATACATATAGCAGGTACCAACGGCAAAGGTTCAACCTCATCTATGATAGCATCCGCTCTTATGAGCAGATACAAAAAGGTAGGACTTTATACATCGCCGCATTTAGTTGATTTTAGAGAGCGGATAAAGATAAACGGCAAAATGGTTCCACAAGAATACGTATATGATTTTCTTGTTAATAACAAAGAACTGTTCCTGTCTGAGGGTGCCTCTTTCTTTGAAATCACTACAGCATTGGCATTCAAGTATTTTGCAGATGAAAAGGTTGATTGCGCAGTAATCGAGTGCGGGCTTGGCGGCAGGCTTGATTCCACTAATATCATAACACCGCAACTGAGCATAATTACAAATATAGGGCTTGACCATTGCCAGTTCCTTGGACACACATTGGCGGAGATTGCTTCCGAAAAGGCAGGGATAATAAAACCCGGAGTGCCTGTCGTTTTGGGAGAAAGCACAGAGAAAGATGTATACGAAACCATTACTGCGAGAGCTGTAGAGACCGGCTCACCATATTATGTTGCAGACAGAATCTTTGGAGGGCTCTCCAATAAGGATAGTTTGCAGACAGATTGTAGCAAGATTTACGAGTTGAGCCGAGAAATATATTCTGCAGTTGATTTCAATAAAATGGATCTGCCGGGTTCCTACCAGAAAAAAAATGTTAAAACTGTAGCGGCAGCACTGTCTGTTCTCATAAACAATTCTTTGCTTAATATGGCGCAGGATTCTACCTCGTTTCAATCTCAAGATATAGCCGTGCAAGTGTCTGAATTAGCTCACGCAATAGAACATACGGCACAGCGAACGGATCTTAGAGGACGCTGGGAAAAACTTGTTCCCAAAAGCTCAAGAGATATATTGGTAATCTGCGATACAGGACATAATGCCCATGGATTCGCCACGCTCAAAGAGCAAATAGGGAGAACTCACGCATCACGTGGCGGAAAACTTATAATGCTGTTTGGAGTTGTTGCAGACAAAGACCTTGAAGCTATTTCTCACCTGCTTCCCGATAAAGCACTCTATATCCCTGTACAGGCCAAAGGGGAACGGGCATTGCCATCTGCGGCACTGCGCGAAAAGCTTGTCTCATTTGGATTGGATTGCACACAAAATTTTTCTTCTGTTGAAGAGGGTCTGTCCTACGCCCTTGAAATTGCAGATAATAAAGACTTTATATACATTGGAGGGAGCACCTTTATTGTTGCAGAGGCCCTGACAAGCGATTTTTTGAATAAAAAATAAAGAAAAAAATTTGGTAGAATAAAAAATATAGTTACCTTTGCAATCCCAAACGGGAAAGTTCAGTGAAAAATTTTGGCCGATGGGCCACGATTCGGGAGCATAGCTCAGTTGGTTTAGAGCATCTGCCTTACAAGCAGAGGGTCACAGGTTCGACTCCTGTTGCTCCCACTACTCAGAAGTTCATTTAAATAAATTTTGGCCGTGTGGCCACGATTCGGGAGCATAGCTCAGTTGGTTTAGAGCATCTGCCTTACAAGCAGAGGGTCACAGGTTCGACTCCTG
>CAKUYQ010000067.1 GCA_934717185.1 uncultured Bacteroidales bacterium | reverse complement strand
ATATCTATATTTAGTTAGTTGTAGCTGTCACTTCAACTAAATTGCGGAAGAACCACTATTTTCAGTTCAAGTCAAGGCTTTTTGTGGTTGAAATAAATATAAATTGAAAAACTTAGGAATTCATTATTGAAAATCTTGGGAAATTGCAACTAAAAATATTGGGAATTTTGTAACTTTGCAGAAGAAAACCACAAATAGGTATCCTATGTATTACAATAGACTTGTAGAAAAAGAAATAGAATTGAAGTTAAGAACTTCTGGAGCGGTTGTTGTTGCAGGTCCAAAATTCTGTGGCAAGACAACTACTTGTATGCTTTATCAAAAAAGTTTTGTAAAGCTGAACACCAAGCAATCTATCACAATGGCACGTATAAACCCAAGAGGTGTGCTTAATGGCGATAAGCCAAGACTTATAGACGAATGGCAGAAAGCTCCTGATATTTGGAACCAAGTGAAAGATGATTTGGATTTTGACTATCAGTTCGGGAAATATATTCTTACTGGCAGTTCTACTCCTGCGGACAAAACGGAGGTACATCACAGTGGAGCGGGGAGGATCGCACCTGTTAAGATGCGTCCGATGAGCCTATGGGAATCAAAAGAATCTAAGGGTACCATTTCTTTGATGGATTTGTTTGATAAAAAAGGTAATTATCCTTGGGACATGAACACGGAAATAACTCTCAATGACATTGCATTCCTTATGTGTCGTGGTGGCTGGCCCATATCCGTGCAAACTCCAAAGGACATAGCTGTTGAAATAACCAAGAACTATTACAACGGCTTGTTCGTATTTGAGGACTGCGAAAATGAGAGGTTCAGGAACAAACGCCCGGATGTGCTAAGGATGATATTGAGAAGTTATGCACGGCATATTTCAACGGAGGCTTCTATTTCAACCATTATAGCGGATGTACGTCAAAGCAATGAGCGTACAATGGATACAAAGACCTTTGATGATTACATGGAGGCACTGAAAGACCTTTACATACTTGAAGACTTACCTGCATGGAATCCAAATATACGTTCAAAAACTTCCATAAGAAGCACTCCGACCCGACATTTTATTGACACATCTATCGCCTGTCGTTCTTTAGGTGTCAGTCCCAAAGACCTCATGCATGATTTGGAAAGTTTTGGGTTATTCTTTGAAGATTTTGCAGTAAGGGATCTATCTATATATGCTAATTCCATTGGTGGTACAGTTTCTCATTATCGTGACAACACAGGATTAGAATGTGATGCTGTCCTTCATCTTGAAGACGGAAGATGGGGAGCTATAGAAATCAAACTTGGAGGGGATGATTTGATTGAATATGGAGCAAATTCTCTAAAGACTCTTAAAAACAAAATCATAGAAAAAAGTGGAGAGCAAGCTCCTTCTTTTTTAATGGTGCTCACTGCTGTAGGTGGTGCTTATCAGCGCGAAGATGGTGTATATGTCGCACCTATCAATTTACTCAGACCATAATAAAACGCCCAAAGGCAGATGCCCAAGTCTACCATCTTGCGCATCCGCCTTTGAATATTCACAACGTTTCTATCCTTCAGGAAATTCTAATCTATTCATAATTTGTGTGGTAGTTATTTGTTTATTGATATCGCAAAGCTACTTGCATCCTGTAGGGCTAACAATGTGTATTTCTTTGAATGCTTACCTTACAACCAACATAGCAAATGCATAAAAAAGAATCCGGAGTAGCCATTTCCCTACCCAAGAGCCCTAACAATCTCCACAAAATTCTCAATCACATACTCCACATCCTCATCACTCATCCTTGTATTAAGCGGTAAAGTAACCTCATTCTCATTTTATTAATTGCACCAAACAAGTTGGAACCCCAATCAGTTTTTGTTTGGTATGATTAACAAATTATATATCTTTGCATCATGTTTTAATCACGCCAAACAAATTCTCATGTTATGATAAATATCATCAATCGATCCATATACACAGAGCGCATAGCACCATTCATCAATAAGAATATCATTAAGGTTCTTACAGGGCAGCGGCGAGTGGGGAAAAGTTGCATCCTTCGTCAATTGCAGGAGCATATTGAACAGTCATCTCCTAAAGCCAACACAATTTATATTAACAAGGAATTAGACGAGTTCTCATTCATACGTACCCATGAGGATTTGTCAGCCTATGTATCAAGCAGACTCCAATCAGAAAATGAAAATTATCTTTTCATTGATGAAATACAGGATATAGAAAGCTTTGAACATACATTGCGCAGTCTGCAAGCACAAAATGCCTGCGATATTTTCGTTACAGGCAGCAATGCAACAATGATGTCCGGTGAATTGTCCACCTATCTTTCCGGCAGATACGTAGAGTTTCACGTACACAGTCTGAGCTACAAGGAATTTCTTGAGTTCCACAGCCTCTCCGAGAGTACCTCTAACCTGCGTAACTATCTTATTTATGGCGGATTACCATATTTAAAAAATCTCCCTTTGCAACAAGAAATTGCTTTTGAATATCTTCGTAATGTCTATTCTACAATCATGCTCAAAGATGTGGTAAAACGCGAAGGGATCCGCAATATTGACTTTCTTGAAACGCTCGCCATATACGCTGCAGATAATGTAGGCAATCTATTCTCTGCCAATAACATAAGCAAGTACCTCAAATCGCAGCATGTCAATATGTCCCCACTGCAAGTAATCAATTACCTAAGGGCATTGCAGAATGCTTTTCTCATAAACAAGGTCGGACGCATTGATGTAAACGGACTCCACAAATTTGAGATAGGCGACAAATACTATTTTGAAGACCTTGGATTGCGCAACTGCCATTTTGGTTACTCCATGCAAAAGGATATTCATAAGCTGATAGAGAATGCCATATTCCTGCATCTGATTCAACAACGCTACGAGGTATTCACCGGGCAGCAGACTGGCGGAAAAGAGATTGATTTCGTGGCACGTAAAGCAGGCGAAATAGTCTATATCCAATCCACATACCTACTTGCAGACGAAACCACACGTCTACGAGAGTTTGGCAATCTGCAGTCCATCCGCAACAACTACCCCAAATATGTTGTCAGTCTTGATGAGTGGACAAATGGCAGTACTGTCAATGGTATCAAGCACCTACATCTTAGTGACTTCTTAAAACAGGATATTCTTTGAAATATTTTTTTAGCAGATGATTTTGTATTTTTTCCTTCCCTACAAAACCCATCTCACAATCTCAGCCCATGCTAAAATCCGTACTTTTCGGTTTCTTTAACAAAAACTCATCAAAGACTTGCGCTATTTTATTTTGTAAATACAATAATTCTCAGTACATCCCATCTTTGACACTTCGGATGGTAGAAAAGGGACAAAAAATGCCGCTACAGATAGCTGTAGGGGCATTTTTTGTC
>CAKUYQ010000066.1 GCA_934717185.1 uncultured Bacteroidales bacterium | reverse complement strand
GTTCAGTTACGGTAACAATAAGGTACAGATTCAATAGTACAAACAGCAAGTATAAGGGAGTGCAGGCAAGTGATGAATTAAACAGATTATAAGATTAAACATAACGGCAATGACTAAATTCCCTTTTATTCGCCAACCTGATGCTATGGATTGTGGCCCGGCCTGTCTTGGAATGATAGCTATGTATTACGGTAAAGAGTATGACATAAACGGATTGCGGCAGAGTTCGTTTATCGGCCGTGAGGGGGTCTCTTTGCTTGGTATTAGCAGAGCTGCGGAAAATATAGGTTTTCGTACCATTGGTGGTCGGATTACATTTAAAGATTTGGCGGAAAAAGGTGTGTTGCCATGCATAGCGCATTGGAAACAGGAGCATTTCGTTGTGGTATATAGCATTAAGAGAGAAAAAAACGGCTATGATGTTTATGTTGCAGACCCCGGCAAAGGATTGATAAAATATTCTCAGGAGGAGTTTTGCAACGGGTGGATAAGCACAAAGACAGAGGGGGAAGAGAAAGGGATAGTTCTTCTTTTAGAGCCTACGGCCGGGTTTTATGAAAGGGCCGGAGATGTAATAAAGGAGAGAAACCGTTTGGGATTCCTGTGGAAGTATTTGGTAAAGTACAGGCGTTTCTTTACACAGTTGATAATAGGATTATTTGTTGGGAGTATTATACAGCTTGTATTTCCGTTTCTGACACAGGCCATAGTGGATACCGGAATACATGGCAAAGACATAGGTTTTGTTTGGCTTATACTTATAGCACAAACCATGTTGCTATTCAGTCGCACGGCAATTGATTTTATACGCAGGAAGATATTGTTGCATATAAGTACCAGAATTAACATATCGCTAATATCGGATTTCTTTATTAAGCTTATGAAACTTCCCATGAAGTTTTTCGATACGAAACTGACAGGAGATTTATTGCAACGTATAGAGGATCACCGCCGTATAGAATATTTCCTTACGTCGCAAACACTGAATATGCTCTTCTCTGTGTTCAGCTTTGTTGTTTTTGGAATAGTTCTGTTTATCTACAATGTGCCAATATTTTTTGTTTTCCTTTGCGGCAGTATGCTTTACGGGTTATGGATAATGTTTTTCTTGAAGAAGCGAAGGGTTTTGGACTATAAATATTTTGAGCAACAGGGTATTAACCGTAATGTAGTGTATCAACTGATAACAGGGATGCAGGAGATAAAGCTTCAAGGATGTGAACAACGTATGCGATGGGAATGGGAGGATGTTCAGGCGGACCTGTTTGATGTGAATATGAAATCACTTTCATTGCAACAGACACAGGAGGCCGGAAGTATAATGATAAATGAGCTGAAAAACATAGTGATAACAGTATTGGCAGCATCATCCGTTATCAATGGGAACCTAACCTTGGGAATGATGCTCGCCATTCAATATATCATAGGTCAGTTGAACAGCCCGGTTGAACAGTTGATAGGATTTATTTACAGTTGGCAGGATGTAAGCATCAGTTTGGACAGAATGAATGAAATTCATACCAGAAAGAACGAAGAGGATGAAAACAGGAGTATGAGTAATCTTCCGGAAGAGCGTTCATTAAAGATAGAAAATCTGTGTTTCAAATATGATGGCGCAAGTCCGGACTATGTGCTGGATAATATCAATCTGTATATTCCTCAAGGCAAAGTGACGGCAATTGTTGGGTCGAGCGGGAGTGGAAAGACAACGCTTGTTAAACTGCTTTTGGGCTATTACGAACCAAATGAGGGGAAAATAGAGATAGGCAAGGCAGATTTGTCAAAATTCAGTTTGTCTTGGTGGCGCAGTCAATGTGGCGCAGTTATGCAGGATGGTTATCTGTTTTCTGACAGTATAGCAAAAAATATAGCCATTTCTGATGATAATATAGATTTGGACAGACTGCAGTATGCGGCGCGTATTGCCAATATTGCTAATTATATAGAGTCCTTGCCACTCGGGTACAACACAAAAATAGGGCAGGATGGGCAGGGTATAAGCCAAGGCCAACGGCAACGGATCTTGATAGCCAGAGCAGTGTATAAGAATCCACCGTTTATCTTTTTGGATGAGGCGACAAATGCATTGGATGCCAATAACGAGAGGACGATTGTGGAAAATTTGGCTAAGTTTTATAAGGATAAAACGGTTGTGGTAGTGGCACACAGACTAAGTACTGTAAGAAATGCAGACCGGATTGTTGTCCTTGATGGAGGAAAGATAGTGGAAACGGGTACGCATGATGAACTTACACTGCATAAAGGCAAGTATTATGAATTGGTGAAAAACCAGTTGGAACTTGGTAGTTAAATATATGATAATTATATGGATAATAGGATAAAAACAACAGGCGATAATATTCCTGAGAAATACTCCCGATTGGAGGATACGGAGAGGTTGGAACTTCGCAGTGAAAAGGTCCGTTCTATCATTGGGCAGGTACCGCCGGTATTGTTGCGGTATGGAGTAATGATAATTGCTTTTACATTATTAATGTTGATTGGTATAACTGCCTTTATACCTTATCAACCTACTATGGATGTTGAGGTTACAATAGCGCAAATGAATGATAATCAATTGTGCTATACCGCTCGTATCCCGATAAATGCAATGAAAAATAAGGATAAATTTATTGAGGTAAATATTGGCTCGCTATCAGAGCTGCCGCTGCCTGTGCGGTTTAATATAGATAGTATTTTGGAAGTAGTTGAACTTTCAGAGCAAGGTGCTTGGTGCTCAGCAACACTTAGCCCTATAGATAAATTGTCGGGAAGCATTTTACTGAATAAACCGATAACTGTGTCTGGTAAGATTTTGCTTGAAAAACAAAGTGTTTTAATGTGGGCAGTTTATAAAATAATGTGACAACTGCCTGTATGTTAACATCACCGTGAGAACCTTCTAATAAATAAATGAATACAAGAAGATTAATTGATAATAGTTTGATAATAAATTGATAACGGTTTGATAACAGGTAAAATTGTTATTATACACATATTTGTAAAGATGAATTGACATACTGATATATGATTCTTAGTTTTTATTTTTAAAAGCATTGCGTAATCCAAAAAGTCAAAATAGAGGAGAAAAATAACTTATAGATAGCGGTAAAATTTTACCGAAGTATTAATTAAAAATAAAAAAATTATGAAAAAGACGAGTTTTGAGGTAGTCATCTCACCATCAGATGTATTAGGAGCCGAGATGAATGAAGTTTTAGGTGGTTTAGGTACAACAACACCTTCATGTACTAAATGTAAAAGAAGTCATTGCAATTGTGATGACAAGGGAAAATCTGAGGAGGAATCTGAGATTAATCCTGGGTATGTACCTGTAAATAATACGTTTATTGAAATTGATTAGAAATTCATGTTTTTGGTACTTGAAAGAGTAGTATTTTACACTTTTTACCAGTACCATTTTTAATTAAAGCGATATTAGTATGAAACCGAACATGAAAATGTACCAGCTTGAAAAAGTAGACACTAAAAAAATTTTTAGTTAAACATAATTTATCAAAGTAGACAATTGCGATATT
>CAKUYQ010000065.1 GCA_934717185.1 uncultured Bacteroidales bacterium | reverse complement strand
TTTTGAAAAAATGATTTTGTTTTTTGGATTACTTACAGGAAACAGGACTGACCGCATCAGCCGGCATAGTCCCAGAGGTTGCCGATCTCGGTGTCGAGGCGGGTCTGAATGTTGTTCTTGATGAAGGCATACACGATACCCATGAGAAGAACACCGACCACGACGCAGATGATGATACCGACGGTCTTGTCGATATAGAACTCGGCTTTGGCATTGGCAACGGCGGTCTGCGCCTTGCAGTAAATCTCGTTGCACTTGTTGTCGATAGTCTTTTTGGAACGGTTGAAGAAATTCTTGATTTTGTTGAACATGGTTTTTTACCCTTTCATTTTTGAAATTTGTTTTTGAATTTTTGGTTTGTGCGGAAAAAGAAAAACGGACTCGCCTCCGCTGATCGAATCCGTCTTAGCTGAACATGGACTGAATCTTATCCGTCAGTCCCGGCAGAACCGTATTGTTGAACAAGGCGTACAGTCCGGCAAGCAGCAAGCCGCCGAGAACTACGGCAATAATCATGCCGATCACCTTGTCCACATAGAATTCGCCGCGTTGGTTTTCTGTGACCGCCTTTATCCCGGTCTGTTTTCGGCGTATCCACGCCTTGATTTTTCTGAACATGGTTCCTCCTTGAAGTGAATTTTGAGCGTTCTTTACACAGTCATATCTGTCACCAACTCCTTTTCTGAATATATATAACTTAATCTCTTATACTCTCTCCTGTCAGTAAACTGATTGTATAAGGGGTTAGAGTGTGAGGAAGGGGAAAAGAAAAAGACCTTACCGTTTGTTTTCGGGTAAGGTCTTAACGGGCATCGTCACGACTGCGGCGTATAACCGGTCTTTCCGGTGTTTTTGACTTCTGCCATGCGTCGAGCAGTTTAAGGATGGTCTGCCGGATCAGTTCTGGCGGGGTGCGCTCCGGAAAGAAACGGGAGAGTTCGTCCGACTTGAATTTCACTGTCTCCGCTTGGTTTGGCTTTTCTTCGGTCATGATGGTGAATATCTTGTCCATATCCAGCTTCCCCTCCTGACTGAGTTTTTTCATGCGGATCGCCTGCGATAATGACGGCGTTGCTTCTTCGCTGTCGATGGTTTCAACGAGGTTACGCTGTTCGTCCTCCGACAGATACGAAAGTTCCACGGCAGGGCGGAAAGCGATGCTTTCCCGGTCAACCATTTCAAGCAGTTCGGGGACAAGTTCTGTCAAGCGAACATACCGCCTCACCTGATCTGCACTATCGCCACTCTTTGCTCCCACTATTTCAGCAGTTTCCATACCTCTCTCTAACTTCCCCGCCACTGGCGTGGAAGTTAAATCTGTTCGTTTTCCTTGCCTTTTCATCGCATCCATCTTCATTTTATATGCCGCCGCTTTCTCGCTCGGCAGAATATGCTCCCTTTGCAGATTGGCATCCACCATAGCAATGATGGCTTCATCACGGGAAAGGTCACGCACAATCGCCGGAATGAGCTTCAGTCCCAGCCTGCGGCAAGCGTGAACGCGCCTGTGACCGGAAATGATCTCGTACCTCTGATCTTCCTTGATTCGCGCAACAATGGGCGACTGCACCCCGATCTCCTCGATGCTGTTCATCAGCTTCTGCATACTCTCGTCATCCAACACCTTGAACGGATGCCCCGGAAACTCGTCAATGTATTCCAGAGGAATCACACGGACTTTTTCTTTCTTCGGCTCGTCCTTTGAGGGATTGGAGGAATAGTTCGGTTCATTCGCCATGCTTCCGCCCGCCCTTTCTGCTCTTTCTGCGCTTATGCTTCCGGAATCGCTCAGACACACGGATGGCATCATAGCCGTAAACAGAGATTGCAATCGCGGAACACACCACGCGGAATAGGTAGAAGTCCACGACTTCATCGTTGGACAAGTCCTCTATGTCCGTATGCGAAGTTCCGTTTCCAAGATCATAAGCAATGCAGTAGAAAAGATAATCGTTCTCCGAAAAAGCGCGGAAGTCAATGTCAAGATAGGAGATACTGCTCTTTCCTATGGCATCGTCCGATGCACTCCACAGACTTTCGGTTGCGGTAAGGACAAACAGCTGCGCGATGAAACTTTTATCGTTTCCACGCACTCGGTGGAGCGCTCTCAGAAATCTTGCCCGGTGTTCCCTGTCAAGAAAACAGGTTTTCATCATGGTTGCGCGTTCCGCAGCGAGGCGGAGACGATAATGGAACACATTGTCTTTCACATTGGCAAAGCAGGTGTTCAGAATCTCGGCAAAGGTACAGGTGTGTGCTCGTACTCTCTCAGCCATACAGCAGCACTCTTTCAGAGAACACTTGCCTTCGCTGACATAGCGACAGTTAGAGCATCTGCAGGACTGCACGGCATACGGAAAGCCGGTGTCCTCACTTCGTTTTCGGTGGGTAACGCAGATCAGGTCTGTCAGCGTCAGCCCGGTTGGGTTCATTTCAATGTACATTCGGTTCCTCCTTAGATTTTAATTTTGGCAATAAAAAAAGCCACCTTCATTGACCGCGAAATTGCGGTATAAAGATGGCTTGATTTCGGATATTCAGTTGTGTCAGGCGGGAAGCAAATCAAGAAAACGGCTGAGCAGATTGAATACACCCGCATATTCTTCGCTGTTCTCAAGGGTGCATCCCTGTGACTTCAATGCAAGACGGCGTTCATTCAGAATCCCGATGGCGGTTCTGACCTGATAGCCGGTAAGTTTCATGCGGTAAACGGATTCGTAATTCTTTTTCATGTGTGTCCCCTGCCTTTCTTCACCTATATTATATAGGAAAGCAGGAGGATTTGCAAAGGTATGATGTCACTGTGCGGCAATACGGACAAAACGCACCGATTTTTCTTTGAGCGAAATTTTCTCGACACGGTATCCGTATTGTTCAGCTTCCTGTTTGTAACGGAGGAAAGAATGATCCAATGGAAAACCAAGAATCTCTTCTATCCGTTCAAAGGAAAATTGAATACACCCACTTCCGTCGCCGGAAAGGAATCTCCAAAGCGGCTCATATTTGCTCAAAGAAATCACCTCCGAATCAAAGAAAATTACCCTGAAAGGCGGATGACTGTAAACAGGTAGTGGTCAGTGCCAAATGGTCTTTTCGGCGGTATTTCGTCTGATTAACAGTCATTCGGTGTAATGAATGTGATTAACAGTTATTTGCCCGTATTTTCGGCTTAAAAATCGCAGGTTCGAGTCTCTGATGTCGGTATTTCACAGCCGTAAAAATGAAAGATATTTTTTGCCCCAAAAATACGAAAAAACCCTTGAATTTCAAGGGTTTTTAGGTAGATAGCCATTTCGTCTATCTTAGATGGCTCCCCCTGTTGGGCTCGAACCAACGACATCGTGATTAACAGTCACGCGCTCTACCGACTGAGCTAAGGAGGAATATGTGGAACTTGTACAATTTCAAGCTCCGTTTTTTGTCGGCTTTTATTGGGATTGCTCCCGTGTAATTCGTTCCACCAGCTCTACCGACTGAGCTAAGGAGGAATAGAAGGAAAGCCGACTCGGGAAACGAATCGGCTTTGATGTGTTGGCGATG
>CAKUYQ010000064.1 GCA_934717185.1 uncultured Bacteroidales bacterium | reverse complement strand
TATCCTTATTACAATGCCGGAACACTCTTCAAGGATGTGGCGACAGACGAGGATGGGAACACATTCACAACTTATAAGGATGTTGCGGGAAGATTGATAATGGAGAAGAGAGGGGCGGACAGCAAGACCTATTATGCCTATGATGACAGAGGCTTTCTCTCTTGGGTGATTACTCCTGCCGGAAGTGCCCTGCTCTCTTCATCTGCCAATTGGAGCAAAACAAGCACGAATGCCGTCAACTACTGCTATGTCTACAGCCATGACTACAGAGGCAACATTACAGAGAAGAGCATTCCCGGAGCAGGAACAAGCGAGTATGTCTACGACAAGGGTGGAAGACTTGTCCTTGAGAGGGATGCCAACCTTAAGGAGAAGGACAGATGGATCTATCATGTCTATGACAATATAGGGCGGGAGATAGAGTGCAATCTTGTACAGGGTACGGCTTCGGTGACAAGAGCTTCGGCACAGTCAAAGTATGACAATATTTCTCCCGACAATACCTATCCTCAACTCGGTGGAGGAACGCCCGATACTCCTCCGTCTGTTGTTGGGAACTTTACCTTTATATGCAAGCTCTCTCAGACAAGGTTCGGTGGTGGGGTGTACCGCACTACAGTTTCCACTCAGACATCGTCATTTACCGTTCCGTCATATCTTGCCTTCTCTCCTGTGAGCGGTGTGGCAGAGAGTGCAGACCTTGATGATGTGAAGGTAATCGGTTACAAACTCTACGAGAAGGTTGCACTGCTTGACGGAAGTGAAAACGGTAATGCAAGCAGCAGCAACACAAGCTACATAGAGAGGGCATTCCATTATGACAGGAAGGGAAGGGTGATGCAGGTGGTAGAAAAAAATGTTACCGGAAATATAAGCAGGACAAGCACAAAGTATGACTTTAGGGGAAACATCCTTGCAGTGAACGAGAACCACTCTGCAGGCAGTCTTACAATAACAAAAGGAACGGTATACAGCTATGACCAAAGGGGAAGGATGCTCAGTGAGAGGGTATCTGTAAACGGAGTGGAGAAGGCTACGGTAAACTACAGCTATGATGCCCTCGGCAATCTTACAGGAAAGAGCTACGGTAACGGGGTGACAGACAATCTGCAGTACAACATTCAGGGATGGGGAACGGTGTCGCAGACTATGAAGGGAAGCGAGACGCTGTACAGCCAGAGGCTGAGCTACTATGATGCGGAGAAAGGTAGCGGACTGTATAACGGCAATATCTCCGAGTGGAGAATGCAGCAGGGGACAAACGCTGCAAGCACATACAGGTACGGTTATGACGGATTGGGAAGGCTTACAACAAGTAGCAGATATGCCGGAAGCGGTACAAGTGCTACAAACAGCTGGTGCGAGAGGGGGATAGATTATGATCTTAACGGAAATATTGTTACCTTGCAGAGGTTTGGCAGTAGCGCGAGTACAGTGGAGGATAATCTGCTCTACGACTACAGCGGTAACAGGCTCACAACCCTTACAGGCAGTAGCCAAGGAGCTGAGCTGAATGCTTCATACAGCTATGATGCGGGTGGCAATATGGTCTATGACGGCAGAAGAGGATTGGGTATAAGCTACAACATGCTCAATCTGCCGGCCAAGGTGGTGGAGAAGACAGGTGCAACGGCGGCAGACGGGGCAGTAAAGGCGGAGTATCTCTACAGTGCAGATGGAATTAAACAAAGGGTTGTAGACGGGGCAGGCAGTAACGGTTATCTCTATCTTGGAACGTTGGTACTCTCAAAGAGCGGAGAGAGCTATACGCTCTCAAGCACAGGGTTTGGCGGAGGAAGGATAATAGGCGCTGCCAATAACAGTTGTTTGGCATATTACTACGGTACGGATCACTTGGGCAGTGTGAGGGTAATAACGGACGGCAGCGGCAGTGTTGTGGAGAGGAACGACTACTACCCTTTGGGTATGGGAACCCCAACAGGCAACAGTTACCCGCAGCTTACAACCAACCTCTACAAGTACAACGGCAAGGAGGTGCAGACAGTTGGTGGCCTCGGCTTCACAGATTACGGCGCAAGGATGTATGATGACTTCACCGGACGGTGGTTTGTTCCGGACCCGTTGGCTGAGAAATATGCCTCCATGTCTCCTTATATGTATTGTTCCAATAACCCTATAATCCGCATTGACCATAATGGAATGGACGATTATAGATATGATGATAAAACAGGGCAATTCCACTTAATGAAACAAACTGATGATAAAACAGATAGAGTTTTAGGATACCACTTAAACAAAAAGACAGGAGAATACGAGCAAAATACAAAATGGTATCAGACTAAAATAAGAATGGAAGGGATTGAAAAGGGCATTTTAAGCGATGGCGCTAATTTTATGAGCAACAATAACATTATTGCCGTAGGGGGAGAAGGGCAAGCCTCAGTAGATGGTGTAGAAGCATTTGCTGTAAACTTGTCTGATATGGTTAGAAAAGAGATAGCTGGTGCATACTTTTCAAAAGATGGCGCAGGTTCAACAACACATATTTCCATAGGGAGATATGAGAAGAACAGTTACAAAGAAACCAAAGGTGGACACGGTCATATATTATGGAATAGGTTATACCCTGATTCAAAATTGGGAAACAGCTTAACAGGTTTCTTCCATACGCATCCAAGTGGATCAAATATCAGTGTTTCTGATAGGACACAACCGTCTCAACAAGACAAAAAAAGTCGTGATGCGGCTCTCAAACTTATGCCAAACTTACAATTTTATATCCTTACACATCCCATAAATTATGGTGATAAATTCCCATACAAAATTCTATATACATCGTGGTAAAAATATGAGAAATATGAAAACTAAAACAATAGCAATATATTTATTGACATTTTTTTTACTATTAGGTTGTTGTTCTATAAAGAAATATACAATGCTGATAGGAGCAAATTTGCAAGAAGTGGCTATAAACATGGCTATTCAAGATTTTTCAACAAAATGTAATTTGTTCAAGAAAGACTCTGTTTTTAGTGTTAATTTTGAGGATAGCGTATTTTACAAAGCTGTTTTAATACAAGTTGACAAAGAAAAATATAAAGATGGACGAACTCATCAATGGAAAAGAGGGGATTTACTTGATGGAATAGCGAGTGTAGAAATTGGTGGCAATGGTGATTATCAATTTTATTATTCAGAGAAAACAAAAAGTAGATTACCAACAAGATATGTGATAAAAGATGGAAAACTGTTTTATTGGTGGGATAAAAATTATGCTGTAACTGAAGAAATAATAGCAGTATTGTGGAGATATAATATGTTACAAACGTATAGTATAATCCCTGTTTTTTCAATTGATGAGAGTCAAAAAGGCGCACACTATTACTTTTGTAAGAATGATTTATCTAAATACAAGAGAGTGGTTACAAATATTGGACTTGGATATTACAAGCCCCCAAAATTAAAATGCAACTAAATAAAAAGTTCCACACTTGTTTTTTACGAACTATTGTTATACAATACTTCGGTAAATTTTTGCCGATATTTTAAAAATTAAACATAGAGCCGGCCAAGGCAGGCTCAGTAAGCATATAACAGTTCATTGAAATGTTGTCAAAAACGAATGGTTAAGCAGTATGAATTGTGTACAAAAAAAGCAACTAAACAGCTGATAAAAAAAGAAAAAAGTATTGCATAATTTGTTGGTTTTTAGTAAATTAAAAGTCTCTAAAACTCTTCTGATTATGACTAAAGAAACGCTCCTTATGCAATACCAATCCGAGTGCCGTACGGCTCTCAAATCAGTTGTAAATATAAGCAAACCTTTTGAAAAGGCCTTCATGGATACAATGAAATTATTCATGGCTATGTAAGCGTCTCCGCGATTACGTATTGATTGATGTATCAGATGAGGGTATCTTTGCTGTGTTCAATCAATAGTAATAA
>CAKUYQ010000063.1 GCA_934717185.1 uncultured Bacteroidales bacterium | reverse complement strand
AGGTCTACTCTCTCCTGCACTATGTCTACTGCTGTTACCTTGTTATGTTGGGCCAGCAGGGTTGCTATGGACAACCCAACGTAGCCTGTGCCTGCTACTGTGATGTTCATTGTAGATTATTTAAAATTAGATGTTTTGTCGGGAAGCGGATAAACAGTAACCTAATGAGCTACTTTATAATAGTTGTCTCAAGTAGTTTCCAATATAATGTTTGTTGGGGTACTCTGTAATAAGTCTTCTTATACAATCTTTGACTACTTTATCTACGGTGGACGACAACCCCATAAGACTGTTTACCTCATCACGCAGATATGCATATTGTTTGGGCTTTTCGTATAGCAATGCCAAACGCCTAATATTATCGTTGATCAACTCCCCAACAAAAGCCAAGTCCTGTTTGGGAATATATTTAACATAACTTTTATACAGTTCCCCTGCTCTATATGCTCTACATTCAATCGCCGGCTTTATGCGATCAAAACGCTTCTCGGCAATTGCAATTTTTATATCTGCTTCATCATAGTCAATCTCCCAATCTGCCTCATCCAAAAGTTTGGTTAGGAAAGTGTTCCACTCTGCTGCATCTATTACATTCCCCTTGCGCCTCATTGCCATGGCCTTTTTCATTACAGCCACTAAGTCCTTTTCAATTTTTCTCCAGTCTAACTTGGGGTCTTCAAAGAGAGCGCAATCTTCATTGGTGTGAGCAAAACAGGCATCCACTATCTCCTCATAGTTTCCTCGTTCGGGTTTCCAATATTTTTCTATTAAAGCTAATGCAAAATCGCTGTGAGCGCAAGCATACAAGCGGGCAAATTCCTTCATCTCCTTGCCCGATATTTTTGATAACACCTTTTTATTTTCTCTGCCTGAGTGCTTAAGTTCATATTGATGCGTGCTGGATTGTAATCCCGTTTGGTTGTATAATTTACTTTATCTCTTTGAGTGTTACTTAAGGTTTTCTTTTAGAAAATTCACTATAGGGTTTAATTCATTGCTTGACAAGTCCCAGTATTGTTCATTCTCAAATAACCAGTTGCCTCCGCCAAGGTTGCGCCTTTCTTTTGCTCTAAGGTTCATTGAACTTATGTATGTATGCAATTTCCCTTTTAGATTGGGTATATTATAAGAACTTTGTCCGTTAATATTCTTTATTCCTGCAACACATTTCTCGTAATCTTCAAAGCAATCAAACCACCTATTGTGCAAATCTCGTCTTGCAATCTGCTCCATCAGACATTCCACATCTCCATCCTCTGCATTGTTTGGATAGATAAAAAACGGAACATCCAGATTATATACTGCTAAATTCTTCTTAACCCAAGCTTCCTTTGCAACAAAGCCTCCGTTCTGTTTTGGGGTATCTGCATCTAAAAATAGCAGACAATTTTCCTGTTCGTCTATTGCAGACCTCATTTGGTTCACTATTGCTTCATTAAACAGATTCCCATATCCATCCATAAAGATAAAGTCAAAATCTTTATTTGGAAAATATCTGCGAACAAGAGATTTCAAGAAATTGCATTCAGGCGTCTTTGCATGTTTTGCCTCTATAAACAATCTGTTCCTGCTCATCTTACCTCTATTTCTTGGTTTATAGAATAGTCCAAACTTTCAAAGGAGTAGTGGTATGCTTTAAGAATGCCATTCGGCATTTTCTGCAATTTATAGGAGGCTGCTGCATTTTGATACCATTGGTTCTTAAATTCTGCAATTGCATCGCGCAACCCTTTTATCGAATCTATATCATGGGTAGTAGCAAATACTTGCACATTGTTCGTTATTGCTGCCTGTAGTATTGCCTTCCACATATTTTTCATTACAGAATAGTGAAAGCCATTGCTTATTTCATCAAAAAGTACAATTCCATTTTCACATTCATAGATGGCGGTTAATACTGCAAGCATTTTTCTTGCTCCATCGCCCATCATATTTATTGGAATACGCTGGTCAAGTCCTATATCTACTAATACCTCACTCTCCGAGAGAACAAAGTTCTTTAAGTTAGGTTCAATATAGCACAAGGCATCTATAAGAAACTGTTCATTCTTATTTTTTAGGATATTTACCAATCCATCTATCGAAGCATAAAAATCAAATTTGGAGTTAAGGTAACGACAACTGAGTTTTTCCTCATATTCTTTATCTATATGTATCTCCTGCCTTGTTTCAACAGAACTTTGCGTAGTAAATATAATGTTTGAACTGTACGTTTTCCCATCTACCTCGTAATCCAACACCAAACCGTACTTACTATCCGGTTGAGTTGATGAAAGGTTATTGCTGCTTCCTAACAAGTTAACTTCTACCTCTTCTCTCTCTAATACTTTTATTCTAAGTTCTCTCTTCTCTCCGTTTTCTGCGATTATCTTTATAGGTGTTGATGTGTCAAGGTTATAAAAATCCAGAGCGATGTCTTTTTTTTCTAATTGACGATAGTCACGCAATATGTTGATATTGAAAGGTAATTTTGGATTTGACAGTCCGCTTATAAGAAATATAGCATCAAGCACAGATGACTTTCCACAATTATTCTTACCAAAAAATAGATTCACCTGTTTTAGGTCGTCTATTCTGGCCTTTTTTATGCCTCTAAATCCTGCTATGTCTATATATTCAAACTTCATGAATTTTGTATCCTTTTGTTAGTCAATATCTACACTTTGTTGCAAACCATAAACCACATATACTACACAAAGGTAATGATTTTTTATTAACATTCTAAAATCCAATAAGCAAGGGCAGATTCAATAAACAATTGCACATGCTTATAATGTTGAATTTTAAATTTTGTCGGGAAGCAAAGTTCTATTATAACCTACCTAAGCCCTTCTGTCTCATGGTTATACCAAATGGTGTAACGGGTGGTGGAGATAGGGGAGGTGCTTAACTCTATATAGCTGCTGCTCTGTTTGCAAACGGAGTTATGGCTGCAGAGGCTCTGCAGTGCGGCAGCCGGGATGCTTGCGAGCACAACCGGCAGCGGGTAGTTGGTAAGCGCCAATGCTTGTGTCATTACGCCGCTGATTGTCTGCTCCAATTTGTATGCAGAACGTTCAAAGGCGAGCCAGTAACTACCTGCGTTATAGAGGTGTATCCTGTCTCGGTTCTGCTGCTCTGTGCGTGTGATATGGTCTATCTTTGTTTGGAGCAGCTGTTGTGTGAGCTGAACCGTTGATAGCTTTTTACTCTCTTCCATTTTTTAGAAGCCTTTTTTCTTCCCGACAGTTTGTAGTTTTTATTGTAAAATTGCAATAACTGCATTTAGTCTGCAGTTTATTTTAGTAACCTACAATAAACTCTGCACCTCGGCATAACTTGCAAATGAGTTTGCGGTTCTGCGTTCGGTTTGCAGTTTACTTGAGAACCTCTATGAGGTCGTCAGATATCTCTGTGGTTGCTACTGCTGCTACCCCTTGTATGAGGACTACCACTCTTTTTTTTCGTGTACCCTTTACCTTAATGAAGATGCCTTCTACGCCGTCGAAGCATCCGCCTATGATTCTTACTTTGGTGCCTTTCTTTAGATTCACTTCGTTGGGAAACAGATAGATGAGGTCTTCACTGTATGTGTTGCATACGGCCATGAAGTTGTTCATCTGATCTTCCGGAACAATGATGGGGATGTTTTTGTTCTCCTCTGTGACTGTTCTGTATTGCAGGTAAGGAACGCCGTTTTTTACCTCTTGCAGCTTTTGCTTGTATGTCTTGGCGAATACTAAATTGCTTATTATGGGGAGGAGTTTTTTTTGTTTTTTACCGCTGCGGTTCTCTACGAGCTTGTACTGCATTGGTATGAAACATTGGATGTCATTCTTCTCGAGCAACGTTTTTGCTTTCATCTCTGATCTGTAGGGGGCGCTTAGGGCAAACCATACGGAGTCTTCTTGTGGGGCTGGTTGCAGGTGCATCTATAAGGGAACTTTTGGAGTTATGAGTATTCTCTTGGCTCCTCGATTTAAGGGTAGTTTTCTATAAATCAAGTAGTTATTAAGTAAGATGTAGCTTATTGTGTGCTTTTTTCGCGTCTCTTTGCAAGAGACCGTAAAAACAACGCC
>CAKUYQ010000062.1 GCA_934717185.1 uncultured Bacteroidales bacterium | reverse complement strand
GCTGAATTATGTCACATTGCACAACTGCAAAATTGACATGCGCATACACATATGCTATACTTCAATTAACCATATATGGTTGGAGGGACTGCTATGCATTTAAGTGAAGCTGTTGCCATGCGGATTGCATATTTCTGCAAAGAAAAATCACTATCCATTAATAAGTTGTCAATACAATGCGGATTGCGACAGTCTACGGTTAGCAACATCTTAAATGGTACCAGTAAAAATCCAACTATTGCTTCAATAAAAAAAATCTGCGATGGTTTAGAGATTTCATTGTCTGATTTTTTTGATGATCCGATTTTTTCAATTTCAAGATGAAGGAGACAATTAGAGCATGAGTATATCTTTATTCTCCTTTTTTTCAGGAATTGGGATGTTGGATTTGGCCTTTGAGCGCAACCGATACAATATTGTTTTGGTAAATGAATATAGTACTCAATTTATAGAAGCATACAAATATGCACGTCAACAGTTGGGTATTGCGCCTCCTGTTTATGGATATTATGAAAAGAGTGCAGAATACTTCGCGCGAAAACGAGGGAAGAAACGATTAAATGAGTTAATGCAAGCAGAACGTGGGCGTGGCAATCTTGTTGGATTTATTGGAGGCCCTCCATGTCCAGATTTTTCTGTAGCTGGCAAGAATCGTGGCTCAGAAGGAGAGCATGGCAAACTAACAAAAACATACTTTGATATTATCTGCCGATGCAAACCGGATTTTTTCGTTTTTGAGAATGTAAAAGGGCTTGTTAGAACGCAAAAACATAAACATTTTTATGAAGAGATGCAACATAAGCTATTTGCAAATGACTATATTATTAGCCATAAATTGTTAAATGCATTATCCTATGGAGTTCCACAATTCCGAGAAAGAGAGATAATGGTAGGAATTAGTAAACAGCTTTTCGAAGACTTGGGATATCAGGCAAGCCCGGACGGAAGTTTTGAATTTCCATGGGATGAACACGCTACAGGCGAGGTTGAAGAAATACTTAATCAGCCGTGGCCAACTATGCAACGGTTTGTCGCAAACAGTCGTAGAGTTAACCGTTGGACAGATTTTGAGGAATTGACAGTTAATTATTGGTTTATTCAAAACGATGTATGTCATCACCCTAATGCTCGAGATCGTTTTGCGGTTAAAGCAGGTCGCGCAAAAATGGAAATTATTGCAGAAGGAGATACAACCCGGAAATCATTTAAGCGGTTGCATAGATGGCGGTATTCTCCTACAGCGTGTTATGGCAACAACGAAGTTCACCTGCATCCCTATAAAGTCCGGCGGTTGTCTGTAGCGGAGGCAATGGCTATTCAATCCCTACCTCGCGAATTTGTTTTGCCAAGAAAAATGTCACTTTCTTCAAAGTTCAAAACTATTGGAAATGGTGTTCCCTATTTACTATCCCAAGCAATTGCTGTTACATTGTATGATTTTTTGTATGCCGAAGGAGGCGAAAATCCACATGATTAACTCCAAAATCAAAATTGAACCTCGAGTTATTCAGCATTTAGGTCAAGATTTGATTACATCTCCTGAAGTTGCAGTAACTGAACTGCTTAAAAACTCGATTGACGCCGGTTCAGAGAAAATCAATATTCACATTTTTGATACCTTTGATGTATGCATGAATTCGGCTCAATTCATGCGCCCTTTGTCTGGTGATTTTTCAAGTTATGTGTCTTCTGAAATAGTAGATGTCCCCCTTTGTATAATCGAGGATGTTGGTTGTGGTATGAGCCCAATCGGATTGGAAAAAGGATTCCTGTCTGTGGGAACAAAAAACAAAGTGAATCAGGCTGATACTTTGGGTGAAAAAGGTATTGGTCGTCTTTCAACACAACGCCTTGGAAAAACAGTAATTGTTGAAACGGTTTCAGAAAAGACCTTATCAGTTCTTCGTTTAGATTGGGATAAAATAATCAGTGGAAACGATGATGTTACGATTATCGACAGTGCAACAGAAAGTGATAATTACACTCGAATCTGGATTTTTGGTATTGATATTACAGATTTTTTGGATGTTGATAATCAATTATCTTTGAATAATGATGAAGAGATTGATGTAAATAGCGAATTAAAAACTGCCATCACTTTCTTGATTTCTCCATTTAATCATTTTCAAACATTGCATCCTAAGAAAATCAATATTTCAATGTACTATGGAGCAAAGGCTTTAAATGTGTACCTTGATATGGGATTGTTGGAGTGTTCCGAGAGCACACACTATTTTCGTATATCCTCTGATGAGGAAAACTCGGAACTTGTAATGGACTATGGCTTGGAAATCCAACCGTGGTATGTGGAGCGACTGCACAAGGTTCTCACCCCAACCCCACAGTTGTTTGCACAGACACGGCAAAAACACGGATATTATGCTGACTTCATTCAGAAATATCGTGAACGAATTGATGCGACTTTGCACCATCGCTTAGATGAGGCTGAATTGGCGAAAACAATAGTGCAATTTTTAGAACGGCAATATCAAAAGAAGGAACTAACATCAGATAGAAAAATAGCACTTGAGCAGAGAGCGATTATGTATATTAGACACATAAAAGCTATTCTACCGATAGAAAGTCAAATTTTTACGTTTAAACAGAATGTAGAGGTTGGACAGAAAATCATTCTGGATTCTATTCGCGAAAGCATAGGGCATGAATATGAACTGACGGATTTAAAACATTTTCTCTCTAACAGTAACGGTATAAAACTTTATCGAGATGTGTTTCGCATCGGCTTTTTGGGTAACAAGGAGAATGACTGGATTAAAATGCAGCAGTATCGCACCAAAGGCCAGCAGTTTTACCGCTTCGATTTGGGAAATACCTTGGGCTATGTTTCGATTAATGATCCCAAACAGGCTATTGTAAAAGAAATAAGCTCTCGACTTGATTTGATTGAAACAAATGAAACTACGGCTTTCAAGATGGTCATTAACATCATTTTTAATCAAATCTTTTATGACTTAAACAGGACCGCCAATGCACTTATCAAAAACCTATTGCAGGAAGATGGCCTTTTGAGAGTAGACCCGCCCAAAGAACTTAAGAAAAAAACTGATGGCCTCCGTGAACTCCAACGAAAAACAGATGAAATTAGAAAAATAACTGCTTCTGTAGAAGTGATGTTAAAAGAGTGTACGCCGAGTGAAGACGGAACACATGTTGTTATCCCAAGTAAAACATATGATTCAACACGCTTGGCGTTATCAAAGATGGTCAGTTTCCTCGATCAGTCGGCCACAGCACAATGCGATGCCATTCAAGCAATGGAAGATGCGGAACAACATGTACTTCAGGTAAATGCGGATCTGTATAATAACTATAAGCTGATGGCAAACGGCATGATTACGGAGGCTATTACGCACGAGTTGGATTCAGTAAGTAAAACAAGCATACCTCAAGACGCAGATTTACACTTTAAAACACTGAAAAAATTTGTGCTGGATAATGATGGGGTTTTGGTATACAATAACAACTTCGTGCCTATTCGCGATAGTTATCGGCTTGTGTCTAAAAAGCTATCTCATGTTGCTGATTTGTATAATTTTTTAGAAGCCACTTTTATTCACAAAGGTAGCTATGATGTTTTTGAAGAAGAAATTCTTTCCGAAACAGTTGAGCAGGTAAAAGAAAACTTGGCCAAAAAACTGCGTGACTCCAACATTCAGGTCATTTGTACAACGCACGATCAAACATGGTTTGTTCCTCGTGGAGTACTGCTGCATGTGTTCTATAACCTGTTTACAAACTCTGTATATTGGATAGACAAGAGAAAACGGTGGGCCGTATCCGATCCTCATTATCGAAACGAAAACTCTTTTGCAGAGTTTATTAAAGTCGAGTCGGCCGGTACGGAAGCGTTCGTTGTTTCTGATAGTGGTACAGGTGTGATTCGAGCAATGGAGGATGTGCTTTTTGAGGCGCTACAATCTGGAAAAAATTATAGTGAACGTCGAGGTATGGGACTCTATATAGTTAAGCAATTGCTCAACTCGTTCGGAGCAAATATTGAGTTGTTACCTGACAGAAATGTTTTTGGTAATCGATACAAGTTCTTAATCACATACAGACAGAAAGAATGAGATAAGAATATGGATGCTGATAAAAAGAGACTATATAA
>CAKUYQ010000061.1 GCA_934717185.1 uncultured Bacteroidales bacterium | reverse complement strand
ATAACGGTGCCGACCTTATGAGCGTCCAGCTGAACCTGTCCGAAGGTTTCATCGCTTTCCGTATAGGCACCCTCCTCGTCAATCCAGGCAGCGGAGCCATGGGATGCCACAACGGGAATCTTATGCAGACCGCTTGAAGTGGTGATGACATGCGCATGGGAACGGATAACGGCGGCGAGGCTCAGACCGGTTACAAGGCTTTTCTCAAACTCATCCGGAACGAGATAACCGCCCTCGCTGTCGGTCCCTTCCTGAAGGGCATTGCGCATTTCGGGGGTGATACGGTCTTTGTGGCGGGTGACATTCCAGAACGCTTTTTTGTAAGCGTCGGATGCACGGCCGACCTTGGTATCGGCGGGCTTTGCGGCTTCCGGCTTGGAAGTAAGGGGCGTGCTGACGGGGACAGCCATTTCACGCTCCATGGCATCAAGGCGTTCCTGCCGCTCAATCTCCCGACCAAGATTTACGATCTCCTGTTCCATGGCTTCATAGGTGGCGGTATCAACCGCTGAGAGAATGCCTTTTCCGTCCCTGTGGGCAATCAGAAAGGCGTTTGCTTTTTCCCAGGATTTTGCGCGCTGGGTGCGCAGTTCATTGACGGTACTCATAATAAAAATCCTCCTTTAAGGTTTCAAAAGATTCAGTCTTTTTTCAAGACTTGCGATAGGGGTTCCGATAGGTTCGTCCGGTATCGCCGGTGCGGCAGGCTTTTTATCCGTTTCCATACGGGTATGCAGCTTGTTCATCAGCGAAACTTCTGCAGCTTTGCCGGAAAATGCATAAGCGGGAATGTCAGCACCTTTTTTCGTATCTTCCAGAATGTCATCGGCAAACCCGAGCTCTATTGCCTTGTTGGCATTCATCCAGGTTTCGGAATCCATCAGGTGCGAAAGTTTGGCGCGGGACAGGTTGGTTTTGATTTCGTAAGCGTTGATGATGCTCTCCTTCACTTCATCCAACATTTCGATGGCTTTCTGCATATCGGCGGTGTTGCCGTATGCCACGGTAATGGGATTGTGAATCATCATCAGTGCAGTCGGTGCCATCAGAACCTTCGTGCCTGCCATTGCAATTACGGAAGCGGCACTGGCGGCAATGCCGTCGATTTTGACTGTAACATCCCCGCGGTAATCCATGAGCATGGAATAAATCTGACTTGCGGCAACACAGTCACCGCCCGGAGAATTCAGCCATACGGTAACGGGACCGGTGCCGGCAAACAGTTCATCCCGGAACATCTGTGGCGTGACATCGTCGTCAAACCAGGATTCTTCCGCAATGGTGCCGTACAGTTCAAGTGCCCGTTCCGATTCGGTGTCGGCTTGGTTCTTCCACGCCCAGAACTTTTTGTTTTTCATCGGTTGTTTCTTCCTCCTTTGCTTGAGAATTGAGATTTGCAAAAGCACCTGCATTGCCGAGCGGGAGCATATTGCCGTTGATGAGATAGAGATCGCCGCCGAGTTCGGCGGGAATCCGGTCGAGATTTTCCAGTTCGCGGATGTCATTGGCGGACATCCACCCGTTTTGCCGTGCCGTTGCATAGCCTGTCATACGGCTTGCGTAATCTCCCCGAAGCAGCCCCTCCAGATTGAATTTGAAGTAGTACCGCTTCTTTTCCTCCGAAGAGAGAAGTGTCCGTTGGAGTGACTGCTCCCATCGGATGACCCAGGGGTCAAGCGTATACTTTACGAACTCAAGCGATTGCTGCTCGATATTGGAAAACGAGGACTTTTCCAAGTCACCCACCATGTGAGGCGGGACACGGAAAATCCTCGCAATCTCGTTGATCTGAAATTTTCGGGTTTCCAGAAACTGTGCCTGTTCCGGGGAAATGGAGATGGGCGTGTATTTCATGCCTTCCTCCAGGACTGCCACCTTGCCGGCGTTTCGGGACCCGCTGAACTGACTCATCCAGGCATCCCGTACACGCTGCGGATCTTTGATGGTGCCGGGGTGCTCCAGCACACCGCTTGGGGCTGCACCGTTTGCAAAGAATTTTGCACCGTATTCCTCCGTTGCAATGGCGAGTCCGATGGCGTTCTTCGCCATGGCAATCGGAGAGTATCCGACAAGGCCGTCAAAGCCAAGCCCCGGTATATGCAAAACATCCTCCGGCATCAGCACTGCGGTGGAACCTTCCACCGTGGGTGCATCATCGGAAGATGTTGTGTATTGGTAGTAGAGCTGCCCCTTGTCTGTGCGGTTAACCTCCATCCGGTTCGGCATCAGGGGATAGAGGGCAATGACTTCACCTTTGCCGTTGCGGATAACCTGTGCGTAAGCGTTGCCCCAGAGAAGCAGATGCGTCATCAGTGTTTCTCTGAAAACAAAACTTGTCATTTCTTTGTTCGGCTCATCGTGAAGCAGGAAATACAGCGGATGTTCCACCGCTTTCTCCTTGCTGCCGTCGCAGCCATATTCGTATAAGTGCAACGGCAGTCCCGCGATGGCTTCCGACAGGATGCGCACACAGGCATATACGGCTGTCATTTGCATGGCAGAGCGTTCATTGACTGCTTTTCCTGCAGTCGAGCCGCCCATGAAAAAAGCGTAGGAACTGCCGGTTGTTCTGTTTTGAGGCTTGTCCCGTGAGCGGAACAGCCCGGAAAAAAGACCCATGTTTTTATCTCCTAAAATAAAAAATTGGTAATTATAAATTTGAAAAAAGGGGTTGACAAAACAAGAAAAAGTGAGTATAATAATAGTGACGATGAAATCGTCTCAAATGTGTGTTGTTACTCGATATACAACTAAAAGAAGGTCGAGTTCAAATGTTTGTCGCTACTCGATATGCGATTAACAAAAGGTCGAGTTCAAATTGTTGAAGCTCCGCTCCATTTTGGGGCAGAGCTTCTTTCTTTGAGGTGCAAAATGCAAGAAGGTCATTTTTATTTTATAAACGATCAATATTTTATCGATTTTCCGGATAAATGTCTAATGCAGAATAAGGAAACAATAGCCGGTGTAGTGCATGATCGTCCCAGTTTTCTTTCCTTTACCGACTTATCAACGGGGTTGCAATGGATGATTCCGATATCATCTCGTGTGTCGAAATATCGTAATATCTATAACCAGAAAACCGCCAATGGAAAGAACTGTGATACAATAGCATTTGGAGATGTTTTAGGTCAAGAAAGAGCTTTCTTAATTCAAAACATGTGTCCGATAACGCCTGCGTACATAAAAAACGAGTACTTAGACTCCGTTACCAGAATTCCTGTAAGGCTTTCCGGTAATAAAGAAGCTGAGATTATTCAAAAAGCTCGGAAGGTTCTTTCTTTGGTAAAACAAAAAAATATGACTTTCTTGATTTTTCCTGATGTTTTAACAATTGAGCGAAAACTATTAGGGATTGACTAATGTAATGCGGATTACTTTTTTACGGTGTTTGAGTTGATTGAGTTTTTAGGAGAAGCGGTGAACAACTGCTTCTCCGCATTTTTATTACAGAAACAGCAACCCCGCACATCGTACACACTTTCGGCAGATACATTCCCGCACCGAAACGCACGGCCGAGCGCCATAATGGCAGCAACTGCACCATCTATTATTTTGGCGTTTTTTCTTTGTCCGGTTTGATATTTCCGATGGAATTGGTGCGAGTGTAAATGTTGCCCATCATCCACATTGAAACCGACTTTATATGTTTTCTTTCAACTGGCAAGAGAAAAGCATCTACCATTTCTAATAGATGCTTTAGGTTATTAAGCTTGTGAGTACATTATTTCTCATTAAATCTTCGATGGTATCATTCGGTTGTATCAAGTTCCATCAGGTCATCTACATTGCAGCAGAGCACCTTTGCAAGGGAAACGAGGTATTCTGCTTGTGCTTTGTTGATATTCTTTCTGCGCTGTTCATACTGCTGGATTGTTCTGACCGGGACATCGCTGAGAGAAGCCAATGCGCTTTGCGACAGTCCTGCATTTTCACGGAGGATTTTCAAACGGCTGACAGAGGAGCGTTCTTTCAAAAGTTCGGTCATTTTATCAGAAAACTGTCGGATATCCATTTCATGATACGGTGTATAAAGAGCTACAATTTCATCAATCGGCACCGTATCCGTTATGCGGCGAAATGTCAGATTTGTCTCCCACTGATAGTAGGCAAGAGCCCATCCCGCCCAATATTCCGCACTGCGGTCGGATCGGATTTCATAATGACCGGTTCTGTCTTCAATGCCAATCACTTCGTATGCCATTTCAATTCCGGATTTTCCGGATAAAAGACCGGTGTCACCGTTTTCAAACAGCTTGGAAAGGGGAG
>CAKUYQ010000060.1 GCA_934717185.1 uncultured Bacteroidales bacterium | reverse complement strand
AAGGCACAATAATAGCCGCCCAAATACTGGACGGCTATTATTTTTACAGGGTACCTGTCAACGCGGACGGTTGTACACTAAATACACTTGACGGGGATTTCTTTTTAAGTATCTGGTAGCTAATCGAATGAAATTTTGTTCAACTCTTCTATCAGAGCACGGCAGCGACGGTATTTTGTGCGGAGCTCTGTTGCCGTCTCTGTTGCCAGATTCTTTGCTCCGTATCTACAGATATGCCTTAGGTAGTTGCATATTTCCCTATAGGTATCGCGTCCTCGTGAGTTTTCCATCAGTTTGTAGATGTAGTGTACATAGCATTCAATAATTTCATTACGATGGTATGGCAGTAGTTGCTTTTCATACTCTTGTAACAGTCCGATACTAAATTGCTTGCGCACAAAATCCATCAGTTCCTGGTGCCAGCCCTCATTGGAACAGATTTCAGCATAGCGCTTCGGTGTGCTGCTCTTCAATACGTCATCTGCTAACTTACGGACAAAAATCTGCTGTATTGACTTTTTGATGTCTTTCTTCATTATTTTGCATTAGACGAATGAACCTACATACCTTTTCCGTGACACTTCTTGTATTTCAAGCCGCTGCCACAGGGACAGGGATCGTTGCGTCCGATTTTGCGACCAGCCCATGGATTATCATTCTTTGAAGGTTTCGCTTGGTCGGGTAATTGTGCCTTTGTATTGAGTATATCTTTAATCAAGTAGGCACTTTCCTTCATCTTTCTCAACACAGCGCCTAACGGTTCTTTGATTGTCAGTTTCGAGACAAAGGCTTCTGCCGGATAGTCTGTAGCCGTGAATCCTCGCAGATGCCATAACGGCATGTTGTCTGCAAAGTCTGCAAGACGCTGCATCCATTCTTCCGCCACTCTGTCTGTCAGTTCTTGTTCTTCTTCTGTCAGAACATGGTTTAGAAAGTAAATTTCCATTTGCTTGTCGTCAAAGGATTTATCGCCATAGTGTATTCTGTAATACCACAGATTGAAGCAGATGATATATGCACTACCTTTGTCAAGCCCTATCTGGCAAGTCAGGAAATGCATGAATTCGTCCACCTTCGGATTGGGAACGACAGGACAGAGGGCTCCTGACGATTTCGTCAATTCTTCGACCGAGAATTCTGGTGTGGAATCAATATTCCTGGAATGTTCGGCGATGAACTGTTCCATCCTCCGTTTGTCTTCCCATCCGTACCTTGATACGAATCGAATATCCTCATCCTTTGCATTTTCAAGGTCTCCTGTATATTCCATACAGTCAAGCAGTAATGAATATTGGCGTACTACATCAAGTGCTTTAGCCGCTTTTTCGTCACTGTCATTATGCATGAGTTTTTTGAGTTGCTTTCTGATTTCATCTTGCGTAATGATGCCAAGGACGTTGGCCAATCCCTCGACTATGAATTCCACGCTAATACGCAGCCGGTTTTGCTCATATCCCAAAGCCCAGTCTATATGCTGCACCAGTAGCGGTTGTAAATCCTCAGCAATGGTGACGGTGAAGAAATCCCAATGTGGCGTATCCATATCTGCCAATCCGTACATTACCATGATGGGCGTAAGATGGTCATCCACTCTCGGTACACCCTCTCCTGCTTTGACATTTTTTGCCTTACTGATGAGCTGTAGGTCTGCCATTGGCAGCATCAGAAGCAACTCTTTCGGGTGGGACAGAACAAACTCTATGTATGCTTTGCGCAACTTGGATATGTCCGATTCTTCATCAAGTTTCAAACCTAAGTTCGAAGCATACCTAATGAGTTCTTCCTTCTTTAATTTCTGTACTATCTTATGTAACGTCTTGCCTTGTTTCATTTTTTAGCTGTTTACTTATGCAATTCTAAGAATTTATACCCATTAAAATGTACAAGATGTTCTGGTGAATCTGCTATCCACACTTCTGTTTCCCATGCAATATCTTTCGCCTTTTGCTTGAATATATTTTTGTTTTCAAATGCTGTAAAGAAAACGACATTTGCTGTACAGCCAGATTCTTCCAATTTACGTTTCACTTTCCTAACCCTTATTTCATCCCATTCACCTGTTGAATGGTAGGCTTCAATAAGATAAAGTAAGTTCTTCTCTCGGCTATATGCTACGACATCAGGTAATTCTTCATGTTCTAGCGTAAAGAATTTTATTTTCTCCAATTCTGCTTTTTCCAAGTGTAAGAATTTGTCTTTCGTATCTCCAACATACAATACTTCAGCACCAAAACCAAACAAAGGAAGGAAAACTTCTATGATAGCTTTCTGCAAGTCATTATGCTCTCCATATGACAGGACTATTATCTTTCCATTTGGAAGCGTAACTGGGACTTTCTGCAAATCACGGCGTCTTTCCAATTCTTCTTTGAGTGACTTCGTTTCTTTTCTAAATTCGTTTAGAAGTATTTCCCATTTTGACGAACCAAAAGAATGTAGCAGATTCGCAAATGATGTGCTTAAGCCATAACCGCGCGATGGATTGTTTGTCGCTTGTTCTTCTGTTGAAGAAGAATTCACAACGATACCAGCTTCAACCAATAGTTTTAAGTCTTGACGTCGTATATCATCATACGAACCTGGTGATATGTCTTCACCAAAATTTTTGTTTTCAAAAGTTATTATATCACGTGTTCTTGTAAAACCGTCTTCAAAAGAACACGCTTCCGAGAAATCCTTCTTGATCTTTCCAACGGCAAGGCATGCTTTAGCCATACGTTCTAATTTACGGTCTGTATTGTCAACAGGTATACCAATGAGCTGAAATACATCCAAAATATTGAATACCAAATTCTTTACTTTTGTTGGTGTACCAGTCTGTATTTTTATTATCATATTGCGAATAAACTGTTTGGAATAATTCTATTTCTTATATAATCTGTTGTTTGCTGTTCCATATGATATGTAGCCTTTACTTGTAATGCAATTTTGTATGCAAGTAGTGGAGGCACGGCATTTCCTATTTGATAGAATTTCTTAGTTTCTGTACCTGAAAATTCAAACCAGTCTGGGAATGTCTGAAGGCGAGCTGCTTCACGGTCGGTAATGCGTCTTCGTCTACCGTCTACAAGTCTTACTCGTTGCATATCACTTGTGGCTCCAGCCAAATTCCTGCATGTGATTGTGCGTGCAGGTCTGTCAGGATACAAATCTCGTGGATTGACACAATGCGATTTCTTTTCGTAAACCGCAATATATTCGTCTTGTCGAGGTGTAAGAATTTTACTTTCAGGCTCTGGACTCAACATTGTATCGCCAATAGCATCTTCTACTGTTCTTTTGTGGTTTTCTATTGTCGGGAAACGGAAAGATGCTCTATGCCCCACACATATAAGCCTTTCTCGTCTTTGGGGAACACCATAATTGACGGCATTAAGCACTTTGTAATCAATATAATACCCCAAATCACTCAGTTCTTTAACAATCAAATCCAAATACCATTTGTGTCTACCTAAGATATTGGCAACATTCTCGAATACAAACACTTTAGGCTGTATTCGGCGAACTGCATCTATGAATATAGGAAAGCCATCTCTTGCATCTTCCATGCCTTTTTGGTTGCCGAACCTACTAAATGGTTGGCATGGCGGCCCTCCTATTATTATACCTATATTATCAATCTCTGGATAATTGAAGCCTACTTCCAAAAATTGATTGTAACACATTCCATTAAGATTTGCGTTATATGTGTCAACTGCTTCTTGCACCATTTCAAATCCTATAGTTTTAAAGCCTGCGGCTTCAAAGCCCAAAGACAGTCCTCCGCATCCTGCAAACAAGTCTAAAACGACTGCTTTTTCTTGGATTTTTGGTTTTAGAAGTTCATCAATAAATTTACTATATTCGGTCATTGTTGCTATTACTTGTTTAGATAACACACCAGCGTGAGATGTTCACCGTAAGGTATTCCTTTGCCAGAATTATTTTTTGTCATTATTGCCGTGACTTTGACAAGAACTTAGCACGTTCAATTCGCACTTATCTTTTCACCTTGCCTGCGTCTTTAGAGTTCTTCATTGAAAATATCTCGTATTATATGCTCATTTGGATATTTTTATTAGGCTTCAAAATTAATAAATAATCACCAAACGTAGAAATCGTATTGAATAAAAACCTAATAAAAGTTGCTTCTATAAGGTTTATTAACCTTGTATCAGCATAAATGTTGTGTAATTCACGTCAACAAATGACATTAGACAGCCTTATTATTGTGATTTCTGGAAATAACGATATAGCAAGTGTTACAATGAATAAACGATAGCAGGACACGAGACGGAACTATGAAAAGCATCGTAACGACAAATGCTAATTATAAATCCCCGTCAAGTACAAAAGTACAACCGTCCGCGGTAGCATATTGTAACCTATCTGTAAAGTTCCTACCTTTGTTCTAAAAAACTATGGA
>CAKUYQ010000059.1 GCA_934717185.1 uncultured Bacteroidales bacterium | reverse complement strand
ATGTCTGAGTTAACACTCTTCTGCCACTCCTCTAATTTGGCTACCCTGTCTTTTACATCCTGAATCTCTTTCTTAATATCTGTATCATCGTAATCATCGCTACAAGATGGTAAGCCCACGGTGCAAAGACCTGCCAATGTTAATACGGTAAAGCAACGGGTTACCGTATTGCAAATAAGTTGTAATTTCTTCATAAATTTAATTGTTAGTTCTGATTTTGTAAGCAAAATTAGGCCTGGCAAGCCTCTCTTAGGTAGGATTATTCAAGCAATATGTAGGATTATCCAAGCGACAGTTAGGATTATCTTCACAAAACTTATCATTTATTATCTATATATTCAAAAACGGTTTCACAATATGTAAAAAAACGATCTATATACTATCAATTATTTCAGACGATGAAAATCTTTGATATATCAACTTGGACTAGCTAATTTCAAAATTTATCATATTCAGTTTCAAAAATTCAATTTAGTAAAAGGTTATACTATATATATTGATACTATTTTATATCTTTGCAGAAAGTTTTTACTTTAAGTAAGCGTTAAAAATAAGTTGGTAAAGATTTAGCAGTATTTTTGAGAAAAGAAATATAGACCGAAAAGACAATTAAAGATTACCAAGTTATTTTTTTAAGATTGCCAAACTACTTCTAAATAGTACAGATATGAACGAGAAATTATCGGGAAGAAAAATGAAATTAAAATCTTTATTGAGAACCATTGTATTGCCGGTTATGCTATTATGCGCCGGGGCTGCTTCTTTAGTGGCAAGGGAGACAAATTTGGTAATGGTAGCAGATTCTACGGTTGCAGGCACCACTGTTAATGAGAAAGTTTCCGCCGGCAAACCTGCATATAAAATTACTCGTAAAGGGCTTGTAAAGGAGTTTGCAGGCAAGGATGGGGAGAGAAAGGAACTTACGGTGTTCAAGCCGGAACTTGTGTTTAAGGGCAAATATGAGGTGTTGACAGATAACGGGCACCAGAGGTTTTCCGTTAGGAATACGAGGGTTGGTTTTAGTGGGGGTATGAGCAGCTGTTTTGAGTACAAATTCCTGTTAGAGTTGAGCAATAACGGGAATTTTAATGTATTGGATCTCTATTTTAAGTTCAAGCCTACAGAGAGATTGTCGTTTACAGCAGGACAGGGGAGCTTGCCACTATTTAACAGCTATACAATATCTCCCAATGCGTTAGATTTTGCAAACAGACCGTTTGTGGGCAAATTCTTTAATTCTACAAGGGATATTGGTATAACAGCGGAGTATGCCATAAAAAAGGAGGGATTCCCTATTACGGCTCAATTGGGTATATATAATGGAAAAGGTACAAATAAGGCTGAATGGAGTGAATCTCCGGCATACGGGGCAAGGATTGCTTTTGGAAGTTTGAATGAAGGGCTTAGGATTACGGCAAAGGGTCTTAAGATAAAATCTTCAAAAGAGTCTGACAATTATATCTGGGGTGGTGATTTACGCTATCTGAAGAGCAATTTTAAGGTTGAGACGGAGGTGATGGGGAAATACAACAAATTCAGCGGATTGCATCTGTTCTCATACTATGCGCAGTTTTTCTATACTATTCCGGTGGAGAGTGGTTCGCTGCTTTCAGGTGTTCAACCTGCTCTCAGATGGGATCAGATTGGGGAGGAGACATTAGAGCGCGGTTTTGCCGTTAGCCGTATTACGGGAGGTTTTAACTTTCACTTAAAGACGGGAAACTATAAGACTGTTCTAAGGCTCAACTATGAGCATTTCTTTAATAAGGGGGAGATTAAGACAATTACAACGCCGGAGGATATGATGAATAAGGTTACGGCTGAGGTGATGTTCTGCTTTTAATGGCGTTGGCGTTAGCCAAATTCATAAACAGTCTCTCTCCGTGCCAATCAACTGCTTTTGCCATCAAGCATCTTGAAACGGCTAAGTCGTCCCTTTTAGTATGCTTTGCATCCTAACGGTCCTTCAACAGACGCCGTTTCTTATAAGCTGCTTTCGGCAACCGCTTTTCCGCTGACTGACAGGTCGTTCATAACTGTTTATGAATTTGTATTAAAGCTTATCCCTCTAAAGTGTATTATAAGTATCAAAGAAATAATCAACCCACTCCTCTTCTCTATAAGAACTAAGTGATGCACTTGGAATCAATAAAACGCCCTTTTCTTTGGTATAAACGGAGAAAACCATAATTCCTAATGAAGGAGCAACCTCTGCATGAGAATATACTATCTCTAAAGGTGTTGATCTAAAAGCCTCACTTCCAATATATTTAAGAGATGGGTGGAGAATGATCTGCACTATGTTTGTTCGCTCAAAAGCTGATGTTTGAATTGTATTCACTTGCAGCGGAAGAGATACATCTGTCAGGTTTCGGCATCCTTCAAACGCCTTAGATTGGATAACTTTTAACGGGGTATTTCTCATATCAATTTTTTCTAAGTTTGTACATCCGGCAAAAGCTTCTGTACCCATTGAGCTTAAATTTAAAGGCAGTACCAACTGATCCGTTGTAAGAGAATGAGAAAGGGCACTACATCTATAAAAAGCTCTCTTCCCGATAGATGTTATATTATTATGCCAATTAATAAACTTTAGACTTGCACATTCATTGAATGTAGAATCATTAAGCACAGTTACTCCGGCAGGAACGGTGAACTCCTTTAGGAATTTACACTCGCTAAAGGCTCCCTTTCCAATATATGTAACTGCATCGTATACAGAGATTCTTTCCAAGCTGCCACATTTTTGAAACGCATAATCGGGCAACACTGTTACAGATGAGGGTATAGTAATGGCGGTTATACTGTTACAAGCATTAAATGCGCCCTCTCCTATTACGGTTAAATTATGCGGAAGTTCTACATTTTGCAGTTTGCTGCAATTGTCAAATGTTTTGTCTGCTAATTCATTAAGGTTCTTTGGAAGATACACGTATTGGAGATTGACGCAGTTTCCAAATGCAGCCTTGCCTGTTCTCTTTAAGGTTTCTGGCAAAATTACAGCCTGCAATGTTTTGTTTGGTTCATAACCCTGCTCTGCGTAGAATGCAAGTGCTTTGTCGGGAAGCTCTGTCAATTCCGTAGATGAAAGATCCAACACTTTAAGTGTAGAGGCCATGTTGTCTCTTATATATGCAAAATTTTCCTCCGTAATATTCCCTTTCCACGCCAACCTTTGAATAGAATTATCTGTTATGTCTGATTGGCTTTCTGCTACAACTCCATTGAAATATTTAATCAGACGGGATGCCGTAACCTCTTTACCATCTGCAGAAACAAGAGCAACCTTTAGCAAGTATGAATCTGATAGACGCGAATCTTCACAACCTGTTACGCTTACTTTGGCGCTACCCTCCACCAACACTCCATCTCCATCAAATACAGGAGCTGATATGTTAATAATCCAATCATCACCGGATTTCACATGTACGGTCCCGCCTTTAATATCTGTTACAGTTGCCCTAATAGAGCGATAATCATCCTTTTTTAAGGTTGCAGGCAGGACAAGTGTTAGTTCGTTATTATCCGGAGTTGCATAGAATATGTCATCTGTTTCAAATGATATAGCAAACTCTGCATATCTTGGCAACTTTATTTTCGTTTCTCCGTCTGCCAATGTTAATTCAACATACTTTTCATTACTGTTATCCAAAGCACTGAACATGGATTCTCCATCTGTTCCAACAGCAACAATTCCTGTAGAATTGAATGTTATTCCGCCATCTACAGAGATTTCCCATTCAAAAGTATTCTCGTTTATCCTAACTTGTGGTGCAACGGCATCCTCACCTTTATCGCCTGTCACTTTAATCTTATCTTCTCCGTTAAGCAACCATTCGCCATTTAACGTCCAGTAATAGATGCCATCTGTGTCTTGTTTAACTCCTATTACAGGGGAATCTCCTTTGTCGCCCTTATCACCTTTATCCCCTTTGTCGCCTGTATCTCCTTTATCTCCCTTGTCACCATCGTCGCCTTTGTCTCCTGTATCACCTTTATCACCTTTGTCGCCTGTATCGCCTTTGTCGCCTTTGTCACCGGTAACTCCGTCTTTTCCGTTTTTAATTGTAATATCTCCCCCTTTTTCAAACGAAATAACATACCCGCTTCCATCTGCAAGCGGTGTTACCTTGGTAACAAAATCTTTTTCATTTATGCTCCTAATCAAGCCCTGCAATGAGATAATCTCTGTGTTAACACTCTTTTGCCACTCTTCTAAAGCAGAAATACGTTTCTCAAAATCCTCTGTGGCCTTTTTTACCCATTCATCATCATATTTACTGCAAGAGAATAGCGCAAGAGAAGAAACTAAAACGCATAAAACAGGTAAGCATAACGGAAATAGAACAAAAATCTTCTTCATAATAAATTATTTAAGTATATGCAAAGATATTCTTTTTTTCCATATATCGGCGTTAGCTTTGGCTTTGGCGTTGGCGTTTTTATTGTAAAGAATGTAGAGAGAGTAAAGAACGTAAGGAGGGTAGAGAAAGTAAAGAGTGTAATCATAACTGTTTTTGATTATGTTGCTTGAAAAAGAAAGAAGCGAACTATTTTGTTGAATTGTAGGCTATTTCTTAACAAGCGTCAGCCTTTGCGAAGCAAAGCACGTTTGCGAAAGCAAACTTAAATAAGCGAAGACCTCTGAGCAGTAGGCAGCATATACGAAAAGAGCACCAACATTTTCATGTTGATGCTCTCTCTGAAATTGGCAGTCACCTACTCTCCCTGCTCAGAGGTCTTCGCCTGGTGCAGGTGCTATCGCACCGCTTTACAACTGCGTTGTACCAAGTGGAAGAGTAGGCAGCATATACGAAAAGAGCACCAACATTTTCATGTTGATGCTCTCTCTGAAATTGGCAGTCACCTACTCTC
>CAKUYQ010000058.1 GCA_934717185.1 uncultured Bacteroidales bacterium | reverse complement strand
ACGAGGATAACCGCTTCCCAAAGATACAACTCTCTATCTTTTTTCACCTGTCAGTGTCTACTTTTTTGGTAGCAGCAGCAATAATTTTGCTGTAGAAGTTGTCTTTCGGTGGCATGATTTGTAGTGAAGCAGCACAAATTTACACAATACGCTATGTTATCCATGCAAGATTTTAAGTTTTTTGGGGTTTAATGTAACAGTGAATGGAGGGCATGTGTAATTGAAACTAAACAATAATCATAAATATATACGATCATGAAGCAGGTTTGTTTTTTATTTGTCTTTGGATTGCTGTGTATCTCTAAGGTTGGTTTATACGGGCAACAAAAAAATATTTTTAGAAATATTGAAGCTGAAATAGGTGTTGGAGTTATCTCTAGTCCACAAAAATTAGGCTTTGATAAAATGGGCGCAGGGGCATATATTTATGCAGAAGGACGTTATAACTTTACAAATCCGCACATAGATGCCGGACTACATTTGAGTGGGAGTATTTTCCATAGAGAATCTAAAAATGCAGGCAGCTTGTATTTTAAATCTTACAATGTAATGGCCATTTCCGACTATAATTTATTCATTGCTAAAGGTGTTTCCCTATTTGCAGGTGCCGGTGTTGGATTGTGTATATGTAATGTATCATCTCCTATTGGCTTTGATAATTCCAAAAGGAATTTTGGTGGCTTTACAACAGGTGATAAAACACATTCATTCTCTTTTATGCCACGAGCGGGAGTTGAACTGTTTTATCATTGGCGTTTGACGTTTAATTACAAATTACAGGAAAAGGCAAATACAAATTACGGTATTACCTTAGGGTATGCTTTTGGAGCAGGAGCAAAAAGCTCTATTCGTTGATTATTATTCTGATTAAAAGAATCATACAAGATTATTTGCCAATAAACGCAATAATTACTAACTTTGGCATATTATTTTAAGTGATAAACGAATATATTGCTACTTTAGCATAATTTATTATGGAATATAGCTTTGATATTTTCAACAAGAATCCTGAGCGTTTGGCAACAATTCTAGCAGAAAACTGTCGTAAACGCAGGCTTGATAAAGGCTTGAGCAGGCGTAGTCTCTCTGAAAAAACGGGTATTCCCGAACCAACACTCGAGCGTTTTGAAACCAAAGGAAAGATATCTCTTGAAGCATTCCTGAAATTGGTTGTTGAATTTGGCTGGTTTGACGAAATGAGTGTCATTATGAGTAAAAGTAAGTTCACCACAGGAGAGGAACTTGAGACTATAAATAAAAACCAAGGAAGACAGAAAGGACGATGAAAGATATTCTAAAAATAACAGTTTCATTAGATGGACGTACTGTCGGCACTTTGCAGATGACACCCGAAAGAGATCGGTGTGTGTTTGAGTACGACAAGGATTGGATTGCAAATGGTTTCTCAATATCTCCATGGGAATTGCCACTCCAGACAGGACTCATATACTCAAAAGAAAATTGTTTTGGTGGCGGATTTGCTGTATTTGAAGATAGTATGCCGGATGGCTATGGTCTTTATCTGCTTGACAGGATGCTTCGTCGTGAAGGTAGTTCATTGGGCGAACTATCGCCCCTTCAGAGACTGTCTCTGGTTGGCAGTTCCGGAATGGGAGCACTTTGCTATAATCCTGAAGCTTCCAAAGAGCATATTGCGGCCATCACAGACAACGACTTTGACGAACTTCAGCGTAAAGCTCTTGATGTGCTCTCCGAGAAAAGCGATGCCGATGCATCTTTCCTGTACTACAATAGTCGTAATTCAGGTGGAGCAAGACCAAAAGCGGTATATAAGGCTGCAGACGGCTCTGAATGGATAGTAAAATTCAGACATATTTACGACCCCTCAGATATTGGCAAGACAGAATATCAATACATGAGGACTGCGCAGAAATGTGGAATTATCATTCCGGAAATTCGTCTCATTAATAATCAGTACTTCTCAATCAAAAGATTTGATATAAGGGAAGGCCAGCGTATCCATACACTCACAGCGGCAGCTCTTCTACAGTCCGATTTCCGCACTCAGAGCATAGATTATGTAAACCTCCTTGCTCTGACCGGTTACCTTACACAAGATCCTGTACAAGTGGAGCAGATGTTTCGCAGGATGGTTTTCAATATCATATGCGTCAACAGAGATGATCACGCCAAGAACTTCAGTTTTCTATGCGAAAACGGCAAATGGGCACTTGCTCCTGCATACGACATTACTTACTCACCGGAGGGCACCAGAGGCGAACATGCAACATCTGTCAAATATTCTGGCAATCCAAGCTTTGATGATATCATTTCAGCCGGCACAGGCATCCGCATAAACCGAAAACGCTGCATTGAAATTATTGAAGAAATCGAGTCTATCTGCAACGCAGAACTTGATATTGACAAAATAGTCAATATCAAAGGTTAAAAAGAACACCTTAGTCATTTTTCCCAAAAAACATTGCACAAGCCTGAAAAAGTATGTACCAGCTTATGTAGTGAAAAGTGTATAAAATCGCATGAAAAGGTTGCGCATTAAAATATGATTTTATACCTTTATAGCGAAATATAAAATATTATTTTAATAAAGTATGGTGAATAAAGCTCTACTCAAGCAAATTCTCCTCGACAATCAAAGAGAGATTGAAAGCTACAATATTGTCCATAGGAACATTGTTACAGAGGGATTTAACTGTTATGTTTTCGTTGGTGTACGCAGGGCTGGCAAGTCATTCGTGCTCTACGAAAAGATGCAGCAATTACTCCGTGAGGGGCACGACTGGGAAGAAATGCTCTATCTGAGTTTTGAGGATGAGCGGCTGGTGGGCTTCACCTATGAAGATTTCAATGCCATATTGGAATGTCATATAGAAATGACTGGCAATGATAATCCGATGCTGTTCCTTGACGAGATTCACAACATTGATGGCTGGGAAAAGTTTGCCCGTCGTATGGCAGACAGCAAAAGAACGGTTTGGATCACCGGTTCCAATGCAAAGATGCTCTCTAAGGAGATAATGACTACCCTCGGTGGCCGTTATATCCCGGTAGAGGTATATCCTTTCAGCTTCAAAGAGTTCCTTCGCTCACGAGATATTCCATATGATGAACAGACGCTGATGAGCACCACCGGAAAGTCACTATTTCTGCGTGAATATGCGGAATACATGAACTGGGGTGGATTGCCGGAAAGCGTAAATATACCGGTAAAGAGAAGCTACCTGAGTTCTGTTTACCAGAAAATATATCTGGGTGATATTTGCGCAAGAAACAAGATAAGCAATCCCAACCTCTTGCGCTTGATGATAAAGAAGATGGCAGAGAGCGTGAAACAGCCACTCTCCTACTCCAGAGTCACCAAAATACTATCAAGTGTGGGTGGTAAGATTACCATACCTACCACGAGTAGTTATATTGAATACTGCGAGGACGCATGGCTCTTACTCAGATTGCACAATATAAGTGCTGCATTTGCTGAGCGTGAGACAAAAAGCAAGTACTATTTCATTGACAACGGCTTGTTGAGTATTCTCTTAGTTGACCCAACAACGACTTTGTTAGAGAACCTTGTCGCTCTGTCACTTTTCCGCAAATATGGAAATGACAAGGACAACGAGCAAGTTTTCTTCTATAACCAAAACATTGAGGTTGACTTCTACATCCCCGACGATGAACTTGCCATACAAGTTTCTTATTCTATTGAGGGATCAGATACGACTGAGAAACGAGAAGTGGAAGCCCTGCAGAAGTTGCCAAAAGCCTTGTCTTGCAAACGAAGAGTAATCATCACCTATGACGAAGAAAAGACCATTGAAGACGAATATGGAGTGATTGAGGTTATTCCATGTTGGAAATGGTTAATTCAACAGTAATAAAAATTGCCCAGATGAAATCCATATACTAAAACACCATATTTTGAGAATTTCGATTTTTGATGTACCCCCTCCAGGAGTGGCCGACATTAAGCCGGAATACGCAGCCTACAAAACCATCTTGCGGTTCTGGCGCTTCTGTTTCTGTTCCTCGAGAGAACACTTTTCAATTTTCGCCACTGCCTCATCTCGTTTCTCTTCAGCCTGTTGCTGAAGTCCGGCAAACTCGTCGGAAAAGAGGCCTGGCATTGTGGGGTCATAGACAGGGAGCTTTTCCGCTTTACGTCCAAAGAGTTGACGATTCAGCCACGCAACCTGAGCCGTCAACTCTTTGACGCGTTCCTGCAACTTCTCATTTTGCTCCGCCTGTTTCTTGTTGGTTGCAGATAATAATGCTATAGAGGCATTCAGCCCTTCTATCGTTTTGAGTAATATATCCTTTTCATCCATTGTCGTTGTTTTTTTATTGATGTAAATTTACTAATTATTAACCAATTATACAACTATATCTGTATCCTTTTTATCAACAATAAAAGCGACCTGCAACATGTTATACATGGTATTCCTTCCGCTCTGCCCTCAGTCGGCGGAGCCTATAAAAATGAAAACATCTCCGTTCTTTACCTCGCTCTTCATCCTATCGTGCACCAACCAGCACAGCGAACTGATGCCCTTACGCATATCTGTCCTGCCCGGGCACAGAAAGTAGCGCATTGTATCATTCAGACTAAACATGAACCTCTTGGAGACTTTGTGTCAACAATTCCTTCAGTAAATTCTCTGACCCGCCGTTAAAGTAGGCTCGAAGTCCGTTGGGGAACAGCAAGGTCACACCCTGTGGCTCAACATCTTCAAATGGTAATCGGGATGTGGACCGCTTGATACTGATTGGTGTCAGATCCTGTTGTTTGATACCGACCTTATCGGCAGCGCATTTCTTGTACCAGTAGCGGTAGGTTGAATAACTTACTCCCGCTTGTTGAAGGTATGACCTCCTTGATAGCCCACTTTGTTGCATTTGTAACTCTAATTCTTCAAATGATAATCTATC
>CAKUYQ010000057.1 GCA_934717185.1 uncultured Bacteroidales bacterium | reverse complement strand
AACGGGTGACACAAAATTACAAAATACTATTTATCAGCCAATTATAATATTGATGTTTTTTGAGTGACGAAGTCAGGTGAGGGGGATTCAAAGGTTTACTTCTTTGAGGGCTCATACTCTGAATATGAGGAAAACAAGAAAATGCGTCTTGGTAATGTTGAGCCAAAACGCTTTAAGTACAAGAAACTTATGGAGTAAGAGGCAGCTTTAATTTAAATAGCTTCTAAATGGTTTATACATATTCGGCAAGTTCAAGCCAGCGTTCAGACTTAGCGTCCAATTGGGTTATAACTTGTCCTATGCGTACAGATTTTTCATTTAGCTGCTCGGAGGTCAGGGTTCCGGAAGAGAGTTCCGCCTCAAGGGCAGCTTTTTCTTTCTCCAATTTGTCTATCTCAGTTTCAAGGGCTTCATATTCGCGCTGTTCCTTATATGAAAGCCTCTTTTTGGGCTTGTCTGCAGCTTGCTGCGGTGTGCTCAATGCAGCTTTGCGTGCTTCTGCCTCTTTTTGTTGTCTTTCTGCACGTTGCTTCTCTATCTCTTTATCCTTAATATACTGCCTGTAACCGGAATACTGCCCTACAAAATCTTTAACAACACCATTGCCCTCAAAGATAAAGAGATGGTCTGCTATCTTGTCCATAAAGTACCTGTCGTGAGAGACAATTATGACAGAGCCTTTAAAATTTATGAGGTATTCCTCTAAAACGTTTAATGTTAGTATATCCAAATCGTTGGTAGGCTCGTCCAATATGAGAAAATTGGGTTTTTTCATAAGAACTGTACAGAGATAGAGTCTTCTTCTCTCACCACCGCTCAATTTTTCGATCTTGGTGTAATGGGTAGATGGCGGAAACAGAAAATAGTTGAGGAATGTTGCTACCGAAGCCTGTTTGCCGTCTGACATTGTAACTACCTCTGCAATCTCCCGTACTGCGTCTATCACTGTGTCATTTGGATTAAACTCCATCCCGCTCTGTTTGTAGTATCCTGTTACAAGGGTCTCTCCCCGCTCTATCTCTCCTGCGGTTGGAGTCAGCTCTCCAATCAGCAGTTTTAGGAAAGTGGTCTTTCCAACGCCGTTGTTGCCAACAATTCCAACCTTTTCACCTTGAGCAAAGTTGTAAGTAAAATCCTTTAGCCCAAGCCAATCTTTGTATCTGTATTCAAGATGCTTGCAGTTTATTATCTTTCTGCCCAACCTGCTCATCTTAACATTTATATTAAGATTCTTCTCCTCTATTCTTTGGAAAGCCTGTGCCTTTATCTCCTGAAAAGCATCTTTTCTGTATTTGGCTTTTGTCCCTCTTGCGCAGGGCATCCTTTGCATCCAGTCTAATTCTGTTCTGTAAAGATTCCTGGCTCTGTCTATATTGGCCTTGAGGTTCTCCATTCTCTCCTCCCTTTTCTCCAAAAAGTAGGAGTAGTTGCCGTTATAGGTGTAGAGTGTGCCGTCTGCCATCTCCATAATCTTGTTACATACACGGTCTAAGAAGTAACGGTCGTGCGTTACCATAAATAGGGTGCATTTAGAACGGGTAAGGTACTCCTCCAAAAATTCAATTATGTCAAGGTCCAAATGGTTGGTAGGCTCATCCATAACTAAAAAATCCGGTTTTGAGATGAGTGAGCAGGCAATGGCCAACCTTTTCGCCTCTCCACCGCTCAGCTCCCCCGGTCTCTTCTCCATGTCGTTCAGTTTTAGGGAGGTAAGGACCTTCTTTATCTCATATTCCTCTACATGGTGGGCCATATCGCTATTGTCAACGCTGTCTTGCACTATCTCAAACAGTGTTTTTTGCTCCGGAAAGAGAGACTCCTGTTCAAGAAATGATACTTTAATGTCCTTCATAAAGGAGATTTTGCCTTCACCGTCTGACGAGTCCTTACCGGCCAATATGTTCAGCAACGATGTCTTTCCTGTGCCGTTTGGTGCAATAAGGGCAATCTTGTCACCCTCGTTTATGTTAAAGCTCAAGTCTTTAAACAAAACTCTTGGCCCGTATGATTTCGTAAGATTGTCTGCCTGAAGATAGCTTGCCATGTCTGATCTACTTTTTATGATATAATGTGTACAATGGATGACAAAGGTACAAAAATAGGGAATGACTAAAAAATCATAGTCACTCCCTTTGTTTTTTATAATCAAGTATACAAGAAGTTGTATAAAAAGAGGAATTTCAAGGCGTAACGCAGAAATTACCTTTTTAGGCAACTTCTTACTTCAAGGTTATTTTGGTAGGCTTAATCATATGCGAAGGATCCAAAATTAAATCCAACTGCTTCTTGGTAAGAAGTTTCTTCTCCAAAACCAAATCATAAACGCTTCCGCCTGTTGCAAGAGCCTCTTTGGCAACTGCTGTACAGTTGGCATAACCAATATAAGGTTTAAGAGCTGTAACAATACCAATGCTGTTCTCAACCATCTTGCGGCATCTGTCTGCATTTGCTGTAATACCATCAACACACTCAACTCTAAGGGCGTCGAAACCTGCAGTAAGCCATTTTGCGCTCTCTACAAGGCTCTCAACCAATACAGGCTCCATTACGTTAAGTTCCAACTGGGCAGCCTCAGAAGCGAATGCGATAGTAGTGTCGTTACCTATTACTTTAAAGCAGATCTGGTTTACAACCTCAGGAATAACAGGGTTAACCTTACCAGGCATAATTGATGATCCCGGTTGCTTAGGAGGAAGATTAATCTCGCTGAGACCTGTTCTTGGGCCTGATGAAAGAAGTCTTAAATCGTTGCAGATCTTTGACAATCTTATTGCAAGAGATTTAAGTGCAGAGGAGTAGGAAACCATGCTCGATGTGTCGTGAGTAGCCTCAACCAAGTCTTTGGCAAGTTTAATGTCCCAACCTGTAATCTCCTTAATATATTTTGTGCAAGCCTCTGCATAGCCCGGCTCGGCTGTAATGCCTGTACCTATAGCTGTAGCACCCATGTTAATTGTAAGCAACTCTTTGGCTGCTGTATCAACACGTTTAGCCTCATGTTTCAATGCGTTTGCAAATGCTCCAAAGCTCTGTCCGAGTGTCATAGGAACGGCATCTTGCAACTGGGTTCTACCCATCTTTATAATTTTTGCAAACTCTTTGGCTTTCTTTTCAAAGGATTTGATCAAAAGATCCAATGCCTTCATAAACTCAAGGTGATCCATGTATACGCCAAGGTGCATAGCGGTAGGGTATGCATCGTTGGTAGACTGTGCCATATTTACATGGTCGTTAGGGTGAACTACTTTGTAGTCTCCATGCTCTTTACCAAGAAACTCCAAAGCAAGGTTTGCTATAACCTCGTTGGCGTTCATGTTTGCACTTGTACCGGCTCCGCCCTGAATCATATCTATAGGGAAATGCTCTGCATGTTTTCCCTCCATAAGTTCGTCGCAAGCCTTTACAATAGCATCTTTAATCTCTGCAGATACCAAACCAAGTTCGTAGTTTGCAAGGATGGCGCCTTTTTTGGTTATACCAAATCCTTTGATAAACTCAGGATAGTCTGAAAGTTTATTGTTGCTGATGTTGAAATTTTCAATGGCTCTTAGTGTCTGAACTCCAAAAAGTGCCTCTTGTGGAACTGCTTTATCGCCAATAAGGTCGTGCTCCATTCTTGTTTTGCCTGATGTGGCGAATTTATATTTAATCATCTCTTTATTAGTATTAATTATAATAACAAAATTAAATTACAATCTTTTGTAAAAGAAATGACAAATATAATATATTAAAACTCATTTGTACTATTTTATTAAATAAAATGTCACTCAACTCTTGGAAAATAATGAAAGTTATAGTTAATCAGCTTAGGCTTAGGCTTTGGCTTTCTTTACGTTCTTTACCCTCTATACTCTCTATACTCTCTATATTCTCTATACTCTCTATACTCTCTATACCATGAACTATCAACTAAATTAAGGCCAACGCCAACGCTAACGCCAGCACCAATGCTAACGCCGGTTAAATGAAAAATCTGTTTACTCTGCTAAGAACTTGAGGAAGGGCAAAGACAACAACTTTGTCGTAAGACCTTACCATCGTATCGGCATGCACAATTATACCCTCTTCGCCTCTGGTAATACCACCTATAATGGCCTCTTTTGGGAATTTCAGCAGTCCGAGAGGAGCCTTTGTTATGTCGCTGTCGGGACTAACAATAAACTCAAGAATCTCTGCATCGGAACCATTGAGGCATTTTATAGAACGTACCTTATTGCTTAGAGTGAAGCGGAATATTCTGCCTGCTGTAGCAAGTTTTTTGTTTATGACGGCATCTACCCCCATCCCCTCTGCCAACTTAATATATTCAAGGTTCTCAACCTCTGCAATGGTCTTTTGAACCCCCATTTTTTTTGCTGCAACGCTCGAAAGTATGTTTATCTCAGAGTTGCTGGTTACGGCTACAAAGGCGTCAAAATCTCTTATTCCCTCCTCAATAAGAAGATCTGAGTTTCTGCCGTCTCCATTGATAATAAGACATTTAGATAGTGTGTCTGCAAGGTATTCGCATCTTTCGGGCCGCTGTTCTATTATCTTAATTGTATCCGCAACGTTCTGCATTTTTTTTGCTAACATCTCACCTATCCTGCCGCCGCCAACTATCATTATACTTTTTATCTCAATCTCATGTTTGCCCGATATTTTAAGCGCCTCCCTAACACCGTCTCTTGTGCAGATGAGAAAGAGCTGGTCGTTTTCCATGAATTTTGTTTCCGAATCCGGAATTATGGTGTTCCCGTTTCTTGCTATTGCTACCGGCTTGAACATATCCTTATGCTCTGCGGTGCATATATCTTTTTCTGTTTTGTTTATAAGCGGAGCGCCGTCGTCCAATCTTACAACAACCATCTGGAGCGCTCCGCGTGAAAACTCCATAAATTCGGTCGTGCCTGTCTGTTTGAGCAGGTCTATAATCTCGTATGAGGCAATCTTCTCCGGATAGAAGAGCAGGTCTATGCCCATCTCTGTAAAGAGCAGCTTGTTCTCATATTTCATATACTCGTCATTATTCACGCGGGCAGTAACCTTCTTTGCTCCAAGTTTCTTGGCAAGCAGCGCGCTTATAATGTTAACATCCTGTGCCTTGGCGGGGCTTACTGCAATAAAGAGATCTGCGGCCGGCACTCCGGCTCTCTCCAAAACAGCTATGGATGTAGGATCTCCAACGACCGTAATAACGTCTGCAGACTCGGACAGTTTGTTTAATCTGTTCTCATCTGCATCAATGATTGTAAGGTCATTGGCTCCTGTACTCAACATCTTTGCGAGGTGGCTTCCAACCTCACCTGCTCCGGCAATAATGATTCTCATTCTATATTAATGTTATCTATAATCAGTCTCTTCCCGACAAATCCATATCTTCAGCAGCTTGTGGCGTGAATGCTATCTTATAGTTCATCAATGTTTACCTCTTGGTTGTCATATATGACAGCATCAAGGTATTGCTTTATGTTCGCCCTAAAATTTGTGGCACTTGTTGTGGTCATATAGTAATCTTAAAAAAAAAAACTTGGTAATCTTTAATTGTCTTTTCGGTCTATATTTCTTTTCTCAAAAATACTGCTAAATCTTTACCAACTTATTTTTTAACGCTTACATAACTATTTTTGCAAATATATGTACATTATTATGTACGTGCAAATGCTTTCTGTTATATTTCTTTCAAAATAGTTGTCATAAAATGGTTGTTATATTGGAGGTAGTCAAGGAGGTTTGATGCTTTGTCGGGAAACAAAAAATGCTGTAATGCGTGAAAAACAGCTACCTTTGTAAACTATGAGAGTTTTTTTTCTTGTAATAGCGGTGATTGCGACTTTTGCCAATCATCATTTTGTGGATACCGATATTGAGAAGCCGGAACAGAACATGTATGAGGTGGAGATACGCGAAAATGCGAGAATCGGAGATTTGTGTATAGGTGCGGCTTTCTTTATCGTTGTGGTGAGTCTTGTTATCTTTTATAGCAGGAGGAAAACTCGTATGCACAGAGAGGAGATACAGAGGCTGATTAATGAGATAGACCGTGTAAATAAAAATAATACGGCAGGATGTGCTGTAATCACCGCAAATGCTTCCA
>CAKUYQ010000056.1 GCA_934717185.1 uncultured Bacteroidales bacterium | reverse complement strand
TATCCTTATTACAATGCCGGAACACTCTTCAAGGATGTGGCGACAGACGAGGATGGGAACACATTCACAACTTATAAAGATGTTGCGGGTAGATTGATAATGGAGAAGAGAGGGACAGACAGCAAGACCTATTATGTCTATGACGACAGAGGCTTTCTCTCCTGGGTGATTACTCCTGCCGGAAGTGCCCTGCTCTCTTCATCTTCCAATTGGAGCAAAACAAGCACGAATGCCGTCAATTACTGCTATGTCTACAGTCATGACTACAGAGGCAACATTACAGAGAAGAGTATCCCCGGAGCAGGAACAAGTGAATATGTCTATGACAAAGGTGGAAGGCTTGTTCTTGAGAGAGATGCCAACCTTAAAGGGAAGAACAGATGGATCTATCATGTATATGACAACATTGGGCGGGAGATAGAGTGCAATCTTGTACAGGGTACGGCATCGGTAACAAGAGCTTCGGCACAAACGAAGTATGACAATATTTCTCCCGACAATTCCTACCCCCAGCTCGGGGGCGGAACGCCCGATACCCCTCCGTCTGCTATTGGGAACTTTACCTTTATATGCAAGCTCTCTCAGACAAGGTTTGGTGGTGGAGTATACCGTACGGCATCTTCTACCCAGACTTCATCATTTACCGTTCCCTCCGATCTTGCTTTCTCTCCTGTGAGCGGTGTGGCAGAGAGCGCAGACCTCGATAATGTAAAGATTATAGGTTACAAGCTCTATGAGAAGATTGCACTGCTTGACGGTAGTGAAAACGGCAATACAGGCAGCGGTAATACAAGCTACATAGAGAGGGCATTCCATTATGACAGGAAAGGAAGGGTGATGCAGGTGGTGGAGAAAAACTCTACAGGAGGTATAAGCAGGACAAGCACAAAGTATGACTTCAGGGGAAACATCCTTGCCGTAAACGAGAATCACTCGGCAGGCACTCTTACAATAACAAAAGGGACGGTATACAGCTATGACCAAAGAGGAAGGATGCTCAGCGAGAAGGTGTCAATAAACGGAGCAGAAAAGGCAACAGTAAGCTACAGCTATGATGCCCTTGGCAATCTTACGGGAAAAAGTTACGGCAACGGGGTGACAGACAACCTGCAGTACAACATTCAGGGATGGGGAACGGTGTCGCAGACTATGAAGGGAAGCGAGACGCTGTACAGCCAGAGGCTGAGCTACTATGATGCGGAGAAAGGTAGCGGACTGTATAACGGCAATATCTCCGAGTGGAGAATGCAGCAGGGGACAAACGCTGCAAGCACATACAGGTACGGTTATGACGGATTGGGAAGGCTTACAACAAGTAGCAGATATGCCGGAAGCGGTACAAGTGCTACAAACAGCTGGTGCGAGAGGGGGATAGATTATGATCTTAACGGAAATATTGTTACCTTGCAGAGGTTTGGCAGTAGTGCGGGTACGGTAGAGGATGATCTGAGTTACGGCTACACAGGCAACAGGCTCACAGTCCTTACAGGCAGCAGCCAAGGAGCTGCACTGAATACTTCATACAGCTATGATGCAGGTGGCAACATGCTCTATGACGGCAGAAGAGGATTGGGTATAAGTTACAACATTCTCAATTTGCCGGCCAAGGTGGTGGAGAAGACAGGTGCAACGGTGGCAGACGGTGCGGTAAAGGCGGAGTATCTCTACAGTGCGGACGGTATCAAGCAGAGGGTTGTTGACGGAGCGGGCAGTAACGGTTATCTCTATCTTGGGACGTTGGTACTATCAAAGAGCGGAGAGAGCTACTCATTGGCAAGTACAGGTTTTGGCGGAGGAAGGATAATAGGCGCTGCCAATAACAGTTGTTTGGCATATTACTACGGTACGGATCACTTGGGCAGTGTGAGGGTGATAACGGACGGCAGCGGCAGCGTGGTGGAGAGGAACGACTACTACCCTATGGGTATGAGAACCTCGACAGGCAACAGTTACCCACAACTGACGGCCAACCTCTACAAGTACAACGGCAAGGAGGTGCAGACGGTTGGAGGCCTCGGCTTCACAGACTATGGCGCAAGGATGTACGATGACTTCACCGGACGGTGGTTTGTTCCGGATCCGTTGGCTGAGAAATACGCCTCTATGTCTCCTTATATGTACTGCGGTGGAAATCCTATAATAATGGTGGATGTAGACGGAAGGGAAGTTAGATCTGTATTCAACAGAGAGACAAACAAAATATATATAATAGATTTAGATCATTACCAAAAAGGGTTACCAATGAAGTATGTTTCTGCTAGTGATTATCAATTAGAAGGAATAAGGGACAAAAACGGTAATTTAACACATAATCAAGTATTAGTAATAAGTAATGTTTTTTCAGGAGGGCAAGTCGAAAATGGGAAGATTGTGAGGGATGCTAACGATAATCGACAAAGAGCAATACCAAATGCAATGTATGATATTGTAGATAACAATGCAGATACAAGGCACACAGGATGGTTTAGAATAGATAGACAAGACAATAGTAGATATAACGATAAAGACGATGTTACCGGTAGAAATGGCTATAGATTTCATTTGGGCGGACTAAGTTGGGGTTGTATCACTGTTGATATAACACAGGATGATGCACAAGAAACCTGGGATATTGTTACATCAATATTGAACTCTACTAGTACTACTACAGTTCCTGAAAAAAGAGGTAAACAATGGCTGAATCCCTTTTCAAGACTGACAAAATATGGTACCATTGAGGTTATAGGAGATGATAGAATACCGCACAAACAAAAGGAGAAAGAATAATGAATTATAACTTTATCAAAAAAATTATACTCTATTCCATATCCTTAATCTGTTTTGTTTGCTGTAAGAGCAAAGTAATAAGTGGCATTTATGTATCAGAATCATTACTCATAGTTTCTGAGGAACAAGGTATAGACTATTGCAAACTGCTAAGTAAGGCTGTAAATGGCGACGATGTTTCCATAATGCAATTATCAATACTAAAAATTTATGAAAGTACCGGGTATGATCATGGTGCTGTTATTGTAGATTTGATAGAGCGAATTGGTGAGGACAAATTTATTCACTCACTCAAAATAGTAAGTGCCGAACAAAAAAATTTGGTAAAATGGTGTATTGAAGCTGGTATAGAGTATGGGAATAATCCTTCTTTACATGGCAAAGCATTTAAAGAAGTTTTTCCGAAGGTATACATTTTTTTAAATAGTGAGTAAAATTGTTAAGATCTTAGTTCACCACCTATTGAGTCATAATGTATGATAAATATGCAAAATCGAGAGAAAAATGGTAATTGTGACTAAAAAAATAATAAAAATAGCTTTTGCTGTTGTAGTTTCTTTTGTGGATATAATATACATCTATAGCTCTATTAGTTTATTTTATCATTATATAAGTGGAGGTGTACTATTTATTTTTAAATTACCATATGAATATTTGGTTATGCGAATATTATGTGGCTTAATAGGTATATTACTTTCAATGCTGTTTGTCAAAGGCAAAATAAGAGTTATAAGTTATGTATTGATAACGATTTTTCGATGGTTTATATTTTTTATATTCTCTTATCCTCATTAATAGTCTTCTTTGTCGGGAATAAAGGAGACACTAAATTAATGAAACTGACTGTAAAGAAATTTATAAACATAAAATGAGATAATGTCATGAAAGAACTGTCCATGAAAGATTTCTATACTTTTAACAGTAAAGGATATTTAACTACTGTATCTGTTTTCCCGGATTTATGCGAACCTCTGATGGGTGATGCCGCATTTAATTTTATGAACAATAAAATCATAAAAGGAGATTGGTCCGGATTGAAATTTCCGTTGGTATTCCATCAAATTGAAAATGGAAAGAATTTAAGAGATGTTTTGGATATGCGATATGTTTCAGCTTATCTTATATCGGATAGAATGAAGAATATTTTGGAGGAAAACAAGATAACAGGATGGAAATCATACCCCGTTATAATACACGGCAAAAAAGGCGGCATTATTGAAGGATATAACGGCTTTTCAATTGTTGGAAGGAGTGGGCCTATGGATCCAAGAGGACAGCCAACCGAATACTATGTAAGAAGATGGGATGGGTCGGTTTCAGATAGTTTGGATTACATTGGAGGTTGGTTTGATATAAGTACATGGGATGGTAGTGATATATTTATATTGGGTGAATCTCTATGGATAATTATAACTGAGCGTTTGTACAAGATTCTGAAAAAAGAGAAAATAACAGCTATTGAATGTGAACGAGTATCTGATTTAAGATTACCTTGCAGGAATTATAAGTAGACTGTAACCATATTTGTACAAAGTCACCGCAATGCATATTACATATTGCGGTGACTAATTTGTCGGGAAGAATTTGTCGGGAAGAAACATCCATGACATTTAACAGACGTCCAAGAGAATGAAAATATGATCCCATCTTTGACACTTCGGATGGTAGAAAAAGGACATAAAATGCCGCTACAGATAGCTGTAGGGGCATTTTTTGTCCTTGATTATTTTTTGAACTTTGTGCTAATATGAGGTCATAAATTCTCTTTTTTGAAGTTTTTTGTAGTAAGCGTCTCCGCGATTATGTAAATATAAGCAAACCTTTTGAAAAGGTCTTCATGGATACAATGAAATTATTCATGGCTATTCCGAATCGTATCAATTTCCTCCAATTGGGCAGGTATGGACTTTTTTCGGAGCAGACATACAGAAACCTTTTCAAGAGGGAAGCATTCGACTGGTTTGCATTCAACGACTCAGTTATCAGAGAACACCTAACACCGGCCGGAGATAAGCTATCACCTTCATAACGCCAATGTGTAAGAATGGTTTTCATGTAATCAGCCGTTTTAGGAATGACGCAGTCCTTTATCCCGCACAGGGAACTAAGACAGGAAAGCGTGGGCATCCCAAATGGTATGATGGTAAGATAGATTTTGCCAATCTAGACCTGACTCGCAAGTTATTGCCAAACTTTTCAAAGAACTCGTTTTATTTACTGCCAGAGCCGCTTAGCCTTGGCTAATTTTTAACGAACTATTGTTAAAATGATTAGAAACAGTTATGAACGACCTATCAATCAACGGAATAGCGGTTGCTGAAAGTAGCTTACAAGAAACGGCGTCTGTTGAAGGACTGTTAGGATGCAAAGCATACTAAAAGGGACGACTCCGTTAATAGTTGAAAGTGTATAGCTTATAGTTTATAGAGAAGAAAGAAAGAAAGGCGCTGTTTTAATTTTGACTATAAACTTTTAACTATAAACAATAAACTAGTAACGGCACGGAAAGAGAAACTGTTTCTGATTATGTAAACAAAATAACCTATAAGAAAATATTATGAGAAATAATACAATACAACATAGAAATAGCAGAGGCTGTAACTGCCGCAGCAGAGACAGCAATCATTTATCATCATATTTACAAAAAGCATTCTGGCCGGTATTCGCTTTCATGACAGCGTTTCTCGGGCTGTAGTTTACAGCCGGTGCCGCCGATACCATAAGGGTGAACATACCACGTGTTACCGTTACAATGGCAAGAAGCTACAACTTTACTAATGCTGCCAACGATATATATGTACCTGTGGAGTTCAACTCTACCATGAGCGCAGACAAGGTTCGACGGTGGAGTGTACCGCACAGCATCTTCTACCCAAACCTCATCATTTACCGTTCCATCCTATCTTGCCTTTTCTCCCGTGAGCGGTGTGGCAGAGAGTGCAGACCTTGACAATGTAAAGGTGATTGGTTACAAACTCTATGAGAAGATTGCACTGCTTGACGGAAGTGAAATAAATAAACATGATTTGGATATCGTAAGAAGTCGTATAAAAAGTAGAATTTCAAGGCTTGCGAAGCTAAGTAATCCGGAGTTTACTGAAGTAAATGAGGAATTACGAAGCAAGCGTAACGCAGAAATCACCTTTTTAGGCGGCTTCTTGTGGAGAAGAATTCTACAGGCAGTATAAGCCGAACAAGTACTAAGTATGACTTCATGGGAGACATCCTTGCCGTGGACGAGAATCACTCGGCAGGCACTCTTACAATAACAAAAGGGACGGTATACAGCTATGACCAAATGGGAAGGATGCTCAGCGAGAGGGTATCAATCAATGGAGTGGAGAATGCAGCAGGGGACAAACGCTGCAAGCACATACAGGTACGGTTATGACGGATTGGGCAGGCTTACGGAGAGTTCGAGATATGCGGGAAACGGCACAAATGCTACAAACAGCTGGTGTGAGAGGGGGATAGATTATGATCTTAACGGAAATATCGTTACCTTGCAGAGGTTCGCTGACGCGCAGCTTTTCCTCGCCATGGCAAAACTCAAACATGTTTGGTTTTGCTCATCCGGCTTACGGAAAAGGTTTATAGTCAGTTAATTAGCTGATAGTTTTATAGATAATAGCTTTTTACTTTCAACTGCACTTTCTATTAACTCCAAAACTGTCTATACACTATAAACAATACACATTCAACTAAATTAAAGCCAACGCCAAAGCTAAAGCTAATTATATGTTTGCCATCCGCAATGTACTAACGTACAAACTTAGACAAGCAGACAAATAGCTGTTCCCTTAAACCACTGTAAAAGTTGGATAGAAGGGCAAATTCAAGGCCTGCGAAATTGTAAAACTATTTTTGCTAAAATTCGCCTCATATACAACTAATTAAAT
>CAKUYQ010000055.1 GCA_934717185.1 uncultured Bacteroidales bacterium | reverse complement strand
TATTACTATTGATTGAACACAGCAAAGATACCCTCATCTGATACATCAATCAATACGTAATCGCGGAGACGCTTACGTTATCTGTGCCATTCTGCTCGTATATGTGTTGGTAAATAGGAAGGGAAGCACTTACAGATTTGATATAATAGATCTCTCTATTGCCGTTTACCTTGCAGCAGGGTTGCTTAATAGGTATGCATTGCTAAGACTTACAAGAATAAATCTTTGCCTAAGAAATATTCAACAGCTTGCAACAGTTCGTCCAAATTGCTTTTGACTATATCAAAGACGATGTCACCATCTATATCGAAATAGCCATGAGCAATGTGGTTTCTAATTCCAATCACATCTATCCAAGGAATCTCAGGACGTTCCGACAACAACTTAGAAGAAGTCAACTTGTCTATCTGTTTGATACCTTCTCCGATAGCCTCCAATAGCATGCAACTTGCCGCTAAGTTTTTCATTCCCTCCGGTGAACCATAATAATCGTCAACAGACATAACATCATGATTCCAATCTTGCAACTGGGCTATAGCTGCTTTTATTTGAATAAAAGTCGCTCTGATTCTATTATTTAACAAGGTAGATTCCATCTCGCTCTATTTCATTCAACAAATAGGGATTCATATGTTTGTGCATTCTCACCACATCTACGGAACATTGTAAAAGACTCTCCAAAAATCTTTTAAGGCGTACCATCAAATACATCTTTGGCTCCATTTCCACACAAATATCCACATCACTTTGGGCGTTATGTTCGTTACGAGCTACAGATCCAAAGAGCCTTAATGATTTGATTCCAAAAGTCACTTTCAATTCTTCCGAATGAGCCTTTATCAATGATATATATTCCTCTTTTGTCTTCATAATATAAATGACCGTTTATAGTTGTGAGTAAATATAGGACTTTATCATGAAATCTCCAAAAATCTTTAATGATGACATAGCCAATGACAGCCAAGTTTTATCCTGTATTCTTCTTCCCGACAAATAATGATATTTAAGTTTGTCAGTTTGCTATTGCTATTTTATAGAGTGTTGTCATGTTAGAATCAATAAAAATGCTAACTTTGTAGTTGTTACAAACTTAAACTAAAGAAACTATGAAGAAAAACCATTTTTATTACATTGTTTCAGTGATAGTGTTGGCCTTTGCGTTATTAGGCTCCTGCCAAAAGGATGATAGAACATTTCTGTTGGAGGAGCAGAAACGCTATAAATTCACCTTATCAGAGGCAAAAGAATATTTCTATTCAGAGGCAACGGATTTGCGGTTGCCGTCACAGACAGTAGGCAAGGTAAAATCCGGATTGCCGGATCTTAATGATATAACCACCATAGACTGGAAGAGAGCAGAAGTAACGGATTATACCAACTATCTCTCCTACGAGATGCCGTTGCATAATAGCCGACACACACATGCTGTAATGCTGCAGAAGATAGGGGTAGATTCGGTACTAAGCGAGTATGCATATGTCCATTACAGCCTGCTGTTACAGAGAGCCAAGAGCAAAGACACCACAAGGATGTTGGTCTCCACGATTATCAGTTTGTCAAAAGAAAGGAAACGCGTAGACGAGTTACATTCAAACAGATTCCATGGCAATAGGAGAGGCTTTACAGGATATGTGATAGTTTCAACGTTAGACGGAGAGATTGAGAGTATCTATAGTTATGCCAAAGGGAATAGAGAATGCCATAGTCAATATACTGTTAGTACCACTGTTGATGAAATGACAAGTAATAACGCAGGCTTCTCATTTATTGTTTTAAGAGGGGGCGGAGGAGGTTATGGCTATTCAGAGCAGGGCAGTTGCCCGAATTGTGGAAAAGATGGGCCTCTCTATCAGCCGAATTGGTATTGTCTGACATGTACAACACATGAGTTGCCCGGGCCTATTGTCAAACCAGGAGCTGGAGGAGGCGATAGTCATGTCTGTGATAAATGCGGGGAGATTCCATGTGTATGTTGTCATTGTGATGCAGGGTGTCATTGTGATTGCGGCTATAGTTGTATAAACTGTTCAGGAAGTGAAGATCCGTTTGCCTGCCCGTATTGCGGAGATATAAACTGTCCCGGAGATTGTCAACGTAATGGCGGAGAAGGAGAGAATCCCGAACCCCCTGGCGATAGTGGGGGCAGTCCGGAAAGCGATTTTTGGAAAATATTCTACAACGATTCGTTAAGTGATCAAGAAAAAGAGAAATTGGAAAAGATAAGGGACACACTTCTTAATGACTGTATGGGTAACAAATTGTATAATAGTATAAAAGGGTATACAGTAAATAATCCGCTTTATTTTAATGTAGGTTCCGGGGAGAGCGGGGCTTTTGGTCCGTTAGGTCCGGATGGAGCCATTGGTATCTCAATAGGAAAGCAGACAGAGGTTAATCAGGTTATTCATGAGTTGGTTCATGCGTTGATTTTCTTTGAGATGAAAGCTTCAAATCCAAATAATTATGTTGAATTATATAATTCGGCAACATTGAATTATGAGATACCTGCAAATTATGCACAATATATATTCCTAAAGAAGAACAATTATTTGGAAGATGGAAGTAAGTGGAATGACCTATATGAGGAAGATCCAAGAAAAAAAAGAATAAAAAAGTTATCGGAATATTTAGATGATAAAGGTTATTTATTGCCTAATGTTGAAGAGGAAGAATTGGAACTGGAAATATTAAATGGAGTAGTTCCTATTTTTCAAAAGTATCATTATACAGAAGAAAACAATTATTTTTTTGATTGGAATAACACAGGGCTTGATCTTTTTAGTATAATAAATAGAATAACAGAAAATTGCAATTAACTAAAATTAAAAAAAAGTATGAAATCATTAGTCATCTTAATAATAACCACAGTAATGGGAATTAATACCTTATATTCTCAAACTAACTATTATACAGAGTCAAAAATCTTTGAAAGAGAGGGGTATAAATATAAATGTAATGTATCTTCTTCAAAAAATGTTGTTTTATACAATATTGATAATAAATATGTTGGTAAATATCCAAAGTATAGAACGACAGGAAATGATTATGAATTTCCCGAGTATGACCGCAAAAAATTATATATAAAAAATGTTAGCACAGAGACAAAGATAAGAAATATAGTAAACAGCAATTTTTCTGGGATAACAATACCACAGCCTCAAAATCCGGCACAGAAAAAGACGTTCAATATTACTTTCTACATAAACTCGGAAACAGGAAGGGTTGATGAGTTGGAGTTTGATTTTGTCAACTTTGGGCCTTATGCCAAAGTTCCGGTAGAAGTGTTCAGACAGATAGAATTGGATATAAAACAGAATATTCAATTTGAGGTAACGGATTATGGCAGAGAGTTAGATTTTATATGGACATGGAGATGGTGTGCCCCTACTAACCAATAATAACAATGTCATCTGTTGCTTCGTATACTAACCAATTCTGCAAAGTATCAGCACTGGCCGTTATCTCATTTCTGCCAATGCTGATCCCGTTCTGCTGCGGAGCAAGGGAGTACTGGCTCTGCTTTGTGGGGCTTATTGTTATCTGTGCCATTTTGCTCGCATATGTGTTGGTAAACAGGAATGTGATCTCTTACAGATTTGATATAATAGATCTCTCTATAGCCGCTTATCTTATAGCAGGACTGCTTAATATGGCATTCACGGCCAAGAGCTTTCCAGAACCGTTATGGTTCTGCAGATGGGGAGTTGTAATAGTGGCATATTTGTCGGGAAGAATAATACTCAAAAGGCAGAAGAATCTTCTGTATCTGTTTCTTAGCGTAAGCGGAATGGCTGAGTCGCTGATAGCCATACTTCAGTATACGGGGCTGTTTAAGGTATCCCTCAACGGCTATTTCCCTCATTCTGGTAGTTTTCAGACACCCGGAGCATTGGGGGTGTTTATAGCTCTTGCCATAATATGCAATGTGTATCTTATATATTATTTTGTAAAGATAAAGAAAAGGCTGATAGCCTCATTGTTAGGATTTTGTCTTGTAGTATCTGTTGCAGGCTTGGTTGTTTCGGACAGCAGGACGGCAATGATAATGCTTATAGTGGCAGCCCTGTTTTATTTTGCAAGGGTATTGGAAAAGAGGAAGTTGAAATTAAGGTATCTGTTTTACCTTGTTACGGCCGTATTAATGGTATTTGCCGTGGTGGTCATATACAATAAACGCCCTGATTCTGTAAAAACCAGAATGTTGCTATGGAATGTTGCACTTACCATGAACAGAGACAATGTTATAACAGGAAATGGTGTGTCTTCATTTTCAAGGGATTATATGCCTTGTCAGGAGGCTTATTTTAGAGTAAATCCGTCAAGTGAATATGCCTTGTTTGCCAATAATCACTACCAGAGCTACAACGCTTTCTTGCAGATTTACGTTGAACAGGGTGTGGTTGGGATAATAATCATAACTTTACTTTTGGGCTTGGTTCTAAAGAGATCACGTAAGGACAAACCTCCTTTTTATCTGTTAACAGGTTGGTTTACGGCATCTTGCTTTCTGTATATTTCTGATATACCTTCGTTTATGGTTCTATTGGGGGTATTTATGGGTATTGTAGCGCCAAAGAACAAAGCAGATAATAAAGATATGGCCAACTCAAAGCCGGCGCCGGCAGAACCAAATAAAGTCTTAAACGTTGGCCTTGCAACTTTTTTTACAGGTTGCATAATATTAGGAGCAATACATCTCAACAGATATAACAGTGCATATAACAGTATAGGCAGTTCAACTCAGAATAGTTTGTATAATAAGAATATACACTTCTCAGCACTTACGGCCAAGAGTGCATTCAACAGCGATTGTCTCAATATAGAGGAGAAGATTTCCATAATGAAAGCGCGGATGCAAAGGTTTTCAACGTCTGAGATGTTCATTGATCTTGGTGACCTGTACCTGTCTGTGAGTAGATACTCTGAGGCAGAGGAGAGCTACATAAGGGCTTTCTATATGGTGCCGTGCCGAATCATTCCTCTATATAAACTGTTCTTGCTTTACAAAGGAATTGGCAATGATGAAAAAGCTGTAGATGTGGCCAAAAGAATAGTTGAGTTAAAAACAAGCGTAGTCAGCTCCATAACTATACAGCTAAAACAAGAGGCCGCCAAGTATTTTCTTCCCGACAAATAAAGACATTGTCCCTTTTGTCTGCCGGCGGTTATTTGTCATCGTAATGACCTTCTACCGTTAAGACCAACACGATTACTTTCTCCTCATATATATCGTAAATCAAGCGGTCTTTTTTTGATATTCTTCTGGAATATGTTATAGATTCGCCAGATTTAAGTGGTTCCGGATGCCCTGTTCCTGTCCTTGGATGCTCCATCAACTCTTCAAGTAATTTGACGAGTTTCTTGTATTGCACAGGATTGGATTTTTTGTATTTCGATACGGTTTTTATCGCAATTTGAGTAAATTCAATCGTGTACAAACTCATAGTGTTTCTAAGAATTTATTAAGCTCCTCCTTTGTGGTGCAGGTTGTAATATATCCCTCTCTGTATTGTCGACGGCTCTCTTCGAGTCTCTTTTCAAGCTCTGGTGAAAGGACAAAATCGTTTTCATAAACCGGGGTCAGCATATAGGAGACTTTGCCTCTACGTCTGATTACCACCTGCTCCCCATTATCTGCAAGTGCAAACATGGATGCCTGCTTCTCCCTAAATTCCCTTGATGTAATCTGAATGACTGCCATATTTTAGAATTTTATATTGTGTACCATAATTGGTACACACAAAGGTAATTCTTTTCCTTTAAACTGCCAAACTGTTTGTTGCTCTCGTAAAAGTAGGCGAAAAGTTTGCGGATTTTGACAGTTTTATCCTGCATTCTTCTTCCCGACAAATAAATATAGTGTTGGCTATGTGGGGAAGAATCAACTATTTTGCAAAATACTCTGTCTTTAGCCAATAGGCATAGATGGGATCCTGAAATGATATTTTGCCGGCTTTGTTGTCTAATATATCGTTTTTTATCAGGGCAGCCTTTGAGCGTGCAATTGAAGTTGTAGAGGAGATATGATAACGATGCATGACCTCTGTAGAACTTATTGCCTTTTCTCCGGCAATAAGAGCCTTAAGGTAGTTAAGTTGTTGGGTAGTCAGTGTCTCGGTAATTGTAACAAACAACAGGCTCAGTTGTTCCACTAATGCAGTGTGAGCCTCATGCACAATATCAACATTACAAACATCTTTGCTCCTTAACCACGACTGTTGTGCCAATTGCTGTGCATAATAGGGATGATTGTCAACAAGTTCCACAATCAATCTGCTTGCCTCGTCAGCTATCTTCTTACCGGTATCTGCAAATCTACGGCTAATGAATTCCATAAGGTACTGTGTGCCTATTTTGTCAAGGAACATGAGATTGCCAAATTTGTAAAACGGCTTGGATGAATTGGTAAAGACCTCCATCATCATGTGCCGTTTGCTACCATACAGACAGTAGGCAACATTTTGATGCTGTTGCCAATGAGAGCGCATTTTTTTCTGGAAATAGTCCGGGTCTGCAAACTCAGATATATTCTGAAATTCATCTATACAGATAACAATTTTAAGATTCTTTTTCTTTGCAATCCTCTCGGCAAGGTCGAGAACCTCATCCGGAATATGTTTAACAGTATCCCAATCAAACTCAACCGATACCTCATTTCCCAGATCTGTTCCTATTGAGATTTTTGGAACAAGATGAGAGAAAAAACTCTTTGCACTCTCCACAGCCTCTTCCCATTTGGATGATGTTGCCGCAATAACCTTTTGGGCAAGTAATGAATAGAAATGCTCCTCATTACGAACATTAAAGAGGTCTATATTGCAGATCCTCAACTTGCTGTCCTGTTCCATGGCTAACTTGGCAGCTTTGTTTACAAGAGAGCTTTTTCCCCAGCGGCGAGGGGAGATGATAATAGTGTTAATTAATGAGGTGAAATTCTGTATCAAGCAGGAAGTTTCCGTCTCTCTGTCTGTAAAATTTTTATCTGTTGCAATTTTGCCAAATATAAAAGGAGTTTCCATAATTGCATAGTTATTTTACTACAAAAATAGTACAAATAATGTAGTTACACAAAATGTATATACAATATTTGTAGTATTATTTGATTGTTTTTTTATACTGTATTCTTCTTCCCGACAAATAATGATATTGATGTTTGTGCAGTTTGCTATCTGATGTATTGTTGTCTTGATAGAATCAATAAAAATGCTAACTTTGTAGGTGTGATAAACTTAAACTAAAGAAACTATGAAGAAGAACCATTTTTATTACATTGTTTCAGTGATAGTGTTGGCTTTTGCGGCATTGGGTTCGTGCCAAAAAGATGATGGTTCTTCTTTATTGGAGGAGCAGAAACGCTATAAATTCACCTTATCAGAGGCCAAGAAATATTTCTACTCAGAGGCAACAGATTTGCAGTTGCCGTCACAGACAATAGGCAAGGTAAAATCCGGATTGCCGGATCTTAATGATATAACCACCATAGACTGGAAGAGAGCAGAAGTAAAGGATTATACCAACTATCTCTCCTACGAGATACCG
>CAKUYQ010000054.1 GCA_934717185.1 uncultured Bacteroidales bacterium | reverse complement strand
ATGGAATTGAAATATCTAAATTGTAATATATTAAATATCCCATACTAGTCTTAATCGAACCTTTATGGAATTGAAATATCTAAATTGTAATATATTAAATATCCCATACTAGTCTTAATCGAACCTTTATGGAATTGAAATTGTACATCTCCTCTCCGTGTCTGAACTCCTCTTCGTCTTAATCGAACCTTTATGGAATTGAAATATCCTCTTCCAGCATAACAGCATAGTCCGAACTGCCAGGTCTTAATCGAACCTTTATGGAATTGAAATTTTCTTGGGCTTTATATAGACTTTCTCGGTATTGGTGTCTTAATCGAACCTTTATGGAATTGAAATCCAGTAGAACCGAGCTGCTTGCTTTGATTGACTTCTGTCTTAATCGAACCTTTATGGAATTGAAATAAGCAGGTTTATATGTAACAAATAACGGCGAATTATGGTCTTAATCGAACCTTTATGGAATTGAAATACTGTCCTGTTGCGGGGTTACGCTTGCGCATCTGGTCTTAATCGAACCTTTATGGAATTGAAATTACATTAGGTCTGCCGCCCTTGGTTATGAGAGTGGCGTCTTAATCGAACCTTTATGGAATTGAAATTTGTCTGAGACGGTAGGTAATTATACAGTCACGTTTAGTCTTAATCGAACCTTTATGGAATTGAAATTGGATACGAGGAAATCCCACAACTCTCCCGTTTTTGCGTGCAGTAATCTTTCCATTAGCGTATTTTGAGAGTAAAACGTATATATACAAAAAAGCCCCACTCATTTGAGCATCGCTGAGAGGCTTGGTGGGAACTGACGCTGCAAAGGTACGAATAATCACTGATAATACGAACTTTTCGGCAAAGTAAATTTTTCCATATTTAAAGAGACGAATTCCGGCTCACGAGCTGAAGTTTATAATCTCATTAAAAATAGTTTTTCTGTTTTCCATTCTATAGCTGGTTCCCGTCTTATGGAAATCTACTAGTGCCTTATTCCTGAAAGATAAAATGTTATTCGTGGATTGCGCCACCATACATTGACGAGAGCGGAAGAATCATCTTGATTTATGTGAGAAGGCCCTCTATTATTGCCATATCTTATAATTTTGGTTGTAAAGGAAATCAATTCTTTCCAATCTTGTAAACATTGGAAAGAATTAGCAAGAATTTTGGTCTGGTACACTTGAGACTCTGAAAGCAGATAAAAAAAAGCGTGCAGTCCATCTCTGAACTGCACGCCCAACCAAAATTTTTTTACGTGAAAAACAAGTTAACTAAACCTGTATGAGAATCTATTTAACCTCCTCAAAGTCTACATCCTGAACTTCGCCGTCTTTGCCGCCGTTGTTAGATGCACCGCCCTGCTGTCCGGCACCACCCTGTGGACCCTGCTGCTGAGCGCTACCTGCACCGGCTTGAGCTGCACGAGCCATATCCTCAGATGCTGCATGCCAAGCATTCTCCAAATCTTTCATAAGGTTGTCCAAGTCGGCAACATTGCCTGCTTTGTGAGCCTCTTTCAATTTGTTGGTAGCATTCTCAATTGCAGATTTCTTGTCTGCAGGAATCTTGTCTGCATACTCTTTAAGGTTCTTCTCGCTCTGGAAGACCTGAGCATCTGCCTGATTAAGTTTGTCAACCCTCTCACGCTCTGCCTTATCTGCAGCCTCGTTAGCCTTAGCCTCATCACGCATTCTCTTGATCTCCTCATCTGAAAGTCCGCTCGAAGCCTCAATTCTAATCTTCTGCTCCTTACCTGTGCTCTTATCCTTTGCAGATACATTCAAGATACCGTTGGCATCAATATCAAAGGTAACCTCAATCTGAGGAATTCCTCTTGGAGCAGGAGTAATGCCATCCAAATGGAACTTACCTATTGTCTTGTTGTCTTTAGCCATAGGTCTCTCACCCTGAAGTACATGTATCTCTACAGAAGGCTGGTTATCTGCAGCTGTACTGAATACCTCAGACTTTCTTGTAGGAACAGTAGTGTTGGCCTCAATAAGTTTGGTAAATACACCACCGTAGGTCTCAATACCCAATGAAAGCGGAGTAACATCCAACAACAACACATCTTTTACATCACCTGCAAGGACACCACCCTGAATAGCTGCACCAACTGCAACAACCTCATCGGGATTAACACTCTTGTTAGGCTCTTTGCCAAAGATCTTTTTTACAATCTCCTGAACAGCAGGTACACGGGTTGAACCACCCACCAACAATACCTCGTTAATATCAGAAGCCTTAAGACCTGCATCTGCCAATGCTTTCTCACAAGGGGCAACAGTCTTCTGGATAAGAGCATCTGCCAACTGCTCGAACTTAGCTCTTGTAAGGGTTGTAACCAAATGTTTTGGAACACCGTCAACAGGCATTATGTAAGGCAAATTGATCTCTGTCGAAGCCTGAGATGACAACTCAATTTTAGCCTTCTCTGCAGCCTCTTTCAATCTCTGCAGCGCCATAGGATCCTTAGACAGATCTATACCGCCATTATCCTCTTTGAACTTCTCAACCAACCAGTCAATGATTACATGGTCAAAGTCATCACCACCAAGGTGAGTATCACCGTTGGTTGATTTAACCTCAAATACACCGTCACCCAATTCAAGGATTGATATATCAAAAGTACCACCACCAAGGTCAAACACAGCAACTTTAGCCTCCTGATTCTTTTTATCCAAACCGTATGCAAGAGCCGCAGCAGTAGGTTCGTTTACAATACGTCTAACCTTTAGACCTGCAATCTCACCGGCCTCTTTGGTAGCCTGTCTCTGAGAGTCGCTAAAGTAAGCAGGCACTGTAATGACAGCCTCTGTAACCTCCTGGCCAAGATAATCTTCGGCGGTCTTCTTCATCTTCTGAAGAATCATCGCAGAGATCTCCTGAGGTGAGTACAACCTTCCGCTAATATCAATTCTCGGAGTGTTATTGTCCCCTTTAACAACTTTGTAAGGCACCCTCTTAATCTCATTGGTAACTTGGTCGTAGGTTTCACCCATAAACCTTTTAATTGAGAATATTGTATTTTGAGGATTGGTAATAGCCTGCCTTTTTGCAGGATCACCAACCTTTCTCTCTCCGTTCTCTGTAAATGCAACTATAGAAGGGGTAGTTCTCTTGCCCTCGCTGTTAATGATAACTGCAGGCTCATTACCTTCCATCACTGCTACACAACTGTTAGTTGTACCTAAGTCGATTCCAATAATTTTTCCCATAATTTATATCTCCTATTTTTTATTATTATTCAAATTTCATCTGCTACCGCCCTATTGCATCTCTGCATTCAAGCAGCAACGCCAGACATTATTTCTAAACTTGTGCCAAAGAATAAAGACTGCCAAACTGTCATTTTTATACTGTTCCGCTTCCCGACAAATACTGCGTTAGCTTTGGCCTTGGCTTTAGCAATTTTTAAGAAAGTAAATAAAGCTTTGGCGTTAGCCTTGGCAATATTGAAGAGTAAAGAGGGTAAAGAAAGTAAAGAAGGTAAAGAAAGTAAAGAGGGGATAGAGGGTAAAGAGAGAAAGTCAAAGCCAACGCCAAAGCTACTTTGTCGGGAAGAAGATTAAGTAAATTTTTTGGCAGTTTATTGAAAATATTTACGGAATTTATTTGCTTTGCACCGTGATTTGGGGGATGAGGGGCAATTATAAAGGACTTAGTAGCTAAATTAAGATGTCGGTAACAGGAAAAGAGAGGGTGATGACCACCCACAGACTTTTGGAGATGAAAGAGCGTGGTGAAAAGATAACCATGCTTACAGCGTACGATTATACCTCTGCCAAGATTGTTGACGAGGCCGGTATAGACATGATTTTGGTTGGAGACTCGGCTGCCAATGTTATGGCAGGCCACGAGACGACACTGCCAATTACGCTCAATCAGATGATTTACCATGCACAAAGTGTTACAAGAGCTGTGAAGAACCCGTTGGTTGTGGTTGATATGCCGTTCGGAACGTATCAGGGAAATGCAATGGAGGCCGTTTCAAATGCTATACGCATTATGAAAGAGTCTCAGGCAGACGCAGTTAAAGTGGAGGGCGGCGCTCAGGTTTTGGAATCTATCTCAAAGATCCTTTCAACCGGGATTCCTGTAATGGGGCATTTGGGCTTAACCCCACAATCAATTCATAAGTTTGGTACATACGCTGTACGTGCCAAAGAGGAGGCTGAGGCTGCACAGCTTTTGGAAGATGCCGTTGCTTTGGAGAACGCAGGCTGTTTTGCCATTGTGTTGGAGAAGATCCCGGCTAAGTTGGCAGCAAAGGTGTCTAAGACATTAAAGATACCTGTAATAGGAATAGGGGCCGGTGGCGATTGTGATGGACAGGTGCTTGTAATGCACGATATGCTTGGACTTAATAACGGCTTCTCGCCAAAATTCCTAAGAAGATATGCCAATCTTCATGACGAATACCTAAAGGCGTTCCGTCAATATATAGAAGATGTGAGAAGTGGTGATTTCCCAAATGAGAATGAACAATATTAGCATGTGACTGTTGGCATGAGGGGAGAGAAGGCAAAGAAGGTATAGAGGGTAAAGAAAGTAAAGAAAGTATAAAAGTAGGCCAAAGCTAAGGCCAACGCCAAATAAAAAGTTAATAGTTGAAAGTGTATAGTTTATAGTGAATTAAAAACTATCTATAAACTCTCAACAATAAACTAAATTAAGGCCAAAGCTAAAGCCAAAGCCAAAGCCAAAGCTAACGCTATAAACTATAATCGAGGTTATGAGTGAAGTTTACAGAGATATGTCTAAAGAGGAGTTTGATGATATTAGCAGCAGAATCCTATATGAGGACAACCACCTTTTGGTTTTCAACAAAAAGAGCGGAGAGATAGTCCAGGCAGACAAGACCGAGGATGAGTGTCTTTGGACAACACTTAAAGTATTTATTGCACATAGAGACAATAAACCCGGGTTTGTGTACTTGGGCGTGATTCACCGTTTAGACAGGCCCGTGAGTGGAGCTGTGATATTTGCCAAGACATCCAAAGCCTTGGAGCGGATGAACAAAGCATTCAGAGAGGGGCAGATGCACAAGATATATTGGGCTTTGGTATGTGAAAGGCCAAGTGAAGATGAGAAGGTGTTAACACACTATCTTACAAGAAACCAAGAGAAAAACAAAACATACGCATCGCTTAAGCCAAGGCCAAATTCAAAAGAGGCAAGGTTAAGGTATAAGTACCTCTATTCAACAGACCATTATCATCTGTTGGAGGTAGAGTTGTATACAGGAAGGCAGCATCAGATAAGAGCACAACTTTCTGCAATAGGGTGTCCTATAAAAGGGGATCTCAAATATGGTGCTCCGCGTTCGAACCCTGATGCAAGCATAAGCCTTCATTCAAGATTGGTGAGGTTTGTGCACCCTGTAAAGAAAGAGCCAATGGAGATTATAGCTCCGGTTGATTGGGTACAACTCCGTTGCGAATAGCAGTGGAAGAGATATTAACTAACTCTCCCTCCATAAAATGCGCCCCTAATCTTTTGCATATGGCTTTGCCGTCATATCCTGTACGAGGGTAGACATATATCTCATATTCAGATAAAATCTCATGCCCTTTATACCAGTTCTCTATAATGGCAATATTGTCTGCACCCATTATTATTACAAACTTTTTATTAGGGAACTTTGCTTTAAAAGCGGTCAATGTATTATAAGTGTAAAGAGGAGATGGGAGAGAAAACTCTATATCGCTTACATTTATAAGTTTGCTGCTGCCGGTCTTCTCCTTGTATTTTTTTGAAAAAGTGGCAACCTCCTCGCGCAGGTTGCGCAAGCGCTCTCTGCTGTTAAGCACTACAGAAGCAGGCTTGAAAGGGTTGCGAGGGCTTAAAACAAATGTAAACTCATCTACAGGTAGGTGGTCCAATACATATTCGGCAACTGCAAGATGCCCCTTGTGCAGAGGGTTGAAAGACCCGAAATATAACGCTGTGATATGCTTATCCTTTTGCTCCATAATAAATTAATCTTTTGATCTTAATCCTGCAAAAACTTTGTCACCAAATCCTCGGCCTGCTGAAATGCAGTTTCCAAATCATCATTTACCAAAACGGTATCAAAACGGTCTCTGTATGACAACTCCTCCTCTGCCTTTGCAACTCTCCTCTCAATATCGGCAGCACTGTCTGTGCCGCGTCCTATGAGCCTTTTGCGTAGCTCATCTATAGATGGTGGTTGTACAAAGACAGAAAGTGCATTTTTGTCATACAACTTCTTTATATTTATGCCACCTTTAACATCTATGTCAAAAACTATGACATGGCCTTTTGCCCAGATCCTTTCAACCTCAGATTTAAGGGTTCCGTAATAGTAGCCGCTGTAAACCTCTTCATACTCAACAAAATCGTTGTTCCTAATATGATTCTCAAACTCCTCTTGCGACATAAAATAGTAATGCCTGCCATGCTCCTCTTCTCCTCTTGGCTTGCGAGAAGTTGCTGAAATAGAGAACTCTAAAAAAGGAAATTTTTGTAGCAGATGCTTTACTATGGTGCTTTTACCGGAGCCGGAAGGCGCACAAAAAATGATAACTTTATTATTATAGCTGCTTTTGGTCATTACTCTTAAAATTTGCTCAAAATTATAAAATTTATTCCTACTTTTGCACGGTTTTTGAACAATCCACAGCGCCAATGCAGATTTGGCAGTTCTATGATAAATTTTTAACATATTTAATATATATATAATATGGTTTCGTACAAAGAGTTAGGTTTGGTAAACAGCAGAGAGTTGTTTGTCAAGGCAGTCAAAGGGGGTTATGCTATTCCGGCATTTAACTTTAATAACATGGAACAGATGCAGGCTATTATTCAAGCATCGGTAGAGACAAAGTCGCCTGTTATCCTTCAGGTATCAAGCGGTGCCAGAAAGTATGCTAATCAGACAATTTTAAGATATATGGCTCAGGGAGCTGTTGAGTATGCAAAAGAGTTGGGTTGCAATATTCCAATTGTTCTTCACCTCGACCACGGCGATTCTTTTGAGCTTTGCAAATCTTGTATTGAGATGGGATTCTCATCTGTTATGATAGATGGTTCGCATCTTCCATACGACGAGAATGTTGCACTAACAAAGAAAGTTGTTGAATATGCACATCAGTTTGATGTTACAGTAGAGGGAGAGCTTGGTGTATTAGCTGGTGTTGAGGATGAGGTTTCAGCTGAGCATCATACATATACAGAGCCTGATCAGGTGGAGGATTTCGTTAAGAAGACAGGTGTTGATTCGCTTGCTATCTCAATTGGAACATCTCATGGTGCTTACAAATTCAAACCTGGTCAGAAACCTCAGATTCGTTTGGATATTCTTCATGAGATTGAGAAGAGAATTCCTGGATTCCCTATCGTACTTCACGGTTCATCAAGCGTTCCTCAAGATATAGTAGCTGAAATTAACCATTATGGCGGTAAACTTAAAGATTCTATTGGTATTCCTGAGGATCAGTTGAGAGAGGCTGCTAAATCTGCTGTTTGTAAAATCAATATAGACTCAGATGGCCGTCTTGCAATGACTGCAGCTATTAGAAAGGTATTGTTTGAACATCCTGAAGAGTTTGATCCTCGTAAATATCTCGGCCCTGCAAGAGAGAAGCTGAAACAGCTTTATATTCACAAGATTAATAATGTGTTGGGGTCTGACAACAAAGCGTAAAAGTTGTTTAAAAAGGCAACTGCTGCGTTACGCTTGCTTCACATTTCCTCATTTACAAAGGTAAACTCCGGAATGTTCAGCTTCGCAAGCCTTGCATTTGCGCTTTTTATACAACTTTTGTATGACTAAGGTTTAAAAAGGCAACTGCTGCGTTACGCTTGCTTCACATTTCCTCATTTACAAAGGTAAACTCCGGAATGTTCAGCT
>CAKUYQ010000053.1 GCA_934717185.1 uncultured Bacteroidales bacterium | reverse complement strand
GGCAAAGCTCAAACAAGTTTGGCTTTGCTCACTTGACTTACGGAAAAAGTTCGTATTATTAAGAAATTTGCTTAAATTTGTGTTCAAATCTTCTTTCTTACTAAGAAATACTTAAAAAAGAGAAGAATAAGATTATGAACAGTGGAAATACCACACCTGATTATCCATGCAATAATAATACGACACGATATATGACAAAAGAGAAAAGATTACTTCTTGGCGACGAAGCTATAGCGCTCGGAGCTTTGAATGCCGGAATCCAAGGCGTTTACGCCTACCCCGGCACCCCATCTACAGAGATTACAGAATTTATTCAACTTCATCCTCTTACAAAGGAGAGAGGAATACACAGTGCATGGTGTACAAATGAAAAGACAGCAATGGAGGCTGCACTTGGAGTCTCATACGTTGGAAAGCGTGCGCTTGTATGCATGAAACATGTTGGAATGAACGTGGCTGCAGACGCCTTTGTAAATTCGGCAATGGCGGGCCCTAACGGAGGTGTTGTTGTTGTTGCAGCAGACGACCCTTCAATGCACTCATCTCAGAATGAGCAGGATTCAAGATTCTACGGAAAGTTCTCATTGGTACCGGTTCTTGAACCTTCTAACCAGCAGGAAGCGTACGACATGGTAAAATATGCCTTTGAACTTTCGGAACAGAAACGTGTTCCAGTTCTACTTAGAGTCACTACCCGTATGGCACATTCAAGAGCCGTTGTGGAGGTAGACACTCAGGCAGAGCCGATTGCTCCGCTCCACTACCCTGCCGAGCCAAAATCGTGGATTCTGCTCCCTGCCAATTCACGCAAAAGGTACCCGGAACTTATAGCAACATATAACAACCTGCAGAACGAGTGTAAATGGAACAAGTTTTACAACACTCCGCTTTCAGACGGAACATTCTCCAAACAGGGAATCATTGCCTGCGGTATAGCATTCAACTACCTTTGCGAGAATATGACAGAAGAGGAATTTGTCGGGAAGCCAATATATAAAGTATCTCAATATCCTGTTGAAGAGAGCGTTATAAGAAAGATGGCAGAGGAGTGCAGCGAAATACTCATAATGGAGGAGGGACAGCCGCTTCTTGAGGAGATGGTAAAAGGCATACTTCCAACACCTTGCAAGATTTCGGGAAGACTGAACGGAGTTTTGCCAAGAGAGGGGGAACTTACTCCGGACAGCGTTAGAAAATCTCTCGGACTTGCACCTCATGAGGCACACGCAGCAAGCCAAAACGTAGTTCCTCGCCCACCGGCACTGTGTATGGGTTGCGGACACAGAGATGTATACAATGCGCTTAACGAAACTCTTAAAGAGTATCCTAACCATAAAGTATTCAGCGATATTGGATGTTATACCCTTGGAGCACTTCCACCGTTCAGAGCAATAGACTCAACCATAGATATGGGAGCATCAATTACAATGGCAAAAGGTGCCGCAGACGCAGGACAGTTTCCGGCTATAGCGGTAATTGGAGATTCTACGTTCACACATTCCGGAATCACAGGACTGTTAGACGCTGCAAATGCAAACGCAAATATGGTTGTGGTGATATCAGACAACCTCACCACCGGAATGACCGGAGGCCAGGATTCTGCCGGAACAACCAAGTTGGAGGCTATCTGTATGGCTGTTGGAGTAGACCCTAAACATGTAAGAGGCGTTGTTCCATTGGCAAAGAATATGGAGGAGATTAAACAGATTATAAAGGAGGAGATAGAGTACAACGGATTGTCTGTCATTATTCCGCGCCGCGAATGTATACAGACATTCAAGAGGCATCAGAAAGCCAAGAAACAGTAAATTAACCTTTCCGGCAAGCCTATTTGGCGTTGGCTTTGGCGTTAGCGTTGGCTTTCAAAATTAAATTGGCTAAAGCCAAGACCAAAGCTAAAGCCGATTACATGGCGAGGAAAAGTTGCGCGAATTGAAATTAAAAATTTTGATAATATGAAACCGAACATGAAAATCTTTGAAATTAATTCGTCCAAGTTGATATATCAAAGATTTTCATCGTGAGAGAGAACGATAGTGAACGGCTATCAGACTCTCACAAATTTTTAATTATTTTTTTTTAAATTAAAAATTTTGATAGTATGAAAAAAGATATAATATTAGCAGGAGTAGGCGGCCAGGGAATCCTATCCATTGCAACCGTTATTGGTGAGGCAGCCATAAAAGAGGGACTTTACATCAAGCAGGCAGAGGTACACGGAATGAGCCAGCGCGGCGGTGACGTACAGAGTAACCTAAGAATCTCGTCATCCCCAATACACTCAGACCTTATAGCACTTGGTGGTGCAGACCTTATAATCTCTTTGGAGCCGATGGAGGCGCTAAGGTACTTGCCATATCTGTCAAAGAAAGGATGGATAGTAACCTCTACAGAACCATACGTAAATATTCCTAATTATCCCGACAAAGAACTTATTTTTGAGGACCTTAAAAAAGTAGGGAACGTCATTATGGTAGACGTTGACACTCTTGCAAAAGAGGCCGGCAACCCTAAAGGAGCTAATATAGTGCTTCTTGGAGCATGTGCCAAGCTGTTGGATATAGAGATTCCCAAGTTTGAAGATGGTATAAGACGCATCTTTGCACGTAAAGGAGAGGATGTTGTTGAATCAAATATCAAAGCTTTCCGTGCAGGAGTAGAGGCTGCAGTGGCACAATAAGTGCCTGCTTTTACAAAGCTACGCGAGAGCGAACATTTTCCAAGTTGGCGTTGGCATTAGCGTTGGTCTTTTTAGGGTAAAGAGAGGAAAGAGGAGATAGAAAGTATAGAAAGCCAATGCTAAGGCCAAAGCTTTTCAAACTTAACCAAACTCATTCCACAAGCCAAACAACCGGAATCAAACAGCTATCAGCTCTTGACCAAGATTATGCAAAGCATCTATAATCTCCCGCCTCCGCTTTTCACTAGGTTTCTTTATCCCATAAATATACTTTGAAAGCAAACTCTTATTAATCCCTATAGTCCGCGCTATTTCGGAAACATTCAACTGCGGAAACATTTTAAAAATACGAGCTATCTCATTATCGTAATCAAGATTATTACTATCCTCTGTAAAATTAGAAATATGAATATCTTCATCAAGCGATGCCCAACGTATATCATCCCCAAACCTTCCTATTTTATAATCAAGTCTCTCCTCATCACTTGCATCATGCAAAACAGGAAACATTTCCAAAGGTTGAGAATACACATTATCCGCATCTGTTCTAATATAGATGCGATTTTTGTCAAACCATAAATTATTAATCTTCTCCATGGTACTGATGCCATTTATTAATTATTTCATCGTGATACAATTTTACAATTTGCGTAGCCCTTTTAATATCCTTTTGTTTTATTCCACGATTCTCTATCACCTCTAATGTTTCAACACAGATCTTAGCACGTCCATCCGCATTCTCTATATGCACGTGTACAGGTAAATGCTCCAAAGAATAAAAGAAAAACCTCATCCCAAACAACTCAAACAATGTAGGCATATTATTACAATTATTATTTACTCCACAAAAATAGGGATAAAAATTTATCCCCACAAGCTATTTACAGAAAATCCTTCCCGACAAAACTCAACTTACAATCTCACTCCATGCTAAAATCCGTACTTTCAAGTTCCTTTAACAAAATCTTTCTAAAGACTTATGTTATATTACTTTGTAATTATAATAATTCTCAGTACATTGCACCGCATTTCCCATTCACTGCCATAAGACAGTGGATATCAATCAGCCCCAACAGCACCAAGACCTAATTTTCTACTTAAAACAACCATTTCCGTAAGCCTTTTTTGGCTTTGGCATTAGCATTGGCCATTATTGAGTTTATAGTGTATAGAAAGTATATAGAAGGCAAGGAGGTTTATGTTTATTAACTAACTATAAACCATAAACTTAATTAGCAAAAGCTAAGGCCAAATAAAAGTTAATAGTTGATAGTGTATAGCGTAAAGATGAAAAATTAACTTCTTTAAACTCTTAACTATAAACAATAAACATAATTAGCTAAAGCTAATTACAGGCATATGTAGTTCCAATCATGCCCCTCATAAAATATTAACTAAATTTTAATGTTATGGTAAAAATTTTTGGAAAAAGCACTCTTTATAACGTGGTTTTTGCCGCAGTAGTTTCGGTCATAGCAGAATGCCTGCTGTCATTACTACGGGGGTATAGCTGTGTTTTATCGGGAATTGTATTATTTATTTTTTATTCTGCATTTATCTTTTATGTTGGCTATAAAGGCAAAAGAGCAAAATTGTACGCAACCGTATTTGTCTCAACAATACTTATTATTCAAGTACCTGCAAGATTATTGTGGTGGACAGACTCTCTTATCTCCTTGCCGGAAGGAATTATGCATTTGCTTGGCATTTTATGCGGTTTGTTACTTTTAAAATGTGGCGTCAAGACAAAAATTGCAATTGTATCGGCCATGATTGTGCTTTGCTTTATGTTCAACAGGATTTATGTACATTGGATTCAATATATTTCATACGGCAATATGAACGGTATTGTTTCCGAACAGATTCAAAATATACCTCATATTGAAGATGTTGACGGAACAGTTGTTAAAATAGAGGAGATGAAGGATGTATATACAGTTATTGACTGCTGTTACACCGGTTGTGGAGTCTGCATAGGAAAACTCCCTATGATTCAACGACTATATAACAAATACATTTGGAATGACAAAGTAAAGGTGTTTGTACTATTTTTTAAGTTAAAAAATGAGTCTAACAATGGTATTTTCAAATGGTTATCTGAATTATCCGAAACAATAGGTGATTGTTCATTTCCTATATTGTACGGAGATTTTGATGAGCTGTCCACCACTTTTAAAATTGATCGTTTTCCTACAGTTATAATACTCAATCCAGATGGAAAGATAGTCTTTAGAGGCAGTATTCAATTGGCAGAAAACTATCTTGAAAGGGTAACCCGCCATACAGCAAAAACCTACTTAAAGTATTGCAGCAGAAGTACGTATTTTTTTTAGTAGTGCCATAAATTGGTTGTTGCCTCTTGCAATCTGAAGATTATATTCACTCTGCATATTTATCAACATATATGCCTTAATACCTGTTGCAGCCTCTATACGTAATGCATACTCTGTTGTTACAGGACGTTTGCCATTTAGTATCTCATTCAATACAGAGTATGAACACGCAATAATATTGGCAAATTTTCGTTGCGAAATACCTCTTGCTTCCAACTCATCCTTTATGATTTCGCCAGGATGAATTGGAATAGATGGTATTAGTTCATTTAACGTATATGTTTTTTTATTACTCATGCGCATTTTACTTATAGTGATTACTTATTTCCAACAATCTACATATCTTAATGGTCAGACTCTTCTCTACACTATTAACTATAGTAAATTCCAAGCGATATTTTCTGTTACAACGGACAGACGATATACCTTTTTTATCTCCCAAAAGTGCTTCATAATTTAATGAATTATAAGCAAATAAATCCTCAATGCACTTTGCTGCTGCAAGAATAGTCACAGCTTTTTGGTATCCTCGTACTACATCCGGTTGAAAACGGTGCTTTTTATCATTTGTCTTGCCTTTAAAATACAGTTCTCTAAGGTATTCTTTATCAAACTCAATATTCATCACAAAACCTTTTCACAAAGGTACAAATTTATATTATATTCGCAAAATATCGAACAATTTTCGTAAGCCTTTTTTGGCTTTGGCATTAGCATTGGCGTTGGCTGTCAAAATTAAATTGGCAAAAGCTAAGGCCAAATAAAAGTTAATAGTTGAAAGTGTATAGTTTATAGAGTAAAGATGAAAAATTAGCTTCTTTAAACTCTTAACTATAAACAATAAACATAATTAGCTAAAGCTAATTACAGGCATACATAGTTCCAATCATGCCCCTCATAAAATATTAGCTAAATTTTGTAATGTTATGAAGAAGATTTTAATAATACTATTTGCAACAATTCTTTGCAGTTGCGGGAAAAGAATCACATGCGGAAAGTTTAGGTATAATTATGTGTTAAATAATGAAAGTAATTATGTCTTAATGATTGAAACAAACTCTTATGATTCTTCATTCCCTAATACATTAACATTAAGACCCGGAGACTCGTTCTCACGTGCAACGCGCTATTCTACAGTAGCCATTCCATCCAATCTGTTAAGAATAACATTTGATGGGAAATACACAATTGGCCAAAACTCATTTGCAAAACACAGAAACCCTTTGGACATAAACAACTACAATGCTATTAAAAGAGGGAAATGGCTTGTTACCCCTACATACACCTTCACAATGACACTGCATTGCGCATCCATATAACTTTATCCCCTCTGAGGGAGGAAAACAAAAGTAGCCAAAATACTAATGTAGACACTGCCAATACTCCAATCCACGAAAAAAAAAATTCATATCCCATGGGATTTTCAATTACATCATGCTTTGATTTCCTTGAAAAAGAGCAATCACTATCTTAAAACATTGATTGAACGTAAGATTTCAATTCTTTCTCGGATAAGTTTCTTTGGTAATCTGCCGTTTGACTCTAACAATAGTTCAAGTGCCTGAATCATAGATGCAGGAGAAACAATCTCATTTTGAGACAACATATCTGTAAGATATAGTATTCCAGAAACCGTTACATTCTCTAATGTTGCCTTATCTCTTAATGCTTTATCACCAGTGAGCAATCTACAATTATTGTCAATGGCATATACCATGACTGAAATGTCTTCAGGTGATAGATTGCAATTCCCATCGTAAAGGGCAATCTTGTCGAATACTTTAGCAATTTGCTCACCCGTCAGGACACATACAGTAAGCACTCCATCTGCAATAAGTTTATTAACAGCATCCTTTTGCTCCTTAACAGTGATTTCTTCCATGATTAAATCAAGCGTTCTGAATTCAATGTTCAGTAGCTTACAGTAATCAAGAAGACCTGCATTGAAGAGATCAATAAGGATATTTGTATCGTTGATCACTATCTCCATGCTGCAACTACATTAGATTCAAAGTGTTGCGTACGTCATTGATAGACACATCAAGTAAACTGGCCGCTTTTGAGAAACTAATCACCTCGCTTGCTAAAGCGCGATAAACCAGTCGTTCAAATCTGTTGGTATGTTCCATCGGATAATGGCTTGCATCCACTGCTTCTTTGAACTGGGAAACGGCATTCTTCTTCTTGTAATATGAAGTATATCTCCTTTGCGTAATAATATTAAGTTGAGCGGCCTTTGCCATAAGTGCATCAATAGAAATACCGTATTCACGTTGAATGGCTTGCAGTTCAATGAGAGAAATATCATGGCGAGAAGCACCCAAGATGCTAATAAATCTATCTGCAGGAATCAACACTTCATTGGCAAATATCGTGCACATTTTCTCTTCAGAAACTCCTTTGGCACAATGCATAAGAAGATGACCGAGCTCATGGAAGATCGTAATACGTTTTCGCTCAGAAGGCATATTCTTGTTGATGACAATCACAGGAATCGTTCCAGCAGTATTGCAAGTGCCCGAGAATTTTTCATCATGATCTATTTCAATAATCTTTATCCCGCAAGATTCTAATAGTTCAACAGCAGACACAATAGCATCTGATCCGATTTTCAAATCATCTCTTAAGCGTTTTGCAAGCAATTTTGCTTCATTCTCTCCTTCAACGATAACATTGCTGTAGTCAAGAGAGAAAGAGGTGGAATTACCAAGAATAGACTCTATTTCAAGATACTTTTCAATCTCAGCACACACCAAATATTTTACAGACTCAACCTTCTTTACACCCATGCTTGAACTCCTTCTGAACTCAAACTTTGAAGTATCAATAGCAACTGTGAATGGGCGGAAGAAATAGTCCAGCTTCATATTCAAAGCCTTTGACAGAAGAATCAATACGGTACTGGAAGGCATCATAAGACCCTTCTCGTATTTTTCAATTGCAGTAGGTGAAACCTGTCCCTGCAATACATTGCATAATTCTCGCTGTGACATACAACGAATCTTCCTAGCATTCAGCAATCTATTTGCAAAAGTATTATCCACAATTCTATTCATTTTGGTGTACAAAATTACCAAAAATAATTCAAACTGCACACCACACATCATTATTTTTATATTTTTTGAGAAAAATAAAGAAAATCTTGACCTTCCCTGAGAATGGTGGTTCTTCCGCAATTTAGTTGAAGCCCATGTTACAGAAGACCATTTTCCTTTTCAAGAGTTCAAGCGAAGCAC
>CAKUYQ010000052.1 GCA_934717185.1 uncultured Bacteroidales bacterium | reverse complement strand
TCTTTCTTGGATGCACGTTCTCTTGTTTTCAAACTCAAATCTTGCAAAGCTTTTCCCATTTTATCTTCTTTGGCAAGTAGTAGAATATCATCGTCAAGTTGCAATGCGTACAAAACACGTAGATAGATTCCTATTGCAACAGTAGGAATTCCTTTTTCTATTCGGGACACAGTAAGCGGTGAACAGGTAGCACGCTCAGCAACCTGAGCCACACTCAGATTCCGACGTAAGCGAGCCAACTTAATCTGCTCACCTACAATCTGCATCTTCTGCCCCAATTTTCGTGGCAGCTTGGTTCCCATTGTATTCTTTGCCATTACTACATCAATTTAAGGTGCAAAGCGACTATGTTGGTGACTTTGTCTTTTATATAATCAACCTATCATATAATATACAAAAGTAATACTTTTTATTTATTTAATGATGCATTACACATAGATATTACAACGGTAAAATAATCTAATATGTAAAGGAGCTGCCGCCAATAAACTCTCTCATGACAGATGTTGGAGGGATGGTTGCAATCTCCTGCGGGTTAAGCTCTATTATGTAAGACAAGAACTTAAGCAACCTCAATGCCGTTGCATAGTTTGGTGATGACGGGCAGATTCTTCTTAACAGAGGTTCTGCATAATACTTTAACATTGGCAACTCATAAATGAGCGTTGAGTTGAACATTATATCTGCATTCTCCTGGAAAGGGAATATGTTCTTGTACTCTCCGTTTCTAACACTCTGCCAGCGGCCTAATGTCTCCTCTGCCTTTATACCTCTAAAGTTGTTGTCTCTTACCATACGGCGTATGAGTCGGTTATCAGTTGTGGAGATGCTGTTGTTCTCATCTATTGACAGCGATGTAAGAGCAGACGCATAGATCTTGAACTTGTTCTCGTTTGGAATATCTGCGGTAAGCAGAGGATTAAGACCATGAATCCCCTCCATTACAAGGATATCGGAAGGACCCATCTTTATCTTTTTCCCATGAAACTCCCTGCGTCCTGTCTCAAAATTAAATTTCGGCAGTTCAATCTCTTCACCGCTGAAGAGCTGTTTGAGCTGTTTGTTGAGGAACGGTATATCCAAGGCATATACAGATTCAAAATCGTAGTTGCCGTTCTCATCCTTTGGAGTGTGCTCCCTGTCTACAAAATAGTCATCCATTCCAAGCACTACCGGATTAAGCCCCACTACCTTAAGTTGCAAGGCTACACGCATAGATGTTGTTGTCTTTCCGCTGCTCGACGGGCCTGCAATAAGTACAAGTTTTACATTCTCCCGCTTTCTGTAGATGGTATCTGCTATATGTGCATATTTCCTTTCATGCAGAGCCTCACTAACCTGTATTATATTTTTTCCGTAACCTCTTTGTATTGCGGCATTTACAGTGCCTATATCTCTCACCCCCATAATCTGGCACCAGTGTGAGTTCTCCTTAAAGACATCGTGCAGCTTTTCGTTCTCACGGGCATACTTTTCAATATGTTCTCTCTCCTCTTCTGATATACCGCTAAAGCATGGCGGAAGCTCCACCCCCTGCACATTGGCAGAGAAGACTTCGTCGGGAAGCGTATAAGGGGGTTGCTCTCCCGGGAACTGCAGGCAGAAACCCTCCTTAAAATGCACAAGGTTAAACTGTTCAATATACCCTGTAGAGTAGAGCATAGGTCCAAAGAAGGTATCTGAATAGCCGTCTAAGGTGTAGATTGAGACAAAGAAGAGACCGAGGCTTTTAAACAGCATGGCCTTTTCAAACTGGCAGTGCTCCTCAAAAATCTTTATGGCATCTTCATTGGTAACCTTGCTCTTGACTATACGCAGGTCTGCTGCAATAATCTCCTTCATCCGTTGTTTCAGCTCCGCCACCATATCGGATGTTGCGGAAATGGTCTTAATAATTTCACTCTTGCCGGCTATATACCCCGTCTCCTTCTCTCTCAGCTCCCCATAAAGCCCCTGCGGAAGATTGTAGTCCAATATGAGAGAGTACTGTGGGAAAAGATCATGTACAGCCTTTTGCAAAACAAGACTCAACGAGCGGATATATGTGCGTCTGCCGTCCCCGTCTGTTATATCCAAAAAAGTAACTGTATGCGCCCTGAAAATTTGATAATCAAGTTCTTTTAACTGATTATCTATATATGCCGCCAAAACCCTGCGCTTAGGATTGTAACCTGTCTGTCTTAAAAGATCCAATACAGTTGTACCAACTTTTATTTCATAATAACTGTCTGTGTTTTTGCAATATACATTAACCTTATCCATAATACCAAATAATAATCAATTCATATACAAAGCTACCTATAAACTGAAGCCGTCAATTAGCCGCAAGTTGCCTAAAATGAGCCAAAAAACTCTTAACGTAATTGTTATCTCTTAAGCCACAACTCGGGATTCTGTTTTGTCGTTCCGTTCCACAGTTCAAAATGAAGCACTGAGGTATTATCCTTAACCTCAAGAGTACCAATCACATCGCCTCTGTCTAATCTTGTACCCTGCTTAACACTCACCCTGCTCAATTTGCAGTAGAATGTAAAATACTTACCATGCTGAACAAGCACGCAGTGATTATAACCTGGAATAATTATAACCTGCTTTACAACCCCATTGAACACTGTCTTTACCTGCGCAGCAGCCGTTGTGGATATATTAACTCCGTTGTTGAACGGAAGTTTCACATTCTTGAGTGTAGGGTGCGGATGCTCTCCAAACTGCTCTATTATAACACCTTGCGATACAGGCCACGGCAGTTTCCCTTTATTATCTCCAAACTCTGCAGAGAGCTTTACATCTGTTTCGTCCAATCCTTTTTTGCTTCCCGACAAACTATTCTTTTGGTCATCGCCCCCCGCAGCCTTTATGGCGGCAGTAATCAACTTTTCAACCTCTCTGTTAAGTCTTTGCGATTCTGCTCTCTTTTGAGCAAGTTCTCTTTTCAGCTTGCTCTGCTGCCGGGAAAGTTTTTTTGCAGAGTTGTTTAGAGAAACCTCCTCCCTCTTAAGACTGCTCCTTTCTGCGTTGAGCTTGTCAAGCGAATTCCGGGTTTCATTGCTCAGCAAAGCAAGCCTCTCCATCTCACGGCTCAGCTGTTCGCGCATTCCCATAATCTTAAGCCCCTGCCGGTTTATCTTTTCCGAGAAATTTTTTAGATAAACCCACCTTCTATAGCCCTGCTCTATATTCTTGCTTGCAATAATATACATAAACCAGGTGCGGGAATCTCTATTTTTATAGGCATTGAGCAGCAGCTTTTTGTGATGAGCCTCCAAGGTGTCCAAAGTACGTTTTAATGAGTTGCTGTTCTCCAATACTTTTTTATACTCCGCCCTCTGCTGTTTAAGGGTTTCGCCAATCTCCGCTATAAGATTGTTTCTTGTCTGTATCTTTTTTCTGAGTAGCACCAATCCGTTAACCGTATTGCTATGCTTTTTATTGGTTTCCAAGATCTGCCTGTCCAAAAAATCTATGTCTGACTCTATTGCCTCTATCCTCTGTTTATGCGCATCTATGGCCTTTTTATAGTCATCCGCCTGTCTGTTTTGGGCAGACAATCCCTCATTTCCGCAATAAAAAACCGCAGAAAAAAACAGGGCAATGCTCAACAACAATATTTTGGATCCTTTCATCTGTCTCAGTTATACCCACTTGGATTATTTGACCGCCTCTCTGCGCTCTTTTATCTTTTGTTCAAGATCCATCTCATTATCTGTATCAATAGCTTTTGCCTGGTTCCAATATATAAAGGCAAGATCATACTCCTTTAACGCGTAAAGTACCTCTGCATAATGGTCTAAAACAGCAGCGCTCTCTTTCCCCCCGTAAAGCATTGCATGCTTGAATGTAGATTTTGCCTCAATAGGCTTATCCATAAGAAACAGTATCCAGCCAAAAGTATCCAAGTATGTAGGATTGTCCGGTTCGGCCTCTATTGTCTTCTTGCTCATAGCGTATGCACGCTTTAAATCCTTTTTCTGTAAAGAGAGGTAATAAGCATAATTGTTAAGCACCGAAACCTCATTGGGGTTAATCTTAAGCGCCTTTTTATAGTACGAGAACGCTCCGGGAACATCCCCCACCAAATGGCTAAGATCTCCAAGAAGCGAATATGTCTTTAGCAACATATCCTTGTCTTTCCCAGCTACAGCCTCCTTCTCCAACTTTTTGTAAGTATCTATCGATTCCTTATACCTTTCCTCTTTAAAGTATACAAAAGCAAGGATGTCTAACCTGTCCGTAAGGTTCACAGACTCAAGATGATTTACAAGCGTATCGCACTCTTTTCCGGTAAGCAGCTTCTCAAGCGGCTTGTAATCCTCAACATAGAGCAGAAAACTTATATACTCTGTAAGCTGCTGCGGAGACGGGTTACTAAGCGTGTAGTCCCTAATAACCTGTGCAGCATCATGTTTTCTTTCCCCCTGCAGATAATACCCTACGGCCAACTGTTTTACAAGAGTATCTGCCGGATAGGCTGTTCTGAGTGTTGTTATAAGGCTGTCCATCTCCTTTGGATAGGCTGTCATAACCCCGGGGATCTGCAAAATATTCCTTACATACGCAACCTTCCCTTGCGGATTCATTATATCATCTGCCATAACGACCTTCACCGTTTTAAAGAAGTTGGGATAATCCCTTCTTACTCTATATACCTCAGACTTACCGTAAATTGCAGGCATATAGTTCTTCTGATGGGATAACGCTTTTTCATAGTACTCCATCGCAAGGGTATCTTTATATCGTTCAAGATAGAGGTCTCCAAGCAGAGTTTCAACATTGACAGACTGCTGTTCCTTGTCAAATTTTGTAAAGTACTCAACCGCTCCGTCCCAGTTATCCTCCATCCTAAAGATTTTGAATCTCAACGATGCTGTTGATTCGTTTCTTCCCTGCACCTGCTCTATCCTCTCTATGAGCCTTGTTGCCGCAGGCAGGTCCTTCGCCGCAATATACAGCTCCGCTAAAGTATAATAGTAGTTTATCTTTTTAGGATTGGCCTTTACCAATTTGTCGTATATCTCTATGGTCATTGCAAGGTTGTCCTTGGCAAGATAAATCTGTGCCAATGTCTCCTTGTATGTTGTGTTTACAGAATCTTTCTCTATAGCTCTGAGGAGCAGTTTCTCTGCATTGTCGTATGACCTCTCCGTCATAGCAATTCTTGCAAGGTAATAGAATGCGGCATCGTTCTTTGCCGTTGAATCTACCTCCAAAGCCTTTATAAACTGAGCTTTTGCTGCAGTATATTCGTTAAGGTTAAAATACTTTAGCCCCTCTAAATAATATTCGTTCTGCGCATTGGCAACTATTGTAAAAAATCCTGTAAAAATTGCCGTGACAATAGTTCTTAAAATATTCTTCATTATAATATCCCTCTATTTGTCCATAAACTGTTTAAGCTGCTTCGCCATATTGGATGCAAACACAAAATCGTTGAGTTCCTTACACTCAGATGAAAGAATCTCTCTGTTGTTACCCTCCCACTTTTTCTCCCCTTTGTAAATGAAAACCACATTGTCTCCAATCTCCATAACAGAGTTCATATCGTGAGTGTTTACCACCGTAGTGATTTTATACTCCTGTGTTATCTCCTTTATAAGTCTGTCTATTACAATGGATGTTGTTGGATCCAACCCCGAGTTTGGTTCATCGCAGAACAGATATTTTGGATTAAGCGCTATTGCTCTTGCTATTCCAACTCGTTTTTGCATTCCACCACTAAGTTCAGATGGCATCTTTTTGTTGGCATTTTCAAGATTCACCCTTTTAAGGCAGAAGTTGACTCTCTCTAACTTCTGCTCTTTGGACCAATCTGTAAAGAAATCCATAGGGAACATTATATTCTCCTCAACAGTGGCAAAATCAAACAGGGCGCTTCCCTGAAACAGCATCCCCATCTCCTGTCTCAACCTCTTTTTCTCTGCGGCATTCATCTTTATGAAAGATTTGCCATCGTATAGAATATCTCCTTTGTCGGGAATAAAAAGACCTACCAAATTTTTAAGCAGCACTGTCTTTCCACTGCCGCTGGCGCCAATGATAAGAGAACATTCCCCCGGCTTGTAGGTTACACTTATATCCTTTAATACATCCTTTCCGTCAAACTCCTTGTACAAATGCTTGGCTTCTATCATATCTTTCTCTCCTATTTACAACATTATCTTGGTTATAAGCAGGTTAAACACCAAAATAAGCCCGCTGCTTATTACAATTGCCTTTGTGCTTGAACGTCCAACTCCAAGCGAGCCGCCCTTTGCATAGTATCCGTAAAAAGAGGATACTGAGGTTATAATAAATGCAAAAACGGCCATCTTTGTCATACTGTAGTAGACATAATATGGTTTAAAGGCAAACTGTATACCATCTATGTACTGGCCAAGATTAATGACCCCTGTAAATATAACAATAAGTGCGCCGCCAAGCAGACCTATCATAAAACTTGCCAACATTACAAACGGACTTAGAGTGGTAGCAGAGGCTATCTTTGGAAGGATAAGATAGTTGGCCGAGTTCACACCCATAATCTCCATTGCATCTATCTGCTCTGTTATACGCATACTTCCTATCTCAGATGCAATGTTTGAGCCTATCTTGCCTGCTAAAATAAGCGCAACCATGGTAGAACAGAACTCCAACACCAAACTTTCACGCGCCATATATCCTACATACATCTTTGGAATGAACGGATTCTCCAAATTGTATGCAGTCTGCAACACAATTACCGCCCCTATGAATATAGAGATGATTGAAACTATTGGAAGTGAATCTATTATAAGTTTATATGCCTCTATGACATACTGCTTTCTAAAGATACTCCACTTCTCCGGTTTGGTAAACACCCTCTCCATAAGCAGCCAATACTGTCCTATAAGTTCTAAATTTTTTTTAACACCCATAAATCTCCTCTTGTAGCAGACCTTAGGAAGGTCTTGTAAAAACACCGCAAGTTACACATTTTTTTATTCATTAAATAATTACTAAATTCGCATGTTTTAACGGCTAATGCTCTGCATTTTGAATTTACTGTATGACATAGGGATAAGAGGGTATTCGTTTGCAACCAAGATTGCAGCCCCCTTTAATGATAAGGCAAAGCTTTTCTGCAAAGGCAGAAAGGGGTTGCTTGCACGCATTGTACAGACAGTAAAATCAGATGCCCCAATAGTATGGTTTCATGCGTCGTCCGTTGGCGAATTTGAGCAGGCTCGCCCTATCATAGAGTGGTATAAAACCAACGCACCACAATACAAGATTCTGCTAACATTCTTTTCTCCAAGTGGATATGAGCTTAGAAAGAACTATGATATGGCAGATTGGGTTTTCTACCTCCCAATAGATACGGCCCGCAATGCGCGCCGCTTTGTTGAGGCTGTAAAGCCCCAAAAAGCTATCTTCATAAAGTATGAGTTCTGGTACAACTACCTTACAGCCTTAAAGAGATTTGGTACAGAGGTTTATATCGTATCTGCAATATTCCGCCGGAGCCAACCGTTTTTCAAATGGTACGGTTCTCTGTTCAGAAAGATGTTAGGGACTTATAGCCATCTCTTTGTACAGGATGAAAATTCTGCAGCGCTTTTGGCCGAAGTGGGTATAAAGGAGAATGTTACAATTAGTGGAGACACCCGGTTCGACCGCGTTTACAAGATTACCCAAAGCTCAAAGAATCTGCCACTTGTAGACGCTTTTGTAAGGGTGGGTATGCCATCCTCTTCTGCCGGTATTACTCCTGCTGCCCAAGCTGTTCCAACAGCCAAGACTACAAATAGTCTTATACTTGTAGCCGGCAGCAGCTGGCCGCCCGATGAGGCTTTGATTGCACGCATTCTCGAAAACTTCTCAAAGATAAGGCTCGTCCTTGCCCCGCATGAGATAGGAAAAGACCATATAGCGACAATAGAGCGTACCTTTTCTATATACAACCCTGTCAGATACACACAACTTAACGAGCATTTTGTGAACTCTGCCGAGGGAAGTGAAGAGAGGGAGGCTATCTGCAAACAGCTATCCCGTAGCAGGGTGCTCATAATAGACTGCATAGGCATACTGTCATCTGTATACAAGTATGGTCATGTTGCCTATATCGGCGGTGGTTTCGGGGTTGGCATCCACAACATTTTAGAGGCTGCAACATACGGAATGCCAATAATATTTGGTCCAAATTACAAAAAATTCAAAGAGGCGAGAGACCTCATTGCTCTTGGCGGCGCAACAAGCATAGAGAACTGCTCCGGCCTGTACGACATTACAAATAAATTTGTGAACAACAGATCTGTAATAGCAGAAAAAGGTGCTGTCTGCAAAAACTATGTTTTGTCTAATATAGGCGCCACACAGAAAGTAGTCTCAACGATAGAGAAAAGCGTTGGCTGATTTAGTTTATAGTATATAGTGTATTGTTCGCTTTCGCGCAGCTTTTCCTCTCTATGGCAAAGCTCAAACAAGTTTGTCTTTGCTCATTTGGCTTACAGAAAAGGTTTATAGTCAGTTAATTAGCTTATCAGCTTTAGCATTGGCGTTGGCGTTAGCTTTCCTTACCCTCTTTACCCTCTTTACCCTCTATACTCTCTATACTCTCTATACTCTCTATACTCTCTATACCCTCTTTACCCTTCTATACACTATAAACTCTCAACTATAAACTCAATTAAGGCCAAAGCCAATGCCAACGCCAACGCTATAAACTTCTCAGCCCACTAAATTATGGTATAAAACAACAGTCAACAGCTCTGCGCTATACCATTACATTAATTCAAAATATTTTGATAGAAAATAATATCTACCTATGGCCTAAAATTAGGAGCATAGTAGATGTAGTCTAGCTTCTTACCCTCTTCTGTGGGTTGAAATCTTACCTTTTCTTTTAGTTCCAATTCCATTTTTCTGAAAACAGATACTGGTATCTTAGCGTAAGAATCTCTGTGATAGAAACTAAAATAGACCTCCTCTAATTTCCCCGTTTCGCTGTTTAAACTCATTATTGCCGCAAGCCTGTACCCTCTAAGCATTTTTATCTGTTCTGTTGTAAAAGCATTGTATATAACAGATTGTATCACATTCTTCATATTCCTGTCATATTCTAATGTATTTACTCCAAATTCCAAATACTTTCCTGTGTCCTTATATTTAGGACAGGTATCTACCCACTTGTTGTTCTTATTATAAAGGTCTACATATCCATTGGACTGAGGATTACATATATATGTATA
>CAKUYQ010000051.1 GCA_934717185.1 uncultured Bacteroidales bacterium | reverse complement strand
GAGGATAACCGCTTCCCAAAGATACAACTCTCTATCTTTTTTCACCTGTCAGTGTCTACTTTTTTGGTAGCAGCAAAGAGGACGGCCATATTTGAGAAAGGCCGTCCTCTGTTATTTTGATATGGTTAGCTAAAACTTATTTATTTGCCAACCTCGTTATTTATTTACATTTTGCTACAAGGTTGCGGTCGCCATAGCCGTTGTCAATTCTGCTTGTGGCAGGCCAGAACTTGTTCTCATGCAACCACTCAAGCGGGAATGCTGCAACACTTCTGCTATATTTGTGGTTCCACTCGTCTGCGCAAACCTCATCTGCAGGGTGAGGAGAGTTCTTTATAGGATTATCTTCGGCATCGTATTCGCCGGATTTAATCATATCACACTCTTTCTTAATCTGCTTCATGGTCTCAACAAACCTGTCTAACTCCTCTTTACTCTCAGACTCTGTAGGTTCTATCATAAGGGTCTCATGAACAGGGAATGAAAGTGTTGGGGCATGGAAGCCGTAGTCCATAAGACGTTTTGCAAGATCTGTTGCATCTACGCCAAACTCGCTCTTGAAGTTGCGGCAGTCTACAATACACTCGTGACCTACAAAACCTTTCTCGCCCCTGTAAAGGATAGAGTACTCAGGTGCAAACTGATGTGCCATATAGTTGGCATTGAGTATTGCAACCTGTGTAGATTTCTTCAATCCTTCTGCTCCAAGCAGTTTGATATATGCGTGGGTTATAGGGGCAAGCATTGCATTGCCGTGCAAGCCTGCACTTACAGCGCCATCACCCGGGTTCATAGGGTTGCCCGGCATATATGGAGCAAGGGCTGCTGTGCAGCAGATAGGGCCTGCTCCCGGGCCACCGCCGCCGTGAGGCATTGCAAATGATTTGTGGAGGTTAAGGTGGCAGATATCTGCTCCAATGAAACCGGGATTGGTAAGCCCAATCTGACCGTTCATGTTGGCACCATCCATAAACACCTTTCCGCCAAATTTATGTATTGTGTCTACAATCTCCTTAATCTCGGCCTCAAAGATACCGTGGGTTGAAGGGTATGTAATCATCAATCCTGCAAGATGATCCTTGTTTGCCTCTGCCTTCTCTTTAAGCTCGCTTACTATAACGTTTCCGTGGTCGTCACACCCTACCAGCACAATCTCGAATCCTGCCATTGCTGCAGATGCAGGGTTGGTTCCATGTGCAGATGTTGGGATAAGCATTATGTTTCTCTCTTTGCCACCGTTTGCCTCATGCCATCTTCTTATTGTAAGCAGACTGGCGTACTCTCCGGCTGCTCCTGAGTTAGGCTGCAGACAGCATGCGTCAAATCCTGTAATGGTGCAAAGGTCTTTAGAGAGTTCATCTAACAGTTGGGTATATCCCTCCACCTGATTTGCAGGGGCAAGAGGGTGAACGTTGGTAAGTTCGCTCCAACTTAGAGGCAACATCTCAACTGCGGCATTGAGTTTCATTGTGCATGAACCGAGCGGAATCATTGAGTGAGTAAGTGATATATCCTTTCTTTCCAATTTCTTAAGGTATCTCATCATCTCTGTTTCCGAGTGGTAGCTATTGAAAACTTTCTGCTGCAGATATGCACTCTCCCTCTTCATAAAGTTCTCCTCTGCAGCCTCGTTGCAGTTGCATCCACAAGAAGGGGCTGTCTCAAATACTGCAAGTACTTTGGCAGCCTCGTTGCAGTCTGTAAGTTCGTCCAAACTTATGCGTACTTTGTTTGGAAGATAATAGAAATTGATTCCTGCCGCCTCTGCTTTTGCCTGAATCTTGGCAATATCCAAAGGCTGCTGCTCTCCCTCTTTCAGCTGTCCGCAGATCTCTATGGTGTCAAAGAATTTGTCTGTGCTAAGAACGTACCCGGCATTTCTAAGGAAGTTGGCAATTGAATGAGCATAGTTTGATGTTCTTTCTGCTATATCCTTTATCCCTTGCGGACCGTGGTAGACTGCGTACATTCCGCTCATTGATGCCATAAGGGCTGTTGCGGTACATACGTTTGAGGTTGCTTTCTCCCTCTTAATGTGCTGTTCGCGTGTCTGGAGTGCAAGTCTAAGCCCCTCTTTTCCCAATCTGTCTACAGATATTCCTATGATACGGCCCGGAATATTTCTCTTGTAGGTATCTTTGGTTGCCATGTAGCCTGCTGTAGGTCCGCCGAATCCCATTGGAAGACCAAACCTCTGTGCAGAACCTACTGCAACGTCTGCTCCCCATGCTGCAGGCTCCTTTAGAACTGCAAGAGAAAGAAGGTCGCAATATGCTGTTACAAGGCATCCTGCTACATGCGCTTTCTCGCAGAATTGGGCGTAGTCTCTTACCTCTCCGTTTGCTGCAGGGTATTGTACCATTGCTCCGTAACATTTAGGACCAAACTCGTATGTTGCATAATCCCCTGTCTCTATCTCTATTCCAAGACCTTTGGCTCTTGTCTTAAGTACAGAGAGTACCTGCGGGAATATATTGTTGTCTACAAATATCACGTTTCTGCCCTCTTTTACCATTGCGCGGCTGCGAAGCTCATACATCATTCTCATTGCCTCTGCTGCTGCCTGGGCATCATCCAACATTGAACAGTTTGAGAGAGGAAATCCGGTAAGTTCGCTTATAACGGTCTGGAAAACCAAAAGAGCCTCCAAACGACCCTGCGAAATCTCTGCCTGGTAAGGTGTGTATGATGTGTACCATACAGGGTTCTCAAAGATGTTCCTTACTATTACAGGGAGGATGCCTGTGCCATAGAATCCCATTCCTATAAGTGAACGGAAGTTCTTGTTCTTTGAAACCATCTCTTTTAAGTGTGCAAGGTAGGAGTTCTCGCTTATTGGAGCAGAGAGCTTTATATCCTCCTTTAGTAGTACATTCTGAGGAACTGTCTTCTGTGCTAATTCGTCCAAGCTGTCAAGCCCAAGAATACCGAGCATCTCTTTAATGTCGTTGTCTCTTGGCCCTATGTGCCTGTCTTTAAAAGTTATTGCCATATAAATTATTCTTTTGATTAATTTTTACAAAAATTCAACAATACTAACAAATAACGTTAATTATAAAATTAAAAACTGTTTTTTATTGTTAATCTCACAAATGTAACCATTTTTGAAAAAACTAATTTAATTCTTTAGCTGTTTTTAGAAAAATATAAATGGTAATTGGTGATATAGTAAAAGGTTACCCTTTGTTAATAAAAGAATTATGCTATTTTTGTACCTCATAAATTAAATATAAGATGATATGAATCAGTTAGACAAGAAAATTTCTGAGTTGCAGGAGAGGAGGCAGAAGGCTATGCAGGGTGGCGGAGAGAAGGCTGTTGAGAAACAGATTGCCATGGGAAAGCTTCCTGCAAGGGAGAGGATAAACCAGATCCTTGATGAGGGTTCATTTTATGAGTATGATCTCTTTATAGAGCATGCTGCAAAGGATTTTGGAATGGATAAAAAGGTGCTTCCCGGAGATGGCGTTGTTATAGGTACGGGAAAGATTAACGGAAAACCTGTTGCAATATATGCGCAGGATTTTACGGTTGCCGGAGGTTCTTTGGGATATATGCATGCGCAGAAGATAACAAAGATTATGGACTATGCGCTTAAGATGAGGATGCCGCTTATTGGCATAAACGATTCAGGTGGAGCGCGTATTCAGGAGGGCGTCAACGCCTTGGCCGGTTATGGAGAGATCTTCTACAGAAATACACAGGCAAGCGGTGTTATACCTCAAATCTCTGTTATCCTTGGCCCATGTGCAGGTGGGGCGGTATATTCACCAGCGTTAACGGATTACGTCTTTGTGGTAGATAAGGTCTCCAAGATGTTTATTACCGGGCCGGAGGTTATTAAGTCTGTATTGGGCGAGGAGATAGATATGGAATCTTTGGGAGGTGCAAGGGTTCATTGTGAGGTTACCGGTAATGCTCACTTTTTTGCAGAGAGCGAGAAAGAATGTTTTGCACAGATTCGAAAGCTATTGTCATACATCCCTTACAATAACTCCGAAAAGGGTAGTGCTGTTGAGGTTAAAGAGCCTCTTGAAAAGTATAAATTAGAGGAGATTGTTCCGGTGGATCCAACCAAACCATACGATGTGAGGGAGGTTATAAAGGCTCTTGCAGATAATTCCGATTTTATAGAGATACAGGAAAAATGGGCCAAGAATATTGTCATAGGTTTTGGTCGTATGGGTGGCAAGACCGTTGGCTTTGTTGCTAACCAGCCGTTGTATTTAGCCGGTGTTTTGGATTGTGATTCATCTGACAAGGCGGCAAGGTTTATCCGTTACTGCGATGCATTTAATATCCCTATTGTAACATTAGAGGATATGCCAGGGTATCTTCCGGGTATAGACCAGGAGCATGCAGGTGTTATACGCCATGGTGCAAAGCTGCTGTATGCATATTCAGAAGCTACTGTACCTAAAATTACAGTTATAATGAGAAAGGCATACGGTGGTGGCTATATTGCAATGAATTCGAGACATATGAGAGCAGATTTTGTGTTTGCATGGCCAACGGCGGAGATTGCGGTAATGGGACCTGAGGGGGCCGCCAATATTATATTTAGAAAAGAGATTAACGAGGCGGAAGATCCTAATGAGATGAGAAAGATTAAGGTTGAGGAGTATAAGGAGAAATTTGCAAATCCATACGTAGCTGCCGGAAAGGGGTATGTTGATTCTGTAATAGTCCCTTCCGAAACACGCAGGGCTGTTTTGAATGCTTTGGAGGTTAGCGCCAACAAAACTGTCTCGGGTCCTGCTAAGAAGCATGGGCTTCCACCATTTTAAAATATAGTGTTATGGAAGAGAAAAATAAAGAGTATATAGAGATTCAGCTTACGGAGAATGGCGAAAAGTACAATACTTTGCCAACATATAGATATACTGAGCGCAAGCGATGGGTTGCTCCAAATCCAAAGGAGGTGCTCTCTATAATTCCAGGCTCTGTTATCTCCATTGATGTAAAAGTTGGAGACAGTGTAAAGAGGGGGGATCCTCTTATGATATATGAGGCTATGAAGATGCATAATATTGTTGTTGCGCCTGTGGATGGTACTGTTCGTAGTATTAATGTTAAGCCGGGTGATAAACTTCCTAAGAATTATATTCTGCTTGAATTGGCTTAAGTGCGTTATTGACAAAATGCCTGCGTGCTATACATAATAAAGATAGCAGGGCATAAGAATACTTTATACGGAATCGCTTGCTTAATAAAGTGAGCGGTTTTTTTATTTTTGATTAAAAAGTGTAATTAAAATTCTGTTTTATTTTGACAGCTGTTTAAAAAGTATTACCTTTAGGCAAATAATGGGGCAGATGAGAAAAAGAGGTGGTGAAAGTAAGGTTTTGGGAGATAGAGGTGAAAAAATGATTGCCGGTTTTCTTGCATGCAACGGGTATGAGGTTGTTGCAAAAAACTGGAGATGCAGACATTTGGAGATAGACATTATTGCCGTTAAAGACAATACTGTTCACTTTGTTGAGGTGAAGTCTTTAAGTTGTAATGAATTGACAGAACCCTACCGAAAGGTTGACAATGTTAAGAGAGGCAGAATTATAGATGCGGCAAACTTTTTTTTGAACAGCAGGGATTGGTATTTGTTCCTATACAGGACAGGGATGGGTTCAGATTTTGAAGTGAGTTTTGATGTCGCATCGGTGGTTGGTTGTGCAGGTACCTTTACAGTTGAATTCTTTGAGAACGCTTACACCCCTTTGTGGTGATTTTTGTCGGGAAGAAAATTAAATATTACCAAATATGAGTGATATAAAGCAAAACAGGTATTGTATTATAATGGCCGGCGGGATTGGCAGTCGTTTTTGGCCTATTAGCAGAAATGCCGTGCCCAAACAGTTTTTGGATATTTTGGGTGTGGGATGCTCTTTTTTACAGCAGACGTTCAATCGATTTTCCAAGATAGTCCCGGCTGAAAATATAATTGTGGTCACATCTGAGATTTACAGGGATTTAGTAAAGGAGCAACTTCCAATGATACAAGATGATAATCTTCTTTTGGAGCCGCACAGAAGGAACACGGCACCATGTATAGCGTATGCTACATATAAGTTGGCCAAGAAGAATCCTAATGCAACGGTTGTTGTGGCACCAAGCGATCATCTTATATTGAACGAAGATATTTTTCTTAATACTATCTCTACAGCTTTGGAGTATGCATCTGCTAATGATGAGCTTCTTACATTGGGGATTCAGCCTACACGCCCGGAAACCGGATATGGCTATATTCAAGCCAACAAGTTACGGGTTAAGGAGATTAACGGACAAAAGGTCTATAATGTAAAGACTTTTACAGAGAAGCCTAATAAGGAGTTGGCAAAAGTGCTTGTTAACAGTGGAGAGTTTTTGTGGAATTCGGGAATTTTTGTATGGAACCTTAAGACAATCATGAGCGAGTTGGAGAGGTATCTTCCTGAGATTGCTATCTCTTTTAAAGACGGTATGTTTGCATATTATACTATCAATGAGCAGGATTATATAAAGGGAATATACGAGTCGTGTAACGGTATATCAATAGACTATGGCGTTATGGAGAAGACAGACAAGTCTTGGGTTTTTGAGGCTTCGTTCGGGTGGAGCGATCTTGGCACGTGGGAGAGTCTTTATGCTCAAAGTGGAAAAGATGGGAAAGGGAATATGGTTAAGGTTGCAGGTGATTCGCTGATAGACAGGACAAACAACAGTATCATTGTATCAAAGGAGAGGGAAAAACTTGTTGTTGTCAAAGGATTAAGCGGTTTTATGGTGGTTGAGACAGATGATGTCCTTATGATCTGCCCAAGAGATGAGGTTGCTTTTAAGAATATCATTACAGATTTAACGGTGAATGAATTGAACAAGTACCAATAGAGGAGAGTGCAAAGAGGGGTAAATATTAATAAGTAATTAAATTGATTTATGGATAATGTATTGGAACTGAATGTACAGAGTGAAATAGGAAAATTGAAGGGGGTGATTCTGCACAACCCCGGCGCGGAGGTGGAGAATATGACACCCGAAACGGCTCAGAGGGCCTTGTACAGTGATATTTTGAATCTGTCTATAGCTCAGAAAGAGTATGAACAGTTGCGTGGGGTGCTTTCCAGGGTAACAAAGACCTTTTTTGTAAAGGAGCTGTTGGAGAGGGTCTTGGAGAATGAGAGGTACAGAAGCGTGTTGATAGGAAAGATATGTATATCGGAGAATGCAACGGCTTACTATGATTCTCTTATGGAGATGTCGTCTAAAGAGTTGGCAACGGTTCTTATTGAGGGACTTCCTGCAAAGGTAAACACCCTTACGGCATATCTTAAGGATGAGTATTATGCCCTGTATCCTTTGTATAACTTTTATTTTACGAGGGATGCCTCTGTTACCATTGGAAATTATGCGTTGGTGTGCAGAATGGCCAATAAGGTGAGGATGAGGGAATCTCTTATCATGGAGGCTATCTTTAGACACTCAGGTGCATTTGCGGCCGATGTTATAAATGCGCACGATTTTGACCCCGGTAACAAGGAGATTTTTATGGAGGGGGGAGACATTCTGATTGCGCGGGATGATATTTTGCTTATAGGAAATGGCAACAGAACCTCTTCGCAGGGTATAGATATGCATATCAACAGACTTTGCAAAGACAAGAGGGAGGGGCGCAAACATGTGATAGTACAGCAGTTACCTCATTCGCCCGAGTCATTTATCCATTTGGATATGGTCTTCACCATGTTGGATAAAGACAAATGTATGGTCTTTGAGCCTCTTATTCTTGGCGATAACCAGTATCAGACCGTGCATATAACAATAGATAACGGTAAGGTTACCAAGATAAAATCTGTACCTACAATACTTCATGCCCTCAAGAAGTTGGGAATGGAGTTAGAGCCGGTAACCTGCGGTGGCAATGCAGACGAGTGGAATCAGGAGAGGGAGCAGTGGCATAGTGGTGCCAATTTCTTTGCGTTTGCGCCCGGCAAAGTACTCTCTTATGCCCGCAACATACACACTTTGGAGGAGTTATCCAAGCATGGCTTTGAAATTATTCCTGCATGGGATGTCGTTTACGGAAAAACAGCTATTCCGCAGGATAAACGTTGTGTAATTACCATTGAGGGTAGCGAACTTCCTCGAGGTGGTGGCGGAGCAAGGTGTATGACAATGCCTGTGAGCAGAGAAGCAGTGGATTGGGGAGTGTAGAAAGCTAAAAAATATGTACATTTGCATCTGCTTCCCGACAAAATATTTTTGCCCATTTTGAGTTATTGCGAGAGGTGGATGTGTTGTCGGGAAGCGGGGAATTGAGATAAGAATTTTAAAAGTATATTGAGCAATGAAGCAGAAAATTGAGGAGCTTTTGCACCGGATAGAGGAACTTAAGGCGCAGAAAATTCAGGATGTTGAGGATATAAGGGTAAAATTGTTGGGTAAGAAGGGTGAGATTACCAAGCTTTTTGAAGATTTCAGGGAGGTGCTTCCCGAGCAGAAGAGAGAACTTGGACAGAAACTTAATGTCTTAAAGACCAAGGCTGCAGAGAAGATAGAGGAGCTGAGAAACAGGTTGGATGAGTGTGCGCAGAGCGGTGCGCCTGCATTTGACTATACAAAGCCCGGCGACAGATTTGAACTTGGAACAAGACATCCTATATCTGTTACCCGCGAGGAGATAATAAGAATTTTCAGCAAGTTCGGTTATGCGGTTGCAGAGGGGCCGGAGATTGAGGATGATTGGCATGTGTTTGGTGCGCTCAACTTTCCTCCGGAGCATCCGGCAAGAGATATGCAGGATACCTTCTTCATTACTCAGGGGGACAATCCCATTCTGCTTAGAACGCACACCAGTTCTGTTCAGGTTAGAAGTATGGAGAAGATGCCGCTTCCTATAAGAATTGTATGCCCGGGAAGGGTGTTCCGTAATGAGGCTATCTCTGCAAGAGCACATTGTATTTTCCATCAGGTAGAGGGATTGTATATAGACAAGAATGTCTCTTTTGCAGACCTTAAGCAGGCTATATTGCTCTTTGCAAAGGAGATGTTCGGCGAGGAGACAAAAATTAGGCTGAGGCCTTCCTATTTCCCATTCACGGAGCCGAGCACCGAGGTGGATGTAAGTTGCAATATCTGCCATGGCAAAGGTTGCAATATCTGTAAGGGTACAGGTTGGTTAGAGATTATGGGCGCCGGTATGGTGGATCCTAATGTGTTGGAGGCATCGGGCATAGATTCAAAGGTTTACAGCGGTTTTGCATTTGGGATGGGTGTTGAACGTATTGCAATGCTCAAATGGCAGGTAAAAGACCTTAGACACTATTTTGAAAATGATGTGAGGTTTTTAAAGGAGTTTGAGACAGTTTTGTAATGGTGCTTGAATTTTTGTAAATTTGCACAAATGCTTAAATTTTTAAACTGTTTTTCATGGTTGGGTGGCAGCTGTTCCGGCTGTCATCCTTTTTTCTCTTCCTTGCAAAATGCCAAATTCTCGGTTGGAGATGAAATTTTTTAGAAATTTCTTTAAAAAGTTTGGAGAATTAAAAATTATGCTTACCTTTGCAATCCCAAACGGAACGAAACAGTTCATTTAAGTAATGCGGAAATAGCTCAGTTGGTAGAGCACAACCTTGCCAAGGTTGGGGTCGCGAGTTCGAGTCTCGTTTTCCGC
>CAKUYQ010000050.1 GCA_934717185.1 uncultured Bacteroidales bacterium | reverse complement strand
ACGAGGATAACCGCTTCCCAAAGATACAACTCTCTATCTTTTTTCACCTGTCAGTGTCTACTTTTTTGGTAGCAGCATCGGGTTTTCCAAATATTATAAATATTATACATACTTTAATTGATATGTGTTTATATTTGAAAAAATAATCACATTTATTAATGAAAACGTTAAATTATGAAGAAAACACTATTTCGTTTTAAGGTATTACTTATTGCCGTGTTTATTTTATCTTGTACAAAAGATAACCTTATTGAACAAGGTACCGTTTTTTCTGAATCATCAAGTATTTATAATGTAACGATGTCCGATATTCATAAATATGTTAAGGCAAAAACGATAGGCACCAAAACTGATTCTAATTGCGATATTAAGGTGTTAAAAATAGAATCAGACACACTTGCTTATTTGCTTAATTATATAGATGGCTTTGAAATAATAGTGGGGGACAAGCGATTAGAGCCTATCTTGGTTAAGGGAGATACAAAATACTGTATAGATTCTTTAAATCCTAATGAACAGTTCTGGTTAGAGTCCGAATTGGATTATATACATGACTTTAAAAATAGTCCACAAACTAAAGGGGTAAGCGAAATTAATCTCTTTTGGTCTCAATTAGATGGCCCTGTAAATAATACAAAAGTGGAAGGAGACCCAACGGAGGATAATAAATATTGGGAATTGATTGAAATTCAAGATGATTCTCGCTCGTATGAGGAAACCTCCGGCCATTTAATTAAAACAGTATGGAATCAACATCACCCATGGAATCAATGTGTACCTTATAATTCTACCGGTAGCGATAAATGCCCTTCTGGATGTGTTGCTGTTGCCGGAGCACAGATGTTGCACTATCTTCATGAAAAGTTGGGGAAACCAAATAGCTTTTTCACAAATGGGCAATGTGTAGGTAATGTTAATAGTTATACTTTTTCATTTATAGACAGTGATACTTCTGCATTTTCAAATATGGCATTAAATTACCTAGGTGATGAAGAATCAAAATATAAAGCTTCTTTACTCATAGGTTGGATTGGCTGTGAAGTTAATATGGAGTATGGAAATGAAAATTCATCTGCCAATATTAAAGACTTAAAAGCTGATGTATTTAATGGGATTGGAATTAACTGTAAATATACCGAAAATTTTAACAGGAATGTTATATGGGGAGAAGTTGCAAATGACCATCCCGTGCTAATTGGAGGATTTAGAACAAAAAAAACAATACTTGGGTTTCCAAAATATAGTGGTGGGCATGCATGGATAGTTGATGGGTATGTCTTGGTACATAATGTGCAAAGATACATTTATGAATGGAAATCAAAAACACAAAATGAATTGTACGAATATGGTGAAAGAAGAGAAGAGTTTGTAACTACGGACTATAAGTTTGTATTAATGAACTGGGGCTGGGGCAATTATCAGTGCAACACGCGGTATTCATTGATGGGAGATTGGACTTATGACGGCCGTAATTATAAGTATAGTAGGTGTATGGTATATGATTTTTCTTAATAAACTTATATATGATGAAGAAGCTATTTTTTGTAATTTGTTTTATGTTTTGCGGTGCAGTTTTATATGCACAGGATGTACATAAAAAACATTTAATAGAGTTGAATTTTGGTGTAGTGAAACATTTGGTTGATGAAGATAATAAATATTCTACCTATTCTACCATGGCATATGATTATGCTATAAAAGATTTTGGAGTGGGATTAGGTGTTGGTTTGTTTGAATCACGGAGTAGTGGTATTCCTAATGATTTTAAATACACTTCTGTCCCTATATTTGCGGATTTCAGGTGGATGCCTCAACTTAACAGAACTATAAAGTTTGTTGGAGTAGTAGACGGAGGTATTGTTATTAATTCATCAGACTACAGTGATACCAATGTAAAGCACTATTTTTCCGCTCAAGCCGGGTTTAGATTTAGAGTTACAAACCTATTAGGCATAAACGCAAGGCTTGTCTATAATAATTTTGAATCTTTTAAAACCATTAACAGTATAGGTGGCATAGTAGGCTTATCCTTTTCTTTTTAAGTAACCCCATTGAAGTGGAATAGGGTATGCGGGATAACTAAAAGTGAAAAGAACTGATTAAAGGGCAAATATAAGGCTTGCGAAATTTTCAATACCGGAGCGTACTTAAGGTACGTGAGGATTTGAAAATTGAGCGTAACGCAGTAGTTGTCCTTTAATCATTCCATTTATAGTAGTTTCTTGGGCTTTCCCGCAACAAACTCCTTAAGATAAAACGGCTGAAAGTATGCTGTATCCTCCTTTTTGCCCGCAATGAATTTGTTGTAAACGGCAACCCTTAGGCCGCTTGCATGAGGCAGATCCTCTGCAAACAGGGCGTTTTTGTTGCCCTCTACCAATGGGCGGAATTTGGCAGCACCGTTTCCTGTAAAAAGAACAGGCTTCTCTGCAAGCTCCTTTGCAAAGCTGTTCTCATCCAATATTTTTGCCTCCACATTGGTGAGCCTCTCTCCGCGCGAGTTGAACACAGCTGTGTAGACCTCCATACGTCCGGCATCTATCATTGGTACAATATAGCATTTGCCATTTGATGTAGCGTCCGCGCAGTTTGCAGCAGCAGGTTCACAGGTAGAACCATTGCAGATTCTTTGTCGGGAAGCGGAAAACAGACCATATTGGTTATTGTCTATGGCAACCTGTGCTATAACATCCAAGGTACCAACAGCAATAAGCGGAATCTCTGCACCAAAGCAGATCCCTTTGGCAAGTGAGGTGCCAACACGAAGCCCTGTGTATGAACCGGGGCCTTCAGATACTCCAACTGCGGCAATATCCTTTATTGTCAATCCGTTCTCTTGCAACAACTCCTCAACGAATGGGGCTAATTTTACCGCATGCGCTTTTGGTGTGCATATATATTTTTGAGAAATAATTTTGTCACCACATGAAAGAGCTGCCGAACATGAATCGGTAGCTGTTTCCAATAGAATGAAATATGGATTGTCTATCATTGCAAAACTTTTTAGTCTAATATTAAAATTTGAATACCTGCTTGATATAAGGGAACAGCGAATCTGTGGCAGACATTATGAATCTGCACATCTTGGAACTGTTTATCTTGTCTGCAGGTACTATATCCATTGTGCTGTTAAGGTAATTGAAAACATACAAAAGCACTCCGGCTACTATAAATGCAGAGAGAAGCGAGAGAAGCATTCCAAGCAGCTTGTTGGCCCATCCCAGAAGACTTAACTTAACAACGCCCTCCAAAACGCGGGCAAGCAGATGCCCTAAGACCATAACAACTATAAGCAGCAGTATGAACACCACTATCTTCATTGCCTGCGGAGAGGCATCTAAAGAGAGTGCGTTTTTCAGCCACTCAGATATTACCACAGAGTACCTCGATCCGGCCCAAACGGCAACAAACAGCGATAGTATTCCAACCGCCTGCCCAATAAACCCCTTTATAGCCCCTCTTATGGCCATCCCTATAAATATAAGGAGAATGATTATATCCAAAATCTGCATAAAAACTTAATTAAACAATACGCTAAACTGCATTTGCCGGCCGGAAGCCGTTAAAAAAAATCCAAACAGTTTCTAAATATTTATATCTTTGCAGTTTCAAAAAAGTTTAACAACTGCAAAAATAGTAAAATTAGAGATATATGGGTTTTGTAGAGTATAAAAACTTGGATTTGGTTGAATTGAACAATTCTGTCCTTAAGAAATGGAAAGACGAGAATTGTTTTGAGAACACATTAAAGAGCCGCGAAGGCGCCAAAAAGTTCATATTTTTTGAAGGGCCTCCTTCTGCAAACGGAATGCCCGGTATTCACCATGTTATGGCAAGAACCATTAAGGATTCCATTTGCCGCTACAAAACTCAGATGGGCTACTATGTAAGCAGAAAAGCAGGTTGGGATACGCACGGACTCCCTGTAGAGCTTGGTGTGGAGAAAATGTTGGGGATAACCAAAGAGGATATCGGTAAAAAGATAAGTGTAGACGATTACAACTCTGCATGCCGAAAGGAGGTCATGAAGTACACCAAAGAGTGGGTAAACCTTACAGAGAGAATAGGTTACTGGGTTGATATGAACAACCCGTATATCACCTACGACAACCAGTACATAGAGACTTTGTGGTATCTGTTAAAAGATATTTATGGCAAGGGGTTGCTCTACAAGGGCTACACCATACAGCCGTATTCACCAGCGGCAGGAACAGGCTTAAGCTCACATGAACTTAATCAGCCGGGTTGTTACAGAGATGTAAAGGATACCACTGCAACAGTTCAGTTTGAGGTAGTTAGAGACAGTGCAAGTGAGTTTTTGTATCATCTTCCCGACAATACAGAATTAGATGCTCCGCTCTACTTCTTGGCTTGGACTACAACCCCATGGACACTCCCTTCAAATACAGCATTGTGCGTAGGCCCTAATATAGAGTATGTTAGGGTAAGGTCGTTTAATCCGTATACGGGCGAGCCTGCAGTATATATGTTGGCCAAAGAGCTTGTAGGAGCGCACTTTAACGCAAAGGCTGCAGACCTTAAGTTGGAGGATTATAAGCCCGGTGACAAGCTCATTCCTTTTAAGGTATTGGATGAGACACCATTTAAGGGTAAGGAGCTAAATACCGGAATATCATATAAACAGCTTATCCCATGGATAAAACCTGAGAATAATACCCTTAAGGTTATACTTGGCGATTATGTAACAACATCAGACGGTACCGGTATTGTTCATATTGCTCCAACCTTTGGAGCAGACGATGCCAAGGTCGCAAAGATTGCAGGTATTGCTCCGTTCTATGTTACAGACAAGGATGGCAATGCCGAGCAGCCTATGGTAGACAGAACAGGCAAGCTCTATAGAATAGAGGATTTGGATGCGGATTATGTAAAGAACAGAGTTGATGTTGAGGCGTATAAACCGTATGCCGGCAGATTTGTGAAGAATGCATACGATTCTACACTTGCTCCTGATGCACCAACTTTGGATATTGATATATGTGTAGAGCTCAAACAGCAGAACAAGGCCTTTAGGATAGAGAAACATGTACATAACTATCCTCACTGTTGGAGGACAGACAAGCCTGTGTTGTACTATCCGTTGGATTCTTGGTTCATTAGAACAACAGCTGTTCAGGATAAACTTATAGAGCTTAACAAGACAATCAACTGGAAGCCCGAGAGTACAGGTACCGGCAGATTCGGAAAGTGGTTGGAGAACCTTCAGGATTGGAATCTGTCGAGAAGCAGATACTGGGGAACACCGCTCCCTATATGGAGAACAGAGGATGGAAAAGAGGAGAGGTGCATAGGTTCCGTTAAGGAGTTGTATGAGGAGTTGGAGAGATCTGTAGCAGCAGGATTCATGAGCTCCAATCCATTAAAGGATAAGGGATTTGTTCCGGGTGAGTTTACAAAGGAGAATTATGACAAGATAGATCTTCACAGACCGTATGTAGATGCATACATATTGGTATCTGACAGCGGAAAACCTATGAAGAGAGAATTAGACCTTATAGATGTGTGGTTTGATTCGGGAGCTATGCCTTTCGCACAGGAGGGGCTTAAGAAGCTCGGGCAGCCGGAGTTTGGCCAAACTGCAGATTTCATTGCAGAGGGTGTAGACCAGACAAGAGGCTGGTTCTTTACGCTTCATGCAATCTCTACAATGATAAACAGCAGAGTTGCATTCAAGAATGTTCTTTCAAACGGTCTTGTATTGGACAAGAACGGTAACAAGATGAGCAAGCGATTGGGCAATGCCGTTGATCCGTTTGCTGCACTTAATGATTACGGTGCAGACTCGTTAAGATGGTACATGATGACAAATGCCCAGCCTTGGGATAACCTTAAGTTTGACTTTAACGGTGTAGATGAGATAAAGAGGAAATTCTTTGGAACATTGTACAATACATACTCTTTCTTTGCGCTTTACGCAAATGTGGACGGATTTACAGGCAAGGAGGCGGAGGTACCGGTTGAGGAGCGTCCCGAGATAGACAGATGGATAATCTCATATCTCAACAGCCTTATAAAGGATGTTAAGGCAAGCTATGAGGATTATGATGTTACAACGGCAGGGCGTCTCATACAGGATTTTGTATGTGACCATTTGAGCAACTGGTATGTACGTCTTAACAGAAAACGTTTCTGGGGCGGAAAGATGGATAACGACAAGTTAGCTGCTTATCAGACTCTTTACAGTTGTCTTGAGTGTGTTGCCATACTTGGAGCGCCTATAGCTCCGTTTTTTATGGAGAGGCTGTTCTTAGACCTTAACGCTGTATCCGGCAAACATAAAGAGAACAGTGTACATCAGGTGCTTATGCCTGCAGAAAATGTAAAATATATAGATAAGGATCTTGAGGAGAGGATGGAATTGGCTCAGTTAAGTTCATCTATGATTCTAGCTTTAAGAAGAAAGGTTAACATTAAGGTAAGGCAGCCTCTTGCAAAGATCATTATTCCGGTATTGGACAACAGAATAAAGGAGCAGTTGGAGAGGGTTGAGAAGCTAATCCTTAATGAGGTGAATGTTAAGGAGATGGAGTATATTACAGATACTACCGGCCTTATTACAAAGAGGATAAAACCAAACTTCAAGACCCTTGGTAAGAGATATGGCAAACAGATGAAGGAGATCTCTGCTGCGTTTGCAACATTGAGCCAGGAGGAGATCAATGATATTGAGCGTAACGGTACACATGTATTGGCTCTTGCGGGTGGAGAGGTTGTGCTTGAATCCGGAGATTATGAGATAACATCTGAGGATATGCCGGGATGGCTTGTTGCTTCGGATGGCAAGCTAACCGTTGCTCTTGATATAACCATTACGGATTCTCTAAGGAGAGAGGGTGTGGCACGTGAGTTGGTTAACAGAATACAGAATCTTAGAAAAGACTCCGGCTTGGAGGTGACAGACAAGATATATGTTGTTATTGAGGAGAGGCCGGAGATTGCCGAATCGTTGGGTGAGTTTAAGGATTATGTTGCATCCCAGACACTATCTGAGGAGATTACATTGTCTAATGAACTTAATGACGCTTCATCTGTTGAATGGGGCAATGGAGAAGAGTTAAAGATTTCTATAAGCAAAAGATAATATATTACTAACTTTACAAATACTTAAAAGAGAACATTATGGAAACACAATCAGAAAAAGTTAGGTATAGCGACGAGGAACTTCAGATGTTCAAGGAGGTTATCTTAAAGAAGTTAGAGAAGGCGAGGGATGATTACGAACAGCTGCGTGCGGCTATCACACATAGTAGTAGCAATGATGTTGAGGATACATCTCCAACATTTAAGATCCTCGAGGAGGGCGCATCTGCCCTTTCAAAGGAGGAGAGTGGACAGCTTGCAGTAAGACAGTATAAATTTATACAGTCTTTGGAGGCGGCATTGGTGCGTATTGAGAACAAGACCTATGGAATCTGCCGCGAAACAGGGAAGTTGATACCAAAGGAGAGATTGTTGCTTGTACCTCATGCTACACTTAGCGTAGAAGCAAAGAACAAAGGGGCAAAGTAGTTTGCTTTACCCCTTCTCTTTTTTGTCGGGAAGCACTTTATAAAAGAAAAATTTATGGATGTAAAAAAACGTGGCTGGCTTGTTGGCGGTCTTGTCTTGCTGCTTTTAGCTATAGACCAAATACTTAAATTCTATATTAAGCTTAATATGACATTGGGCGAAAATCATTCGTTGTTTGGCGAGTGGGGGCGGATATTGTTTATTGAAAACAATGGGATGGCGTTTGGAATGCAGTTTGGCGGCAATTTCGGCAAGGTTCTGCTTACACTTTTCAGGCTGTTTCTAATATGCGTGCTTTCATATTATCTTGTGAAAGGGATAAAGAGGAAGTCAACACCGGTTGGTGTGCTTGTTGGCGGTGCTATGGTTCTTGTGGGCGCAATTGGAAACGAGATAGACTCCATATTTTATGGCGTAATCTTTAGTGATTCTACGTATACGTCTGTAGCTGAGCTGTTTCCTGCCGGAGGCGGTTATTCAGGTCTGCTTATGGGGCGTGTTGTAGATATGTTTTACTTCCCGATAATCAAGTCTACATGGCCGGAATGGATTCCGTTTGTGGGTGGTGACGAATTAGTTTTCTTTAGGCCGATATTCAATTTTGCGGATGCATGCATAACTTGCGGTGTTATATATATGCTTCTGTTTCAACGCGGCTTTTTTAAAGAATTGTCAAAAAAATCAGAAAAAAAATAGTTTCTCGGTATGTCAAAATCCGGTAATAACGGCAAAAATGGGGTGAACAAGACAAATGCGGCTCGCCTGTTGGATAAGGCCGGGATAGATTATGAGCTTATTCCGTATATAGTTGACGAAGAGAATCTTGCTGCTACACATATTGCGGAGCAACTTAACGAAGATATTAATATTGTATTTAAGACCCTTGTGTTAAAAGGCGACAAAACAGGTTTTTTTGTATGTGTAATTCCCGGAAATATGGAGGTAGATCTTAAATCGGCGGCCAAGGTTTCGGGGAATAAAAAGGCAGATCTTATCCCAATGAAAGAGTTGTTGCCTGTTACCGGCTATATTAGGGGGGGCTGTTCTCCCATTGGCATGAAGAAACCGTTTCCAATATATATTCATGCTACATGTAGAGATTACGGTTTTATTTACATAAGTGCCGGGATTCGCGGAGCTCAGCTTAAAATTAATCCTAAAGATCTTATTGCTTATACAGGCGCGTCTATTGCACAGATAGCAGTGTTAATGCAGTAGTTTGGTCTGAAAAGCTGCAAACAGTTATTTGTTCGTATCTGATTTAGCTTTGCTCTTGTTTACTAACACTATACCTGTTATAACTACTATTATGGCAACTATTTTCTGCCATCCTAATCTATCCATTCCTATTATTATACTTGCCACTGCCGCTATTATAGGTTGCAGATATGAATAGAGGCTTACAACAGTTGGCCTTAACCTTTTTTGTCCTATGGGAACCAAATAGTATGCTACAAATGTAGACATTATAATTAGAAAGCTGAGATTCGTTACCTGTCTACCCGGAATTTGCGACCAGTTGCAACTAATGAGCTCTCCAAAAGTAAATGGAAGTGACATGACCAAAGAAAATAGAAACATCCACTTCATAAATGTAACTACGCTATATTTGGATATTAGAGGTTTAAAAACGCCTAAGTATGTTGCAAAGCACAAACCGTTTAGTATTAGTAGTATATATCCTATAGGGGATGTTTGTGTGCTTCCCCCCTTAGCATACATACTGTTTAAAATGAGAAATACTATTCCTGCAAATGAAAGCATTACTCCTCCTGCTTTTTTTAAGGTAATAGGTTCTTTTATGGCAATTGCAGCAATAATCATTGTGAATATTGGCGATAGCGTTGTAAGTATGGCACAATCCAATGGCGATGCCATCGTTATCCCTTTTAGAAATACAAGCTGTGTTAGATATAAGCCTAACATTGATGCTATAAAAATTTTTGGCAAGTCTCTTTTGTCTACTTTCTCTTTAGGCATAAAAAGTGAGAGAGCCCAAAAAAGAATTGTGGCCCCAATGGCTCGAGCTGTAAAGAGTGCAAAAGGTGAAAGAACCGCAGAATTTGCCAGGTCTTTACAGATAATTATGTTTATTCCAAATATTGCGTATGCACTAAATGCTGCAATATGTCCATGTATCTTGTCTGATAATAACATTTGTTGTTTTTTGAAACTGCAAATGTAGAATAATTTCCGGTCAAAGACATAGGGTAGTTTGCAGTTTAAGGCTGTTTAAGGCTTTGGCTTTGGCTTTTTTAGTGTATAGAAGTGGAGAGAGAGTATAGAAAGTATAGAAAGCTTTGGCTGGTAAAATGACTTTTAACTATAA
>CAKUYQ010000049.1 GCA_934717185.1 uncultured Bacteroidales bacterium | reverse complement strand
AAATTTGACAATACAAAATATTTTATCACAATTATTTACATTATTTTTATTCCCGACAAAGTGTCAAACTTCCGTTTCAGTTAAGTTATTGTTGCAAGAGAGCTTCCTTTTGAATACTCTATAATAAAACGGCTACCTTTGCACCGTTAAATAATGACATAGGTTAGCAAAAGGGTGTGGGGGGTAGTTTCCCGCCACCTTTTAAGGTTACAAAATTGAAAACAATGAACAGAACATTTTCATTTTTCTTCTTCTTTTTCTTTTACTTTTATCGTATGATAAGAGCAGGAGTTTGATGTAGAAAAATGAACGGTTTGTTTTAAAAGATATTAAAGCTCCTGCTTAATAAATAAGCGGGGGCTTTTTTTATAGCCATGATAGTTTATAGTTTTAAGTCAGTTGTAAGTTGGTAGTTTTCAGAAAAATTAGTTTTTAACTTTACCTCTGTTAACTTTAACACTATCTATACACTATAAACTCTCAACTATAAACTTTATTAACGCCAACGCTAACGCCAAAAATAATGATGTGTTTATGGATAATGTTGCAATTCAAGGAATAAAAGGGTGTAACCATCATATAGCCGCTGCCGAATGCGGTATTTACGGTTCGGATTTCAACCTTGTGGAGTGTGCCACCTTTAGAGATCTGGCGGAATCTGTTGCCGGTGGTTCGCATGGCATAATGGCAATAGAGAATACCATTGCCGGTGCAATTCTGCCCAATTATCAACTCATTATGGATTATTCTCTTAAAGTTGTAGGGGAATGGAAATTAAGGATAAAGCATTCGTTAGCGGTACTTCCGGGGTCAAAGATAGATGATATAGTAGAGGTAGACTCACACCCAATGGCATTGCTTCAATGTTCGGATTACCTTAATATCCTGTTGTCAAAAAATCCAATTCTGAAAATTGTACAGCAGGAGGATACAGCCGGAAGTGCAAAGATGATAGCTCAAACAGGGCTGAAAGGGCATGCAGCAATCTGTCCGTCGTTTGCAGCTAAACTGTACGGCTTAGATATTCTCATAGATGGAATAGAGACCAACAAACGCAATTTTACCAGATTTATGCTGTTGGAAGCATCCGAAGCGTCTGAGACCTCTGAAACCTCTGAAACATCAGAAGTGTCCGAAGTGTCGGGAAGCTCGGTGATATTAAAAAATGAAGGCAGAGAGAGCAGCAAAGAGGGTTTTACTGCAGGTTACTGTAATAAAAGCTCAATAGTCATATCTGTAGATCACCTGTCGGGAAGCCTTTCAAAAGTATTGTCCATTTTATCTATATATGATATGAATCTTACAATGTTACAGTCTGTTCCGATTATAGGACGGGAGTGGGAATACAGGTTTTATGTAGATTTGGTTTTTGACGATTACAATCGTTACAGATTGGCGTTGGAGGCTATAAGACCACTTACAAACGAACTTATCATATTGGGGGAATACAAGGAATATAAGGGAATTTCTAATTTGTAATGATATGACAATGAAAAGATTAAATATTGGGCCTGCAGACAGGATTTCAAATGTTGAGGAGTACTATTTTTCTGTAAAACTAAAGGAGATAGCGGCAATGAGAGCAGAGGGGAAGGATATTATAAATCTTGGAATAGGAAGCCCCGATCTCCCCCCGCACGATAATGTAATAGAGTCGCTTTGCAGGGAGGCTCATAAGAGCAATGTTCATGGTTACCAGCCATACATTGGCATACCCGAATTGAGAAGGGCTTTTGCAGAGTGGTATAGAAAATGGTATGGGGTTGAACTCAATCCAGACAGAGAGGTACTTCCTCTAATGGGCAGTAAAGAGGGAATAATGCATATCTCAATGGCGTTTTTAAATAAAGGTGATGGAGTGTTGGTGCCAAATCCGGGTTATCCAACCTATACAAGTGTGAGCAAGTTGGTTGGTGCAAATATTATAAACTATTCATTAGTAGAGGATAACGGCTGGTGGCCAGATTTTGATTCTCTTGAGAAATGCCATAGGATGGGTATAATAAACTTAGATGCCGTAAAGCTTATGTGGTGCAACTATCCGAATATGCCTACCGGGGCGCCTGCAAGCCGTGAACTGTTTGAGAGAATTGTTGCTTTTGGCAGAAAATGGAATATCATTATCTGTCACGACAACCCATACAGCTTTATTCTTAATGACAATCCTCTTAGCATATTAAGCATAGATGGAGCAAAGGAGTGCTGTATAGAGCTTAATTCATTGAGCAAGGCGTCTAATATGCCGGGATGGAGAATTGGAATGTTAGCCTCAAATCCAAAATATGTAGAATGGGTGTTAAGGGTAAAGAGCAATATGGATTCCGGAATGTTCAGACCAATGCAATTGGCGGCCGTTGAGGCTCTTAAACTTCCTCGCAGTTGGTATGAAAAGATGAATGAGGTCTATGCCGGCAGGAGAGATGTTGCTCGTGCTATATTGGAAGCTGCAGGATGCAAGACAGATAACAGGCAGATAGGGTTGTTCCTTTGGGGAAAAATAACAGGGAGTTACAATGGAGATAATCCGGAACCCCTCTCCAAACAGCTATGTAACAGGCTGCTTTATGAGTGTGGCGTTTTCTTGGCACCGGGAGCTATTTTTGGCAGTAACGGCAACAACTATATGCGCATATCGCTCTGCTGCAATAAAGAGATGCTTTGTAAGGCGCTCAGCAGAGTGGAAAACTGTTTAAAAAATAGGTGTTTCCCCAAGTAATTGGAAATAGAAACAAATAAAAATATAATTGGTAATTTTGCTTCCCGACAAATAGCCTGTTGGTGTTATGCGGAGAAGTTTTAATAACTTACAAAAATTTCATAAGACAGGGAGATTAAAGATGGATATTCAAAAATTAGATATTAAAGGTATAGACAGCGGCAAAAGACCGCTTGTAATAGCAGGCCCATGCAGCGCAGAGAGTCGTGAACAGGTTTTAAAGACGGCTATGGGATTATCAGCACAGGGAATAAAGATTTTTAGAGCAGGGGTATGGAAACCACGTACAAAACCGGGCGGATTTGAAGGGGTTGGAGCTGTAGCAATTCCTTGGTTAAAAGAGGTTAAGGAGAGAACCGGCATGTTGCTGGCAACGGAGGTAGCAACGCCTGCTCATGTGTTGGAAGTAGTAAAAGGTGGAGTGGATTTGGTATGGATAGGGGCAAGAACCGTAACGAACCCGTTTGCGATGCAGGAGCTTGCGGATTCTTTAAAGGGGGCGGACATTCCTGTTCTTGTAAAAAATCCGGTGAACCCCGATATAGAGCTATGGATTGGTGCTTTGGAAAGATTGTATAATGCCGGCATAAGGAATTTGGGCGTTATTCACAGGGGCTTTAGTTCGTATGAGAAAAAGTTGTATAGAAATGTTCCACTTTGGTCTATCCCAATAGAGCTTAGAAGGAGATTTCCTAATCTTACAATCTTTTGCGATCCAAGCCACATGGGTGGTTGTAGGGAGCTGATAGCCCCTCTATCCCAGCAATCTATGGATCTTAGTTTTAACGGCCTTATAATTGAATCGCACTGCTGCCCCGATTCGGCTTTGAGTGATGCTGCGCAGCAGGTAACCCCGGATGCCTTGGGCTTTATACTAAAACATTTGGTAATTAGAGAGAATGCAGCTGTTACAGAGGATTTGGAATCGTGGAGGGCAAATATAGATGAGCTTGATGAGGAATTGCTTACACTGTTGGCAAAGCGTATGGCTGTTTCACGAAAGATTGGAAATTATAAGAAAGAACACGGTATGCCGGTGCTCCAAAGCGGCAGGTATAACCAACTGCTTTCCAATCGCTCAAAAGTAGGGAACAAATTGGAGTTGAGCGAGGATTTTGTAAACCATATAATGAAGACCATACATGAGGAGTCTGTAAAGATTCAATTGGAGATCTGATTTTACGATTACTAAAATATTATCTTTGTGAAAATCAAAATAATTGCTACATTTGCAGCCCTTTGGGTACAATTGTATCCAAAGTTTTGTTGATCGCAACAATAAAATAAGTATTAACAACTTAACAATCAGTACAGTGGATTATCAAAGTTACAAGACAATCTCGGCTAATAAGCAGACTGTTACAAAAGAATGGTTGCTTATTGATGCTACAAATGTAGTCTTAGGCCGTCTTGCTTCGAGAGTAGCAATGGTACTCAGAGGCAAAGAGAAAGCCAACTTCACCCCACACGTAGACTGCGGTGACAACGTTATTATCATCAATGCAGACAAAGTGCGCCTTACAGGCAGGAAGTTGACAAACAAAGTTTATGTAAGACATACCGGTTATCCCGGTGGACAGCGTTTCGCAACTCCAAAAGAGCTTTTGAAACGTAAACCTATAGCTGTGTTGGAGCATGCCGTTAAAGGAATGCTTCCTAAAAACAGACTTGGCGCAGAGCTGTTCCGTAATCTTTATGTTTATGCAGGCAGCGAGCATCCTCATGAGGCTCAGCAGCCAAGAGTAATCACCCTTAATGAGATTTAACAGCTATGGAAATGATTAATGCATTAGGAAGACGTAAAGCAGCAGTTGCTCGCGTTTATGTTAAATCCGGAAATGGTAACATTACTATTAACGGCAAGGAGTTGGCTACATACTTTCCTCAGGCAACTCTTCAGTTCATTGTTAAACAGCCCCTTGAACTTACAGGTACAGCTGCAAACTATGACATTAAAGTAAATCTTGTAGGTGGTGGAATCAAAGGTCAGGCAGAGGCTCTAAGACTTGCAATTTCACGTGCTCTATGCGAGATTGACAGAGAGGCTTATCGTTCACAGCTTAAAGCTGCCGGCTTCTTAACCCGCGACTCTCGTGAGGTTGAGAGAAAGAAACCAGGCCAGCCAGGTGCACGTAGACGCTTCCAGTTCAGTAAACGTTAGTATTCGGGTACTACCGTTGCTGTTTTTGCACAGCCAGAATTTAAAGCAAAAAGATTTAATCCGCTTCCCGACAATCAAGTTTTTGTCGGGAAGCATATTAACTACTTGAGGCTTGTTCGGCTGCGGAAAATTCCAATGATCTGTCCAAATATGGCAGCTACACTATGGAATTGATAATGAGTTATTAACAGAAACTGCAAAAAACTATAAGACAGTTTCACAAAAATTAAAAAAAATGCCAAGAACAAATTTTGAGGCCCTACTTGAGGCCGGTTCTCACTTTGGTCACTTAAAGAGAAAATGGAATCCTAAGATGGCTCCTTACATCTTTATGGAGAAAAACGGAATCCATATCATTGACCTTCACAAAACAGTAGTTAAAATAGACGAGGCTGCAAACATGATGAAGCAGCTTGCAAAAGCAGGAAGAAAGATTCTTTTCGTTGCTACAAAGAAGCAGGCTAAAGATATTGTTGCAGAGAAGGCTAAAGCTGCCGGAATGCCATACGTTACAGAGAGATGGCCCGGTGGAATGCTTACAAACTTCCCAACTATCCGTAAGGCGGTGAAGAAGATGAACACCATAGACAAGATGATCTCAGACGGAACATTTGACACTCTTGCAAAGAGAGAGAAACTTCAGATTACACGTCAGAGAGCAAAATTGGAGAAGAACCTTGGTTCAATTGCAGACCTTAACAGACTACCGTCTGCTCTGTTTGTAGTTGACGTTCAGAAAGAGATGAATGCCGTAAAAGAGGCTAACCGTCTTAATATACCTGTTATTGCAATGGTTGATACCTGCTGCGATCCTACACCTATAGATTATGTAATCCCTGCAAATGACGATGCTGCAAAATCTATATCTCTAATTGTAGGAACCCTTTGCGATGCTGTTACAGAGGGACTTCAGGAGAGAAAAATAGAGAAAGAGAAGGAGAAAGAGGTACAGGTTTCAGCTGAGAACAAAGAGGGTGAGGCACCTGTAGGCAAGAAGGTACGTCCTCGTAAGAATGTTGCTCCAAAGGAGGAGGCTCCCGTAGAGGCTGCTCCTGCAGCAGAGGCTAAAGCAGAGTAATTTATTAACGAATTAAATTTTTTTACAATGGATATTAAAGCAGCAGACGTAGCAAAACTACGTCAGATGACCGGAGCCGGTATGATGGACTGCAAAAAAGCTCTTGTTGAGGCAAACGGCGATTACGAGAGAGCACAGGAGATCATCCGCGAGAAAGGTAAGTTGGTTGCAGCAAAGCGTTCAGATAGAGAGACTTCTGAGGGTTCTGTAATAGCACTTACCAATGCAGACCACACAAAAGGTGTACTTGTATGCCTTGGCTGCGAAACAGACTTTGTTGCAAAAAATGCAGATTTCCAGGCTCTTGCAAACGGTATAGCTAATGCGGCTCTTGAGACTATGCCTGCAGATATGGCAGCTCTTATGGCTACATCCTTCAATGGCGCTACCGTTGAAGAGGCTATCACACAGCAGACAGGCAAGAGCGGTGAGAAACACGCTATCCCTTTCTATGGTAAGATAGAGGCTCCATACATTGGAACATATATTCACATGAACGGTAAAGTTGCTACCATCGTTGGTTTTAGCAAACCTATAGATGAGCACGCAGCTAAAGAGATAGCAATGCAGATTACTGCAATGGCTCCTGTTTCAGTAAGCAAGGAGGATTGTCCACAGAGCGTAATAGACAAAGAGTTGGAGATTGCTGTAGAAAAGACCAAAGAGGAGCAGGTTAAAAAGGCTGTTGAGGCTGCTCTTAAGAAAGCAGGCTTCAACCTTTACATTGCCGAGAACGAAGAGCATATCAACGAGGGTATAATGAAAGGTAATATCACCGAGGCTCAGGCTCAGGAGATAAGAGACATTAAAACCAAAGTTGCAGCTGAGAAAGCAGCTAACCTTCCTGAGCAGATGATTAAGAACATTGCTCAAGGACGTTTGGCTAAGTTCTTTAAAGAGAGTACTCTTGAGGAGCAGACTTTTGTAAAGGACGGCAAAATTTCAGTTAAGGAGTATCTTAAGAGCGTGGATCCTGAGGTTAGGGTTACAGGGTTCTATAGATTTAGCCTAAACGATTAATTTTTAAAATTCATCTTAATCTGCTGCCTAACTTTCAAGATTTTGTTTCGCTCATGTACGTTTAGTACACTGCGCTCACAAAACTTTTAGTTAGTTGCATATTAAGCGAATTTTAAAAATTGTATAGAACAGGAGAGATGGCAACCCCATCTCTCTTTTTATTTGTTTGTGCTTGCGCTTTTTATACGACTTTTGTATTTCGTTTAAACAGTATTAAGCGAATTTTAAAAATTGTATAGAAAAAAAGGATGGCTTGCGGCCATCCTTTCCTGTAATATGATAAAATTAATTTTATAATGATACTATGTGGGAGATGCGATACCACAACTCATTAATCTGATTATGCTTGCTACAAGCCTCTTCAAAAGGGGTAAACGCAACCTCGTTGTTTATCTGCCCAACCATAACATCGCTCTTGCCGGCCAAAAGAGCCTCAATAGATTGATATCCAAGAACGCTTGCCAAAACCCTGTCCATGCAAGATGGAGAGCCGCCGCGCTGAATGTGGCCAAGTGTGGTTACCCTTGTTTCATAGTCGGGAAGAATCTCTTTAACCTTTGCTGCAACCTCCATGGCAGAGCCGTAGATACCACCCTCAGAAACTATAACAACCCCGCTTGTCTTGTTCTTGCGTCGCTCATTGTTAAGGTATTGACAAAGAGAATCTATGTCGGGATGCACCTCAGGAATAAGAGTTGCCTCTGCACCGGTACCTAAAGAGGTGTATAACCCAATAAATCCTGCGTCTCTGCCCATAACCTCCACAAAAAATACAAGGTTATGCGAATCTGCGGTATCCTTAATCTTGTCTATAGCCCAAACAGCGGTGTTTATGGCAGTATCAAAGCCTATGGTATAGTCTGTTCCATATATGTCGTTATCTATTGTGCCCGGTATTCCAACTACAGGAAAATCAAACTCTGTTGCCAAAAGGTGTGCACCCCTGAACGAGCCGTCTCCGCCAATAACAACAAGAGCATCTATGCCGCACCCCTTCATGTTGTCTATTGCAATCTGCCTGTATTTCTTGTCTTTAAATTCGGGGCACCTGCTCGATTTTAATATAGTGCCGCCGTGCTGGAGGATCTTTGATACCGAGTGGCTCTGCATGGTCATAAACTCTCTGTTTATAAGACCGCTGTAACCCCTCATAACACCAACGCATTCAAGCCCTTTGAATATTGCTGTCCTTACAACCGCCCTTATTGCGGCATTCATTCCCGGAGAATCTCCTCCGGATGTGAGTACTGCTACCCTCTTAATCTCTTTATTAGACATATCTCTGTGTAAATCGTTGTAAATAGATTTGCAAATGTATCTACTTTATTCTAATAAGAGTATTTCGTAAGAGAATTTTTTATTCGTAGCTGCTATTTTGAGGGATAAAAACTCTAATTTAGTAAGCGTTAAAAAATAAGTTGGTAAAGATTTAGCAGTATTTTTGAGGATAGATGTCTTTTTGAAGAGGGAGTGTGCCGGCGGCACATGACTGATGAGAAAAGAAATATAGGCCGAAAAGACAATTAAAGATTACCAAGTTATTTTTTTTAAGATTACTTATACAAATAAAAGTTAGCTATTCTTTTATAACTTCTTACCTTTGCAGCCGGTAGCGTAGTAGATTTTATTATGATGTCTTGTTATATCAAATGTGTAGTGCAACTCTTAGTTGCGTTATTCTTTTTGTACGTTAATTCCACGGTAGCTTTAGCAGATGGAGTAGATACCGTGCCGGAATATGTGGATTCCCTGTTTAAAAAAGCGCATGACTCAGGAACCCCCGCAGATTGGAAAAAAGTTTTGCAGGCTGCAAAGGCTGCAAATGACACGGCGACAATAGGCAGTGCGTATGTTTTCTATATGCAGTCTCTTAATAATATGCATGATCCTAAAAAGGCGGACAATTCAGATGAAATTATAGAAAATGAGATTAAGATAGCACTTGATTTTCTGCATAATACAAAGCAGAGAAGCTATTACTTTATTGTGTATAACATCTATATCGATTGGTTGTTTGCCAACAAATCCTATGATGCTGCGCAGAAAGAGGCAGCTAATATGTATCTGTTGGCAATAGAGTTGGAACATCCGTTAGGAGGTGCTATTGCTTTAAGAGTTCAGGGGCAGATATTCTATAAACTAAGCCTCTTTGATAAGGCATTTTCCACCTTTAAGGAGGGACTTAAAGTCTGTCCGTCATATAAGACAGACATGAAAACCTACTCAACAGCACAGAGTTTATGTGAATGGCTCATTATGACCTGTATGGATCTTAAAGATTATAAAACGGCAGATTTTTATGCAGACTTTTACGGCGATATGTTGAATTACTGGAAAGATAATGGTTGGGAAGAGCCTACAGGACACTATGATGTTACATATCTATCCCTTAAGGCAATGGCTCAACTTTCAATGGGAAATGTGGAATCTGCAAAGACGATGTTGAATGAAGCCGTTAATTATATGCATCCAAACTTTCCTGCCAATGCATATGAGCATTATTATGCAGCAAAGTGTTTATTGTTGCAACGGGAGCACAAATATGATGAGGCCATAGCCAATGTAGATACCCTGCTTAGTACGCACAGCTATTACTATCCTTTTTATTTAAGGGATCTGCTTGTAAAAGCAGAATTGCTCTCAAAAAGCGGCCATTCGCAGAAGAGTATAGAGTTGTTTAAGAGCTACATCAGAGGAAACGATTCTTTGCTAAGAGCGGAGAATATAAGGCAGTTGGATGAACTGCGTATACAGTATCAGGTAGAAAAGGCAGAGGATGAGAATCATGATAAAACAGTTTATCTAAGGTTTGCATCTATTATAATTATATTGATAAGCCTTTTGTTAACTCTGTATATCGTAAATGCGAGAAAATTAAAGGCTTATAATAAGGTTATAGTAAGCCGTCTTGAGGAGTATGACAAGCGCGCCGGCAACTTTATGCTTCAAGAGCATGAAGAGTGTGTTCGTAATATACGCAACAATACCACCCCTGTTTCCAACCATGAGATTATGGAGAGGGTAGAGTTGTATATGCGCGAAAACCACCCTTTCAAAAATCCTGCGTTCAACAGGGAGAAACTTGCAAGGGCTGTAAATATTAATGAAAGAGTTTTAAGCGAGGCTATAAAGGAAACTAACGGATTTACTGTTACCGAATATATAAATATATGCAGGTTGGACTATTCAAGGCATCTTCTCTCATCTAATAGTGTATTGCCCTTAAAGGATATTGCAGATATGTGCGGTTTTGGTACTCCAAGAACATTTCAGCGCCTCTTTAGAGATAAGTATGGGATGCCACCGTCTCATTACAGGAAGATAGTTATGGAGGATGGGACAGATTCTATAGATGAGCGCGATAATATTGGTTAACTGCTCTAAAAATTTGTCGTAACGGCTATTGTCGCATCGTTTAACGGAATTGTCGCTGTTATAATATTGTTATCAATTAGGGAAAGCCTAATTTCCCATCTTTGACACTTCGGATGGTAGAAAAGGGACAAAAAATGCCGCTACAGATAGCTGTAGGGGCATTT
>CAKUYQ010000048.1 GCA_934717185.1 uncultured Bacteroidales bacterium | reverse complement strand
GTGTGCCAACCGTTCCCGTTGGATCCCCTTTTCGGTAGTCCACAGGACTACCGACGGCAAAGAATCCTCGCCGCATTCGTATTCGTTTGCGAATGCAGACTCCCATTCTTTGCCGCTTGTCCGCACTCGTCGCGCGGACAAGATTGCCGTGCTTTTTTGTTTTTCACACGGCATAGCCGCTCTTTCGGTTTCAGCGGCTAATAATGATGCAATCTTGGCATATTGCTCCTCCTTGTCGTTGGTATAGAAAGATAGACTTCACCTTTCCATCTGTTAACCGCAACGAACGAAGCATTTTTATCCTGCAAAAAGAAAAAATCCTCAAAATTTTTGAGGACAGAAAAAAGCCGCTCCCGCACATTTGCGAAAACGGCTCAAAAGCGTTATAGTATAGGTGATAAAACAAGCAGGAGGAACGATTATGAAACAAATTCAATTAACCTATCACGAAGAAAACGGGTACCTCTATCCAGACCTTACCTTGCCGAAAGAGACACATCATCCTATTGAAAAGTATGGTGACCTGTACCTTGCTTTCATTAAAGCGCACCGCAAAGGGACATACACGACGCTTTTAACAACCGGAAAGTTGAATGAACATCTGTACATGGTTGACACGGAAGCAAAAGAAACAGTCAGACGCCTGACTGCCGAATTTGCCAAGGCAAGAGGCATTGACGAAAAGCTAAAAACCCAAGATTCTCTTCGCTGGGTGCAGGAGATGAACAACTGCAAAGCATGTGCAGAGGAGGCTGTGATGGAGTCTATCTACAGCTAAATATCTTGATAAAACAAAAGCCATCGGGTAAAAATACCCGATGGTTTTGTTGCTTGGAAATAATATTTTCTTACAAAAACTATGATGCTCAATCTGTTTTCAGAATATCTTGAAGAAATTCAATAACATATTTTCTTTTAAGAACATCGTGATACTTTTGATTTCGATAGTTTCGCAAACATGAATAGCAGGAGGAATCACCTTCATCCCCGCCGCAAACACACCCTTTCATCATTTTCAGAGTTTGCCGTAAAACACTTTCAAGGATATTGGGATCATCCAATCGCTTCGCGTGTCCTGCTCCGCCCGGAGTGTTATCAAAAATGACAATTGAATAATTCCATCTGCCATCAATCGGATTGCTTTGCAAGCAACCGGAAATATCGTTTTCCTCAATATTGAGACAAGAACAAACTCCACGAAGGAATCCGTGCAAAATGGAAAGTCCTTTTTCAAATTCATTGATTTCATAATTTTCAAAGCGGATTCTAACAACATCCGTCAGAAAACGATACCCGAGCGAAAAGCGCCTTAATTTTTGATTGGAGCAAGGAAATCCACTGCTGATTTTATGCTTTTTTGATAGAGTATTGGTATAATGCTCTGTGTCCATTTCTGTATAACCACATTGTTGGCAAACATAAAACGGGCTGGTGTTCAAAACGGCCATTTCATCATTTTGACTGGACTTGACCTCTACAATTGCTTTCCCAATTTGATAATGCTTTGCTTCAGTCTCTGTAAAGCCAACATATGATATTTCGCCGCGATAAGTTCGTTCTGGCTTTTTTAATCCGGGTCTGCGTATCTTATCTCCATCAGCTGCAAAACCTTGTGCAGGAATCAAAAAAACTTTTGGCGCGGAAGAAAATGCCTTGTGGCACTGACAACATTCTCTGATTGACTGGTTATCATCATCTCCCTCTGTATATGGCTTTATATTAAGTGTTTTACAATCATCGCACTGAATATAACTATACATTTTCCAACCAATGTTAGGGATCTTTTTGATATATCGGCTCGTAATCAAATTGTTGTTTGCAACAATTTGGGATCCCGGCGCATACTCAGAGATTGCCATTGATAAGTCTCTTTGTAATTGCAAACCGTATCTTTTACCATGTTTATTATCCGTCACGGTCATCTCCACAGTATCGACCGGAAAACCATACTTAGGGAGAATATTCTTCTTGGAGAAAAACGAAAGAATATCTTCGCCATAATAAGCCTTAATCCGTTGAGTGATACCGTCCACTGCGTAATTCTTTGCCAAACGCTCTTTCTTAGCTTCCTCCAACAAAGATACTTCATATTCGTATGCTTTTACAGCTTCCGTCAGTACACCTTCCTCACCCATCAAAGAGTTCACCCATCCAAATGTTTGTACTTGGAATTTATCAGACAATACAGACGGTAAAAATTGCAACAAATACTGCCTCAAATCGTCCGGGGCTGAGGCAAGATACTCTGTCAAACAACGCTTCCCGGAGTTGCCGGTTTCGTCAGTTTCCAAAAACTTACCGATAGTTTTGAAATATTCAGGATGAATCCGCCAAAAATAACTTAGTGCGGCTGCATAAAGATGCCGAATAGCAATACGGTCATTCTCAACCGTATATTTAGGCGCATCAATCTTTCCCTTAATCATTTTGGTCGGATCATTAAAATAAGAGAAATCGTGACTACTCTTATTACAAAATGTCAATGCAAAGGCAGCAGACTGACTGCTTCGACCGGCACGACCCGCGCGCTGAGCATAATTTGCCGGCATAGGAGGCATATTGCGCATAAAGACCGTTTCCAAACTACCAACATCCACACCCATTTCAAAAGTTGTAGAACAACTCAAAACATCGATTTCTTTCTGTTTGAATCTTTTCTGATAGTCATACGCCATATCACGATTCAACTGCGCAGTGTGCTCGACAATACGGAGATCTCGGATTTCCAACTCACGAAACAAACGGTAATAGTGATTATCGAAAAATTCTTTTTCCGGCTTGATTTCAACAAGCTCGCCATCACAATGATATGCAGGGCATACCCCGGCCACATTATGGCAGGTCAAACGCTTGCATTTGTTACACACATACCAATGTAAGGGGTTAAAAAGGCTTACTTTTGCCGTATCGACGCGATAGGCATTACCTTCTGTACGCAACATAAGTTCTTGCCCAACAAGAACTTTTTCAAACACCGACTTTAAAAATGTGGCAACTTCATCTACGGTAAGTGAATAGCCTTTTTTATTTAGTACTCTTTGAACATAGTCGACGCGCTTGTTTGTCATTCCGGTCTTCGTCGGGATAAATGCTTTGTGATGTTTTCGAGCATCCGAGTCAGAAAGAGTGTACGCATATATGGTACCTCCATGGGTGAAATCTTCCAAATCATTTTCATTCAGTGGCGCATCATAACTCAATGCAGCATCTGACATCATAGAGATCGCTATTACGCTACACATATCGCGGAATTCCGATTCTGCAATATTATACTTTTTATAACTTCCCGGCACATTCCACTCCACTCCTAAAAGCCCAAAATGAGCAAGTGAAGTATTGCCGTTGCTATCAATCAATTCTGATAGGATTGCCTTCCATGCTTCTTTATTGACGCTATACTCAGAATCATTGTCAAGAGAGGCTCTACCGCGAACATGGTATGCCTCAAATTCAGTTTGCAAACGATCAACAAACACCGGAACTGTATCTCCTTGTGCCTGTGTAACTTTTTTTAGTGCTTCGAGGATCAAGCGCTTATACAAAATGTTATTGTATGAAATGTTCAGATAGCTTGCATAAAATGCCGCTGCTTGTCTACTGTCTGAAAACGCAATAAATTGTTTTGCCAGCTTTTCTTTTAGTTCTTTAGTTTCTGAGCGAGCCAATCCAAAATCATCTTCAGAATCTTCGCATTTTTGCAAGGTAACCCGATATGACGGAAGTTCTTCAAACAGCGCAGTTCCGATAACACTGGTTGACGCCTCCTGCCCGCTGAAAAACATTCTGAGCACCCCTGATGTATTTACATTCTCGCACCTTGGACACTTAGTAAGTGTATGTGTTTCGCCGATCAATTTAATGCGATACACTTTTACATATGTAGATTGGTCATGTTCACAATGAGAGGATGAGCCTTCTTTCTTCAAGTAGCCGCAATACGGGCAAATTAGATGTGCTTCTGCTTCTATCCCTTCTTCTTCCAACGGATGATCGTTATCTGTATCAGAAATAGCTGACGCCAACAAAAATAATTCTTTTGTTGCCAAGTCATCGGACTGATTATACTGTTCTAATCGATTGTTTTCTATTTTGCCAACTAAATAGAGTGCGTTACAATAGGAGCAAGTAGCTACCTCAAACACCTTGTAAGCGGTATTTCTATCGTCTGTAATGCGATAGTTGGCGCGATGAAGCATTACCCGATTATCCGGTGCAAGAGTCACAAAAACACTTTCTGTTGCGCGAAGAAACATATGATATCGAGCATCAAACAATTTTCCGCCATCTTTTTCTGCCATGGAAGCAACAGACACAAAATCAGTCAATTGCCTTTCTGTCCACCCCATTGTTGAACACAATGATAATACGGTTTTGGGCTGACGAAGAAGCGCCCGCACTTGCCAATAGTTTTGATCGTGAACGATTTTTTCATACAAGTAGTCTTTGAGGGAGATATCATCCACAGTCAGTCGAGCAAGAATCTCCTCGTCTGATTCATTCCTGTTTTTTGCCTCGGCAATACTTTCATAAAACGAAAGAGGAAGCGTTGATACCTCACGCACAGTGGTAGGTATGATACGATCGGCTCGCACAATATCTGCGGCAGAAAATGGTGCATTACATAGTTTTTGCGCAAACTCTGCTACCTGTGCATCATCCTCTTTTTCGCCAAGTGTGGCACTCGTAAGAATGTATGTTATGTCTTGCGCTCCCAATTTAGCTTTCAGACGGCGAAAGAGCATAGACACTTCTATTCCCGTCGAACCGTTATATACATGCGCCTCGTCAAAAACAATAAATTTCCAGTGCTTTGCCCCATCTCCGTCGAAAAACACGCTGTCACGGGGGCGAAGCATCAAATACTCCAACATTGCATAGTTAGTAATCAAAATATGCGGCGGAGTGGTGACCATCTCATCTCTTGAAATTAACTCGTTAACAATCGGAGATTGATTTTGATTTAATGCCTTATACTCTGCTAATGCATCTTCTTTCTTCTGCTTGGTTTGACCGGTATATACTCCAAATGTGATTTCGGGATATTCTGCCAATAACCCACGCAACCGCTCAGTCTGGTCGTTTGCAAGAGCGTTCATGGGATAAATCAATAAAGCGCGAACACCGGGGCATAAAGTCCCCGCCTCTGCTTCCATAGTGAGTTCCCGTAAAACAGGAATTAAAAAGCTTTCGGTTTTTCCGGAACCGGTACCGGTTGACACCACAAGATTTTTATGTTCGCTTGCTATTTTTCGAATTGCTTTTTCTTGATGTAAATATAGCGGTCTCTCCAAATTCATGTGAATTTTGGAGAAAGTACTTGGTAATATCCCTTCTAAAATCAACTCCGAAATGCTTTTTCCTTTTTTGAAAGCATCTGTAACATCCAAATAGGGACCTGCGGCAAAAGACTCGCCACTGTCAATCAAGTGCTCAAATTCGGATCTATACGGATCTGGCATTTTGAAAGAAGTTTTTAAATACCGATAGTATTTTTCTGTAATATGTTTTGATGCTGTTACAGGTGAAAATGACATAAAACTACTCCTCAATTAAGATTTATTGTGTAATAGAAATCTTCCGAATCCAAAACTTCCCACTCACGGCTACAGCCTATTTCATCTGTTGCAATTATTTTGTATGCCCGGTTATACAAGAAGTCAAAATAATCTTCATCTTCTTCGCTGAAGAAAGTGATATTAGCTTTTGTTTGTACATCGTTTAATATTTTTATTTTTACCAGACAAGCCTTTCCTTGCAAATTCAATTCACCAATGTTCAATTCCGGATTCTGATCATCATTTTTGATATTTGTAATATACAGAGTTTTTTGCAAAGAATAATGGGTGGCAAATATGGAAGTATCATTTTTAAACTTTGCAATTCCGGTTATGGAAATTGTTTTCCCGGTTAAATCAAATCGATTACGATATGGGACATTTTTGACATCGAATTTTCGATAATCCGGAATGCCAAAATCATCCTCATCCTCATCCCATTCATAATAAATAATTGTATAATACCCCGTTCTAAACGGAACTCTCAGCCTTATGCCTGCAGTTGTAATTGGAACCTTTTCCGCCAGCACTTCACCGCAAAACGAAATATCAGCCACGCAATTGGAAAACCCGGATATATTGCTTTTAAATATCAATTCTCCAGTCGCTCTGTCTTCAATAATTTCAACATTATTGACAACACAGCGCGTGACAACGGTAGCAAATGAAAACCGCATCGTGTCAGTAGTGACATATAGAATTCGTTTTGCTTCTTCTTTGCCAAACCAAGATATGATCTTTCTTGTATCGCATACGAAAAGATGCTGTTCTTTGCTTTTGGGAAATGATACGGAAAACGACTCATTTTCAGAATCGAGATCATCAGAATCAAGAAGAATAGGGGTCATGGAAAAGGTAATTGAATCGTCCGGTGCCTTTATCTCAATTCTACTCGGAAATTCCGTGTGCCAAATTTCATCCGGCTTATCAATTCTCCAAGTACCACCATCAAATCTCCATTTGAAGACAGGCAGATATACACGAACATCAAGCGCCCCCTGCTGGGTATTGACCACGAATGGAAGATAATCAAGATCCGCTCGTATTTGAAACTCAAAACAGTTTTCATTCAGTTTGTCAGCACATCCGGAAATTTGAACATCTATATTCTTATCAAAGGTAATAAGCCCTTTTTGCTTGAATATGTACGGCATCTCGTTATATTGGAATCCAAAGTAGTTAATCCGAGCAAAGCAATAACTCCGCTCCTTCTTGCTCTCAGGAACATCAATAATAACTTCATAAATTCCGTCTTGTACGATGTATTCTGAAAGCTTTAATATGTACCCTTTCTCATCCGTTTTTTCATCCAAATCAAATCGCACGCATTTTTCAGCATCAAATCTAAATCTCTCGCCGTTTATAATAATAAGAGTGCCGTTTTCTTGATTTGGCTTCATGCGAAAGTAAACAGAGGGCGTAGTGCTGTAAATGGAAATCTTTTCATCTCTCATTACATAAGCACCATGAACCAGTTTTTGCTGTAACAATCCCTCTTCAAGTGGTTTCCCAACGGATTTCGCTTTACCATCCGGCAAGCGTAGCACATCGCCTTTCTGCAATGTCAATGTATATAATCCATATCCCAGTGATTTTTCAAAACCATCGATTGCATCGGAATCTGTTTGCAAAACTCCATCGGGGTCAGTAAAAGCATATGCTTGTCCCTCCGGGAGATATTTGGTATAAGTCACGGAGTCAATCATATCCCAGTCATTATCAAAGAAACGAATGGAAGCCGACTTTAGCAGAAATCTCTTAACTCTATCACCGGAGTCTTTCAATAGCTCAATTTCTATCTCCTGTAACAATCTATCCGCAGGCACTTCAAAACAATCAATTTTTTCAGTTTTACAGCCGGTGACACAACTGTCGGAAGATACTTCAAGGATATTTTCAAAATTCTCAATCCGAATTCTCCAATACATCTGCGGAATATCATCTTCAGCATTCAAATGAATGTATTGCTGAGGCAAAACCAGATAGAATTTTTCTCTTTTCGTATCAAAGTGAATAAAAGGTGTGCTGAATCGTTTTTCCCCCTTCCGTGTCAGCCCAGCAGTAGCTCTTCTTGCATATTCAAAACGCCCCGACGACTTAGCCCATTCGCAAAACAATTGTGCAATTCTATTTTGCGAATTTTCGGGATATAAATCATTAAAAAGCGCATTATCCATGAATCGCAAAATTCTTCCAACACGAATTTTGCAACCTCGTTCATTTGCGGAAACAGCATCTGCTGTATGCTTCTTTATCTTGTAAGCCCGCGCCGAAGCTTCACCTTTGGACATTGTTTGCATCAGATACTTTCTCATCTCAGCGCTATTTCGGCTCAAATCCCGTTCCAAATCAATTTGATAATAGGCAAACAGAAAATCAAATAGGTCATTCGCATAGTGCTTGGTAATAAAACAGTGAAGCAAAATATTATTCATGAATTCATTTTCTGCCACATGAAATTTACCAAACCGAATTAAAGTCTTATAAAAGCTTTTGCCAATCCATCCTTGATGGTTCATTGGCAACTTTTCAAGTTTCAATTCCTTTTGTACATGAGGCCAAAAGCGTCCGTCATAATACCGAATTCCTATCTGCACCAATCCAACGGCAAAAAGAGGATTAATCGTTTCATGTTGTGGAGAAGAAAGAATTTTCTCATATCCATGTTTAAGAAAGAGAATTACAGTTTGGTATTCTTCATCATCTATTTGGATATCGCCGATATAAGTGCATTTTTTGAATTCACGGTTTATGCGGCGAACCAACTTCTCAGCCGGACTTTGTTGCGTGTTCAGTGATGACTTATTGGTTGAATTAATCATTTTCATGCCTCCTATATCGTTAGTATCTAATATCAAAATTTATATAATTATCCAATCATAACAAAATATATTTTTTGTTATCCCCGCGCCCAACTGCCTGAATCAATCCTTCGTCACGCATTTGTTTCGCAACAGTAAAAGCCCGCGTTTTTTTCAACCCTAAAAGTGCTTCTATCTCACGATCACTGATTCCACCGTGTTTCTCAATAAAGTCCAATACCTTTTGCTTCTGTGGTGTAAGTGCCGGCTTTGAGTCTTTACCCAAAGCGGTATTTCGATTTGGAAGAATCATCTTAAAGGTGTTGGGGGTAACTTCTATAATCGGCTGAACACTGCATTCGGCATAAAGGTTATAGATTCTTCGAATACCCGTACCATATGATTCAATCAAATGAAGTCGATGAAAAACTTCCGCCAAATTTTTGTTCCTGGGTTGAGAGATTCCACTACGAATATCTTCCGGAGATAATCCCGGTAACAAGCCTCCAAGAGATACAAATTCTATTTTATTGTCATTGACATTGATAATGATACTGCCGCTAAAGCTATAATCCCTATGAACGATAGCGTTCAAAAGTGCCTCTCGCAACGCTTCTTCAGGATAATCCTGCTTTTCGATTCGTTCAAGTCCTTTGAAAGATGCCGATGTTTTGTTGCAAAGTGTAAGGTAAGAAAAAACACGATCCAACTGCTCAAATACTGACCCTCCGAATTCCTTACTATCGCGAAATTCTGTATTTGCCGCATCAGCGAATACAGCGACCTTGGTAGTATGACAGCACTGATCGGATAAAATTTCCGCAAGATTGCTGTATAGCCCGTCCGTAGACAGCGTCATTCCGAGCACGCGGTATTTGGCTTCTGAGAAGGGAACGCCATAGCGGGAGAAAGCCTTTTGGGCACTCTCAAATGTTAAATTCTGTTCCATTGAACGCATGCTTTCAAAAGAATCCCCGTCAGATTCTTTAATCATTGCCCGAATCTGATCAAATGAAGCGGGAACAGAGGAAGTTCCCTGCCTAACATAAACGCCACTCGGCTTCAATCCCTTTGATTTCAAATAGTACGGTTTGCATGCACCTTCGCCAATTACAATTTTTATTACTCTGTTTTCTTGAATTGTATATTTCACAAACATTGTAACATCCGGCATGATTGCATCCCTGATTCCGTTCGTAATACGCGTATAGGACTCGTCCACATCGTCAATGCCAATAGCATTACCTTCATTGTCAATACCAACATAAATCACACCTCCATCGGTGTTTGCGAATGCTATTACTTCTTTACTCAACTCATCAGTAATCTGTGCTTTGAATTCAACATTTTCGGTTTCAAAAATCATGAATTATCCTCCGATTCAGTAATCACTGAATATATTATATTCCAAAAATTCGCTTCTGTCAAGCGAATAAAGCGAATTTTGCGAATTAAGCGAATTTTTATATTGATTTTTAGAGAAATATCTTGACAAGAACCAAAAGTTCTGCTATACTATAAGAGAACCACTTGTTATGATATGGAGCGTGTATGAAAGTATTAGACGAAAACAAACTACAATCAATGGCGGCGTATATCACCGATTACATTCACGAAAACAACGGCGAGTCGCCAAAATTTTCGGAAATTCTGAATTACATGAATATGAGCAAATCGGTCGGCTATCGTTATCTGACACGGCTCAACGAGAGAGGCATTATTACTTATTCCGGCAAAGGAACGCTTGCGATTGCCGGACAGGAAAAAATGAGGTCAGGATTCCGCCGCCTTCCGATTCTCGGTGCTGTTATCTGCGGATCGCCCGAGGAGCAGGAGCAACATACTGATGGTTACCTTGCCATACCGGAGGAATGGGTTGACGGTGAGTGTTTTCTACTCCGTGCCTACGGAGATTCCATGATTGACCTCGGCATTGAGCAGGGCGACTTCATTCTTGTAAAGCGAAAATCCGAAGCCACCGACGGGCAAATCGTTGTTGCATTAACCGAAGAGGGCAACACGCTGAAACGGATTCGCTTTGAAGACAGGAAACCGGTATTGTATGCGGAGAATCACACTTATACAGAAAGCAAACGAATCATTCACCCAAAACAACTATCCATTCAGGGCATTGCCTTGAAATTGATAAAAGATATTAAATGAGGAGAATTTATAATGAATAAAATGTATATTAATTTGTCAAATTGCTATGGTATAAAACGACTGTCTTATAATTTTGATTTCCAAAAACATTCAAATTATTTGATATATGCCTCAAACGGAATGATGAAAACTTCATTCACAAAAACATTTAGAGCACTGCGAAATGGAAAAAAACCATCCGATGAAGTTTATGGAAAACATACTTCCTGTGAGGTTTTGATTGACGAAAACCCTATTGAACCAGATAGTATTTTTGTTATTAATAGTTATGAAGATGAGTATATCTCCCCCAACAGTGCCAAATTAATGGTAAAGAGAGACCTTCGTCAAAAATATGATACTGCAATACAAAATGTGAATACAGCTCAAGAAGTTTTGTGGACAACTCTACAAACCCATTTCAACAATGAACAAATTAATTTTCCATTAGAGATTTCTACCCTATTTGATTGCTCTCCACTGGATGTATTAGATTGTATTTCATCTCAAATTGATCGCAATTTCTTAAATGAACAATCTTTTGACATTGATTTTTTGTCTGTAAAATATTCAGATATTTTCAACAGCAATGTTCAGGCATTTATATCGAACCCCAAGAATTTGCAACAAATAAAAGAATACGAAGATAGATACAATGAGTTGCTTGAAAAGTCTCCGATTTTTAAGCGTGGGGTCTTCAGTCATAATAATGCCGATAGCATAACAGAAAATTTAAATAATAATGGTTTTTTCGGAGCAAATCATTCTTTAAAATTAAATGGCGTAAATCAATCTATTACAACACCGGATGATCTGATTAATGTTATTGAAGAAGAAAAGAAAAAGATTTTTTCTGATGAAAAATTGAAGAAAAGCTTTGACAAAATCAATACAGCATTGGGGAAAAGAACCCTGATTCAATTTCGATCTGTGATTGAAACTCATCCCGAAATAATCCCTGAATTATCCGATTATTTAGGGTTCAAGAAAAAAGTATGGATCTCTTTATTTAATGTGGTAAAGCCAGAACTTGAGCATGTGCTCTGCGAATATAAAAAATGCTATGAGTTAATTCAATCAATAAAAATGGAAGCAGCAAATGAACACTCACAGTGGGATAGGGTTCTGGATATTTTCAACGCGCGTTTTACAGTTCCTTTCACAATATCTGTTCCAAATAAAAATGATGTTGCTTTATTAGGTGAAATGCCGGAATTTTTATTTAAGTATAAAGATTTAGAGACCGGTGAAGAGCAAGAAATGACCAGGAAAGGACTTGAGGGAGTTTTAAGTCAAGGAGAAAAACGTGCATTATTTTTGTTAAACATCGTAAATGATTTAGAGGCATTAAAACTGTCCAACAAAGAATACTTAATTATAACAGATGACATTGCAGAATCTTTCGACTATAAAAACAAATATGCAATAATTGAATACTTACAAGAAATGATGAATACGCCAAATCTTCACTTCATTGTTCTAACCCATAATTTCGATTTCTATAGGACTGTAGCCATGCGTACAAAAGATATTGTTTTTCCTGCAATGGTTCAAAGAGTTAGCAATGGATTGAAGATAGACAATCCCAAATATGTTTTTAAGACTCCATTTGAAGTGATTCGCAAAGGAATAGGAAATGGGAATGACAAAGACTTAATAACATCGATTCCATTTGTTCGAAATATCATTGAGTATACAAGTGGAATCACTACTGACAACTATGTTTCTTTGACATCTCTGCTTCATATTAAAAATCAAACAAAAGCGATAACCTTCAAACAACTTGAAGATATCTATAAAGACGAATTGCGTGACCCATCGTTTACATTTTCGAAAAATAGAGAAAACGAAAAAGTATATTATTTGATACTTAATCTTGCAAAAGGAATTTCATTTAATAATAATGACATCATTGATTTGGATGAAAAGGTAATAATATCTATGGCCATCCGACTTTTAGCTGAAGAATATATTATTGAAGAAATCAAAGAAGCAGGATGTCCGCAAGAATCTATTGATGCCATATCTATTTCACAAACAGGAAGCTTAGTAGGACTCTTTAAAAAATTTTGCTCAAGTAAGGAAAAAGAACTAATCATACTTAACAAAGTACTATTAATGTCGTCGGAAAATATTCACATTAATTCGTTCATGTTTGAACCATTGGTAGATATTTCTATCAAATCACTCGTTGATCTCTTTGGTCAGATCTGCATTCTACAACCCCCAATGTACGCAGAATAATATGGAAAATACAAAATATATTTGTGTAGATGTAGTTGTATCTATGATCATGTCAACTCTTCAAAACGGAACTGCCAAAGAAGTAGCGGAACGCAATATGGCTGATCGACTGGATATATCCGAGGTGTTGCCGAATGTCGATACGAC
>CAKUYQ010000047.1 GCA_934717185.1 uncultured Bacteroidales bacterium | reverse complement strand
GTTCAGTTACGGTAACAATAAGGTACAGATTCAATAGTACAAACAGCAAGTATAAGGGAGTGCAGGCAAGTGATGAACTGAACAGATTATAGTTCTGGATGTTGCATTATGCTCCATGTAAAATACAAGTTAACATTAAGCTATAAATTGTTATAAAGAAATTAACGATAATGACAAGATTTCCCTTTATTCGCCAGCCTGATGCCATGGATTGTGGCCCGGCCTGTCTTGGAATGATAGCCGGGTTTTATGAAAAGGATGGAGATGCAATAAAGGAGCGAAACCGTTTGGGATTCCTGTGGAAGTATTTGGTAAAGTACAGGCGTTTCTTTACACAGTTGATAATAGGATAAAAACAACAGACGATATTATCTCTGAGAAATACTCCCAATTGGAGGATACGGAGAGGTTGGAGCTGCCGCTGCCGGAGAGGTTTAAAATAGATAGTATCTTGGAGGTGGTTGAACTTTCAGAGCAAGGTGCCCGGTGTTCGGCAGCACTTAGCCCGATAGATAAATTGTCGGGAAGCATTTTACTGAATAAACCGATAATAGTGCCTGGTAAGATTTTGCTTGAAAAACAAAGTGTTTTAATGTGGGCAACTGCTAAGTAACATGAAGATAATATTGAATGATATTTTTGCTTTTTTGAAGTTTATATCATCTTCTCGTTAATTGTCATGTTCAGTGCTTCTGTAATGCTTGCTGTGCCTAATTTGTTGAATATGCGACGTTTGTAGCCTTTTACTGTGTCTATGGATTTGCACATGTGTGAAGATATTTCGTTCATGGTATAGCCTTGAGCAGAGAGATATAATACCTCTTTTTCGCACTCTTTTAAATTAACACCGGTGTATTCTATCCAAATGTGCCTTTCTAAACAGTATTTCCAATGTGTAGGGTAACCATTTCGTTTCACCTCTATATTTCCTATATTTGAATGGGAGGACAATGATGCTGTACAGAGTGTTAGCCAGATCTTTCCATCTTCTGTTAACTGCAATGGTGTCATCTTATGATTTATGAGCATGACTTTTCCTTTAGGTTGCTTTAATTGGAAATCGTAACTGAGTGTATATTCCAATCTGTTTTCAATCGGAATGTTATTGATAAACGTAAAACCGGCACGGTTGATCTCCAAAAGCAATGGCAAGTTGCTTTCAGGTACATGATTTATATAAAAGTCAAGCCCCATATCTCGTACCTCTTCTGGCTGCAATCCGCATAAAAACAAAGGATTATTTGAAACATAAAGAAAATTTTTCTTGTAATAGTCAATAACATAGATGCTTTTATAGGTACTACGGGCAAACGCATCTAAAAACTGCACGTACATATTCATAGGGGTGTAGTACTTGCCGGGAATAAAAGAAATTTTGTTTTCCTCTATAAAAAAATCATCTTTTGTAATCATATTCTATTAAGCATTTAATCACAAGTTGCAAAAGTAAAAAAACTTAACATCTTGCATTTTTTTGTTTTGTACACTTTTGTGTGTTTTTTATGCCACGTACAATTAAGTAAGCGTCAAAAAATAAGTTGGTAAAGATTTAGCAGTATTTTTGAGAAAAGAAATATAGACCGAAAAGACAATTAAAGATTACCAAGTTTTTTTTTAAGATTACTAAATATTATTGTTTTCTTGTAGCTTGTTATTACTTTTGTAATATCAAATCAATTAATTATGAGATATATATGAAAGAAAATGAAAAATTTTGTCAGAGCTGCGGTATGCCTCTGCTTAATGATAATGAGAAGGGAACAAATGCAGATGGCAGTGTAAACAATGACTATTGCAAGTATTGCTATCAAAACGGAAAGTTTACGCAGGAATGCACTATGGATGAGATGATTGAGCATTGTGCACAGTTTACGGCAGAGTTCAATAAAGGTGCCGGTACGCAATTGTCAAAAGAGGAGGTTGTTGGGCATATGAAGGCTTACTTTCCACATTTAAAACGTTGGAGAAATGAGATTACCATATCTGCTGAGGAGGCGAATGAAACAAATGCCAAGCTTAATGCATCTGTTGCTCCTGTGAAGAAATTGATAGACGAATTGGCAGATACACAGCCTGTTGCGTATATTTCTTCTGTTGATTTTGAAGGTTTTCCATGTACAAAGGCTATGTTGGCTCCTCGTGTAAGAAACGGTATAAAAGAGTTCTATTTTACAACCAATACGGCATCTGTAAGCGTTTCCCAATACAGGGCAAATCCAAAGGCATGCATCTATTTTTGCGATGCAGAAAATTTTAGAGCGGTTATGCTAAAGGGAACAATGGAGGTTCTTACAGACGCCAAGCACAAGGAGATGATCTGGCGTGACGGTGATACGCAGTATTATCCGGGCGGGGTTACAGATCCTAACTATTGTGTGCTGCGTTTTACGGCATCAGTCGGCCGTTTTTACAGTGATTTCTATCCGCGCAGTTTTGTGATAGAGTAGCCTGCCGGCTTTGGCGTTAGCATTAGCGTTGGCTGTCAAAGGTTTATTTAAGCTAAAGCCAAATAAAAGTTAATAGTGTATAGACAGTTTTTAAGTTAATAGCAGTAAAGCTTAGAGCAAGAAACTATCAACTTAAAAACAGTAAACTAATTAACTGACTTTAAACTATAAACCATAAACTATAAACTAATATGTCATTGGCTTTGGCGTTAGCATTGGCTTAGTTGAAAGTGTATAGTTTATAGTGTATAGGCAGCATTATAAAAGTTAATAGTTGAAAGTTTATAATGTATAGACAGTTTTTAAGTTAATAGCAGTAAAGCTTAGAGCAAGAAACTATCAACTTAAAAACAGTAAACTAATTAACTGACTTTAAACTATAAACCATAAACTATAAACTTAATAGGCTAAAGCTAAGGCCAATGCTAAAGCTGACTACATAGCGAGGAGAATTGCACATAAGTGAACACTTTGTCGGGAAGAGGAGAGGAATAATACCCTTTGCTTCCCGACAATTTTTGTTACATCTGTAAGTGCTACTTTCTGTTTTCTCTGAACTGAATTGGTGAAAAACCTGTCATACGGCGGAAGAATCGGCACATATATGACGGGTCATCAAAGTTAAGTTCGCATGCAATGTTCTTCACCGACAGATCCGTGCTTTGCAGATACGTTTTTATTGTAACTATTATCTGTCTATCTATCATCTCTTTAGGTGATATTTTATCTGTTCTGTATATAAGTTTGTATAAATAGTCCGGGGTAATGTTCAGCTTGTCTGCATAGAATTTGACATCGTGATGTTTTGTGTGGTAACGGTTAAGTAGAGCATAAAAATCTACAACAAATTTCCAAGTTTTGCTTCTGGGGTATGTGCTTACATCATTCAAACCTAATCTTTTGATCTCGTAATTTATCCCCATAAGCAAATTGAACAGGCTATTCTGGAACATCTCTTCAATATTATTACAGCAATGTTCTAATATCCAGTCAGTTTGGTTGTACCATTCAAATATAAGTCTATAATATTCGGGATATGTGTAAAGCACCGGTGAGTGATACATTATTGACCACAATTCCGATGCTATTTTATAAGATATGTTATCTGAGATGGTGTACGAAACAGAGACATATCTGGCTTTGAAACCGGCAGAGACTTTTTCAGGAATGAATGGCATATCCGATTGAAAAACGATAAAATTGCCGCGGGAAATTCTGTATCGTTTGGAGTTTAGATTAATTATGGCATACCCGTTTGTACATAAAAGTACCGTATATCCGTTTACATCTACTAACTTTCCAATACATTCTTTTAAATTGGTACTTCCCGATGCACATCCGTTATTTAATTCCCAATATTTATATTTTATTCTATCCATAATACAGGCGAAGGTAGCTATAATTGGATATAATCCTCTTATGTTGTACGAAAAAGTACCATAATGCACCGAATTATGGTATCTTCAGTTAATATATATAGAGATAATTTTGCACCCGCAAAAAGAAATTATGCCATAGTGAGGAAAAGTTGCGCATAAGCCCTTATTAACATCTTTGGCGTTGGCGTTGACTTTGGCCTTGATTGAGTTTATAGTCTATAGAAAGCTTTAGCTTTGGCGTTGACTATTTTATAAGGTAGAGAAGGTAAAGAGAGTATAGAAAGCTAAAGCAAATGCCAAATATAAGCTGATAGTTGAAGGTGTATAGTTTATAGAGTAAAGGTGAAAAACTAACTTCTTTAAGCTCAATATTTATTGTAAATTGCTAATAACTAAATGATAATGAAATTTAAAACTATCGGGTTAATAACCTGTGTTGCATTTATGAGTGCATGTGGCGGAGAACAAGCCGGACTGGAGACTATGCAGCAGTATCCTGTGATTAATGTAAGTAAAAATTCCATTGAGTTGGAGGAGTCATATTCGGCTACAATAGAGGGACGCCAGGATGTTGAAATATATCCTCAAGTACAGGGAACCATCTCAAAACTTTGTGTAAAAGAGGGTGAAAGGGTTAAAAAGGGGCAAACGCTTTTTATTATAGACCAGGTCCCATATAAAGCTGCTTTACAAACAGCCACAGCAAATGTGCATGCTGCCGAAGCTCAGATGGAGACAGCTCAACTGGATTACAACAGCAAGCAGATTCTATTTAATGAAAAGGTTGTTTCTGAATATGACCTTTCAGTAGCAAAGAATGCATTGGCAGTAGCAAAGGCTGGGTTGGAGCAGGCAAAGGCACAGGAGACAAATGCGAGGAACGATTTGTCATATACAGAGGTGAAAAGCCCTGTAAACGGAGTTGTAGGAACATTGCCATACCGTGCGGGCTCTTTGGTAGGGCCCTCAATTCCTAATCCTCTGACTACTGTTTCAGATACAGAACAGATGTATGTCTATTTCTCTATGACAGAGAACAATATTAGAAACCTTATACGCAAGTACGGCTCTCTGGATGAAATGATTAAATCCATGCCTAATATTGCGCTTCGCCTGAATGATGGTACTCTATACGGAGAGAAAGGACGTATAGAGACTATTAGCGGCATTATCAATCCGCAGACAGGTACTGCATCCATAAGGTGTGTGTTTCCCAACGAAAAACATCTGCTTTTCAGCGGAGGAATTGGAAATGTGATCCTTCCTCGCAGCGAAACGGATGTGATCGTTATTCCGCAAAGTGCCACATACGAGATTCAAGATAAAATTTTTGTCTGTAAGGTTGTAGACGGAAAGGCAGCTGCAACTGAAATAGTAGTTGACAAACAGAATGACGGCATAAACTATGTTGTACATGGCGGGCTTGCAGAGGGCGATATAATAATATCGGAAGGGGTAGGAATTGTGCAGGATGGAGCTGAAATATCAATCAAAGAGTAAGGAGAACGGAATATGAATTTAAGAACCTTTATAGACAGACCCATTTTGTCTATTGTAATCTCTGTGGTCATAGTGTTGATTGGCGGTCTGGCTGCCATGTCGCTTCCTGTGGAGCAGTATCCCGATATTGCACCTCCTACAGTATCTGTTTGGACAAGTTATCCCGGTGCAAATGCAGAGACTGTACAAAAGGCGGTTATAGTTCCATTGGAGGAGTCTATTAATGGTGTTGAGAATATGACCTATATAACCTCTACCGCATCAAATGGCGGAGATTCAGAAATTATGGTCTATTTTAAGCAGGGAACGAATGCAGATATGGCTGCCGTTAATGTACAGAACAGAGTTTCAGCGGCAATGTCCTTGTTGCCGGCAGAGGTGGTACAGATTGGTGTAACGACCTCAAAACAGCAGAATTCTGAGCTTAAAACAGTTGCGTTATACGATCCTACAAACACATACGAGGCAAAATTTCTTAGCAATTATTTTAAGATCAATGTGGAACCTCGCCTAAAACGTATTACAGGTGTGGGCAAGGTAATGCATTATGGAGCCGCTTATGCGATGCGAATATGGATGGATCCTGCGAAAATGGCCCAGTACAAACTGATTCCAAGCGATATAACGGCAGTACTTGCACGTCAGAATATAGAGGCGGCAACAGGCTCTTTTGGAGAAAATCATGACAATGTCTATCAATATACAATGAAATATCGCGGACGATTGTCTACACCTGAGGAGTTTGAGAATCTTGTAGTCCGTTCGCTTGCCAATGGAGATATCCTCCGCTTGAAAGATGTTGCAACTGTTGAATTAGGGGAAGTATCCTACAATTTTTTCAATCAGGTAAACGGCAAGCCGAGCACAATGTTCTCAATCTATCAGACTGCCGGAACTAATGCCTATGCGATTATCGGGGAGATTGATGCCACATTACAGGAATTGAGTAAAGACCTGCCAAAGGGGCTGGAGTTTGTAACGCTGAGCGACACCAACCGTTTTCTCAAAGCATCAATAAAGGAGGTTATCGTTACGCTCTTGGTATCAATACTTTTGGTAGTATTGGTTGTATATCTTTTCTTGCAGGATCTAAAGTCTACTTTAATCCCGACAATTTCCATCTTTGTTTCCATTATTGGTACATTTGCCTTTATGGCTGTGGCAGGATTTTCAATAAACCTCCTTACACTGTTTGCATTGGTGCTTGCAATTGGAACTGTTGTGGACAATGCCATTATTGTGGTAGAGGCGGTACAGAGCAGATTTGAGGCGGGCTACCGTTCGTCCTATACAGCAACATACGATGCAATGGGTGGTATCTCCTCTGCGATTATAGTATCAACACTCATATTTATGGCGGTGTTCATCCCTGTTTCCATGATGGGAGGGACATCCGGTACTTTCTACGCTCAGTTCGGGCTTACAATGGCTGCAGCCGTTGGCCTTTCAGCCATTAATGCTTTAACGTTGTCTCCGGCTCTCTGTGCTTGGATGTTAGACAGTTTTGTAGATGAAAACGGTAATGAACGCAAGAACTTTGCTGCAAAGTTCCGTAAAGCGTATAATATCTGTTTTGATGCATTGCTCAAACGTTATAAAAGCGGTGTGATGTTCTTTATTAAACGACCAAAATTCGCATGGCTGATCCTTGCATGCGGATTGGTTTTGTTGGTAGTGTTAATAAGAATAACTCCTACCGGATTTGTACCGCAGGAGGATATGGCAACGGCCTTTGTTAGTATGAATACCAAACCGGGAACGTCTATGATTGAGAATAAGAAGGTAATGAATAGGATTTCTGCAGAGATGAATAAGTTTCCGGAGGTGGATTATGTCGGTTCGGTAGGTGGTTACTCATTTTCCGGTGCCGGACCATCTATGAGTCTGCACTTTCTTACACTATCTGATTGGGATAAACGTAAAGGAGAAGGACATAGTGCAGATGATATAATAGGCAGGATATATGAGGTGGCGTCACAGATTCCGGATGCAGAGGTCTTTGCAATGTCTCCGCCAATGATTCCAGGTTATGGTATGGGAAATGGTTTTGAACTATACTTACAGGATAAAGTGGGAGGCGATGTAGAGGAGTTTAAAAATGTGTGTGACAGACTTGTAGAGACGTTGAACGCACGCCCAGAAATAGAGATGGCATATTCTGCATTTGATACCCGTTTTCCACAATATTGGGTGGATATAGATGCTGCAGCATGTGAACGTGCCGGAGTATCTACTGCAGAGGTCTTGGAAACGATGTCTGGATATTACGGAGGTGGTTATGCTTCAAACTTCAACCGTTTCTCTAAATTATACAGGGTTATGATTCAAGCATCTCCAAACGATAGGGTAACAGCAGAATCGCTTAATAAATTTTATCTTCGTACAGCTTTTGGGGAGATGGTTCCTCTGTCTCATTTTGTTAAACTCACCAAGACATACGGACCACAATCACTTAACAGGTTTAACCTCTATAATGCTATCTCAATAAATGGAACACCTGCACCTGGGTATAGTTCCGGTGATGTGTTAAAAGCTGTAGATGAGGTGGCAGGTGAGGTTTTGCCTCGTAATTACAGCTATGAATTTGGCGGTATATCAAGAGAGGAGTCTGCATCCGGCAATAATATAGTTATCATATTTGCACTATGTATTGTTTTGGTGTATCTTATTTTATGTGCCATGTATGAGAGCCTTGTATTACCGTTTACAATTATACTCTCTGTGCCTTGCGGTCTTATGGGAAGCTTCCTGTTTGCACAATTTTTTGGATTGGAGAACAATATCTATCTGCAAACGGGACTTATTATGCTTATAGGACTGTTGGCAAAAACGGCAATCCTCATTACAGATTTTGCCGGAGAAAGAAGGCGTTCAGGCATGTCTATAAAACAGGCGGCTATAGGTGCGGCAGTACACCGTCTGCGTCCTATTCTTATGACAGCGCTTACAATGGTTTTTGGTATGTTGCCGTTAATGTTTGCCTCTGGTGTAGGTGCAAACGGAAACTCGGCGCTTGGTACCGGAGCTGTTGGCGGAATGCTTGTTGGTACATTGGTACTTCTTTTCCTTGTCCCTGCATTATGGATGTTCTTCCAGAGCATACAGGAGAGAATAAAACCTATAGAGTTCAGGGAGGCTGATCCTGCAATTACAGGTGAGATAGAAAAGGTTGCGGCAATAAAACATTTAAAGGAAACAGAGGAGAAATGAAAAGACTAACTATATATTCAATACTTGCGGTACTTGCATTGGGCTGTATTTTCAGTTGCAATGTTTATCGTAAATATCCAAATACTACAACTGTAGATAATGAACTGTTTGGTAAAGATTATCTGCCTGCAGATACAACTTCAATAGCTTGTCTGTCGTGGAGAGAGTTGTTTACAGATACATATTTGCAGAAACTTGTAGATTCGGCTTTGGCGCGAAATACAGATTTGCGCACGGCACGCCTGCGAACAGAGCAGGCAGAGGCTGTGCTGTTGAATGCCCGGCTCTCTTATCTCCCTTCATTGGGATTGGCTGCAGACGGGACTTTAAGCAAATTGGGAGAATCTACATCAAAGACCTATTCGCTTGGAGGGTCGGCAAGTTGGGAAATTGATCTTTTTGGTAAGATTACGAATGCCAAGCGTGGCGCCCGAGAGGCTCTTGAGGCGAGCAAAGCGTATGAGTTGGCTGTACGGACCAATATAGTGTCAACGGTGGCCAAAGGGTATTACACACTTTTGATGCTCGATGAGCAGTTGCGCATAAGCAGGGCCACTCTTGATAGTTGGGATAAGAGTGTTCGCACACTTGAGGCACTAAAGCGTGCCGGAGGTGGTGTAACAGACGCTGCTGTCCTTCAGGCCAAAGCTAACCGTATGTCGTTAGAGAGCTCTGTCCTTTCAGTTGAGAAGAGCATAAAGGAGACAGAGAACATGCTTTGTACTCTGCTTGCAATGCCTTCTGCTACTATTGCTAGAGGGGTTTTGTCTGAACAACAGTTTCCTGCAGAACTGTCTGCCGGTGTTCCTGTTCAGATGTTGGCTAACCGTCCTGATGTGCAGATGGCGGAGCATAAATTGGCTCAGTCATTTTACGCTACCAATGCAGCTCGCGGAGCCTTTTATCCATCCATTAATTTGTCGGGAAGAGCAGGATGGACAAACAATGGGGGAGAGGTGGAGCTTAATCCTGCAAAATGGCTTCTCAATGCTATTGGTTCGTTAACCCAACCTCTTTTTAACAGGGGTGCAAATATTGCAAATCTAAAGGTTGCAAAGGCCGAACAGGAGGCGGCTTCATTGGCTTTTGGACAATCGCTGTTAAATGCCGGTGCAGAGGTGAACAACGCTCTTACAGCTTTGCAAACATCTCGCAGGAAGTTGCAAATAGATGGTGAACAGGCTGAACTTTTGCAGGAGGCTGTGAGAAAGACGGAACTGCTTATGCGCCATTCTTCTGTAAATTATTTGGAGGTGCTTACAGCGCAACAGACCCTTTTAGCTGCACAGCAGGCTGTGGCTCAGGACAGGTTTGATGAGATAGACAGCATTATCTCTCTTTATCATGCTTTGGGCGGCGGAGTGAAATAACCTTGGCCTTGATTTAGTTTATAGTTGAGATGGCTTTGGCTTTGGCTTTGGCGTTAGCATTGGCCTTAGTTTAGTTAAAAGTGCATAGTTTATGGTGTATAGGCAGCATTATAAAAGTTATGAGTTGAAAGTTTATAGTGTATAGAAGGTAAAGAGAGTAAAGAAAGTAAAAAAGTTTAAGTTGATTAACTAACTATAAACTATAAACTAATATGTCATTGGCTTTGGCGTTGGCATTAGCGTTGGCCTTAGTTTAGTTAAAAGTGTATAGTTTATGGTGTATAGGCAGCATTATAAAAGTTAATAGTTGAAAGTTTATAGTGTATAGAAGGTAAAGAGAGTAAAGATGGTAAAGAGGTGAAAGGTTATCTTTAAAACATTACGTAAGTGAACACTTTGTCGGGAAGAGGAGAGGTATAATACCCTTTGCTTCCCGACAAATTTGTTTCTATAATTATATGATGAACAGGTCATCTAATGTCACGCAGGAAACGAAGAGGTCTGAGTATTCGTTTTTTGCTAATTCTGTATTGCCGATGTATGTGAGGTGGAATGTTAAGGCAGGATATAGCTCTTCCATTGTCTGCAATCGTGTTTCCAATGTTTGTGCATACGACTTGGTTACGGCAAATGGTGATTTGTAAAATTTTATCTCACACAGGTTTACCACGTCATCTGCCCGTTCTATCAGCAGGTCTATCTGCGTTCCATCTTGCTCACCATTGCCACGTACCACATAAGAGGATTCAACAGAGGACACTCCGCCAATGCAGAGGGCTTGTTTGATTTGAGCAATATGCACAAAACAGATCTCCTCAAAAGCGATACCACGCCAGATTGCAATATCGCTATCTTTTAGATGCCGCTCCCAATAATCCTCTTGCTTGATGCTCTTATTCTCTTTAAAATGAAGCCAGAACCAACAGAATGTATCTACTAATTTGTAGTGTTCATTTCGAGCATTTGTACCAAACGGCACATATTTGATTATAAAATTGCTGCCTATTAATGCCTTTAGTATTTTAGTAAAGTCACCATTGGGATTCAAGCCGGTTTTCTCAGCTATCTCCCGGCGAGTGTAACCTGCATGGCGTGTTCCAAGACATCTCACAATCTTCATGCAGTCTTCTGCATTATCAAAAACAGATTTGAATAGTCTGTCGAACTCATCATCAAGCTTGGCATTGCTGGCAAAGAACAGGGCGTCTATGTTCTGAGCAAGACTATAAGATGGATTGAAAAGATTCATATAGAAAGGTATGCCACCCATCACCATATAAGCTTGTGCCACATTGTATTTAGACATCTTTATACCGCGGCTCCTATAAAAATCATCACACTCTTTTAGTGAAAATGGCGAAAGTTTGATTTCTCCGGTCAATCGTCCGTACAATCCGCCCTTATTGCTAATCAAATTATCAAGCATCCAAGAGGTAGCGGACCCACATACCACCAAAAGCAGGTTGTGGCGAGTATTTCCCCAGCCATTCCAAAATGCCTCTAAAGCTGTAAGAAACCCGGAACGTGCAGTATCCATCCATGGTAGTTCGTCAATGAAAACCACTTGCCTGCTACCATTGTCACTGGTTTCCAAGAATTTCTCTAATAAAAAAAACGCCTCCATCCATGATTTTGGTTGAGCTATATTCTCCATGCCATGGCGAATCAGAGAGAAATGGAAATTTTGCAATTGAGCTTTCATACTAACCTTACGTTTGCGGTCGTATGGAGACAAGCCGGTATGGTGAAAGACCATGTCGTCATGAAACACCTCATTGACCAAGAATGTTTTTCCAACACGTCGACGACCGTACACAGCTACAAATTCTGCCCTGCCGCTATTGTAATAACGCTTAAGTTCTGCTATTTCCTTTTTTCTTCCTATAATGTCACACATATATCATCTGTTTTTCTGCTACAAAATTGGTAATAATTTAGCATATATTGAAGAAAAATAGCGTTTATTTCGCTACAAGTAGGTTTGAATGGGTATTTGTAGCGGAATAAACGGTGTTTTCCTCATTTTTTGCTTCTGACAATTTTTTGTTAATTTTGCGAATGTTCCACGCTGAATGTTCTCTTTTACATAAAGAGAATGAACGGGTGGAACAAAAGACATGTTTAAAAGGCGTTTACTACGCTTTGGTTCTTACGCTCTGAAATCCTAGGAAAATTTCAAAAACGTAAGTTAGGAACAAAGCAACGTGAATGCCCCGTGGGTGTGTAATGCACACATACTGCCAAATAAAGTGGCGTTAATGACTTTAAATCATTAGTGAACGCCATTGGTGTGGCAGTTATGCAATACATATTCGGCGTGGGGCTGGCGTTGCTCGTTTTAACTTACAGGCAATTCCTAGGGCCTCAGAGCGTGAAGCGAGCAGCAGTATAAGGCTTCACGCTTTTTTATGATAGATATAAGACTGTGGTTATCAGAAGCCGGGTAGCCACCTTTTTGCGTATTATGAGTAACAGCATTGAGCTGATAAACAACATAAACAAAACCTTAAAAGATGATTTTGCTGCAGAGTTACATAGTGGCAGTAAAATTGCCATTGCAGCCTCCTGCTTCTCAATTTATGCGTTTGAAGAGTTAAAAACGCAGTTAAAAGACATAAAGGAGCTACGGTTTATCTTTACCTCTCCAACATTCGTTACGGAAAAATTCAATAAACAGAAAAGAGAATTTTACATACCACGCCTTAGCAGAGAGAGAAACTTATACGGTTCTGAGTTTGAAATAAAACTCCGCAACGAATTATCTCAAAAAGCAATAGCGAAAGAGTGTGCTGAGTGGATAAAGCATAAAGTCCGTTTCAAATCCAATAAGACAACGGAAAATATGATGGGTTTTGCTACAATTAACGATAAAGCATATACCCCTATAACATGTTTTACAACAGTTGAATTAGGATGTGAACATGGCGATAGCGTAAGCGTCTCCGCGATTACGTATTGATTGATGTATCAGATGAGGGTATCTTTGCTGTGTTCAATCAATAGTAAT
>CAKUYQ010000046.1 GCA_934717185.1 uncultured Bacteroidales bacterium | reverse complement strand
GTAGAAAAACATGGCTAGGAAGGAAAGCAGGAGTGAAAATCCAAATGGCTCATAGAGAGCAGTCAGGATGTTTGTGATGATCTTTCCAAGTAAATCAATCGTTTCTTTCATCGCTGTTTACAGATCACTGAACAGGTCAGCCTTGTACACACCGCTCTCCAGCATCTTCTTGAAGCTGTCCTTTACTGCTGCAACGTCCTCATGGTAGGTCATTCCGTACCAGGTGTCGTTGGTCTTCAGAACCTTCACAGACATCTCGCCCTGCTCCAGCAGCTCACCGATGAAAATAGGAATCAGATACTCTGCTTTCAGCGGATTGCCCGGAACTTCCTTCTTGAAGAACTCTTTGAATCCGTCCTCCAACACATCCAGAAAATCGGGAGTCAAGCCCCACATATTCATGGAAACCAGAGAATTCACATCAACAGCCACACCGTCTGCCTCTGCTCCATCTGCAGTCTTTACGATGTTCTTGGTCTCCACAACCTCAGTCAGGTTGTTTTCCTCATCCATCTTGCAGATACCGCGAGTCACACCGCCGTTATCGGACAGCGTGTTCTTCAGCACGAAGCCAGCCATGCAGGACTCACCGCCATTTACAAGATACTCATGAACAGCCTTGAAGCCTTCTTTACCATAGTAGTCATCTGCATTGATGACAACGAACGGAGTATCAATCACATTTTTCGCTGCAAGGACGGCCTGGCCAGTCCCCCACGGCTTTGTCCGGCCTTCTGGCAGAGTTCCCGGAATGTCGTTGATATCCTGGAAAGCGTAGTCTACAGTTACGTTGTGAGAGGAGCAAATGGAGGCAATGCGATCACCAATGACCTCTTTGAACTCCTTCTCAATATCCTTACGTATAATAAATACTACATGATTGAAGCCAGCCTCAATCGCATCATGGATCGAGTAGTCCATGATGATATGATTTGAAGCATCCACTGGCTCCAACTGTTTAATTCCTGTTCCAAAACGGCTACCGATACCGGCTGCCATGAGAAGTAATGTTGTGTTCATTTTGTTTACTCTCCTTTCGAGGTTTCAAAATTCCGTTTATCCTCTTTAGTCTAAGCATTCAATCTGACTCGTTGTCACTTGAAATACTTTTTGCGAGTGCCACACGCTAGTAACAAATGAAGATCTTTTGACTAATATTAATTATGTCACCTAGCATTTTCAACGCAGCTTTTCTAAAAGGTTTCAACATCCATTGTGCTAGTACGTCGATTGACATACAGCCAACCATTGCGATTAATGCAACAGCAATATTTACTAAGGGCCAGTACCATTCTCCTTCATATATGCTATAGTCAAAAACAATATTTTGCACAATTTGCCGTAATGCACCTTCAAAAAGATACACTGCAAACACATGTTTTGCAACTCTATTAATGAAATTCGAATGGAACTCAACCTTCATAAAGAACATCATCAGAGCCGTTGCTTCTATTACAATAAAAACACTACAGTCCCTTGCAAAAGGAATATGTGGCTTTCCTCCTGTAGCAATGCTGATCAAAGAATTCAAAAGAACATTTAATGCCGTCGTTGCTATCAGGATCTTTAAAAGAGATTTCTTATCAAACCGTTCGTCCAAACTGTATTTTCTAATATATGACCCCAAAAAATACAAAAGAAGCATATTTATAACATTCTTGCCTCCCCCCCCCAGAACACTGTAATAAATTACAGTAGGTGCAACAAGAAATACAGCCGACATAAGCAACAGTAGTTGTCTATGTTGCAATTCACTCATCGAATCAATCGCCCTATTGATATATGGGGAGAAAATCATCAATAATATGTAGCAAGAAATAAACCAATAGCAATTCGTTGAAACAGGAATAAAGGCTTTGATTATGCTTAATATAGACGCTTTGCCAAAGTAGCATCCCACTAATGCGCTTAAAACCGCATAGAGAATCACTGTCGATTCCAACTCAATCAACTTTTGAGTGCTTCGTCGTATTCCGAAGTATCCTGATATTAAAACAAAAATCGAAACTCCGGCATTAAAGATGCCATTTTCAATCTGTGTCCAAGCAAATCCTGTTCCCGAACCATGCTCCATTACCGCCCCATTCGTATGCATGATTACAATTCCTAGCATCGCTAGGATTCTAAGCATTTCAATGCTTGAATTTCGTTCTCTCTTCATACATTCCTCTCTACTAAGCGCCATCTATTATTACCGCTACACGTTTTGATAAGACTTATAATCAATCCGGATAATCTTTCAATTTATTGCCAAGCTTTGGTATTTTTGTAACCACTGAACTCAGTGCTTTATGCTTTGCAAGCCAGCGGCGAATCCTAATGTACTTGGTCTTCTTTCTAAATGCATTTTGAATGGCATAAGCTCCACCAAACTCAGAATACATTTCACGAAAAATATTATACTCATTTGGTTTACTTAATGGACGCTCTAACGAATGATTATATGGTAGGGCTTCTGTCAATTCATGCTTTTCAAAAAAGACATTTTTTTGTATTTGTTCCCACAACACTCTTCCCGTTGGTGTATTAACCAAAACTAAGTTAACTCCATACAGATGTTTTAGTGCCGTCTTTTCTCCATTTAATCCCCAAAAATCGCCCAATGATATATCGCCCATTCTATCTATCTTTGCATAGTCACATGAATAACATGCTTCTCTCATAATATATCCTTCTACAAAGCCATTAAACCAATAGCTACGACGATATGGAACTTTTATTACATTCCCGGATGATGAAGTCAACGACAGACAGTATTTTGTATTTTCACGAAATTTCACATTCACAACTTGTTTCTCTGTTTCCAATGAAATTCCTTGTAGCAAGCAATCTTGTGAAGGTGCACCATGACACAATATATCAATCAAGTACAGTCCCTCTACGCTTTTCTTGAAAAAATTACGCACACCTGCAACTTGACATGGAACACCAAAAAAAGCAACTTTCTTGCCCGCTTCCAAGTCCCTTTTTATATGTCGCATTGCATCATTCATATGGCTTTGAACATATTTAGAACCTTGAATAAGACATAAGTCTTTTTCAGAATCCACACGAATTATATTTGCTCTTACCCCATCCATTCCTGTTCCGTACACTATTCCGCCATTAGATAAAATCACCTTTGCAATTTCCATAGAAATGCCACCAGAAGTTGACTTTTTGTAAATTTCCAAATTCTTACTATATGCTGCATAAACAGCTTCTGGTTTCACTCCTCGAACTGAGGAATTAGTTGGACATACTTTAGTGCACATCCCACAATCCACACATTTTGTCTGGTCTATCGTGGGATATAGCTCACCAAATTCATTCACTTGCAGTGATATACTCTGTAATGGACATATCGATACGCATGCAAAACAACCAGTACAAGACTCTGTAATTTTAATCATTTCAAGGCCTCCATCAAATAATCGAAAGACTTTTGACGGGCCACATTGATTCTAGCATCTGCCACCTTCCATTTACCCATATCAATACTCGTTAATTGATTCATTGACATTTCCCAACGTTCATCTAAACCAGCGAGAGCAAGAAATTCTTTGATTCGGGTATTCTGAGCAGGTCTATTACTATCTTTTTCAAAAACCACAAAGTCTTTATGCAATAATGTCGCTATAACGGTTGCATGGAATGAGTCGGTAAATACAAATTTAGCATTTTGAATACAGAATATAAATTGATTCGGATCCACATCCCATATTGCATACTTTTGTAAATCCTTATCTGCCTTAAAATCAAATCCACAATTCACAACTGCTTTTATTGCTAAACCATGTTGCTCTGCATACTTAATTGCATTTTTACGATGAGCCACCTTATTTCCAAGAAAGTAGCAAAAGATATAAGGCTTATCTCCCAACTCAATGCTTCTCTGTCTTTGAGAAAGTGCTCTTCTTCCTAATAATATTACTGGATCAACCACCGTATAAACATTACGTTTTACGATTTGTGATAGTTGTTCTCTACATTGAGCATCCCGAATCGAAATCGCATCAAAGTTTGGCAGTGATTTTCTATATATATCGTAATATTTTTCAGGTATTTTTGTCATGCTCAAACTTGATCCATATGATACCTTTTTCTTTCCTATCGGAGTCCATTGCAATAGATATGTTGGATCTAGTGCTTCAGGGTTCCATACTTGGTCGCTACCAGACATGATAATATTATACTTTTCCGATACCCTTCTCAATTCAATTTCTGTTTGCGCATTTATCGATGATGAAAAGGTAAAGTTCAGATTTGTAAAATTATCAAATGCTAAAGAACGCGCCTTAAATTCTTTCTGTTTTGTACGCTTTATATACGAATCTCTTATTTGACTATATTTCATCAGATAGTTTTTAGGCTGAAAAACTTTTACTACTTTTCTGAATTTTGATTTCGGCTCCCGTCTTTCCGGCTGATGCCTCAATATATCACACTCAAATTTTTCAGTGGATTCTGATATCAACCCTGTTATTTGCGGGTCGCAAATTATTGAACGCAACGAACTCGCTTGCAAAGACGTTCCATAATTATTGTTATCGTACCATGTTAACAGTAATACCTTTTTCATTTTCGTATACCTAATTCCTTTCCATTCCAATAATTTTAAGAATGATTGGTTTTAAGTCTCGCCAATACATAAGAATGACACTCAAAGCACAAATCCCCTCACCACAATATAACAGCAACTCATTTTTACATGCTAACATGTATATAGCTTGAATACCTATAATTCCATAGGAAATAATATTTCTTTTATGATTTATTTTAAGAGAAATAATTTTATTGGCTTCAGCTACACGAGCCACCCACACAATTACATTTGAAATTACTGTAGCAATTGCAGCGCCAATTGCACCATATAACAGCACCAATACAATATTGGCAAAAATATTGACTATTGCCCCTACCATTGTCGTTTTTCCATAAATATTTGATTTTTTAGCCGCTGCAAATATTCCCCCAAGGAGGCTTGACAAGGAACTAAAAATGACAGCAATCATTAAAAAAGGAGCAAATTCCCATGCCATATAAAATTCTTTTGCAAACAAAAGCCTAGCCACCAGCTTATTGAAAACAATTAGCATTGAACAACATAATACTAATATTGCATTATATACGGTATAAGTATTACTGTAAAATCCCCCACTTTTATCATCAAACTCTTTTACTGCAGAAATTGTCCAGGCCTGATTAAATATGGTTTGCACCATTGTCAGGATCGAAGGTATCTTATATGCAACCGAAAAAATTCCATTTACAGCCGTTCCGCACAGCCATGTAACAACATATTTATCCGATGCATTGTTTATCCACCATCCAATCGTATTTAAAATCATCGGTTTACTATATTGGGTCATCTTTTTTCTCAAATCAAATATTTTGCTGATATCAAAATATTTCCAAACTTTGAGTCTAAAAAACAAGTAAATCGATGATGCAAAAAAGGCAGAACAGTTCGCTAAAAAATAACCTGACAGCCCCAATTTAAACACGAGCAAAAACAAAATATTAAGTGACAGCATAATTCCAGAATTTATAATTCCAGCAACTGCAACATCCGTAAGTTTTTCTAACCCTCGTGCAAATTGGATCATTAAATCCGAGAGCAAACTGAGAGCAAAGTACAAAACAAAGAACATAGGATAGTCGCAAAAACTCTTTATAATCCGAAATGAACTGTTGATACACACCAAAAGAACACATGCAAGACATGCAAGACTATAATGAAACAGTGCTCCCATAAAAACCGCGCTTTTATCATTCTCTTCATCTAGAGAAAAACGCATTAGTGCTTCCACGATATTAAGAGATAAAATAGGTGTTAATAAAAAAATTGTAATTACATATAGATCATATGTTCCATACTCTGATGTACTCAAAACACTCGTGTATAAAGGAACCAATAGAAACGAAAGAATCTTGCTTCCAAAATTGCTTATCGTCATTAATCCTACGTTCTTTAATAAGTATTCATATTTTCCCATTTTCTATCTCCTATAATCTCACTGTACTCAATACACCTTTTCCACTATTAAAACAGCCATAGAGTAGTATCTCAGTGGCCAAAATACTCCCAACTATTGTGCATCCCTTTTTACAATTCTTTCTTACAAACGCATACGCTAAATTTCCTCTCAAGATATTATAGAAGTAAAAAACATGAATCTGCGCTCAAAATATTTCTATATACTACTCATCTCTCACAACCGGCTTCATAATCATTGAAAGTGCTATTGCTCCAATTAATCCAGCCGACGTCGACAGAATCGCTGCTCCGATTGCATGAATCATATATTGAAGATATGTAGCATAGGAAAAAGCCTTTTGATCCGTATTTAATTTCATTTTTTTTAAAGAGAAAAACACTCTGATATAAATATAAATATATACAAAAGAACCTATCCAACCAAATTGACCAATTGCCATCGGCCAAAATGTATCACTTAAAAAAGAGCCATCTTCAATATTCATCCCAAACAATCTATTAAAACCATACTGATAGTATAGCCGTGAATAATTTCTTGCTGCTTGGTCCGAGCCAAATGTCGCAAATCCGGATCCAAATGGAAAATATGTATTTGCTGTTTTTCCACCATAATAGAAGAACAAATATCTGGGTGCATTTTCATTCATCAAGTATGTCTGTATTTGAAACGCCCCCAGTAAAACAACGAGTACTCCGATAAATACAATCGTTCTGGTTTTTAACAGTTCATGACGCTTGAAATAAATCAAAAGGAACAAAAACATTACAGAAAATAAAAGTGGAGAGCTTTTCGTTGCTAGTATCAAACTAAGGCAAATTGCTGCGTAGCAAGATTTATTACTCTTCTCATCTTCATTTGCTGAAAGCACAGAAATCGCTACTAATGCAACAGCTAAAAACTGAAAGCTCATAGGGAAAAAAAATCTAAACGATTTCAACCCATATCTTGCTGGTCCGGTCATTCCTGTGTTAACAAACTGTGAAATAACAGCAAATACACCTGCCAAGTAACAGAACCATTTTGCTGCTGGTCTCAATACTCGTGACATCTCATCATACACATCTGATGTAATGTAGTATTTAAAAGCAAAAAGTGTCCATAAAAACTTGGTTTCAGAAATAATGTCAACAAAAATTGAGAACCAAGAATATGCTAATTTGCTCATTATATTTGACAGAATACCAATTGCTATTATCATGAAAAGGAGCATCACCGACACTTGATCTGTTGCATCTAATCTTTTTTTCAAAAAGAGCACTGTGACATAAATCATGCATACAAGTGCTAAACCCTCGTCAAAATAGCTTCTCCCACCACGCAATTCAAAATAAATCAACAAACCAAGTATCAAAATACTAATTACTGTTTGCAAGTGATAGGTCAGTCGTCCAAATTTGATGTAATAATTCACGCTAACACCTCACATTCTGCCAAATTGCCAAATTGAAAGTGTATAGCATGATTAATACTATGATTCAACTCACTAAGACAGCGCCTAATCCATCCGCAAAGGATTACCCCCCCCGTTTAATTGCGTCGATTTTAATAATCATACAATAGAACGGATAAGAAAGTGTTGCGCAAAAATAGGTATAAAACATATTAAAGAAGGCATTAAATGCCCATATTGCAACCAACATCATCATCGCCATCTTCGATATTTTAATTCCGTTGAATGTCTTCTTGAACAATGTTATAAACATTCCCAAGTACACCAATAGGCCAAACAAACCATAGTCGCTAAAAATTTGAATAAAATCGTTATGTGCCCACAATGGATTTCCAAAATGTGCATAGTTAATCTTGAACAAATAGTTGACTCCATTTCCAAATAGAATCCGAATCGGATTGTTTTTGATCATAGTTAAAATATCGTATGTCCAGAAAGTAGATCTTCCGCTAGTGAATGCAGCCAGCGGATCAATGCCGATTTCTGTTCTGCTTGATGCTGCAATAAACTTTTCCTTTATAGGGGACAGCAACACAATTCCAACCAGAACCACTGCTGCTATCGCAATTACTGCAAAGTACATCTTTTTGTTTTTGATTTGCGTATAGAGAAACAACATCCACGCGCACGCCAAAACACCCAGATATGTTCTTGTCGTGCCAAGCATGATACACAGCGAAGGTACAAACATGGCAATTACATATCTCTTCCTATGCCAAAGATTATATTGAACCGCAAGAAGCGCAAATACAAAAATCGCAATTGGACAGAGCAGGAACGTTGTTCCCGCAAAAGAAACAAAACCTCTTGTTTCTCCCTCATAAACATAACTGCTTGGCAGCGGCAATGAAATCAGCACTGCCATTACCCACAGCCCTATAACATTGTCTACATACTTCCTATGATTTTTCATAAATGCTATAGAATCGTCTTGACGGTTTATAAAAAAAAGAAAATATAAAATCAAAAACGGAAAGTAAAAAACCATATTCGTGCTGTAAAAATGAAAGCTATTAACAACCACATTCATCAGCACGCCAAGCACGGCATAAAAGCAAAGCAACAACTCGCTTTTGAACATCTGTGTTCTATAATAATTGTAGAAAAAAAGACCAAACAGTAAAATTGTCAGAATCAAGTTTAAAGGTCCAACATACACTTTTATTGTTGATGTCAGTGGAAACGCAACGATAATGTACCAAATCAGATCTTTTATCTTCACTTTGCCACGATTACTGTATTGAATCATTCTGTTCTCTCCTATTTTGAAACAACACTCCCAACTTCTCTGCAGTTGCCCCACTTGAAGCTTCTACCTTGTATGTTAGTTTGTGAATCGGTGTCAGACGCATAATTTCTTGGCAACGATTTTTATCATAATGCTTTGGCAGTTCCTGCATCAGAAAATGAGAATCAATGTGATTTATTGCTGGAACTTTTTCCCATAATTCTGGATTCGCATCTGTTACCATACGGAAAAATATATGCATCAAAAAGTAGTTCTTAATATAATTGTATTTTTTCCAATACGCATAGAGTAGGCTTTGTGTTTCAAGAAGAATTTTATTATTTGTGTACTTACTGAAAATTAGCCAGCTACCCATATTGATCATTTCCATGTCCATCCAACCATTTCTATATACAAAGAAATTGGAATCAATAATATAGGCTGGAATAGTGCCTGTCATATACGTCGTACTATCAATCCACAGTCCACCATAACGAATAAGCAACTCAAGTCTCAAAAGATCAGATAGATGTGTATTGCTAATCATTCCTTCTTTCCATTTTCTAACAATATACTCAGGGAATTGCACATATTCGTTCATATTGTTTGCAGTAATAACCGTTATCTTCCAGTCTTTCATCCAGTAACAGACAGATGCATAGCAATCCTGAACAATTTGAGGTGCGTTCTCCATTCCCTGCAGCCAGCAGATCCAAACTTGTTTCTCCGCCACGTCACAATTCTGTTCTTTGGGAAGCTCAGTCTCGATTTGTTTCAAATCATTTTCAAAGTGTTTTTTAAGCCACGAATAGGATTTATACATTGTCAGCTGACCCGCCAGGTATTTATCTGCAAAGCCAGTCTTTGTCAGCGAATAGCCAAAAACATCTGCAACCAGTGTTTTTTGACTTATACTCTTTTTTATCAATTGTTTTATCTTCATTAGCTTCCACCCTTGATTTTTTTCTGGTTCCTTAGTTTCATTGCCTTTATCGGTTCAAACCAAAATAATAGCCACCACTGCTTTTCGGCAATCATATAAATTACTGCTGGCACAAAAACACTAACACCAAAGCCAATCATAAAGTGAAGAACTCCTGAAGAGATACCGATTTTCAGCAATACAGTTCGGACGCCCGCTGCCACAATTGTATGTAATACATATACGGGCATAAAATACTTTGCGCTATAACTAACCAATCCATCTGTCTTATACTGCTCTTTGCTTTGAAAAAAATATGTAATCACAAGCACAAAAATACTGGCAAAGATAAATTGAGCTTTTGCATTATCGGTCGGTGTACTATAGACAAAGTAAGAAAGGATACATGCCAATATCACCATCCCAGCCGCTATCCCATCAGCCAGTTTACTTTTTTTGAATGGAGTCGCTGTAATCAGCATTCCTATGCAAAACCAAACAGCACTTGCCATCACTTTTGCAACCAAATCCGGGATAGCCTTATCCGCAAGCCACCATACATAAGTAATCTTTATGAAACACGCTATGACAACCATGCTGACAAGCGGTTTTCTTTTTCCTTTTCCTATCACCGGAGGAATCAGGCAAAACAGTAAGAACAGCGTATATAAATACCAGTATGGTGCGATTGGTTCTATAAGAAGCGTTTTCAAAAAAGGTGGTGCGGCGTTGTTTACATCCGTGGCAAATACATTCTTTAGTAAAAGTGTAATAGTTGAAAACGTTACATACGGAACACCCAACGCGAGGGCTTTTTTCTTAATATTCCCTATGTGTTTTTTTACATTCCATTCGTTCGGAGCAGTAGCCTGATATAGAAAACCACTGCAAACAAAAAAAAGAGGCACATGAAATGTATATACCGTTTGGATCGGCCAGCAATATAAGATATTGTTCTCACTGATCCAGCCGCCTGCCATCATCGACATATAGAGATGTCCTATCACAACGAGCAAACACGCAAACATTTTCAGATTATCAATCCAAAGATACCTTTTGGGTTTGCATTTTAAGGTTGTTTCATTACTGGACATGAAGCATTTCCTCAACTGTACAGGGTTCCCTCAGTCCTTTTTCTAAGAAAGGAGTTGAAAATGCCCTTGCTTTTTCTTTTGCACTTTCATAAGTTCCAATTACCCGTGCCGGAACGCCTCCAACAATACTGCCCGAAGGAACATCCTTCGTAACGATTGCTCCTGCAGCCACGATACAATTATCCCCGATTGTAACTCCATAATTGATAATTGCATCCGCACCTACATACACATTATTTCCAATTTCAACTTTTCCGAAGCGGCAAAGATACCGATCTGTTTTTTCTTCATGATTAAACACCGTATTCAGCGCACTATGAGTTACAATTCTTACGCCTGCCGAAATTGCCACATTGTCATGAAGATAGACCAAAAACGGTTCTGCGGGCAGTATATTCGACTGGAAATAGCAATTTTCACCCACTGCACCAAACATTCCGTGCTTTTTTATGTAGGCCATCTTCTTCCATCCATCACGGATCGTCAGCATGTGGATCTGCCGCCAATAACGGCGAAATTTATCATATACTTTATAAAGTCCCACCTATCGCTACCTCCTTACTTCTTATAGTTCAACATTCCCTTTACATTGAATACAATTCTTTCCCAAGTGATTTTCTTCCTATTAAACCACAGTACCTTCGCATAGTATTTCACTTTACTGCGGCGGCTTCTTTTCAGAATCAAGCCAGGAGTCAGCTCAAACGGCTTATCCGTTGTAGTATCTGCATAAATTAGATAATCTTTTTGCTCATCGTACTCTTTAATGGCAAAAGTTGTCGGGCGGCACCAGTAGTGCAAGTACATATACTCTTCATCCTTTATTTTGCCATGATCCAAATAATGGCGAAGAAGAGTTCCATTGTGCCATGTAAAAACCTGATGTTCATTTTTGTACGCATCCTCTTCCTTACCCCAGTCAAGGAAGAAGCCATAATCATATTTCAGCAGGTTTGCGAAATCAATTTTTTTATAGACTGGAATTTGAAGTGCCTCGTAGATGTCATCCATACCCGGCTCATCGAATGCAAAGCCCTTATCGACTGAATAGACATCCCGATAGTACATCTTTCCTTCAATATGTGTTCTATAGCGAGCACACACCTCAGGTGTATTCTTATAGAGATTGGAGTGTCCATTAAAACCAACTTTTTCATATTGACCGAGAACTTCATCCGTATAAAATTTGCGGATATTACCCCAAACCAGATCTATATCACAATGTCCCCAGAAATCGTAGTCTTTCAGCTCGTCTGCAAAAATCTCACCATACGCCGGCTTGAAATCGCAGAGCTTATACGGGCGCTCCAGGAAAATCGGGAAATCATAAATTGCCTGAGCCTTTTTCTTCATCTGATCGAACGTCCAATATGTAACCTTCACATTTTCCGGGTAATCATAAGGCGTTTTGTCATCTGTAAAAATCAGCCAGTCAATCGATGGGTTACACTTACAGCTTAACAGCCAGAATTGAAACCCCTTTGGAAACTTCCCAAAATAGGGTACAACATACGCTATTGAATACATTTTATCCTCCATAATCACATCATTTTTTAACTTCCAAGAACTGTTCTACCCTTTGTTTTGTAGAAAGTTTGTATCTGTATTTCATGCAGTTTTCAATATACATTTCACTGTTAGAAACCACATCATTCAAATCGGATTCATCCCACTGTTTCTTTGCAATACCGAGTTGATATTCTTTGATATAGGTAGAGTTTAGTGGAACGTCTGTTGTGACAATAGGCGTTCCAACCGCAATCGCTTCTACGATGGAAATCATATTGTTGTCTTTCACCGTATTAACGAGCAACGCCTTTGACTTAGACAGAATCGGGAGCAGTTCATCGTGTGTCATCTTTCCAGTGAAAATCACATTCGGAGCAATTCCCAGAGTCTGTGCCATCCTCTGAAGGTTTTCCTTCAGCTCTCCTTCTCCTATAATGTATAATCGGCATGTAGCATTGTACTGATCCAGATACTTGGCAAACTTTTCAAGGATTCCATCGATTTTCTTTCGCTCAATCAGCTGCGAACACACTACGAAGCCATTATCTTTCTCAGTAGATGCTTTAAACTTATCGAGGTTGACACCATGATCGATTACATTTACATCCGTGTTCACGCAGTATTTCTTCACAAAATTTCTTGCCTCTACTGAGCGTGCAACAACCTTTGCGTTTCGCATGAAGAGTCTTGCTATAACTCCGTACCAAATCTTTGAGGGTATTTTCTTCATAATAGCATTATGCTTTGCAAGTTCATGCCAGATAATTGTCTTGTCCGGTGCAGCTCGATATGCCATCAACGAATTCAGCGAGAATACTTCGCTTGTAATAATCAAATCGTACTCAGCGCGATGTTGTTTTACATACCGATACGTTTCCGGCATAAACGGCAAACAGTGCGGCATGCAGACTTTTTGACACTTGCACTTCCACCATAGCACCTCAAATGGATATGTTTCGCTTTTTGTCGGCTTGAACAGCTCTCCTCCAACCAGCGTTACAGAATGACCCATTTCATGGAACGCCAAGCAAAAATCATACATCATTGTGTCTTTTATTGATGCAGCTCTTTTTATATTTTTTGTTTCCGATGTGTACATAATCGGATTAATAACAAGTACTTTCATTAAATATCTCCCATCATCTACTGACAGAAGACATTTAGGCACTTAATCAATCGAATTACTGCGCGTTACGCCATCGTGAATACAAGAACAATCCACCCGGGATGCACGCTGTTGCAAGAACTTTATGTCTTGATTTGCGAATCAAATCGACAGCTTTGACTCCCGCAAATCTCCCATATACAATATACTGTAGTCCACCCTTGATTCTATATCTTGTCTTTAAGTCGGACTCCATGAATTCCTCTGCTCGATGCATACA
>CAKUYQ010000045.1 GCA_934717185.1 uncultured Bacteroidales bacterium | reverse complement strand
CGGTAGTGAACGGCTATCAGACTCTCACAAATTTTTAATTATTATTTTTTAAATTAAAAATTTTGATAGTATGAAAATATTGGCGGTAAAGGGTTTGAACCTTGCATCTTTGGAGGGGGAGTTCTGCATAAACTTTAATGAGGAGCCGTTAAAATCTGCGGGATTGTTTGCTATTACCGGGCCAACAGGTTCGGGTAAATCTACCATATTGGATGCCATCTGTTTGGCCCTATATGATACAACACCAAGATTCAGAAGAGGCAGCGGTACAATAAGATCTAAGGATGTGGGCAACAATACCCTTTCACAGAATGATCCAAAGAATATATTAAGAAGAGGTGCAGCGCAGGGCTATGCCGTTGTGGAGTTTTCTGCCGTTGATGGAAAAGTCTACTCTGCAAAATGGTCTGTCCGCAGGGCCAGAAACTCTGTAAAAGGGGCGCTGCAGGATGTTGAATACAGTGTGTTCAATATTACAGATAAATGTGAGCTTAAGGGTACCAAAACAGAGTTGAAAAAGTCTGTTGAAGCTTTGGTAGGGCTTAATTTTGAACAGTTTACAAGAGCGGTTTTGCTTGCTCAGGGCGACTTTGCCGCCTTTCTTATGGCAGACAAGAACAGCAAGGCTGAGCTGCTTAAAAAGATTACCGGCAGCACTGTTTACAGTAAGATCTCTGTAAAGATTTACGAGAAATATAAAGATGCTTTGGTAGCTCTCTCTGCTGTTAATGAGAGGATTGGCGGCGTTAATGTTATGCCCGATGAAGAGTTGGCTCAAAAGCGTGGTAATTTAGACTCTCTTACTGCGGAAAAATCAGCTGCAGAGAGAAAGAAGACAGATTTGGAGAGGTTGGCAGAGTGGCATAAGAAGATGGGTAATCTTATTAGGGCAAAAACAGAGGCGGAGGTAAGGCTATCCGCTGCCACTGCTGCAGTTGAGGCGCAAGATGAGAACAGAAAATATGTAGAGAGAGTTAGGGAGGCATTTGAAGTTAAAGATGTTTACGCCCAACTGCAACTTGGAAAGAGAAATTGCAGCGACACTGCCGTACAGTTGGCAAATGTTGAAAAAGAGCTGTTGCAGGTAGAGGGGCGGTTGGCAGCGGCAAAGGGTGAGGAGATAGCGTTGCATGGAGATATAGACAGATTGAATGCAGAGTGGCAGGTGCTTGATCCTAAGCTAAAAAAAGCTTTTGGATTGGAGCAGAGCGTAAAGAGACTGGCTATGCAGCAAAAAGATTCTGCAAAGGCCGTTAGCAACTTTATGAATGATATTGAGAGCAATAGAAAGCAATTGGCTGCATCTGAGGAGAAAACAGATCATAGATTACAGGAACAGGAGAGAATTACCAAATGGCAGAGCGAGAATGCCTATTGTAGGGATGTCGCAGAGAACTATGCGGTTATTTCAAAGCATATATCAGATTTTTACAGTGCAGACAGGAGAGTGGCAGATTGCAACAATAAAAAGATTGCAAAGGAGGCAGAGCTTTCTGTTGCCGCTGCCAAGTTAAAATCTGTTGAAAATGAGATAGAAAGATTGAATGGTATTCTTCCGGCAGAGATAGTGGCGCTTAGAAACAGGCTTGTTGAGGGGGAACCGTGCCCTGTTTGCGGAAGTGTGCATCATTATATTGGTGCCTTTGATGGTGTTACGGCAAAGGAGGAGGAGTTGGATGCTGCAAGGGCTGTTCAGCAGAAGAAACGGGATGAGCTTTTAGAGAGGACAGATAAGCTTAAAAGAGATATTTTGTCTGTTGCAACTCTTGCCGAGGAGTGCGAAAGAAACCGTTCAGATGCTGTTACGGCTGTAACCGAATATGTTGGATGTATAGCGGATTGGCATGCAAAACTTATAGATGGTAAATTGCAAAAGGTGATAGACGATTCTGCAAGATTCTGGAATGCATCTGTAGAGAGGCTTAAATCTGCGGAGGAAGCCATTAAAAACGGTGAGGGTGAGGTGGCTTTGGCGAGTGAACGTATTAAGTTCTTGGAGCAACAGCTTTCTGCTGAACAGATAAGACTTAAATCTGTAACAGAGGAGATGGATTCGGCCAATAGAGATCTGTTTAGCCTGTTCAACGGGGTGCCTGCAGTGGATATAGAACAAGATTATACAAAGAGACGTTCAAAGGTTGAGGAGCAACGTAAATCACTTGGAGAGCGGTGTGTTGCGTTACAGAATAGTGTTGCTGCGCATAAGGCATCAATAATTCAGTTGAATGATACAATAGACAGGAACAGTGCTCTTGTAGAGAGGTGTAAAGCCATAGTGAATGAGTGGCTTAAGGCTCATAGTGAAGCAAATTTGGAACTGCTGTTAAAGGTTTCTGTAAATGAACTTGCCAAGATGGAGGGGAATATAAAGGCTGCAGATGATGGGATGATCTCTGCCAAAGCAACATTGGATGAGAGAAATACTGCATTGGAGGCGCATATGGAGTGCAAGCCTGTTGTGGATGAAGACTTGGAAGATGGTAAAAGATCTAATGTCAGTAGTGCTCAAGATACTTCCGATATGTTAGATACTCCCGATAATTCAGATGTTTTTGAGGAGAGAATCGGTATTGAAAAAAATAGGATAGAAGAGATAAGTAATGCCATCATAGAGTTATCGGCTGCAATAAGACAGAACGAGGAGAATGGCAGATTAATAGGGCAGCTTGTTGAGGAGAGAGAAAGGAGGGAGGGTGAGCTTGCAGATTGGAGCAGACTGAATGCAGTGTTCGGTTCTGCAAACGGAGACAAACTTAATACTTTGGTTCAGTGCTATACGCTTGATATTTTGCTTGGTTACGCCAACAGACATCTCTCTGCGCTTACCGGCAGGTACACGTTAAGGCGCACAGATGATGACTCGTTAGGATTGGAGGTGGTGGATCATGATATGCTTAATGAGGTAAGGAGTGTGAACTCTTTGTCGGGAGGAGAATCATTTTTAGTATCTCTGTCATTGGCATTAGGGTTATCTTCATTGGCATCCAACAGAATGAATGTTGAGTCTTTGTTTATTGATGAGGGTTTTGGCTCTCTTGATTCTCAGACTCTTACTGTTGCTATGGAGGCATTGGAGAGATTGCAGGGGTATGGTCGTAAGATTGGGATAATCTCTCATGTGAGCGGTATGACAGAGCGGATTGCAACCAAAATAAGGGTTGTGAGAGATGGGGCTTCCAATGGAAAGAGTCATATTGAGATTGAAGGTTGAGTTGAGGATGAAAGGGATAAATAAGCGTCTTGGGTGTTACGTTAGTTTGTAAAAAAATGGCTACCTTTGAGCGTTGGCTTTTTGGGCGTTGGCATTAGCATTAGCGTTGGCTATTAAAGTTAAATTAGCTAAAGCTAATATACTAATTAACTGACTTTAAACAATAAACTATAAACTTAAATAAGGCCTAAGCCAAAGCTAAAGCTGATTATGGCATGGAGAGAAATACTGTTTCTTTATAGTTTTTATGCTGTATAGAAATTTATAGTAAGAATATAGCCAAGGCCAACGCTAAAGCCAAAGTTATATAAGAAAAAGATTTGTTATGGAGAATAGTTTTAATGAACGTTTGGATGCGTTAAGGAGGTCTCTTTGACTATGCCGGTAAGGTAAAAGAGGTAGAGACCATGACAGCAAGAAGCGAGGCCGCAGATTTTTGGGACAATCCCAAAGATGCGGAGCAGTTTCTTAAAAAGTTGTCTGCGGTGAAGTATTGGGTTACAACAATAGACAACATACAGAGGGAGTTGGATGACTATGCCGTGTTAGAGATGATGGCGCAGGAGGAGGCAGAAAACGGCAATGAGTCACAAATGCAGGCAGAGGTTGCAGGGCAAGAGAGAAAAATAAACGGGCTTATAGAGGAGTTGGAGACGAGAAGCATGTTGGGGGAGGAGGGAGACAACCTGGGAGCGCTGTTAAAGATAAATTCGGGGGCAGGCGGTACAGAGAGCAACGATTGGAGCGCCATGCTACTTAGAATGTATACACGTTGGGGTGAGAGGAACGGCTATAAGGTAAATGTACATGAGGTGTTGGACGGTGATGAGGCCGGTATAAAATCTGCCGTTGTTGAGTTTGAAGGGGAGTATGCATACGGTTATCTTAAATCTGAGAACGGGGTGCACAGACTTGTGCGGATCTCGCCGTTTAATGCGCAGGGAAAGAGGCAGACAACATTTTCAAGCGTGTTTGTATATCCGTTGGTAGACGAGAGCATAGAGATTGTCATTAACCCAAGCGATTTGGAGTGGGACACATTCCGTTCAAGCGGTGCCGGCGGCCAGAATGTAAACAAGGTTGAAACCGGTGTGCGTGTAAGGCATATTCCAACAGGTATAACGGTAGAGAATACCGAAACCCGTTCACAATTGGATAACAGGCAGAATGCTTTGAGGATACTGAAATCTCATCTGTATGAGATGGAATTGGAAAAGAAACGACAGAAGCAGGCTGAGTTGGAGGGACAGAAGAAGAAGATAGAGTGGGGGTCTCAGATAAGGAGCTACGTGCTTCATCCTTATAAGATGGTAAAGGATCTTAGGACAGGTTATGAAACAACAGATACAACTGCTGTTTTAGACGGAGATCTCAATGAATTTATGAGGAGCTACCTGCTGCTTGAAACAAAAAAATAAACTTTGGACAAACAGATATAATAATAGATTAAATACTAAAACATAAGAGGTTATGGAATTTGAATATAACGAAATGTTCCCAATGGGACCTGATAAGACCGAATATCATCTCCTTACTAAAGATTATGTCTCAACAACCCAATTTGAGGGAAAAGAGATTGTTAAAGTAGACCCCGAGGGGCTTAGATTCCTTGCGCGTCAGGCTTTTCACGATGTTGCATTTATGCTTCGTCCTGCACACAACGAGCAGGTTGCAAAAATTCTCAGCGACCCTGAGGCCAGCCAAAACGACAAGGCCGTTGCAATTACAATGTTGCTTAACGCACAAGTTGCAGCCGGTGGACAACTACCTATTTGCCAGGATACAGGAACAGCAACAATTGTTGCAAAAAAAGGACAGAACGTTTACACAGGCGGTGGTGATGCAGCAGCGCTTTCTCATGGCGTATTTGATACATATACAACAGATAATCTGCGATATTCACAGAACATTCCGTTGGATATGTACAAAGAGAAGAATACCGGCTGCAATCTTCCAGCCCAGATAGATATCTATGCTACAGATGGCAATGAGTATAAATTCCTCTTTGTGGCAAAAGGCGGCGGATCTGCAAACAAAACCTATCTTTTCCAGGAGACCAAGGCTCTTATTACTCCCGACAAATTAGAGAAATTCCTTGTAGAGAAGATGAAAACCCTTGGAACGGCAGCCTGCCCTCCTTATCATATTGCGTTTGTTATTGGAGGAACATCTGCAGATCTTAACCTAAAGACCGTTAAGTTGGCATCTACCCACTACTACGATGAGCTTCCAACACAAGGATCTGAGAAAGGACATGCCTTTAGAGATGTTGAGATGGAGAAGAAGCTGCTAAAAGCTGCGCATAACCTTGGAATAGGCGCTCAATTTGGCGGTAAATATTTTGCGCACGATATTAGAGTTGTGCGTCTGCCACGTCACGGAGCATCATGCCCTGTAGGAATGGGGGTAAGTTGTAGTGCAGACAGAAATATAAAAGGTAAGATCAACAAAGACGGTATCTGGTTGGAGACATTGGATAGCAATCCTGCAAGACTTATCCCTGCCGAATACAAGAACGGCTCAAAACATACATCGGGCGTTCATATCAATTTGGACAGGCCTATGAAGGAGGTGCTTGCAGACCTTACCAAATACCCTGTATCTACATTCCTTCTATTGGACGGTACAATCATAGTAGGAAGGGATATAGCTCATGCCAAATTAAAAGAGCGTATAGACAAAGGAGAAGGTCTCCCTCAATACATAAAAGATCACCCAATATACTATGCCGGCCCTGCGAAGACCCCTAAGGGTATGCCAAGCGGATCATTCGGTCCTACAACTGCAGGCCGTATGGACAGCTACGTTAATCTCTTTCAGGAGAACGGCGGTAGCATGATAATGATTGCCAAAGGTAACCGTAGCAAAGAGGTTACAGATGCATGTGCAAAACATGGCGGCTTCTACCTTGGAAGTATAGGAGGCCCTGCTGCAATCCTTGCAAAAGAGAATATTCTAAGCGTTGAGTGCCTTGAATACCCTGAACTTGGTATGGAGGCAATTTGGAAAATTAAAGTAAAAGATTTCCCTGCATTCATCCTTGTAGATGATAAGGGCAACGACTTCTTTAGCCAAATACGTCCGCTAAACTGCGCAGAGTAATAGCGTTGGCTTTGGCGTTAGCGTTGGCCTTTTGAGTATAGAGAGGAAAGAATGTAGAGAGGGTAGAGAGAGCGTGTGATTAGAAACAGTTGTGAACGACTTGTCAATCAGCGGAACAGCGGTTGCCGAAAGCAGCTTATAAGAAACGGCGTCTGTTGAAGGACCGTTAGGATGCAAAGCATACTAAAAGGGACGACTTAGCCGTTTCAAGCTGATTGAAGGCATAAGCAGTTGATTGACACGGAGAGAAAAACTGTTTCTAATATTTTATAAGTTAGAAAAGCGTTAGCGTTGTCTTTCAAAATTAAATTAGCTAAAGCTAAGGCCAAAGCTGATTATAAACAATAAATTGTAAAAAAAGCCGAGGCGTTATTGCCCCGGCTTTTTTTGCCTTTTACCATGAACCACCGGCACCGCCACCGCCAAAATGGCCACCGCCGAATCCTCCGAATCCACCTCCGCTACTTCCAAAACCTCCGCCGGAACCACCTCCAAAGCCGCTGCCCGAAGATCGTCCGCCACTATTGCTAAGGATAGACCCTAACAGCAAAAGATCAAGAGCGCTCGGCCCTTTTCTTCCACCACCTTTATCATTGCCGCCCATGTTGTTTTCATTCTTTCCAAACGCTGCAACAACAATGCAGAAAAGGATAAAACCAACAAAGAAAATTCCAATGGCAGCAGCAATAAGGTCATCTTCTTCACTTCCACCGTATCTGTTTGCAAACTCATCAGATGATATTTCACCTGCCAATAGAGGCATCAGTTGGTCAACAGTATTATTTATACCACCGTAATAATCATTCTGTTTAAAATATGGGATCATCTCATTATTAACAACAGACGATGCCAATGCATCCGGGAGTACACCCTCCAAACCATATCCTGTCGCTATAAAAGCCTCACCTCTTTCGGTTTCTGTTTTTGGCTTTACGAGTATTACTATTCCGTTGTTATACTTTTCATGTCCTACCCCCCATTTCTCGCCTATCTCGTATGCAAGAGACGCCTTGTCCATACCATAAAGCTCCGGAACAATGACCACTGTTATCTGATTGGATGTACTGTCTGCAAAATCTACAAGTTTCCTCTCCAAAGCATTGTTCTGCTCCGGAGAGAGGATAGAAGCCATATCATTAACAAGTCTTGGAGGTACAGGCCGTGCAGGAACCTGAGCCAACAAAGAACTGCCTGTTAGCAATATCAGGCAGATGCAGAATAATTTTATAAGAGCAGATTCTGCTCTGTGATAATATCTCATTCTCTATACCCTTTTATGTAATATCAACTATTCGCCAAATGAGATATCATCCGGCTGCTCATTAACATCATCTTTCTGATACGGGAAATATGCTCTCAACTCTTTTCCTGCCATTCTTATTGCACTGCATATTCCTTTGCAAAACTCCCCCTTCTTAAAGAGGTCTGTCATGACATCCTTAATCCCATCCCAGAAATCGGGCGGAACTTTAGAGTTGATCCCGCAATCGCCTATAATTGCAAAACGCTTGTTACTAACATCTATATAGATAAGTACGCCGTTGCGGGCTGCAGTTTTATACATCTTAAGATAGTTGAAAATGTACACCGCCCTCTGCATGAGATCCGCCTTGCATTTGGATTCAATATGGACCCTTATCTCACCGGATGTTTTGAGCTCTGCCTCCTTTATAGTTGATACAATAAGGCTTTGCTCCTCTTTAGTTAGAAAATCTCTGCCTCTCATTTCAACGCGAATTATTAAATATTTATTAGAAACTTACTTCAGGTGCCTTGTCTGCCCCCTCACTTGCAGTAAAATAAGGCTTCTTTTCAAAGCCGAACATACCTGCAAAGATATTGTTGGGGAACCTTCTTATCTTGGTATTGTACACCTTGGCAACCTCATTGAACTTGTTTCTCTCAACAGCAATTCTGTTTTCTGTCCCCTCAAGCTGAGACTGAAGTGCCAAAAAGTTCTCATTTGCTTTAAGATCCGGATAACTCTCCGTTATGCTAAGCAATCTGCTCAATGCCATGCCAAGACTGCCCTGAGCCTCCTGATATTTCTTAAGCGTTTCTTCATTAAGATCTTCTATATTCACAGACATCTGTGTTGCCTTGCTTCTTGCCTCAACAACCCCTTCCAAAGTAGAGGACTCGTGGGCTGCATATCCCTTTACAGTAGAGACCAAGTTAGGTATAAGATCTGCTCTCCTCTGATAAACATTTTCAACTTGAGACCAAGCGCTTGAAACATTCTCTTCTGCAGTAACCATAGAGTTATATGCCCCTTTTATCCAAGAGAACAACACTAATGCTATACCTGCAACAACAATAAGTACAATTAATCCTTTTTTCATATTATAAATTTAAATTAAATTTTCTTTACACACCTTACAGATATACCAAACCCGTCTTTTGCAACATGGTTTACAGGGCAGCCTGTCTGATTGTAGAATATATATCTGTAGTAAGCGCTATTGGCATCCTTCTGCGATGAACTCCACCAGAAGCCGTACTTGAACAACATTCCAAAGTTGCTTCCGCCATTAGTAACATAGCCTGTTGCCAAAGCGTTCCACCCCAACTTGTTGTTTGGGGTTGCTGTTCCGGAGAACGGCCAAATATCATTTCCGTTAAATGTTGCAGAGACAGCCAGCGCATCTCCAATACCTTTCCAATCATCAAAAAAATCTATATTATCCACGCCCAACGCTGCTTTTGCAAGATCCTGCCAATCTTCATTCGTAGGTACGCTCCAACCGTTTGGGCAAACCCCTTGCGGCCCGTTACCCAATCCGCTACGGGACTCTCCGCCCGTTGCCTCGTTCCATGTATACAATCTGCCGAATACCGTTCCTGCCGCTGGAGCATTTCCGTATGGAATACCGGCACCCTCGTAATTAAGGTTCTCCGTGAACCATTTAAGATTTCCAATCTCCCTAACATGATACCATTTGTTCTCACGGGAGTCGAAAATAGAATCCTTTGGCTGTGGAATACCCTCTATGCTTCCATTAAATCCCGGTTTAACTACGGTAATATTATTTGAAACAGATTGGTTATAGTAACCTGTACATTTTGCAATATACTGAACGGCAAAAGTTGCAAGCGAATCCGGTATGGTTATGGTGGCACTCTGCCCTTTTACAGTATCAATGAGACCGGCACTGTACCAGCAATATGTAACCCCCTCTGTTGGAGATGCAACACTGTTGCCATTAAGAGAATATGTCTCGCCTACAAGAGAATAGAGCGGTAGCTTAAACGACAGCTGCCCATCCATAGAGGGCAAAACCTCATCTTCATCGTCATCTTTCTTGCATGATGTAAACACAACAGCCCCGCAAAGAGCAGCCGCCACAACCAACCTTGAGGCAAACTTCATAGAATTTTTCAAATTCATATTGACTTATAAAACTTCTTAGAATTAATAGAATGCAAATTTAACATTTTTTCCTATTTTTGTACTAAAATCATGCCATTGGAGGCGATAATAATGAATAGAATACTTCTGCCATTAGCGGTCTTGTTTACCCTTTGCACTGCTTGTAACAACACTAACAGCGCATATAAGACTTATGACGGCTTTGCCCAGGGGGGTACATATCACATCACTTGTAATCTTAACGGCATTTCAGACTCTTTGTCTGCTCATCTTCCCGACAGTTTATCGCTGTTTTTCGAGCAGATAAACCACTCTTTGTCGGGATACGACTCAACATCTATAATCTCTTTGGTGAACAGGGGGGACAACCCGCCGCTTGACAAGCTCTTTACCGAGACATTCAACGCATCAAAGAGGGTTTGGGATGAGAGCAACGGCTATTTTGACATAACCGGCGCACCGCTTTTTGATGTGTGGGGATTTGGATTCAAAGACAAAGAACGGGTTACAGACGCCATGATAGACAGTATCTTGCAGTTTGTTGGCAACGACAAGGCAAGAATTGTGGAGAAAGACACGGTAATAGATGGCAGGCGTGGACGATACAATTTCCTGGAGTTTGATGACAGCAGGATTAGAGTAAACTTTAACGCAATAGCTCAAGGATATACATGTGACTATATAGCATCTAAGTTTGACAGTTGGGGGATGACAGATTACCTCATTGAGGTTGGGGGCGAGATCTATGCAAAAGGGGTCAACTCAAAGGGGAATGCCTGGAGGGTTGGAGTAGACAGGCCGGAGGATGGTAATTTCATGCCCGGGGAGTCGTTGGAGGCGGTGATAGAGATAAGCAACCAAGGGCTTGTAACATCCGGCAACTACCGCAAGTTCTACATAGAGGATGGGAAAAAGTACTCGCATACCATTAACCCTAAAACAGGTTATCCTGTAGAGCATACGTTGTTGTCTGCCACCGTTGTTGCTCCTGATGCCACAACGGCAGATGCATACGCCACATACTTTATGGTTATAGGTTTGGATGAGGCAAAGGAGGTACTTAAAAATCGCCCGGAACTTGGTGCGGTATTAATCTATGCAGATGGGGAGGCAATGAAAGAGTGGAGCTGTAACTGTAAATGGACCAAGCCATAATAGGCGTTGGCTTTGGCGTTGGCATTGGCGTTGGCGATTTGAAAAGTATAGAAAGTATAGAAAGTAGAGAGAGTATAGAGTGGATAGAGAGTAAAGAGAGTAAAGAGAGTAAAGAGAGTAAAGATTTGAACTAATTGGATTTATAAAATACATCTGTAATGAAACACTTGAATAACTCAGACAAGACAGGCAGAAGAAAATTCCTGTTAAAGAGTGCAGCAGCATTAGGCACAGGTGCCGTAATGATGGCAGAGAGCAATCTGTTTCCGCTCTCCGCAGCAGAGAAGTCTGTTGATAATGCCGGTAACGGTAAAGAGACAACACCTTTTAAGAAGGAATCTATCTCTGTTAAGAATCCTTACGACATAGTTATCACCGGAGGATTGGTTTATAACGGTACTCGTGCGCTTCCATTCAAAGGTAATATAGCCATAAAGGATGGAAAGATACGTGATGTTTGGGAAGAAAACGGAGAGACTCTTCCTGCGGCGCGTGAAGTTATAGAATTGGGAGAAGGTGAAGTGGTTTCTCCAGGTTTCATAGATATCCATACACATACAGATACCAATCTGTTGGAGGCTCCGCTTGGTGATAGTCGTATATATCAGGGAATAACCTCAGATAATGGTGGTAATTGCGGAGACTCTCCATTCCCATATTCAGATGAATATTTTGCCTCAAAGAAGGGAAGCAAACGTTTTGGATACCCGTTCTGGCAGAATTTGGATGGTTTTTTTGATGCATTGGAGCAGAAGAAGATAGGTATAAACTACTCAACACTTACAGGCCAGGGTCAGTTAAGAAGCGCGGTGGTTGGAGACAACAATGTACCATGTACCAAGGAGCAACTCAAAAAGATGTGCGATATTTTGGAGATGCAGTTGGAGATGGGAAGTACCGGACTCTCCTGCGGATTGGAATATGCTCCGGGCTCATACGCTTCAGATGAGGAGATTACAGCACTTTGTAAGGTTGTGGCAAAACACAACAAACTGTTTGCAATTCATATGAGAAATGAGGATGACAGAGTTGAGGAGGCGGTAAAGGAGGCTCTTGCAATTGCCAGAAACAGCGGAGTAAGATTGGAAATATCTCATCTTAAAGCTCAGAATGCTGCTAACTGGCATAAAGGACCTAACTTGGTAAGACTTATAGAGGAGGGGAGAAGATCCGGTGTAGATGTGACGTTTGACCGCTACCCTTATACAGGGTTCTCTACAGGACTTACCTCATTCATTCCGCTTAACGACAGGCAAGGCTCAAACGCAGAGATCCTTGCGAGATTGGAGGACAAGAAAAAGGCAGAGGAGATAGGCAAGTATGCCCGTTCAAGAGTTGAACGTCTTGGCGGTCCGCAGAATGTGCTTATTGCAGCATGCGATGCTCCCGAAAACAAACAGTTCTCAGGGAAGACAATTAAGGAGATCTGTGATATGACCGGCAAAGAGGTATGGGAGCAGATACGTGAACTTCTTATTTCAGAGAAACTTGGAGTTCAGATTGTTGGTTTTGCAATGTGCGATGAGAACATAAACCTCTTCTTCTCAAATCCGCTTGGTATGCCGGCATCTGACGGAAGTGTCTATGCACCTTACGGCAGGCTTGGCAAAGAGATACCACATCCAAGATCATACGGAACATTCCCAAGATTCTTTGGTAAGTATGTAAGAGAGAATAAGGTTTGCGACCTGCAGACTGCTATTTATAAGTGTACCGGATTCCCTGCATCGAGATTAGGATTCAAAGACAGAGGCCTTATAAAGGTTGGCTTTGCAGCTGATATAGTCATCTTTAATCCAAACACTATTATAGATGTGGCAACATTTGAGAAACCGCATCAAGGTGCAACAGGAATATCTGCAGTTATAGTAAACGGCCAAACAACCATTCGCAACGGAAAGCATACAGGTGTTTTCAACGGACAGGTATTGAGATAATATTTACGATATTTAATTACATAGTGGGGGTGACCTTTTGGCTACCACCCACTTTTTTTTGTAACATTGCTTTCTCCAAATCCATCAACAAGAAATTTCCTTAAACTCAGATGCGTAATCCCTTCATAGTCACTTGCCCTTATGAGAGGAGTGGCAGATATAACATATTTAGGGTAGGAATCCGGAATACTTTGCAAAGCACCAAATTCACGCAGGCGTGTTTCGTCATTGGCTATAATATATGACACTTGAACATATATCTTACGTTTATCGGTTGTAACAAAACCTAAAGAGGATCTGGTACATACAAAATCAATCTCTCCTGCGCGTAATTGCCCCACGGCAACATTATAGCCAAGACGGATAAGATGTTGGTAGACAATATTCTCAATGACTTTCTCAATATCCTTGTCACGCTCGCCACCTACAATATAATTACGTAAGCCTATGTCGCCAAAGTAGGTCTTACCGGTTACTTCAAGCAGTTTCTTGCCATGAATGTCATAACGAGGTACACTGTTTGTCAAAAATGCTTCGTTGAAATACGAGGCATAGTCCACAACAACCTTTGTTGAAATCTCTTCACCAAGGGATTTCATATATTTGGCAATGCTTGTTGCAGAGTTTAGTTTGCCGATTGTATCTGCAAGAAAAACTATAAGATTATTCAGAAAAACAGTGTTTCGTATTTTATGCCTCTCAATTATATCCTTTAGCATAATGGTATTGAAAACTCCCGACATATATTCCCAAATCATGTCATAATTATCAATGCCAATTGTTTTAAGCCCCGGGAGGCCACCATACGAGAGGTATTTCCAAAGAGTCTCATCGGAGTCTGAAAGATTATGAAATTCCATAAACTCTGTATAACTGAGACTTTGAATATGTATCTCTATATACCTGCCTGCAAGCAACGTACTTAGTTCTCCCGAAAGCATCTTTGAGTTAGAACCGGTAATGATGATATCTGTTTTATCTTCTGTTCTATAGCTACGTACAGAATTTTCCCAGCCTTCAATATTTTGGACTTCGTCAATCAATATATAGTTATGTTTGCCTTGCACAAAGTGTTTTTCTATATATTCATCAAGTTCATCATTGGTGGTGATAAACTTAAACGCAATCTTTTCTTTGTCTATATATATTATATTGGCATCCGCCTCATGTTGATGACGTTGCACGAAATCTTTCATTACGTAACTCTTGCCTACACGACGTTGCCCGGTTAGCACTACTATTTGCTCTTTGCCAATCCAGGAGTCGATCTGGGACGAGTATTGTTTGCGTTCTATAATCTGCATGATTTAATAGATTTATTAACTACAAATGTAGTAATTTTATTTCTTATAGGAAATAAAATGGTAATAATATAATTTTTATAACTTGTAGGAAATGAACGGAAGTTTGACACTTTGTCGGGAATAAAAATAATGTAAATAATTGTGATAAAATATTTTGTATTGTCAAATTT
>CAKUYQ010000044.1 GCA_934717185.1 uncultured Bacteroidales bacterium | reverse complement strand
AGTTGTGAATGAGAGAAATAGGGATTTCCCCTCGTTTTTCAAGGGACAAATTTGTACCTTTGCAAACGAAACAGAGATATTCCACAAGGGATATTTCGGGCGAAGTGTTCTTGACTTTATTTTTCCGTGGTTTTGTCTCGTTTTTGTCCCTCGCTGATTTTGTGTCACGAAACAAAAATTTGCAAGTGATTGATTTACAGCGATTAAAGTCGTGTTTTGGAAAATTGGTAACGGCAACCACCAGTAACCACCAAAATTCACCGCCGCGGTTCTATTTTTCCGGAGCATTGTCGGCCATTGTCAAATCGCCTAACTTTGCCTCAAACCAAAGAGACAAGGAATTATGGCAGGAACAATCATTGACATGAGCAAGATAAAGCAACTTCTTCAACTGAAGAAAGCCGGCATATCAAACAGGCAGATTGCAAAGGATCTCGACATCAGTCCTGCATCCGACACAACCACGAAATCTGTCAGATTGAATCGCTGCACAAAATCATCAACAATGGAGAGCATTGTCCTTCCTTCAAATTGGGAGCCGTTAAAAAGACTATAGGACAGAGGATATCCATCACGACTGACAAGCAGCCCAAGTACAACTTGAGATTCTGTAGTTTTCCCATCCTTTGAAACCCCCTGCGAACGCAAATCATCTTCCTTTGCCGTCTCAAAATATAAAGTGGTGACATCGTAGAACACTATGCTAATCCTTCCTCCGAGTATTTTTTTGGTGTGTTCGACACTTATTTGCTGGATGAGAGCTTGCTGCGTGCTGTACAGCTTATCCATATAGCGATAAACGTCATGGAGTGCCACATCCTTATTGAAACGACTTTTCAGATATCCAATGGTGGCCAGTTTACTCATCGGCTCACAGACTCTGGCTATTGCAAGTTCTCGAAGCATTGTGTCTCCAATGCGATTGAATCCTATGGAATCATATATGCGGCTGAGAATTAAGTAGGGACCGTTGAGGAGAACCTTATCAATAGTGTCAAGTACACTATTCGTTGAACGTGCCACTTTTATTGGGTTTCCTACGGATAAACATGGTCCAAAGTTACAAAATTATCACACGGGACACCCAAATCGGTGTCTTAAAAATCGCATCTACTTGATTTTAAATTATGTGCAAAAATAATACTCAAATTTGTCAAAGTCAGGTGATATTTTTTTTTATTTCTACATCTTCTATCATTAGTTCTATATTTTCAACGCCCCACAAACTAGTTCAATATCATTTTTGGAAAGGCCTGTCAGCATTGAAGTCGTAACTAAATGTTGGTGATGATGTTTATAGAACTGACGTGAATCCATATCATCTATTATAACATAATTGGAGATATGGTATTTGGTCAGCCAATCATCAATCTTATGACCTCTATTCATGCTATCATTGCGTATTGTATCAATTACTATTCCTGGTAAATTCCTATATCGCCACATTTGTTTTATTTTTCGCAATGACAAATAATTGGTCCACGAAGAAGTTACTACGATTTTAGCAGAAGTATCATTAATGATTTGACATAGACAAATGACGCATTGATGATTGAAAATCGGACCATACTTATCTCGTTCAAGAGCACCGGATAATTTCGGATTATCTATGACAAATACTCCGTCAAAATCAAGGAAGATAATTTTGTCATGGGCTTTGATACCCCGTCCGAATATATTAAATTTCATTTATTGATATTATTAAGTTTCATCAAATCTTTCGTCTTCCAACCTCTCACACCACCGTACATGCGGTTCCGCATATGGCGGTTCCTATTTTGGGGTGCCATTCAAGATATGAGCCCATCAATGTAGAATAACCTGCCCTGCTCAACTTTTCGCTAGTTATTGCACGACATAGTATATAACTACCGACTATGCGCCAATACTCCAGACGACTATTGCCCCACATGTAAGCCTGGTATTTGTCGACACCGCACTTTAACAAGTTGGCAATCCTCGTTTTCATCCTCTTCCACGACTTCCATATACACATACGTAGCCGTCGCCTTAGCCACTCATCTGCTTCCGTAAGGAAGCGTCTCATGTTGGCGAGGTGATAGTAGCCTAAGTACTTCACGCCTCTCATGTAAGAGGCGACCGTCTTCTCCTTATTCACTTTCAGATGAAGTTTTACTTCGATGAATCGGGGACGAAATTTGTCCCGCAAGGGACAGTTTTTTGTCCCTCGCATCCCTTTCGGGGGACAATCTGGGGACAAAATTACGAAAATAATATTAGAACAGGCATAAATTATGGAGAAAAAGAGAAAACACAACTTTCTTACAAAATCACTGATATTTTGCGATTTACAGACTTATATTTTCTCTTTTTATGCTTTTCTATTCCTTAGGTCACTTGCCGATGCAAAACTTACTAAAGATATTGCCTAAAATCTCGTCTGTGTTGATTTCGCCAATGATGGAGCCGAGGTGGTAGAGGGCTTCGCGGATGTCTTGGGAGACAAGGTCGGTAGGGGTACCGGCGTTAAGGCCGTCCTCAACGCGATCCAAGGCGCGTTGTGCATCTAACAGGGCTTCGTAATGACGCAGGTTGGTTACCAATGTGGTGTTTTGGTCAACGATACGAGCACTTTGGGTTGAGACAAGCAGCGATTTAAGCTCGTCTGTTCCAACTCCGTTCTTGGCAGAGATAGGCAGCACCGCAATAGGGGAGAGCCCAAGGTCGGAGCAGATCCCTTTAATCTGTTCAACCATAACATCAATAGCCCCCACCCCAAACATATCGGACTTGTTGAGAGCAACTATCAACTGCTGCTTTCCAACGTTCATGCGCGAAGCAAGATTCACAAGCGAATCATCAAAGAATTCTTGTCGGGAAGCGTCTAAGACCATAATTATTATTGAGGCCTGTTTAAGCTTCATATAGGTTCGCTCAATGCCAATCATCTCAATGGTCTCTTTGGTCTCTCTTATTCCGGCAGTATCTGTAAATCTAAATGTTATGCCGTTAAGATTGATTGTATCCTCAACAACGTCACGGGTGGTTCCATGGATGTTTGAGACAATGGCCTTCTCTTCGCCAAGCAAAGTGTTCAACAACGTGCTCTTTCCTGTATTTGTTGCGCCTATGATTGCCACGGGGACTCCGTTCTTAATTACATTTCCCAAAGAGAAAGATTCTGCCAAAGTGCTCACCTTGTCCAATACCTGAGCTACTAAAGTCTTCAACTGGGAACGATCTGCAAACTCCACATCTTCCTCGGAAAAATCAAGTTCTAACTCCATAAGAGAAACCAAATGGAGAAGCTGCTCACGCATCTCCTTAAGCTCATTGGAAAAACTGCCTCTCATCTGCTGCATTGCCACATTGTGGGCAGCCTCTGTTTCGCTGGAAATAAGATCTGCAACAGCCTCGGCCTGAGCCAAATCCATCTTGCCGTTAAGAAATGCCCTTTTGGAGAACTCACCGGGTTCTGCCATACGCGCACCACCTGAAAGCAGAGCCTTTAGCACCTGGCCAAGAATATAAGAAGAACCGTGACAATAGATCTCTGCACCTGTTTCTCCGGTATAGGAGTGAGGTGCCCTAAAAACAGCCACCATACATTCATCCAACAGTTTGCCATTAGAAGAAAAAGTACCAAAAACCATCTTATTGGATTCTGTATCAGCCATCTTGCGGCCATTAGAAGCAGAAAAGAATTTGTCTAAAATCTCAATGGAACCGCTACCGCTAAGTCTTATAATGCCAATAGCCCCACTTCCTTGAGGAGTTGCAAGTGCACAAATAATGTCGTTAATGTAATTCATGACCATAACATTCAAAAACGATGTAAAAATAGTAATTAATTCATATCTTTGCCAACCATGAACAGGAGTCTTACGGAAAATACGCAACTTTTTAACCGGTACTTTAACGACTATTACGCTAAAGTAAAGTGCTATGCTCAAGGTTTTCTACATAACAATCATAATGCAGAAGAGGTTGCACAAAGCGTATTCATTACCTTCTGGGAGCACATTGATGAGATAAATGATGAAAATAATATTCCAAGCTACCTTTTCATAGCTGCAAAATGGAAAAGCCTTAACATAATAAGGAGAAATATCAATAGCAATAAATTTACAGAGTACCAACAAAATAGGCTCAGGTTAGATGCTGTATTGGCAGAAAACTCAAATGTCCATTCAATCTGGGGCAGGGAGGTGGAAGAGATTATTCATAAAACAATAGCCAAGTTGCCACAAAAGACACAGGAGGCATTCTACCAATGCAAAATGGGCACAATGTCTCACAAAGAATTGGCCGAACTTCATAATTGCACGGTAAAAAACATTGAATACAGGGTTACTCAAGCTATGAAAGAGTTAAAAATTGCGTTAAAAGATTATCTGCCGCTTTTTCTTTTAGGGTTTTTACTTGGATAGGGTTTATTATACAGTTAGAGCATACGGAGATGAATGACGAACTATTAATAAAATATTTCTGCAACACAGCAACAGAGGAGGAGATGACCCAAATTTTGCAGTGGGTGGAGCAGAGCAAAGAGAATAAAAAACATTTTACAGAGCTTCACGATATATGGACTCTCTCCAATATCGCAGATGCCCATGAGGAGGAGCAACAGCTCAACCATATACGGCAGAGCATAACCAACAAAGGCAACGCTCAAAAGCATCACAAACAGATTGCATGGCTAAAAATCTCATTTACAGCCGCAGCCGTAATTATCATTGCATTGTTAGCTGTAGATCTGCACGTAAGGTTAAGCAGCAGAACGCAAGCGGAAACAGCCGTTGCCAACACCCAAATTAGTGCAAATATCCATGAAATCTATACCCCAAAAGGGGCTAAGGCCAATATTTTGCTTCCCGACAGTTCAGTTGTAAAGCTAAACTCGGATTCAAGGATTATTTTTCCCGACAAATTCGCAAATGACGAGAGAGTCGTTTACATAGAAGGGGAGGGGTTCTTTGATGTTCGCAGCAACCAGGAGGCACCAATGACCGTAAGGACCGCCAAAGGCTATGACGTAAAGGTGTTGGGCACCAAGTTCAATGTATATTCCTACAAGGAAGAAAAAAGATCTAAAACAACCCTTATTGAAGGAAGTGTAGATATTATTAAGTCCAATGAGGTCATCGCACAGCTTGCACCGGGAGATTCGTTTGTAAAAGAGGATACTAAGGCAATAAAGAATACCAATGATGTTAAACAAGAGACAGATATAGCATGGACAAGAGATATTCTTATTTTTGACAATACCCCTTTAAGTGAAGTAATCAAGAAATTAGAGAGATGGTACGGTACAACATTTATTGTAAACGACAGGGATATTTTAGAGATAAAACTTACCTCAGAATATGAGAACGAGTCTATAGTTCAGATATTGGAGAGTATAAAATTCAGTGCTAACATTGAATATACAATAAAAGACAATGTTGTAAAAATGTTTTATAAGTAACTGTTTCAGTCTTATATACAAACCCTTCAACAACTTTCTGTATCATGCCTGCATGTTTGCTTAATACCATGCAACCTTCAATAGTTTAGATGCACTAATTGCATCTGTTTTTTTAATTCGTTTAGGGATTTTTTAAAGAGCGCGTTATTAGATATAGTAATGCGTTTTTTTATTAATACTATAACTAGAAAATCTATGATTAAAACTGTTTGCCGCTCTGTTGGGCGGACTCTCGTAACAGGGCTGTTGATAACTGCTTTTACTGTAACGGTATGGGCACAACAGCTTACAATTAACATTAAACAGGGAACGTTAGAACAGGTTCTCAAACAGGTTAATGCCCAGACGGGGTACAAATTTACCTATACAGATGCAATTAATGCAAAGAGCAAAATTGTAACGGTAAATGTTACCAATACAGGCCTGCAGTCATTTTTTAAAACTTTCTTTAAAGAGAACGACATTGAATACAGAATCAATGGAAAGCAGGTTTATCTGTCACCTGCAAAAAAGTCAGACAGCCAACAAAGCCCTCAACAGTCCTTTATAAAAGGTAAAGTAACAGATGAGACCGGTGAGCCTTTAGTTGGCGTGTATGTAAAAAATGAAAAAAATGAAGCATTGTCAAGCACAGATGCAGATGGTTACTATACCATAAAGGCAGAAGAGGGAGACAAGCTACTTTTCACATACGTTGGAATGCAGAATAGTACAATCTCTGTAGGAAAAAGCAATATAGCCAACATAGTAATGCAGACAGATGCCATTGCATTGGAAAATGTAGTAATAACCGGATACCAGACAATTTCAAAAGAAAGAAGTGCAGCTTCGTACAGTGTGATAAAGGGTGAGAATGTAAAATCATCAGCAATGTCCCGTGGAAGTATTCTTGAAAGTCTGGAAGGTACTGCATCTGGTTTTACAGTTAATACCTCTGCAAATACTACCAACAAATATTTAGTCCGTGGTATTACCTCTATAAATTCCAATCAAGAACCATTATTTGTATTGGATGGTGTTGCCGTTTCTACAGATGACGTTGAAAAGTTATTATCAGCAAATGATATAGCTTCAGTTACTGTCTTAAAAGATGCAACTGCTGTTTCAATTTGGGGCTCACGAGCTGCAAACGGAGTGATTGTAATAACATCAAAAGCCGGAAACAATACAAACGGACGCATAAACGTCAGTTATGACGGCAACTTTACATACAAAGGGAAGCCAAGCCTTAAATCATACAATCTTATGGATAGTAAGACATTCATCAAGAATGCACTTGAAGTATTTGAAAGTGCAGATTATCAGGAGGCATATCCGTGGGAAACCATAACAAACATGACAAAAGGTCTTACCAAAATCACTTATGACACTCCTGTAGTTTTACCCCACGAGCAGATATTATATGATTGGAAACGTGGAATTATATCTTTAGATGAGAGGAACAATAGATTAAATGATCTTGCTAATAGGGATGCATACTCACAATATCAAGAGGTGATGATGACAAATATGTGGAAAACTTCTCACAATATATCAATGAGTGGCGGAACAGATAGATTTAAGATTTTCGGATCTTTAGGATATGACGGCAATCAAGGCAATTACCACAACAAAGACAATACTTATAAATTGAATCTGAAGCAAGAATACAGTATTACCAAATGGCTTGATTGGGACTTATCACTTAATGTTTCTCATTCAGAAAGCAGGGAACATACAGACTTCCTACAAACAGTTGGTTCCGGAAGTTGGTTAGATCCGTATACCGGGATGCTTCCCTATGCTATGTTAAAGGATGATAATGGTAATTGGACAGATTTCAATGATTATTACATGCTTGAAAATGATAAAGAAAAAATTAAACAAAACCTTGATATTTCCCCGGTGTATCATCCTGTAGAAGATTTCTATAACAATTTCAAAAAAAAGAAAGATACCAGATTTAGGGCTAACACAGCTCTAAAAGTAAAGATATGGAGAGATATTGAGTACGAAGTTAGATTACAATATTTAAGAGGTGTATCTAACTCTGAATACTTTATTTCACCGGAGACATGGTCTGTAAGACACGATAGGATTAGGGCAACAACCAGTACTTTTGATCAGCTCCTACCAAAAGATGGTGGAGATTATGAATTGACAGATAACCTTATCTCTGATTGGACAGTTCGTAATCAAGTAGCATATAATGGTTCGTTCAATGGTAAAGAGCATCAAATTACAGCATTACTTGGTACAGAGTATAGAGAAAATAAAACCAATATCAATACATCATTCGAAAGAGGGTATGATTACCAAACTATGACTAATACTTCGTATGACATTACTGCTGCTAAATCTTCGTTTAGAAACTATTTTGGAAAATATCCAAGTGTAAGCACAGATAACACCACACAGAGTGAGACCGTTTTGAGATATGTATCTTACTATGGCAATTTGGCATATACCTTTAAAAACAGATACTCCATTAACGGTAGTGCCAGAATAGACCAGAGTAATCTGTTTGGAACCGACGTGAACTCCCAATATAAACCTATTGGTTCTATTGGCTTCTCCTGGAGAATAAAAGAGGAGAAATTCTTAAAGAATATAGACTGGATCAATTCATTAACAACCAGATTAAGTTGGGGACACTCCGGAAATTCTCCACTTCCTACAATGGGTGGACCATACGATATAATAGGTGTAAATGTTGGCGGAAGATATTTTGATAACCAAAATGGATATATAATAACCTCACCAAGTAATAAAAAAATTGGATGGGAGACCACAAGGACATGGAATTTTGGAGTGGACTTTTCTTTTCTTGATTACAGGGTAAACGGATCTGTTGATTTTTATCATAAAAAAACATCAAATATGTTGGCTACAAAACTGTTGAATATTCTTACAGGTTATGAGTCTATATATGCCAATGTTGGTGCATTGGAAAATAAAGGAATTGAATTGTCTTTAAATACGGTAAATGTTCAGACAAATGAGTTTACATGGAGTTCAAATTTAAATATATCATACAACAAGAATAAAGTACTTGACTATTATAAAGTTCCGGCAACCACACTGTATTCCAAAATATATAACGGCAAGTATAGTGAGGGCTACCCTGCCGGTGCTCTATGGGGACTTAAATGGGCAGGATTAAGACATGAGGATGGAGTTCCTCAAGTATATAACAAAGATGGTGATATTATATATAAATACACAGATCTAAAAGCGGATGATGCATACTATATTGGGACTATGATTCCCAAATGCAGTGGATCATTCTCCAACACATTCAGCTATAAAGGCTTTGACTTAACGGCAATGATTATATTTAACTTAGGCCACAAAATGTACACATATGATACACCTACATTACGTTATCGTTTTAACTATAACAGAGACAATGAGTTTGATAAAAGGTGGAGGCAACCAGGAGACGAAGCAAAAACAATTATTCCATCATCGTATGAAGACGCTAATAATAAAGGCAGAGCACTTTATTATTCAGAAAATATTTTTGCCTATTCAGATGTTATTGTGCAGTCTGCTTCATACGCAAAATTAAGAGAGTTGACTTTATCATACAATCTGCCTAAACATGTCTGCGAAAAGTTAAAAATGCAGAATATTAAGGTAAGACTAACAGGACACGATATATTTAAAATTGTTGCTAATGATAAAGGTATTGATCCTGAGGTTGGAATTAAAGGCAAAAACTATGGCACATACTACTCTATAGGATTGTCTGTTAACTTTTAAATGATTGAAAATTAAAACCGAACATGAAAAATATAAAAATTATAACATTAATAACAGTATTGGCATCTATACTCTTTTCTGCATGCGATCCAAACGGATTTTTAGGAGTAAAGCCAAGAGGTAGAGATATTCCAACAGAATATAAACATTTTGACGGATTACTGGTATCGTTTAATATGCTAAGATGGTCAACTTTTATGGATGTCCTCTATTTTCCTCTGTTGAGTGACGAATTTACTGTTACAGAAAGAAGTCTTGGCCAATTAACCACACTTATGGGAAATCAGGGAAAGTTGTGTTATGAGTATAACAGAGATTTTCTTCTTCCCGACGATTTGCCGGATGATTGGGGTTACAATAATAACATTTACATAGCCAATTTGGTAATAAACAATGTAATGAATACTAATGCCAACGAGAGTGAGAAACTATCAACTAAGTCTGAGGCCAGAATGTTACGTGCCTGGTATCTTTTCCGCAATGCACAGATCTATTTAAAGCCTTACGATGACAGCTATGCGGAGAATGAGCCTGGATTGCCAATCGTTACGGATGCAAATACAATGCAGGAGACCTTTAATAGGGGGACTATGAAGGAGCTGTTTGATTTTATAGTAAATGAGATGGAGGAATCTTGCCCTAATATAGCCAATAACACTTGTTATAGCTTTAGAATAGAAAAGGCTGATGCTTATACTATGTTAGGACAGGTTTACCACTATATGAATAAATATGATAAAGCATTGGTAGTAATGAGATTAGCTAAACAATATGCTGATGATACAGGTGCTGCCAAATTCTATAATTTAAATGAAGTTGAAGAGGCTGACATAAGATATGACGGCATATCCATTTACGACAAAGTAGAAAACATGAGGAATTTGTATGTTACACAAAGCTGTCTTTCAAGATATTATCCTAATTATACAACTACAGCATCTCTGTACGCTAAACCGGAGTATTCGTCCCTGTTTGAAAAAACAGACAGACGTCAGTATCGATTTCTGAATGAAAATGGCTTGTTTAGGCCATGCTCTATCTCCTACGTCCAAATGGGGGTTACATCTTATGATCTATATCTTATTTTGGCAGAATGTGAGGCAAGAACAGGTAATATAGAAACTGCAAGAGATTTGCTTAAAGTATTAAGAGAGAATCGTATGCCTGCCAAAGACGCTCCGGTTCCTGCCGAGGTTGATTCAAAAGAAAAACTCATTAAATTCTGTGTAGAAGAGAGTATAAGAGAGCATTTGGGGGATGGCCATTTCTACTTTACCATGAAGCGCCTGTGGAACGACCCTTTATTTACTGATTTGAAAGCAGGATACTGCCACAAAATAATTGACACAGGTGAGTCGTTCCTTTTTAAAGATGAAAACCTTGAAATGAATATACCCGAGACGGTACTAAAATGGAATAATAACTGGATTTACTAAAATTTAACACTAAATAATAACAATTACTGGTATGATAAATAAATTTTTGGCATTGGCACTAATTACCGTAACATTAATGTCTTTCTCTACAGACAATAAACAGAGTATGATTATTGACGGAAAGATTAATGTAATGGGTAGGAGCAACTATGTATTAATAAGAAGTCAAAATGCGGTAGATACCATTAAGATTAATTCTAATGGGACATTCAAGCAGAAAATCATATGTAACAATACTGAGTATAAGTATTTGATACTTGATTATTTAGACAAGTATAAATCATCCACAAAACTTTTTTGTACACCTGGAGCTCATATAAAAGTGAATTTGAGTGGTGTTCAAAAAGAAACAGTGCTTAACGGAGAGAAGAAAATTTTGGATATTGTAACAGCAACATTCAAAGGAGATAATGCCGGAGAGAACGAATATATAAATTTACCTTACTATAACGGGTACTATTATACAAAAGAGGACGGCTCGCCTGTATCTTACAAAGAATTTATGGTACAGATAGAAGAGAGGCAGAACTTTCTAAGAGAAAAGCTGAAAAAGTGCTCATCTATTTTTAGAGAAGAAGCAATTAAAGATATTGAATCTCTTCCAAATGCATATCTATTTGTATTTGCTAAAAAGAGCTTTGATTTGGCGAAGTATAATTGCAGCAAAGATCCCGATTTTATAAAAGAAGTTTCAAAGATAGACATCAATGATTTTAACTTATGCAACGCAAATTATTTCTATAAACCAATTGAGGACTATATATGGTATGACCTTACTATTGCTAATCCCGATTATTATAGAGAGTGTGATGATATTGAGAGAAAAATGCATTATCTAAAAGAAAAAATCGGCAACCCTAAAGTAAGAGAATTTATTTCTGACAAGGAGATAAGTTCACATATTAGTAATGGAAATATTGATGGGTTAAATAAGGTCTTTAATCTTTATAAAGAATTGTCGGGAAGAAGTGCTCAATACAAAGAGAACGAAAAAGCATACAATAATTTAAAGAAATTGTTAGATGAGGCTAAGGCTACCGATTTTGATCTTAATGACACAGATGGAAATATAATACATTTTTTGGACGTTGTAGGTCATGGAAAAATCACTTACGTAGATTTTTGGGCAAGTTGGTGCGGACCATGTTGCATTGAAATACCATATTTAGAGAAACTTTATAATAACTACAGAAATAATGATCAGATAGAATTTATAAGCATTTCTTTAGATAAAGATAAGGTGAAATGGCTTGCAAAAATATCCGATGACAAACCAGCGTGGAAACAGTATATTATACCGGAGTCTTCACTTGTTAAATTTTCTACAGATTATAATGTGCGCTCAATTCCTCGTTTTATGATTTTTGATAAAGATGGAAGAATTATTTCAATTAATGCACCCCGTCCATCAGATGCAAATATAATTGAGGTACTTAATGAAATCTTAAAATAAATGAGAACGTTTGCTTAAAAAATTAGTTTAAAAGTTAATAAAAAAGGTGTGAGAAGCTGTGGGGATAGATAAGGGAGAACCATTAATAGTGGACTCCCTTATTCTTTTCAACTAAAGTGTTCTAACCCGTAACCTTTATTTAAGGTAGCCTTGTCCTTACCAGCTGTATGATAATTTAAGCCCTATACCGGAATCTTTAAAATCTGCAAATGCTATATGACAGCCTGTTGAAATATTTAACCGGCGATGACGGCTATGCAAGAAACTGATACCTATTCGAGGATAAATATATGCCATCATTGGTCCAATATAGGTTCCAACATCTAATGATGTAAACCATTTTACCTTTTTTCCAATGGGGTAATAACCTTTTACAGTAGCATATACAGGCACCAATACAGCATAATACGGTATCATAAGCCCATATGCAGAGAAAGAGAAGATACCCGTACCCACACCAACAAAAAGTTTTTCTTTTATTCTCACCCCATGAGTGGTTGTAAATCCGGCAATACCAAATGAAAGATCATCAAATAATTGGGTAAACTCATAAGCAACCTCGCCCTGATAGCGGACTTTGCAATCCCGTACCTTAACGTTTTGTCGGGAAACTTGCAAACTGTCGGGATGATTGGCATACAACCTCCCTGAAAAAGCCGACAAAGCGGCAGACATTAGTATAAACAGCAATAATCTTTTCATAATTAAAATTTATATACTAAACCGAAGCGTTGATTATTTATTGGTTCTGTATATTAAATACCATAATAATGAAAATATTGCACGAAAGGCATAAATGTTATTTTCTTCCCGACAAATTGTCCGCTTTGGGGCCTTTAAAATTATCCTCTAAGTTTCAGTGCCACTACATTCTCTACATGATGCGTATGCGGAAACATATCCACAGGTCTCACGCGGGTTATCTCATATTTCTCCTGCAACAAAGCAAGATCGCGAGCCTGAGTTGCAGGATTGCAACTTACATAAACCATACGGGGAGCTTCGGCCTGCAGAAGCACCTCTGCAACAGATGGATGAATACCGGCGCGAGGAGGATCCAAAATAACAACATCCGGCTTGCCGTTCTCCTTTATGAAATCTCCTGTTAACATATCCTTCATGTCCCCGGCAAAGAAGAAAGCGTTGGCGCGTCCATTATTGAAAGCATTTACCTTTGCATCCTCAATAGCCTCGGGAACATACTCTATGCCAACAACTTTAGCCGCCTTACTGCTTAAAAACAAACCAATTGTACCGGTTCCGGTATAAAGATCATAAACTATTTCATTGCCTTTAAGATCTGCAAACTCCCTTACAACAGAATAAAGCCTGTAAGCCTGCAGTGAGTTTGTCTGGTAGAACGATTTTGGACCAATTTTAAACTTTAAATCCTCCATCTGCTCATAGATTGCATCTGAGCCGCTGAATAGGATAGGAGTCTGGTCAGATATGGAATCGTTGCGTTTTGTGTTAACAATGTAATACAAAGAATTAATCTGTGGAAAAGCATTTTTCAGCGCCTCCATCAACTCCGTAATATGTTCGCTTTCACATGCAAAGACAACTATCACCATAACCTCACCGGTAGATGCCGTTCTTATAACAAGATTCCTAAGCAGACCTGTCTGTTCCCTTAAATCAAAGAAAGTTAAACCATTATCAATTGCATACTGTTTTATCCACAGTCTTATCTCATTAGATGGAGATGCCTGCAGATGACATTTTTTTATATCGAGAACTTTGTCAAAAAAGCCGGATATATGAAAACCCAAGCCTAATTTTTCCACATCTGAAAGCCCCTCTGCATCCTCACCACTTAGAATCCAACGTTTGTTAGAGAATGTGAACTCCAATTTGTTGCGGTACTCAACCGTCTTTTCAGAGCCCAAAATAGGTTCTATAGGCGGAAGAACAAGCTTGCCAATCCTTTTGAGTTGGTCTTCAACCTGCTGCTGTTTGTATTTAAGCTGCAGTTCATAGGGGAGGGGTTGCCATTTGCACCCGCCACACACTGTATAATGCTCGCAAAACGGCTCTAACCTTAAAGGAGACGGGGTAACAATTCTCTGCACTACCCCCTCCATATATGCAGATTTCTTTTTTGTAACTCTCACATCAACAACGTCCCCGGGTATGCACCATGGCACAAAAAGCACCTTGCCCTCAACATGTGCAAGTGCATTTCCCTCTGCTGCAATGCTCTCTATCTCTATATTTTGTAAGATAACAGGTTCTTTTTTCTTTCTCATTATTTTTTAATTTGGTGCAAAAGCACAATACAGAGGGCAGCCAATCAATTTGGCCGCCCCCCAAAAACACTTTATTTAAACTTCAATAAACTATTGTTATTCATCAGTTTCATTTACATTATCATCCTCACCTGCAACATCCTCTGTCTCTTCATCCTCATCGTAAGAGTCAAAATACAGATCTGCCATCCTCCCGGCGTATGCTGCAACAACATCACGTACAAAGGAAGGGGAGAGGACCTCTACCTTATCTGCATGAGATAGGATCTCTTGAATAAAGTCGTATGTTGGCTTAATAAGATACTCAAATACAGAATACTCATCGGTAGTCTGAATCTCCTTTTGGGAATGATGCAAAGGTAATGCCCTAAAATATTTGGCCTCCATTGCATCCACTTTAAGCTGAATAATATTGGCACGCAAGCCATCCTCTACAGTAATTCCAAAACAGGTATCAAAGAACTCCTTAGGGTTGAACCTTGGCGGATACTTGAATTTTAGTTTTGTATAGTTAATCTTATGAATCCTGTCCAAACCGTAGATATGAACCTGATTCTTTGCCACGTCACGGCCAATAAGATACCATCTCTGTTTGAATATCTTAACGCAATAAGGTTCTATTATATAAGATTTTGGCTCATCTGCCTTAAAGCTCTGGTAATGCACGTCCAATACTATATTCTCCTTCATTGCCTCAATTATGGGAGACAAATACTCCTTTCCGGACGGCATCTCCTCAAAGATAATCCTGTCTTTAAGGCCCGCACTCTCATTTATAAGGTTTCTAACTGTAAGACTGCTTAGCATCCACTGTTTTACACCGCTATTCTCCAGATCATCAGAATTTTTGATGTAATAATAATAACCACCGGACTTTGTACACTCAATATCAATATCGAACAGTGTTTCAACAGCATTCCTGTGGTTATGGAACGTTCTTAAGGTAAGTTCCTCGCCACTGTTAAGAGCACTTTTGTTCCATTTTTCCGTAATCTCCTCAAAAGTGATCTTACCTGCCCTGTATATTGTATCTGCCAACCAGATATACCTGTTGAATAAGTCTTTTGCCATATTTCTTAAATTTTAATGTCTAATGTAAGTTAAAGAGGGTCTATTTAAATTCGCAATTCCGATACAAATATACACAAATGATGGTAAAAGCCGCATGTCGAATACTTTTTTTTAAAAAAAACTTAAAAAAATATCAGCTATGAAGCATTTATGCATATCACCGGAAGTTTGACACTTTGTCGGGAATAAAAATAATGTAAATAATTGTATCAAAATATTTTGTATTGTCAATTTAAG
>CAKUYQ010000043.1 GCA_934717185.1 uncultured Bacteroidales bacterium | reverse complement strand
TTCTCTCTCACGATGAAAATCTTTGATATCAAGCCTTGGACGAATTAATTTCAAAGATTTTCATGTTCGGTTTCATATTTTATCTGCTTTAGCTTTGGCTTTAGCTTTAGCTAATTTAATTTTGATAGCCAACGCTAACGCCAAAGCTTAGTCTATAAGGTTAACACTCTGCAGGAATTTTACCGTTTCATTTATCTTTGAGTACATAACCTCGTCTACATCTATGAAATTAACATGCTTTCTATACTCAGAAACAAACTCCTCCAAAACAGGTGAACTCTTTAACGGACGTCTGAACTCCAACGCCTGTGCTGCATTAAACAGCTCTATAGCCAATATCTTCTCCACATTGTTTACAACCCTGTAACATTTTGTCACCGCATTGGCACCCATACTTACGTGATCCTCCTGTCCCTGTGAAGAGTCTATTGTATCCACGCAGTTAGGCATACAGAGCATCTTGTTTTGGCTTACTATGCTGGCCTGAGCGTACTGCGGAATCATGAATCCCGAATTAAGACCTGGTTTTGCGACAAGGAACGACGGAAGCCCCCTCTTTCCCGCTATGAGCTGATAAGTTCTTCTTTCAGAGATACTTCCAAGCTCAGCAACTGCTATTGCAAGGAAGTCTGAGTTGATAGCCAACGGTTGGCCGTGGAAATTTCCCGCAGAGACAATGTTGTCTTCGTCGGGAAGAATAGTAGGATTATCCGTTGCACTGTTCATCTCGGTTACAAAAATCTCCTCTATATGCTTTATTGCATCTTTGCTTGCTCCGTGAACTTGAGGAACACAACGGAACGAATATGGGTCCTGCACATGCTCCTTATGCCTTGCAATTATCTCACTACCTTTAAGATAGTCGTAAATTACAGTGGCGGTCTCCATCTGGCCTCTGTGCGGACGTATGGCATGTACCCCCATTGTAAAAGGTTCAATCCTTCCATCAAAGACATCTATGGATATTGCCGCAATCTTGTCTGCCAAAGCAGACAGTCTTTCTGCCTTTATGATATTATAAATTGCAAACGACAGCATGAATTGAGTTCCGTTAAGCAGAGCCAACCCCTCCTTTGATGCAAGCTGCAACGGCTCCCATCCCATCTTTTTACAGATCTGCTCTCCTGTATACTTCTCCCCTTTATATCTCACCTCACCCAACCCCAACAGAGGAAGGCACATATTGGCAAGCGGTGCAAGGTCTCCCGATGCTCCAAGCGAGCCTTGATCATATACAATTGGATACACCCCCGCATTAAAGAAATCTGCAAGGCGTTCTACTGTCTCCAATCTCACACCCGAATAACCGTATGAAAGGGATTTTATCTTAAAAGCCAACATAAGTTTTATTATCTCCTCCGGAACCTCATTACCAAGTGAACAGGCATGGGACATTACAAGGTTTTTCTGCAATTGGCTCAACTGCTCCTTATCAATGGAAACATTACACAGAGAGCCGAAACCGGTTGTTATTCCGTAGATTGGCTCCTTCTGAGACTTCATCCTGTTGTCTAAATAGTTACGGCACTTGTTAATTCTCTCTTTTGCTTTTTCACCAAGATGGATATGCGTATCATGGCTAAGAATTCCCTTTATCTCCTCTAACGAATGAAAAGGCTGGTCTATATCTAATATCATAAATTTAATTATTTTAAAGCGTGTAATTTTTTTATTCTGATTTATGTAACAAAAATAGATATTTTTAAAACAGTTTCAAACAAAAACAAACCAATTAAGTAATCTTTAAAAAATAACCCTCTTCAAAAAGAGATCTATCCTCAAAAATACTGCTAAATCTTTACCAACTTATTTTTTAACGCCTACTAAGGAAAACAATAAAAAATTTACCATATATTAAAATATAATTATCTTTACATCAACAATTGAATAAACTATGAAAAGTATTCTTAACCTATTTAAAATTGCAGTTGCAACATTTACTGCGGCATTGATTATTGTAAGCTGTTCTAAAAAAGAGGAGGAACCGCTCTCTTCGGACAACATTTTAAAATCCTTTGACATACAGATGTCAAACAACCCACAGCTCAAACAGTCCTGTTATGGCGTCATATGTGGAAACATAATCTATCTTACCGTTCCGCAAGGGCAGGGCACGTTAAAATTCGTACCAACCTACAACAATGGCAACGGCAGCCATTTGGTTATAGGGCAAAGAGAGATTTTATCCGGGATAGATGAGACTACGCTTCCCGACAACTCATCTGTAATATCTGTTGCCCCCGACGGCACCACCACCGAATACACCCTTCTTGTAAGGGAGGGAGATACAAGGATAGACCACTCCGTTTACCAGCTTATGAAGGATTACTCCATTCCGGGAGTCAGCCTCTGCATAACAGAAAACGAGGAGTTGTCGTACTCTGCAGGATACGGCTATGCCGATGTTGAAAACAGGGTAAGAACGCAACCATCCCATCTTTTCAGATTGGCCAGTATGTCCAAGAGCCAGACCTCAATGTGCGTAATGAAATTGATTGAAGATGGCAAACTGTCAATAACAGACAAAGTATTTGGAGACAACGGTATCTTAAAGGATGAGTTCCCCGGCCCTTACGTATCGGGAGCAGACAGAGTAACAATTCAAGACCTGTTGGAGCACACATCGGGTTGGACATCAGACCCGGATCCAATGTTCACAAGCGATTCAAGATTTTACGGCAAGAGCTTGAACGAGAGAATCAAATATGTGATAGGCAATGTAAAACAGACATACCAGCCAGGCACCAAGTACTCATATTACAATTTGGGATTCGGTATTTTAGGAAAGGTAATAGAGAAGATCTCAGGACAACAATACGAACTATTCCTTAAAGAGAAAATTCATGCACCTCTTGGCATTACTAACATTCACGTAGGGGGCGACAGAGCCGGCAAAAGAGCAGATGAGGTTGTCTATTACTCTCAAGACGGCACAAACGGATATGGTAATGATATGCAGGTAATTGCCGCAGCCGGTGGGCTTATTGCATCGGGGATAGATCTTATGAAGCTGATGTGCGGTGTAGATTACGGTACTAAAGTTCCCGACATATTAAAGAAAGAAACCTTGGATCTTATGTATACCCCATCTGCAGCGTACTCGAGATATGCCAAAGGATGGAGGGTAAACTATCCGGGGAATAATCATTGGGCATCGTACCACAGCGGCAATCTTGCCGGCACAGGTGTCTTATGGGTAAGGGGCAATAACGGAAAAAACGCTGTTATTTTATGCAATTCAAGAAGTTACAAAGACGGTTTTGATGACGCATTATACACCATTCTTTTGGATGTAATCTAAAAAGTTTATAGTCAGTTTATCAGCTTTAGCTTTCTATACTTTCTTTACTCTCTTTACTCATGATTAGAAACAGTTTTTCGCTCCGTGCCAATCAACTGCTATTGCCTTCAATCAGCTTGAAACGGCTAAGTCGTCCCTTTTAGTCTGCTCTGCATCCTAACGGTCCTTCAACAGACGCCGTTTCCTATAAGCTGTTTTCGGCAACCGCTCTTCCGTTGATTGACAGGTCGTTCATAACTATTTCTAATTATTTTAAATTCATAGCTATTTATTTGCCTTAGCTTTGGCATTTGCTTTAGCTTTCTTTACCCTCTTTCCTCTCTCTACATTCTCTACTTCAAAACGGCCAAAGCTAATGCCAACGCCAACGCTAACGCCAACGCTTTTCTCTGGAGAGAGCCCTAAGTCTGCGCCTCTCCTCCCGAGCAATGGCTTTTTGTCTCCTTCTCTCCTCCCGCTTCAACTTCTTGGCAAGCCTTGCCTGTTTGCGTTCGTATGCCCTAAGTTCTCTCTTGGTCATTTTTGCCTTGTCCGCTTCAGACAGAACCTGCACGCTTACAGAGTCTTTACTGTTAGAAGGCTGGTTTACAAGTGTATCTTTCTGTTCTATTTTTTCGTTGATATTCAATGTGTCGGCCATAGACAACTTTATGCTGTCTGCCGTTGCTATACTGTCTTGCTTTTTCAAACGCGCTGCCTCCTTTGCAGCTCTCTTTGCAACTATAAGAGAATCTGACTTGTGCTTATATGCAAAGATGGAATCCCTGCGCTCTTTGAAATATTTTTTTGTATAGTTGAAGGCCGGGAACGGAGTAGCCTCTATATAGTCTCTGTTCGACCCCTTTATTTCTCTTGTTGTAATTTCAGCCCTGCTTTTAGGTCTTAATGTATCGTACCACTCAAAACCTCTGAGTCTCTGTTCAGAAAGCGGCAGGTTGAAAAGAGGCTTTACATCGCTCTTTACATCTGATATTGAACGCACATGCTGCAACTCCCTGTTTTTGAACCTTGCCGTCATTAACTTGCTCTCCTCCATGTTTATGGAGGTGAATATAGAATCCTCTTGAAGATAAAAAGCAGATGTCACCCCGCCAAGGGCATCGAAGCGATAGATATCGTTGTTGCTAAAGTAAGCCATCATCTCGGTACTCTTTATCTGGTTATAGTGTACCGTATCCTCCTGTGTTGCTATAAAGGCATTTGAGAGAAAATTTGCCTTCTTAAGTGCGTTGTCTACAACAAGTACCTGCATGGAATCTGATGTTACCTGATTGGTTGTATCGCTCCACAAGATTGGTTTTACGTAAAAACGGGCTATAGAATCCAAGTTTGTGTATATAAGCGAATCTGCAACTGCTTGAATATCCCCTCTATACAAACGCAACTTATGGTATGCCTCAACAAATGTTACAAGAGCCGTATCTTTTGCTACTGCCGTACTGTCTGCAACGCTCAAACTGTCTGATGTAAACGCACTAAGGCTGTCCGGCTGCTGCATACCAAGGCTATCTGAAAATTTCAATCCCGTCTGTTGTATTCCCCCCGGCAGCATCTTTATGCTATCCGCAGATTGCAAAACTGTACTATCTGCAATCTGCACAGACGCACTGTCTGCAATCTCTTTTGCAACACCTACCTGCTCAATCTCAAGGCCGCTGCCCGCTGATGTATCTTCTTTTTTAACAGGCGGCTTTAACGAATGATCCCTCTTTCTATTAGGATTCATAAGCGCAGCCTGTTTATCTATATCTATGAGCGGATCCAAATTTATAAGTCTTCTTCTCTCCACAGATGCCGCAACAGTGATACTATCTACCATAGATAGCGGCTTTTTATAATATTTGAGTGTATCCGCTCTCATAAAGAGTGTGTCTCTTCTACCATTCTCCACAGAGTACATTGCAATTGCAGGTCTCTTTGTAAGGATTATATTTGTATATGGCTGGCGCTCCAATATTGCAAGGTCGCCAAGCATAATCACTCTCTGGGCAGTATCTGTAATTTGAGCGTTTCTGTTTATCTCTGCATAGCCCGATGTTCTGTTGTATAAAATATCATCTCCTCTCACCTCCTGCTCTGCAGATATTATATATCCATCTTTTGTGAGGTTAAAAATGGTTGTTTCTCTGTTGTATGTTCCTCTGTTGGCAAACAGCATATTCTCATCTTTCCACCCTGTTGTAGCCTTGCCAAACTCTACAAGCTGCGGCTCTGTATAGTAGTCTATTATATCAGACACAATGAATGTTGAATCCACAAAAACCTCAACTGCCTCTTGAAACGAAAATCTCTTCTCCTTGCCAAAATAGTACCCTTTTCGGCTCTCCATTATATTTCCATCACTGCTCTGCATTACGCCGCCATTAAAAAAGAACCCCACACTGTCTTTTGTATAGTAATCTATTGCATTGGTTCTTAAAATATTATAGTCTTTATCATAAAGTTCTACAAGATTTCCGGTTACCTTTGCAAGATTTGAGTCTACAATATAGTCTATATTATCGCCTGTTAGAAAGGTGTTCTCCTGAATCACCTGAACATTTCCCGATGCCCTTATTATATTCTCTGTTACATCCCATAAGGCAACATCGCATTTGAGGTAGGTATTGTTATGCAGGAATGTGGCATCGCCGGTAATCTCCCTGTACGGTTTGCCATCTATCTCTACCAGCTTGGCAGAGTTTGCCTGAATAAGTGTTACAAGGGAGTCATTATCCTTTTGCTGCTCCCCGGAAACAGCAAAACTTTCGGCATTGCACATATTGCCGAAAGTTTGTACCGTAAAATTCTCTCCGGCGTAGATTATTGCTCCAACAAAGGAGAACATTACCGCCAAAACTATCTTGAATCTCATTCTCATTTGATCCAGCCTTCTCTCTCAAACGGACAGTTCTTGAACAGATCGTCTATCCTTATATAAGTAACCTTTATCTTATCCTTTATGAATTTTTCAATGGCATCTTTCTGGAGCTGCTGTTCTGCAATATTCTGCAGGATTATGTAATCGTCTTTAAAAGTTGCCGTATGAGACGGGATTATCTTGTCCAATCTGATAATCTTATAGACTGTATTGCCTCTTCCCTCTGTATCCAATGTCTCAAAAGGCTCCGATATCTCACCCTCCTTAAGATTCTTAAGCTCTGCATAGTCCTGCGGTTGAAGCTGGTCTTTCTCAAAGGTTATAGAGCCTGAATACTGGTCTACCATCTGACCTCCGTTTGTCGCCGTCTTCATATCCATTGAATAGTATCTTGCAGCAGTCTCAAATTCAAGGCTGTCTACCATTATCTTATGCCTGAGACTGTCTAACAACTTAAAGGCTTTGGTTCTGTCCTCTGCTGTGAATCTTGGCTTTAGCAATATATGCCTTGCATTAAACATCTCCCCCTCCTTTGCTATCATCTGTATAAGATGGAAACCATCGGGGGTCTCAACTATCTGCGAAATCTGCCCCGGCTTTAGAGCCATTGCAGCATCCGAGAACGCCGGCCAGTAGAGGTTCTTTGAGGCCATTCTTAGTTCTCCGCCCCTCACCGCGCTTCCCGGATCCTCTGAATACAGGGTGGCAAGGGTTGAGAACTTCTCCCCTTTGAGGATTCTGTCTCTAAAACTGAGCAACTGCTCCTTCACCCTCATAACAGGGTCTTTTTTGTCGGGATATATACAAATCTGGCTCAATTTATAGCCTGTTGATATGATAGGAAGGCTGTCTTTGTCTGTTCTTTTATAGAACTGCTCCACCTGGCCCGGGGTTATCTTCTCAACCTCCTGCATCACTTTCTGCTGCATCTGCTGGGTGAGGCTCTGCTCCCTAAGAACATCTCTCCACTCCTGTTTGAGTTTGTGAAGCGGTTTCTTAAAGTACTCCTCTGTAGCCCTCTCTCCGCCAAGACGAGTCGTTATATCTGAAAAACGCTCCTGAAGCATCATCTCCACCATCTCCTCCTTTGCACTAAGACTGTCTAACTTTGCCTGATTAAGGTATAGCTTCTGAACCATAAGGTTTTCCAAGACATTGCACCTGAGATTGTGCTCAGACCCCATGTATCCGTTTGCAATCATCATCTGGACCTCTGCCTCTAAAGTGGAGAGCTGTATTATCTCATTCCCGACAACTGCCACAGATTTGTCTATAAGTCCGTCATATCTTTGAGCAGACAGTCTTCCGCAAAAAAGCACCTGAACAAGGAGCGCAAAAAGGACAACAGATCTATTTACCTTCATTATCTATAATTTTAAAAATTTTACTGTTCAACGCATCGTTGAGAATATCTTTCTGCAGAGCTGCCTCTATCTCCTGCTTTCTCTTGCTTATGATAATCTCTTTGATCTTCTCTTTATAAAACTCAAATGGAGCTATCTTTCCGGGGGCAACGAACTCCAAACTCTGTACCATAGTGGTGTATAAAGAATCTTTTTGGTTATATATCAACCCTTTTGACAACGATTCTGTGAGCTTGTCTAAATCTGCTCCTGCCTCCTTAGCCACTGTATTGAGCCCAACCCAGCTGTTATTATAGTTGTTGTATGCGTATGAAGAGGATCTTGCAAACTCCTCCATATCATCGTCTCCGGTCTCTGAAACAGATTCTTTCTTTAGAAGTTGCTTTGAGATAACCTTTAGATTGGGTGAGTTATTGCTTAACTTTAACATTCTGCCCTTCATTATACCCTCTACGGCAGTAAAGGTCTCTTTATGCTCCTCATAGTACTCCTTCATCTGATTCTCCGATACAAGTGTATCTAACCTTTGGGCTATATACATGTTCTCATACCTGAATGCAAGCAGCTGGTTTTTGTAATCTTCCAACTGGCTCTCCACATCCAACTCCTGCTTTGGCAACTCCTGCTCTGCCCTTAAGACCTTGAGTTGCTTCACAGCCCATGAGTTAATATATCGGCGTACCAATACAACACTATCTTCGGGGCTTATGCCCTTTGGTATAATCTTGTCTGTTTCAGATTTATACAGAGTTTTATCTCCTACTTTGGCTATTGCCTCCCTGCCTGCAAACCTGTCTATAAGGGTGCAGGATGCAAGTACTGACATTATTAAAAATACAGGCAACAGACCAAAGTGTTTCATACTCTATTATTTTTAGCTTTGGCTTTAGCTTTCTTTACCCTCTTTCCCCTCTCTACATTCTCTACTTCAAAACGGCCAACGCCAACGCCAAAGCTATAATTATCTACTATAATTAGGCGCCTCGCGGGTAATGGTAACATCGTGAGGATGATTCTCTATTACGCCTGCAGAGGTTATCTTAACAAACTTGGCACTTCTTAGCGCCTCTATATCCGGAGCACCGCAATATCCCATACCGGCTCTCAAACCACCCTCCAACTGATATACCACCTCTGCAAGATTACCTTTGTACGGAACCTGAGCGACAATACCCTCCGGTACAAGCTTCTTTATATCCTCCTCCATATCCTGGAAATACCTGTCCTTTGAACCCTGCTGCATCGCCTCCAACGAACCCATTCCTCTGTATGATTTGAACTTTCTTCCGTTAAGGATTATAGTCTCTCCCGGAGATTCCTCAACCCCTGCAAACAAAGATCCGGCCATAATCGTTGATGCACCGGCAGCAAGAGCCTTTACAATATCACCTGAATATCTTATTCCACCATCTGCTATAACCGGAATACCGGTTCCCTTAAGCGCATCGGATGCCAACATTATTGCCGTAAGCTGAGGAACACCCACACCGGCAACCACACGTGTTGTACAGATAGAACCCGGGCCTATACCAACCTTAACTCCATCCACACCGCACTCTGCCAAGGCAAGGGCCGCCTCCCCCGTTGCTACGTTTCCGGCAACAACCTGCAGATGAGGAAATGCCTCCTTTACCGCCTTTATTGTCTTGAGCACAAACACAGAGTGACCGTGCGCAGTATCTACAACAACCGCATCTACATCTACAGATGAGAGCATCTCTATCTTCTTTATGGTATCTGCGCCAACGCCAACAGCAGCTGCCGCCAACAGACGGCCTTTACTGTCTTTACTTGCTTTTGGATTATCCTTAATCTTAGTGATATCTTTATATGTGATAAGACCCACAAGAACCCCGTTGTTATCTACAACAGGCAGCTTCTCTATTCTATATTTCTGCAAAAGGTGCGTAGCCTCCGCCAAATCTGTCCCCTTTGTTGTTGTAACAAGATTCTCCTTTGTCATTACCAGGCTTATAGGGGTCTTTACATCATCTACAAAACGAAGATCCCTGTTGGTAACTATTCCAATGAGATGTTTGTTATCGTCTACAACAGGTATACCGCCAATCTTGTTGCTTTTCATCAATGCCAAAGCATCTGAAACAAGCGCATCGCTCTTAATCACAACAGGATCGTATATCATTCCGTTCTCCGCACGCTTTACCCTTCTCACATGCTCCATCTGCTTCTCTATAGGCATATTCTTATGAATAACACCTATACCGCCTGCACGAGCTATTGCAATAGCCAGCTCTGCCTCTGTAACGGTATCCATTGCAGCGGAGACTATAGGGCTTTGCAACTCTATATCTCTTGAAAATTTCGTATTGATTTTTACTTCGCGAGGCAGCACCTCAGACCTCGCAGGTATTAGAAGTACGTCATCAAATGTGAGACCTTCCGGAATAATTCTATCAGCTAAAAATTGCATATCGTGGTTTTTAGCCAACAAAGATAAGAAATAATAGCAAAACCATAAAAATCTATCCGCCATATATTGGCAATATTTTCATTATGGCTGTTTTTCTTCCCGACAAATCGCAGGCCCCGGCAATAAGAACTCCCTTAAAAATTTTTATACAGTCTTCCCTGAAAAGTATCGAGCTCCTCCAACCTCTTCTCAAGCATCTGCAGTATCTGCGGGTTCCTTACCAATCCCCACGGAGTACTCTCTACAAACCTTGGAGGAACCTCACCCGCAAAGCGTTCAATATAGAGCTCCGGTTTAAGCCGTTCTAATATCTTAATAAAGAAATCTATGTACTCCGGAAGTGTCCACTGTACAAAATCACCGGGTACACGTTTGAACTCCCGCTCCATTGCCGTACCCTTCACAAGCTGGAGCTGATGGAACTTAACGCTGTGCAATGGCAGCCTGTTTATGAATTGAGGTATGGCCAACATCTCCTCAACCGTCTCCCCGGGCAGCCCCAATATGAAATGAGCACCCTGCATAATCCCCCTCGCGGCTGTTTCGTTAACTGCATCCACCGCACACTGCACATTGTGGCAACGGTTAATGCGCTCCAACGTCTTGTCATAGCAAGACTCTATACCATATTCAACTATAACAATCTTCTCTTTAGACAACTGCCCTATATAATCCAATTTTGCGGTATCGACGCAATCCGGGCGTGTCCCTATCACAAGCCCCTTTACCTTTGGATGCGACAGCGCCTCCTCATACACCCTCTTTAGCTTGTCCAATGGGGCATACGTATTTGAATAGGGCTGAAAATAGGCTAAATATCCCTCGGCAGTCCTGTATCTGTTAAGATGAAACTCTATCCCCTCCTCTATCTGTCGGGAGATAGATTTGTCGGGAGTAGAATAATTAGGGTGGAAAGCATCGTTGTTGCAGTAAGTACACCCACCCCGCCCCTTTGAACCATCACGGTTGGGACAGGTAAAGCCGGCATCTATAACAATCTTCTGGAGCCTGCTTCCATATTTCTCCTTGAAAAATCCGGCAAATGTCCTATATCTTGCCAAAATTGCCTCCTCTGTTTATCCAAACCTTAAAGATGGCCTTTTTGTAATGGCCGTTACCCAAAAGCGGGGCATGAGCATCGGCAGGAAAAACAATGGATAGATTGTCGGGACCCAAAATAACATAATTCTCAGGCTCATCATCTGTAAAGGCAATGTCATTAGCCTCGTCATACTTTGAATTTTCTGTTTTGCAGCAGGCCCTGTCTCTTATTCCTATTGTCTCGGTACCCTCCAAGAGAACGTGTATATCTATATAAGAATCATGCACTTCCAACTTAGCCTCATCGTAGCCTTTAAGCTCGCCGCTACAGATTGTACACCAGATTTTGCCCTCTTCTATGATGTGCTTGCCCTCCTCCAAGGTATGCAGATTATTCTTGCGTATAAACTGATAGACCTTGTCGAATCCCTCCTGCAAAGTCTGGTATTTTTCAAAACTTTTTAGTGAATCTAATATCATTTTTACCTCTATTATTTAAAATAAACCCAAAAAGGGTTACAAAGATAATTTATTTCCGTATTTTTGTAGGTATATTAACTAAATATAATTTTACCTATTTCTATGAGAAAAATATTATTGGTTTCCGTATCGGCTCTTTTGCTTGCCGGTTGTGCAGGAAACGGTGGGAATCAGACAGCGACAAAGTTCAAAGAGGTTTGCGACAAAGTTAAAGCAGATAATATTCCCGACAAAAGAGTTCAGGTTTTTGATCCTGTCTTGGACGACAAGGGTGAGACCTTGGTTTTGCGCGGTGTTACAACTAACGCTGCAGCCAAAGAGCAGTTGCTTAAGGGGATAGCTGATGCCGGCATTAAAGCCTTAGACAGCTTGGAGGTTCTTCCTGCTGCGACAATGGGAGATAAGATATATGGTGTTACCACACTTTCGGTAATAAACTTCCGTACAGGCCCGGATTACGATGCCGAGGCTGCCACACAGACAATGATGGGTGCGCCGCTCAAACTTCTTATGGAGACAGACGGATGGGTGAGAGCCGTAACTCCGGAGGGGTATATTGCATGGGTGAGAGGCACCGGTATTGCAAAGATGACCAAAGAGGAGTTTGACAGCTACACAGCAGCTCCTAAGGTTGTTGTAACAGACAAATATATCTCCGTAATGGAGACTCCAGGTGGCAAGAATCCTGTAAGCGATGCCGTTTGGGGAAATGTTATGTTGGATTTGGGTGTTCAGGGCAGTTACAGAGCAGTTTCACTTCCGGACGGACGCAAAGGTTTTGTAAGCAACAGTTCCGTAATGGATTATACTAAATGGATTAATTCCCGTAACGCAACAGCAGAATCCATTATTGAAACAGCCAAACAGTTTATGGGTGTTCCATATATGTGGGGTGCAACATCTATTAAGGCTGTGGACTGCAGCGGCTTTGCAAAATCTGTCTACTACCTTAACGGAATCATCCTTGCCCGCGATGCCTCTCAGCAGTGCTATACAGGTGAAGATGTAGACATTACAAAATATGTTAACGATTCTCTTTACACAATGGATGCACTGCAGAACCTTAAGAAGGGAGACCTTGTCTTCTTTGGGAGAAAAGCAACTGCAGAGAAGAAAGAGCGCATAACCCATGTTGGAATCTACATTGAGAACGGACAGTTCATCCACTCTGCAGGCTTTGTACATATTAACAGTCTGCTTCCAAACGAAGAGGACTACTACAGCGGTTCTACCCGCCTTGTACGTGCTCAGAGAATCCTTGGAAACGAGGATAAGGGGATGGGTATAGAGACTATTAAAAATTCGGTATACGGTATGCCTCAACAGGCTAAATAGAGATAACAGTTATGAATAACAGACGTAATTTCCTTAAACAGGCCGGTCTGCTTACAGCAGCTGCCGCTATTTTAAGCCCTTCGCAGATCTTTGCACAGAAGAACCCTTCAAATGCAAAGAGGGTGAATGGAAGCAAAAAGATGGAACTCTCATTTGTTCCTTATGATGCTCAGATGAGGCATGTGTTCACCATTGCCAATTCGTCGAGAACAACCACCCCTATTGTCCTTACAAAAATAACCTACGACGGATATACAGGTTACGGCGAAGCAGCCATGCCACCGTATCTTGGAGAGACTCAAGCTTCTGTAATCGAGTTCCTTAAGAAGGTAAATCTTGCACAGTTCAGTTCACCTTTCCTTATTGAGGATATAATGACCTACGTAGACGCCATTGCAATAAACAACACTGCTGCCAAAGCTGCCGTTGATATTGCTCTGCACGATTTGCTTGGAAAGATGATTGGCCAGCCTTGGTGGAAGATCTGGGGCTTTGACCCTACAACCTGCCCTAACACTTCGTTCACAGTTGGGTTGGATACAGAGGAGGTTGTTAAGGAGAAGACTAAGGAGGCATCTCCATACAAGGTTATAAAGGTTAAACTTGGCAGGGATGAGGCTACAGACAAGATGATGATTAACACAATACGATCTGTAACAGATACCGTTATCTGCGTTGATGCAAACCAGGGTTGGAAAGACAAGCATTATGCCTTGGATATGATCAACTGGCTCAACGAACGTAACGTAAATATGATTGAGCAGCCAATGCCTAAGCTGATGTTAGACCAGACTGCATGGCTTACGGAGCGCAGCCCGCTTCCTATCATTGCAGATGAGGCTTGCCAGAGGCTTACAGATATAAAGAAACTTCACGGTGCATATACCGGTATTAACATAAAGCTTATGAAATGTACCGGTTTACGCGAGGCACGCGAAATGGTGTCATTGGCACAGGCTCTTGATATGAAGCTTATGGTTGGCTGTATGACAGAGACCTCTTGCGCCATCTCTGCAGGCGCCCAGATTGCCCCTAAGACACAGTGGGCAGACTTGGACGGCAACCTGCTTATTGCCAACGACTGCTTTAGCGGAATGAAGATTGTAGACGGCAAGGTTACCTTGAGCGATAAGCCAGGCCTTGGCATTGAACCTACCGCGAAAGTATTTTAGGCGTTAGCTTTGGCGTTAATTTAGTTGAAAGTGTATAGTTTATAGTGTATAGAAAGTATAGAGGGTATAGAGGGTATAGAGGGTATAGAAAGTAAGGAAGTTTAAGCTGATAAACTGACTCTAAACCATAAACTATTAACTATAAACTAATCATGCCATGGCTTTAGAATTGCGCTTTTTATATAGTAATAAAAATGTTGAATTTACTTAATTAAAAGAGATATGAATAATTTAAGAACTGTTAAAAAAGATATAGTTTATCTTGTTAACGAGGTTATTTCAGACTGTTGGGTTTACATTTATCTTAATAATAATAAAGATAAGGAGACTGTTGCCGGAATCATCTCAGATGCAATAGCATTGGGTGACAAACTTATTGCAGATGTGAACAACTATCCAAAAGGCAAAGGCGAACCAAAGAAATTCTTTAAGGTTGTAAACCAAGAACTTTTGTCGGGAATAGAAAAGCTCTTCCAGAGAGTTAACGAACTTAACTAAGTAAGCGTTAAAAAATAACAAGACATTACTAAAAAGATTTTCCACAGGCTTCGGATTGCGCTACTGCAGTTTGAAGCCTGAAACTATTTGACAGGTAAGCCCTGGTTATGATCTATGATGTGTCTCTACCAAAGGCACTCCTTTTAAAGACAAAGATTGGTTACTCTTCAGCAAGTTTGTATATTTCCTGACTTTGACAGATTTTGAACACTATTTTTGCGTATAATTTAAAATCAAGTAAATACGATTTTAAAACACCAATTTGGGTGTCCCATTGTCAAAGTCAGGAAACGCAATCGTTCCACCTTGCGCCCAACACTCCGGCGAACATATCCATCTCTCTCTTGGAAATTCCTAATCGTGTTGCCAATTCGCGCCATCCCTTTACAGCTTCAATCACCTCAGAAATAATCTTTTCTGCTGTTTTACGGTTTAGCATGTAGTCTTCGCAAGCATCTAACAAAATGTTCAAATCTGCTTTGTTGGAATCTGCGGAGATAAGCAGACTTTGATATTCATTCAGTGTAGGGTTCATATCGTATGCCGGCGACAGAGTCCATCCTTTTGCAGTCAAAAGAAAACCGTGATTGCGGAAATGATCGTCGCTATTGCCTATGCAGATATTAAAAACTACACGATGATAGAGTTCCTGTAAATTACGCTCTACATCTGTACAGTTCTGAATAATGAAGTCAACTATATCTATATACCCATGCCCGGTAGTTGCATTGTCACCATCACTCAATCCCAACAAGGTCATAGCAGATGCAAAATGAATACGTTTGCTATCATTAGCTCTATCGAAGCGTTGTGACAGCAATGTATGATATTTTTCTCCTGTAGCCAACACTTTGGTTTTTGCTGCGTTTATCCCTGCTTTTATAGCAAGTAAGTGACTAAAATGCTCCCAAAGCCCAACATCATAGTCATCCTTACGAGACGGAAACTTGGCTACATAAAGAGTTTTGTCCGTATCTATCACATTTGCTTTAGGTCTTGCACCGCCCAATGATGTTCCCGGTTGCACAAGTTGTGCAATCCATTTTCTGTCGGGGAGCATATTATTTTCTTCGCTTTTCTCAATCTCTGCACTGGCTGCTATCAATCCTCGAATATCTGTCAGAGGTGGAATTTTTAACGATTCACTCACATTGATAAATTCGCCATCGGGATCTTCCTTAAAACGGAATCCGCCCATTCGAGAGAAATCATCGATACTGGTTAAGAAATCGAAAGATGATAATCTCCGTACTGGTCGTTTTTCTTCCGCAGCTGCCAATTGCTCACGACGCAACAACAAAGTACGTCCCCAACGGTCCGGCAAAGCATCGGAAAAACATCCGAATATATCCTTGTCCGGTTGTGTATATTGTTGTCCTGGGTAATTATTCAGGTCGTCACTCAAAA
>CAKUYQ010000042.1 GCA_934717185.1 uncultured Bacteroidales bacterium | reverse complement strand
TGTGGACCGGAAAATAGCAGAGCCACCAGCCCTGCTATCCTCTTGCTACCGTTACGTAATCGCGGAGACGCTTACTTAGTAAACTCCGGTATGTTCAGCTTCGCATGCCTTGCATTTCCTCCTCTAATTTAACTTCTGCAACGTGAACAAAAAGCAAAAAGCTAATTGACAATTAAAAACAATTAATCTAAATAGTGATGAGAAAAACATTTTTAACACTTGGTATTTTGGCGGCAGGCGCAATGCTGCTGTTATCCTCTTGTGACAAGAAAGAGGAGGGTCTCAATATAGACAATAAACCGCGTAATGAATTTATGGCCACCATTCAACAATGCGAGGCAGAGGACAACATAGAGACAAAAACCTATACAGATGACGGCCGCAAAGTGCTTTGGCGTGTAGATGACAGGGTCTCTATTCTGCAAGGAAGCGATGTAAATGAGGAGTTTAGAGTAAAGAAAATCTTTACAGAGGGAACATCGGCTGCATTGGAAAAGGTGAGCGGTGAGGTAATCTCCCCTACAACTTTTAATGCAAACATAGCCTACTATCCATACTATGCAAATATGGAGTATGTTGGAAACAACACCAACCACGCCATATCTGTATATTTTCGTTCAACTCAGAATTATAAAGAGAACTCCTTTGGAGAGGGAGCATTGCCTATGGTTGCAGTTACCAAATCCAAGTTAGATTACGATTTTGAATTTAAAAATCTTTTTGGATTTCTTAAGCTAAAACTTATGACAAAGGATATAAGCTATGATATAGTGGAGAAGATAATAATAAGAGGTAACAATAACGAAAAGATATGTGGAGAGGCCACCGTAAATTGTTCATCTAATGGAGAGCCAACTATAGAATTTAGTGATAATGCCCGTACAGAAATTGTCTTAAACTGTGATAGTAAAAGAATCTGTACTACTACCACCGATTTTTGGATAGCACTTCCTCCTATTACATTCTCTAAAGGGATAACTGTAGATATTGTGACTCACGGAAATCCTACCACAAAGAGACAATCATCTGCCCCCCTTACAATTAACCGCTCTAAAATAAAACCTATGGAGGTTCTTATATTTACAGAGTTATCTGGTGTTCCTGTTCCCGACAAAAACTTTAGAAAATACCTTCTTAATAAATGTGATAAAAATAATGATGGATGTATATCATTTTCTGAAGTCGAAGATTGGAATAATTCAGTTGCTGCGGAAAATAGAATTTTCACATTTCGTAGTGACTTCAATGATTTTAAAATAAATTCTTTAGATGGTATTGAGTATTTTGCCGTCACTAATTTGAACTGTCAATACAATCTGCTAACCACATTAGACCTTAGCAAAAACATTGCTTTGACAAAGTTGTACTGTAATGGCAATCAACTTACGTCTTTAAACCTTAGCAATAGTACCGCTTTGACAGAGTTGCACTGCTATGACAACCAACTTACATCTTTAGAACTTAGCAATAGCACCGCTTTGGCAGAGTTGCACTGCTATAACAACCAACTTACATCTTTAGACCTTAGCAATAGTACTGCTTTGGGATTGTTGAATTGCTCTGACAATCAGCTCACGTCTTTAAACCTTAGCAATAGTACCGCTTTGACAGAGTTGTGGTGCAATTATAACCAACTTACATCTTTAGACCTTAGCAATAGTACTGCTTTGGGATTGTTGTACTGTAATAACAACCAACTTACATCTTTAGAACTTAGCAATAGCACCGCTTTGGCAGAGTTGCACTGCTATAACAACCAACTTACATCTTTAGACCTTAGCAATAGTACTGCTTTGGGATTGTTGCATTGCTCTGACAATCAGCTCACTTCCATTGATGTTAGCAAGAACACTGCTTTGGAATCGTTGTACTGCTCAGGCAATCAGCTCACTTCCCTTGATGTAAGCCAAAACACTGCTTTGGAATCGTTGTACTGCTCAGGCAATCAGCTCACTTCCCTTGATGTAAGCCAAAACACTGCTTTGGAATCGTTGTACTGCTCAGGCAATCAGCTCACTTCCCTTGATGTAAGCCAAAACACTGCTTTGAAACAATTGTGGTGCTATGGTAATCAGCTCACTTCCCTTGATGTAAGCCAAAACACTGCTTTGAAACAATTGCGGTGCTATGGTAATCAGCTCTCTACATTAGATCTTAGCAACTGTACATCTTTGTTCAGTGTATATTGTAATATGCCTTCTCTTAAGACATTATATTTGAAGAATGGGCATAGTATAGAGGGTATTACTTATAATCGTTCAAGAACATATATCAACGATAGTACAGAAATCGTTTTTGTAGATTAACAAGAATAAAACCAATATATAATCAACTAATAATGAGCAACATAAAACTTAATAACACTTTTAATAATATGGAAAATCTTGATATTGTAATTAACAGAATGTTCGCCGGTGATTATCTTTCAAATAATCTTGGGCATGAGGTGATAAATATGTTTGCTGCGGATAATGGCAACCATTATCTGTATCTTAATGCAAAGGGGAACTTTGACAAAAAGAGGCATATTGGTTATATGCTCTTGGTAAAATATGCCGGAAATCATAAGGTTGAGGTACTTGCCATGGCAAAGAACTTAGAAATGGCACCAGGGGCAGATGCCTCTTTGCCACAGAAATTGTCTGAGAAAAAGAATGAGATATTTGACCTGCAGAGAGAATTCATTTTAAAGGAGAAGATAACATACGGAGGTGTTCCATTACTGGATATTTTTAACGGTGCGGAGCAGCAGAATATCTTTGTGACATTTAAGGTTAGCGCAGGCAGCTTCTTTAAGCCTGCAAAAAGGATGTTTATCTCCTATATGAATAGTGATAAATGTTGTGAAAATCTTGACCTCACTAAAGGTGATATTGAGATTAATCTTGCCGATACCAATTTTGCATCTACCTCTCTTAAACAGTATATAACGGCTAATAGTGGTAAGGATGCAAAAAACAGCGTAGCCGATTATAACAAATTGGCAGAACTGATTAACAATGAGAGCTACTGGAAAGAGTTCAATGAAGGGGTTGTACCAAATACAGAGCACTGCAAAAAGGTAGATTCTCTGTTTGATATCTGCAATATTAAAGATGATGAGAACGTGTTCTCAAATGCCATCTGCTATTTTATGCGGCTCTATCCGGAGCTATGGAGCAAGTTCTTAAATGAGGTATTGGAAAGAAGCGAAAAGCACTTTAGGCTTAACTCTAAGTTTACTGTTAAACGTGAATACTCTATTACAGATGAGAACGAGACGGAGAAGAAAGATGAGACCGGGAATCCTTTGTTAGGAAGAATAGATCTGCTTATTGAGTCTGGGGATGCTGTTATTGCCGTTGAGAACAAAATCTTGTCTAACATAAACAAAATTGACAGCGATGATAAAAGTAAGGGGGAGAGCCAGCTTACAAGGTATTTGGTTTGGTTAAACAATACAGGCGTTAGCAACGCTGTTCCCTTTGTTCTTGCTCCTGAATACAGTAAAAATTTGAATATTCCAGATGGTGTTGCCGGCAATCAATACTGGGGAGGTGTAATCTCTTACAAGCAGTTGTATGATTTTCTAAGCAGTAATTTGCGTTGTTTCTGCTCCGATGCGAATTTTGTTGCATTCTATAACGCTATGGAGAGGCATACCAAAGCTACCGATGCCGAGTATCTTTATGAGGAGATGAGGGATAAGTTTTATGAGAGGATTAAAGAGATAAAACATATATAATATTGCAAACCAATGCACACGTAATTTGCCATAGGTGTTATTTCCGGCACTTATGGCAAATTTACCAGCAGTGGAACATTTCCACAAATTATACCCTATCTGATATAATTGGGCTAAAGAGAGACAAATTATACCCTTTATGGTATAATACTAAATATTTGTTGTAATCTTGTACCCTAAAAGGTATAAAAATCAGTGTTTATGAACAGTCTTTCTACTACAGTTGTTAGTATTTGATCTTAAAATAATCAAGTAGCTGTTTATAGTGATCCTGAGCCGTAAGGCAGGTGTCTGTTAAATAACCTTTTATGTTGGGCCATTCACGCAGGCCTCTGTAATAAAACATTTTAAGGTTGTCTGTTATGATGAAGGGAACTACTCTGTTTGCAAGGCATTCTTTGAACATTATGAGACGCCCTACTCTACCGTTGCCATCTTGAAAGGGATGTATGCTTTCAAATCTTTGGTGAAAGTCTATAATGTCGTCTAAGCTCTTTTGCTTCTTTCCTTCATAACTTTTTAGTAATACTCTAATCTCTTTGCCAACATTTTCCGGTGCAGTTGTCTCCATTCCACCCACCTCATTTGGGAAGCGCTTATATTCACCAACAGCAAACCACTCTTTTGCAGCGTCGGAAGTGCCTGATTTTAAGATTTGATGCAATTTTTTTATGTATGTAACATTCAATGTAATGCAGGCCGTATCAATTATATAATCGAAGGCTCTGAAATGGTTTGTGGCTTCTATGATGTCGTCTACTTTTATGGCCTCTGAATTTATGCCTATAGTATTGGTTTCAAAGATATACCTTGTCTGCTCTTCTGTTAGTCTGCTACCCTCTATGTGATTTGAATTGTATGTTAATTCTATCTGCGTGCGATGGTATATGCCACCTTTCAGTTTTGCCTCTTTTTGCTCTTTGAGTATTGCGAGTAGCGGTGAAGGAGACATTTTACTGTTTGTAACTTGTGGGGCAGGTGCATCATTGGGAATATTCCATGTTTTTCCGGTTAGGAATGCCCCGGCTATTTTTCCTTTTGCGCAGTAATTTCTTACTGTGCGTTCCGCTAAGGAGTTTATTTTTGCGTATTCTTTTACTGATATATAGTTGCTCATAATGTTCTATCGGCATGAAATGTTGTAAATCTGTACAAATATAGCCATTTTCTTGCCGATATCGGCAAGATTTTTAAATTGTAACGTACCGGTTCAGAAAAGCAGATACTAAAATACTACGCTTCCCGACAAATATTGGCTTTAGCTAATTTAAATTTTGATAACCAACGCCATTTACAGAAGAACAACCTCATTTGCCGTCTCATTCTCAAAAAACATTACATAATAAATGGGCATATATGTAATTCCATTATCTATTTTTCTATACATCATAACCCATTGTTTTATAAGCACAAATATACAGGAATATATTAAAAAATGTGCGTTTTCCTAAATCGCCTGTACTAGCTTGTACCGGATAGAAAAAGTAGACCTATACTATGCAGCCAATGCTAACGCTTTTCTCTATACACTATAAACTCTCAACAATAAACTCCTTTAACGCCAAGGTTAAAGCTAATGCAGTAAAGAAGAGTTTATAGCAATGGTGTCATGTATAACGGCAGATATACTATTCCGTCTTCTATCTTTAAATCTGCTGCATGTAGCACGTATGGTGATTATTTAACATCTATATAATACACCTATCCGCGATTAATTTTTACACAAAAATACACCTATCCGCGATTATTGCAAAAAAAGTGTGTACCAGCCTTAAAAAGTTTTATGAGAGGATAAAGAGGCGAAGCAGTACAGCTTTGGCGTTGGCGTTAGCGTTGGCAAATTTTAAGAGTATGGAGGGTAAAGAGGGTAGAGAGGGTAAGGCTATTTGTCGGGAAGGTGAAACATATAATCAAACTAAAAAGAGATAAATTATACCCTTTATGGTATAATATTAAATATTTATGTTAACTTTACACCCGAAAAGGTATAAAATTAGACACTTATGAACAGTCTTTCTACTACAGTAAAAATGTTGCGAAAGCAGTACGATCTTACACAAGAGGAACTTTCATTGAAATCCGGTGTAGGGTTGCGCTTTGTTCGTGATCTTGAACAGGGGAAGGAAACGCTACGTCTTGATAAGGTGAATCAGCTTCTTGATTTTTTCAATTATGAAATGATAGCAACATCAAAAAAAAATAACTGATGAGACAGGCTAATATATTTTTCAAAGACCTATTGGCAGGCGTTCTAACAGAGAACGATGCGGGATATGAGTTTCGCTATTTGCCGGAATATCTCTCTTTAGAAGCAGCAAAGGCTGTTAGTTTGACATTGCCTTTGCAAAAGGAAGTATATACAAGTACGGTGCTATTCCCATTTTTTGATGGTTTGATTCCGGAAGGATGGCTGCTGGATGTTGCATTGCGGAATACAGATATCAGCATACTAGACCGAATGGCATTGTTACTGACATGTTGCAAAGATTGTATTGGAGCTGTAAGTGTTGTCCCTGCTAATGATAAGGAGGAGAGCCATGTGTAATTGTCTATATTGTTATCGTCCACTCCTTAAAGGGGAAAAAGACATGCATACTGCTTGTATTAAAAAATTTTTTGGTACAACAACTTTACCTGTTTTAGACTATACGATAGAGCAGCTTGATCGGCTTGCCATGCAAATCATTCAAGACCAAACCTCTCTGACCGGTGTTCAACCTAAATTATCCCTACATTTAAATGAACATGAGGGTAGTAAACGGCTCACAATTGTGGGGCTTTGGAGCGGTTACATTTGCAAACCACAGACCTCTCAATACAAAATGATGCCGGAGGTGGAGGATTTGACTATGCACCTTGCTGAGATAGCACATATTGATGTGGTTCCACACACACTAATGCGAATGGCAGACAATACGCTTTGTTATCTTACTCGCCGAATAGACAGAACTCCTACCGGAGAGAAGATAGCTATGGAAGATATGTGCCAGCTGACTGAACGACAGACGGAACACAAATATAGGAGCAGTTATGAACGCATCGGCAAAGCAATTTTGAAATACTCATCTTTGCCCAAAATGGATGTTACTAATTTTTTTGAGATAGTACTTTTTTCTTGGCTGACAGGAAATAATGATATGCACTTGAAAAATTTTTCTTTATATGAAACAGCTGATAAAATACGTTTGGCTCCTGCTTATGACCTACTGAATGCGGCTATCATCAACCCCAAGGATGATGAAGAACTGGCTTTGACTTTGAATGGCCGGAAAAAGAGACTGCAAAGAGAAGATTTTATCAAATCAGCAACCACTATAGGTATTGAGACTATAATTGTAGATCGACTGATTAACAAGTATATTAAACTATTGCCTAAGTTTGATACTGTTATTCAAAACTCCTTTCTAAGCGTCGAGCTAAAAGAAAGGTATGCTGAATTATTGAAGGAACGGATAGACAGGCTTTCAAAAGGAGTTGTAGAATCTTGATACCTCATTAACAAAACAGAGGTATTTTCTTGCCGATATCGGCAAGAATTTTAAACTCTAAACTTATTAGTAATGCTCAACCAATAAATCTACATAATGGCAAACTTTCCGTGCCGTTTCATCCAGATGTACACCACTATGCAGATGACAACGGAGAGCAGCGAACCTGCAGAGGTGGCCAATCCCATGGGCAACAATGTGGTTGGAAACATCTGTGATGCCATATAAGACAACGGGACTCTGGCGCATACTATAGATAGAAAATTATGACAGAATGAGATAACAGAGAGACCGCAAGCAGTGAAGAATCCGCTAAAGCAAAAATGTATTCCGGCAAGGGCGCAGTCCCACGAATAGCCCTGCAGATACTCACCGCCAAGTACTATAACTTGAGCATCGTCTGTAAAGATCCTTATAGCAAGTTGCGGTATAAACTGCAGCACAATAGCTGCTACAAGGCCAAATCCGGTAGAGATAAATGTGCAATATTTTAAAGTTGACCGCGCCCTGTCTGCCTTCCCGGCTCCAATGTTTTGTGCAGACATGGTAGAAACGGTAGCTAACATTGCAGATGGTACAATAAACAGTAACCCAATAAATTTTTCAACAATGCCAACAGCTGCTGCATCATTAAGTCCCCTACCGTTGGCAATTATGGTTATTGCTATAAACGCCACCTGAATAAACCCGTCTTGCAGTGATACAGGAACGCCAATTTTAAAAATATCGGAAGAGATCTTTCGCTGCGGTCTTAAGTCTTGCCGTCTTATATGCAGCAAAGAGCCGCCTTTCTTTATAGCGAACAGTGCAAAGATTACGCTTGCCATCTGAGAGAGCGTTGTTCCAAGTGCAGCACCGCTTGCTCCAAGTCCCATATACCCAATAAACAGATAATCCAATGCAATATTCACAACACAAGCAACTATAACAAAATACATTGGACTTTTTGAATCTCCCAATCCTCTGTAAACAGACGCTATTACATTATATGCTACAATAAAAGGGATGCCGGCAAAACAGATTGTAAGGTATGACACTGTGCCATCCACAGCCGTAGCAGGGGTGTCTAACATACTCACTATCTCGTCTGTAAGAGATAACAGCAAGGCTGTAAGAACAACAGACAAAAGGCAAAAAATTGTTACACTGTTTCCTATTACTATCGACGTTTTTTTATCATTGTTTGCACCGACTGCCCTTGCAATATGAACGGTTGTACCCATTGCTAATCCTATTATTACAACTGTAAGCATGTGCATAACCTGAGCACCTATAGAAACAGCCGTAGTGCTCTCAACACCGCAATATTGTCCAATGACAAACAGATCTGCAAGTCCATACAGGATCTGCAGGAAATATGCTAACATATATGGTAATGAGAATGTAGCAATGTTGCCCAATATGCCACCTTGAGTAAGGTTTTTCTGCGTCATATCATCTATTTTGGGCACAAACATATAAAATTATATTACACTAAGTGCGTTTTCCTATGAATTTACCTTCAAAAAAGGTGCATTTTCCTAAATCTTCTGTACCAGCTTGTACCAGCTTGAAAAAATAGATACTAAAATACTACACTTCCCGACAAATACCTCTTTACTCAAACATGAGAAAGCAACTTTGGTCCTCACCTTCTTTGAATGCTACAGCCAAAGCCATATAAGTTTATAGTTTATTGTTTAAAGTGTATAGTAAGTTAATTAACTGATAGCTAAATAGCTAAAAGAAAACTGTTTTTCATCTTTACTCTATAAACTTTCAACTAAATCAACGCCAATGCTAAAGCTAAAGCCATATAAGTTTATAGTTTATTGTTTAAAGTTTATTGTCAGTTAATTAGCTGATAGTTTTAAAGATATTAGTTTTTAACTTTATCTCTATTAACTTTAAAACTATCTATACTCTTTCAACTAAATTAAGGCTAACGCCAAAGCTAAAGCCAATGCCAAAGCCAATGCCAATGCCAAAGCCAAAGCCAACGCCAACGCCATTTGTCGGGAAGCAAAACAGTATCCTACCAGACAACCGGATCTTGCAGAATAACACCGTCTGCTGCGTCCTCCTCTGTGAATGTATCTGCCTTATATTGAACGCAAATCATTATAAGTGGTTGTTGTCCGTTATTTCTTACAGAACGTTTTACAGAAGGTGACACCCTTACTACCGTTCCTTCGCCTACGTTAAAGACTTTGCCATCTGCCAAAAACTCACCATTGCCACTAATGAAAATATATAACTCTTCGTGGCTCTTGTGAGTGTGCAAAAAGCCTGTTTCGGTACCGGGGGCAAAACTTTGAAAAGATATTTCAGAACCGCTTGTACCTAATTTACTGCCCAAAAAAACTTTTCCTTTAATTTTAACATTTGGACCAAGAGCTAACACATGCTCAGACAACTCATTCATTGGGCCAACAGAAACTGCTGCATAGCCGTTACCATTAATAATTTCCTCTAACTGCTTCATTTTAATACTTTTTTAGTTTTCATTATTTGAGAGTGTTTGATAGTTGTTCGCTATTATTACTCTCTTATGATGAATTATATTTATTGTTACTTTTTGAAAGTTTATTACTTTTGTAGTGTTGCAAAGGTATATATACTTAATAATTTAAGCAATAAGGCACTTGATTGTTAATTAGTTACTCAAAGGTAACTTTTGTTGAGAATAAGAATGTTACAAGCTAAAAAAAATGAAAAAATTTGATGGTTTCTGTCCTATAAGGGACATAATCTCTGTAATAGGGACTAAGTGGGCTGTGCTCGTATTGGTTACTATTGGAAATAATACGCTTAGATTTAGTGAAATTCAAAGGGCTGTTCCAGATATTTCACAAAAGATGCTTACTCAAGAGTTGAGGGCTTTAGAATCTTTTAATCTTATAAGCAGAAAGGTATACCCTGAGGTTCCGCCAAAGGTTGAGTACAAGTTAACTGCATTAGGGCAGTCATTCATGCCTGTAATTAATGGTATAATAAAATGGGCATTGGAGAACAAAGAGCAATGCCTTGGTGCAAAATAACGCCAAAGCTAACGCCAAAGCCAACGCCATCTTTAAAGGCCGCTAAATTTTTTATAACAGCAACCGCGGTTTATGGCTAATTCTTACTACCTTTGTGGAATAACTTTTAATAACGGATTTTGATTATGGCTAAGGAAAGTGCAGAGATGGCAGAAAAGAAGGCTACAGAGGTTAACGCAGAGAAACTAAAGGCGTTACAGGCTACATTAGATAAATTGGAGAAGGATTACGGCAAAGGTACTATAATGAAGTTGGGAGACCAGCCTAAGTGGGATGTATCAATTATTCCATCTGGTTCCATTGCTTTGGACCATGCTTTGGGAATTGGCGGTTATCCAAGGGGAAGGGTTATTGAGATCTATGGGCCGGAGTCGAGCGGTAAGACAACATTGGCCATTCATGCCATTGCAGAGGCTCAGAAGCAGGGCGGTATTGCTGCAATCATAGATGCGGAACATGCTTTTGACAGAACATATGCAAAGAACCTTGGGGTTAATGTAGATACGCTGCTTATATCTCAGCCGGATAACGGTGAGCAGGCGCTTGAGATTGCGGACAGCCTTATACGCTCGGGGGCCATTGACATTATTGTAATAGACTCTGTTGCAGCTCTTACACCTAAGGCGGAGATTGAGGGAGAGATGGGTGATGCCAAGATGGGACTTCAGGCAAGGCTCATGAGCCAGGCTCTTAGAAAACTTACAGCAAACATAAGCAAGACAAATACCTGTTGCATATTCATAAACCAGTTGAGAGACAAGATTGGTGTTATGTTCGGAAACCCGGAGACAACCACAGGAGGTAACGCCCTAAAGTTCTATGCCACAATAAGGATAGATGTAAGGCGTACTACCCAGCTTAAGGATGGTGATGAGGCCAGTGGAAACAGAACAAGAGCCAAGATTGTAAAAAACAAGATGGCTCCTCCTTTCAAGAAGGCAGAGTTTGACATTATCTTTGGCGAGGGTATATCCAAGATTGGCGAGATTATAGATCTTGGCGTTGAGTTCGACATTATAAAGAAGAGCGGCAGCTGGTTCAGCTACGGCGATTCAAAGATTGGACAGGGACGAGATGCCGTAAAGAAGATGTTGCAGGACAATCCTGAACTTGCAGATGAGATTGAGGCTAAAATTAGAGAGAGTATAAAAGAGCTTAAGGATTAGCTTATAGCCTTAGCATTGGCATTAGCTTTAGCTAATTTAATTTTGATAGCCAACGCAATATTAGTTTATAGTTCATAGTTTATAGTTTAAAGTCAGTTAATTAGCTGATAGATTTAAAGATATTAGTTTTTAACTTTACCTCTATTAACTTTAAAACTGTCTATACACTATAAACTTTCAACTCTTAACTTTTATAATGTTGCCTATACACTATAAACTATACACTTTCAACTAAATTAAGGCTAAAGCCAAAGCTAACGCCAAAGCTTTTCTCTATACACTATAAACTATACACATTCAACTAAATTAAAGCCAAAGCCAACGCTTAGCTCTTTAATTGTTCTTTAATGATAGACAAAGATACAGTAGACAGAATATTGGACGCCGCACGCATTGAGGAGGTTATAGGTGATTTTGTTGCACTCAAACGCCGCGGCGCCAACTATATTGCGTGCTGTCCGTTCCACAACGAGAAGACTCCAAGCTTCTCTGTATCTCCCGTTAAGGGTATTTACAAATGTTTTGGTTGCGGAAAGGCCGGCAATGCGGTATCGTTTGTCATGGAGCATGAGCATCTGAGCTACGTTGAGGCTTTGCGATACCTTGCCCATAAGTACAACATAGATATTGTTGAGAGGGAGGAGTCTGCCGAAGATGCCCAAAAGAGACTTTACAACGAGAGTCTGCTTATTGTAAACGATTTTGCCCAAAAGTTCTTTACCAAGCAGTTATGGGAGACAGACGAGGGAAAAGCTGTGGGACTCAGCTATTTTAAGGAGCGAGGGTTTACAGACGATACAATAAAAAGGTTTGGGCTTGGTTATGCTCCCAACGAGAAACGCTCCCTCACCCATGCTGCACAGAGGGCCGGATACAAAACGGAACATCTTGTTGGTGTGGGGCTTACAATTGAGAGAGATAACGGAGAGCTGTTAGACAGGTATTACGAGCGGGTTATCTTCCCCATAAAGGGCTTAAGCGGAAAGGTTATTGCCTTTGGCGGACGTAAGTTGCGCGGAGACAAGAACATTGCCAAATATATAAACTCTCCGGAAAGCCCGGTATATGTAAAGAACAGAGTGCTTTACGGCATGTATGAGGCAAAAAACGCCATTGCCAAGGAGCAGAAATGTTATCTTGTTGAAGGGTACACAGATGTTATTTCATTTTCTCAGGCCGGCATAGAGAATGTTGTTGCCAGCAGCGGAACATCTCTTACAACGGGGCAGATTCAGCTGATAAAGAGGTTCACTAATAATGTAACCGTATTGTATGATGGTGATTTTGCGGGCATTAAGGCATCTTTAAGGGGTATAGACATGCTCCTTAACGAGGGGCTGCAGATTAAGGTGGCTCTTTTTCCCGACAACGAAGACCCCGATTCCTACGCACGCAGCCATACCCCGGCAGAGGTTAGGGAGTTTTTAGAAACGGCAGAGGAGGATTTCATTAGCTTCAAATACCGTGTACTTCATTCCGATGCCGGTAATGATCCCATAAAGAGAGCTCAGATAATAAATGATATAATAAACAGCATTGCATGCATTCCGGATCCTGTTACCCGTAATGTTTATGCCGAGCAGACCGCACAGCGCATGAACATAAAGGAGGAGGTTCTCCAACAGCAGATTGCCAAGATCCGCAAGAAGAAAATGGAGAATGCCTATATGCTTAGAAAACAGCAGGAGAGGAATATTGAAGCCGGGAAGGAGGGGGCATCAGGCACTCCCAATCCGGCTGCGGTAAACGCTTCGAATGCCGGCAATTACGGTTACGGTAGCCATGATGGCAACTATGGCAACTATGGCAGCTATGATGATTACGGCTCAAGTTATGACAACAACGGGCAGCACGACAACGCTGCTCAAAATGAAATTTATCGGGAAGAGAAGGATGAAACGGAGGCATCTGTTGAGAACTCAGAGAATGAACTGATTTACTACCTGCTGAATTTTGGCAGATGCAGGTTGTATATTAATTCTAACGGGTTGAGCCAAGAGGAGGTTGATAGTGCTCCTACTGTTGCTCAATATATTAAGGATGAGCTTGCTGCAGATGAGCTTGAGGTGAGGAACAGGTTGTACAAACAGATTTTTGACGAGTATTTTGCTCTCGACACTGCCGAGTATGATACGGATGAGAAGGTTCAGAGGTTCTTTACAACTCACTCCAATCCTGCTATTTGCAGTGCTGTGATTGATATTATAACCCAGCCGTATGCTATTACAATCAAGCAGTTTACCAAGACTATGGTTCCGGAGAAAAATGTGCTTGGCAAGGTGGTGCCAAAGGCTATGCTTATCTATAAGGCCAAGGTTATCAATCAGATGGTCACCATCCTTTCCGATGAACTTAAAGATTGTAAGGATAATGATAGATTGATGGAAATTATCTCCAAGTTGAATATGCTCAATGAGGTGAGGAGGACTTTCTCCAAGGAGCTGAACCGAATTACCATTTAGTTCTGCAGAATTTATTATAGATTATAAAGAAGGGGTACTATGAGGATGCTGTGTTTGGGGCGAGACTTCTTATATGCTCCACTGCAGATAGAATTGAATTAGAAGACAATATTAGATGCGCAAGAACTCTGCTGAAATCTTTTTCCAATATGTCAATTATCATTAGAGAGCATATTCTTGAATTTAAACATAAAAATCCCTAATATCTTATTGACGGCAATTTGGGAGACCGTAAGGGAATACATAGCGAAAAAGGAATAACAGATTCTTTTAAAAGATGTAGAGAACAAGGTTGTCATATAATAATATTGGACCTTGATAAACACATGTCGCATCAATTACTTCATCCAACACAGATTGCAAAGTACATATCATGGCGTCCGGATTTCAATGGAAAAGATATTCATACTTGTTTAGTATATCGCAATAAGGCAGTAAAGATTGGTTACGAATTAACGTGCAGAAAAAACATCACGGCTGTCATTGAAAACCTAAAATCCGAGCAATAGACTCGGCTTTTGGTATGATACCACGGCTTGAAGTTATCGCGCCTTTTTGGGTTATCAACCGCGAATATACAATTATTTAGAGAATATTAATAATTTTAGGATAACTTTGCAGGAGAATTGTCTAGAAAGGCGACTATTGCGCTGTACTTATTGAGGCTACGCAAGTTTTGCATTTACTTTTACACAATTTCATCTATAATAAAAGACAATATATACGAGAGATACGATGAGTAAAGAGTTTAAAAGACATCTTATTACGGCCGCGCTTCCATACGCAAACGGTGGAGTTCACATTGGCCATCTTGCCGGCGTATATGTTCCGGCAGACATCTACGCCCGTTTCCTTAGATTAAAAGGTGAGGATGTTAAGTTTATCTGCGGATCTGACGAACATGGAGTTCCTATTACCATAAAGGCCAGGAAGATGGGTGTTACTCCACAGGATGTTGTAGATAAGTATCACAAGATAATAAAGGATTCATTTGCAGGGTTGGGAATAAGTTTTGACATATATTCACGTACAAGTTCAAAGATCCATCACAAGACTGCTGCTGCGTTCTTCAAAAAGTTGTACGACGACGGCAAGTTCATAGAGAAGGAGTCTGAACAGTTCTTTGATGTTGAGGCAAATACATTCCTTGCAGACAGATACATTGTTGGAACCTGCCCTAAGTGCGGTGCAGAGGGTGCGTATGGAGACCAGTGCGAGAAATGTGGCAGCACTCTAAGCCCCGAGGAGCTGATTAATCCGCATTCTGCAATCAGCGGCGGCGAGATTATAAAGAAGAAGACAAAACATTGGTATCTTCCTTTGGACCGGTATGAAAGCTGGCTAAAAGAGTGGATTCTCAACGAGCATAAGGAGTGGAAAGCAAATGTTTACGGCCAATGCAAGAGCTGGTTGGATGGGGGTCTGCAGCCAAGAGCCGTAAGCCGCGACCTCGACTGGGGTGTTCCTGTTCCTGTTGAGGGTGCCGAGGGGAAGGTTCTTTATGTATGGTTTGATGCCCCAATAGGTTATATCTCCAACACCATAGAGCTGCTTCCTAACGAGTGGGAAAAATGGTGGAAGAGTCCCGATACCAAAATGGTACACTTTATAGGCAAAGACAACATTGTCTTCCACTGCATTGTATTCCCCTCTATGCTAAAGGCTTACGGAGACGGTTTTATCCTTCCCGACAATGTACCGGCTAATGAGTTCCTTAATCTTGAGGGGGACAAGATCTCAACATCGAGGAACTGGGCAGTATGGTTGGATGAATATCTTGTTGATTTCCCCGGCAAACAGGATGTACTGAGATACGTTCTTTGCGCCAATGCTCCGGAGACAAAAGACAACGACTTTACATGGAAAGATTTCCAGCAACGCAACAACAGCGAGTTAGTTGCAATATACGGTAACTTTGTAAACCGCGCCATTGTACTCACTCACAAATATTTTGAAGGAGAGGTTCCTGCTATTGGAGCAGGCGGTCTGCAAGAGATAGACAAAAAGGCTTTGGATGAGATTCCGGCAATTAAAAAATCTTTGGAGGAGAATATAAGCAATTACAAATTCCGCGAGGCTCTTAAAGATGCCATGAACCTTGCTCGTGTTGGTAACAAATATCTTACAGAGACCGAGCCTTGGAAACTTGCAAAGACAGATTTGGATAGAGTTGCCACAATACTTAATGTCTCTTTGCAGTTCTGCGCAAATATGGCTATTGCGTTTGAGCCGTTCATTCCGTACTCAAGCGAGAAGCTTATGAAAATGCTTAATATGAGCGCAGAAGAGAACAAGTGGGATACTCTTGGCAAATATGATATTCTTCCTGCAGGGCACAAGATCAATCCTGCCGAATTGTTGTTTGCCAAGGTGGAAGATGCAGAGATTGAGGCTCAGGTTAAGAAACTTGCAGATGCAAAGGCTGCCAACGAAGCAGCGGCCAAGGCTGCTGCAGGCAAACCTGCTCCTGCTCCTCAGAAAGATGAGTGTTCATACGACGACTTTATGAAGATGGACATTAGAACAGCAACCGTTCTTGAGGCTGTTAAGGTTCCAAAGACAGACAAATTACTAAAGCTCACCATAGATACAGGATTGGACACACGGACTATAGTTTCCGGTATTGCCGAGTTCTATTCTCCTGAGGAGATGATAGGCAAACAGATCTGTATTCTTGCGAATCTTGCTCCACGGAAGATTAAGGGTATTGAGTCTAAGGGTATGATTCTAATGGCTAAGGATGAGAGCGGAAAGATGCGTTTTGTCACTCCGCAGGAAACGGTAGACAACGGTGCTACAATATCGTAGTTCTTAAAACTTTATAACATACAGCAGATGCGGCTTGCTTTAGCCGCATCTGCTGTATTATAACTATCTAAAGAGTTCTGAGTGACTGCCAAGCCTTACAAGTTTTATTGTACAAGTTTCTTTATCAACCCAAATCAACAGGAAATCACTTTTGATATGGCATTCCATAGTCCCCGCATATTCTCCTTTTAATGGATGTGGAGAATACTCTGCCTGAACTACTCCATTCTCCTCAAGTTGCTTAATTACATTGTTGAGGGCAGTAAGTTTCTCTTTGTCATGCAAATACCGCTTAAGATCCTTTTTAAATCTACTACTTTGCTCAATCTTATACATGCCCTGCTATAATGATGAAATTAATTTTTCCAACTCCCTACGGTCAAAAGTCTCAAGTTTCTTCCCGCTTTTGACCTCATCAATCGCCTCAATCGTTTCATCATTGGGTTCATGATAAACAACATCAAGCAATAATGTTTCAACATAATTATTGAGACTTCTATTGCTTTTTTTTGCTAACTCCCGAAGCCTGTTTACCAAATTAGTATTAAGTCTGAATGAAGTTAATGTTTTTTCCGATGCAACTGTATTCATAATGTATTTATTTATACAGCAAATGTAATACAAATATACAATATTTGAAATAAATTTATGACATACAAACGCTTTTAGATGACTTGCCATCCTACCACTTCTTGAAAAGTTAAATAAAAAGTGCAAATGCAAGGCTTGCGAAACTGAGCATACCGGAGTTTACGTTAGTAAATGAGGATATGCGAAGTGAGCGTAACACAGCAGTTGCCTTTTTATTTGGCTTTTTGCTTGCTCCGCAAGCGTTGCCTCGCTTCGCTCTTCAACTTGTTAGAGCATCTGCTGTTACAAGCAACATATATAAAAGCGAAAGAGGTTGACTCTCGTCAACCTCTTTGCTCCTGAACCAGGACTTGAACCTGGGACCCTCTGATTAACAGTCAGATGCTCTAACCAACTGAGCTATTCAG
>CAKUYQ010000041.1 GCA_934717185.1 uncultured Bacteroidales bacterium | reverse complement strand
CAAAAAAAACCGCTACAGATAGCTGTAGTGGCGTTTTTTGTCTTTTTCCGACCTTCCCAAGTGTCAAAGATGGGAAGGTAGCCGTTTTATTATAGAGTATTCAAAAGGAAGCTCTCTTGCAACAATAACTTAACTGAAAGCATTTACATTCGTTTCTTTGTCTTATCTTTGCGGTTTAACAAAAACCCGCTATGACCAATGGTAAATATGCTTAAATTCGCCGATACACTTACAGAACTGCTGGTAAACAATATTCCGGCAGACAAGGCTGTTTTCATTATAGCAGATTCAAATGTAAGCCATATAATAGAGCAGATTAAAATGCTCATTATCAACAATCAGCTACCAACATCCGAGGTAATTGACATCTTTACAGGAGAGAACAACAAGACAATGTTCACCATAGAGAAGCTCGTGGGAAGACTTATGGAGAGAGGTGCAGACAGGAACTGCTTTATTGTAGGAGTAGGCGGTGGAATTACCACAGATATAGTTGGATTCACCGCCAGCATATATAAAAGAGGTGTGAATTTTGGGTTTATTCCTACCACACTGCTTGCGCAGACAGATGCCTCGATAGGTGGAAAGAACGGTGTTAACTTCAACGGCTACAAAAACATACTTGGAGTAATCAATCAGCCAAAATGGATTGGCATAACCCCGGAAGTTTTAAGATCCCTTCACCCAAGAGAGTTTAGGGCCGGCATTGCAGAGATGCTCAAAACATTCATTATATATGACAGGGAATCATACAACAGGGCTGTCTCATACTTTACAGCGGTAAACAAAATAGCCAAAGAGAGCGGCAGCATCATCGACCCCTCTACAGGTAAAATATTCAACGAGAACGAGCTCACGGAGCTTATAAAGATATGCGCCGGGCACAAACTTGCCGTTGTGGAGAAGGATGAGTTTGAGACGGGCGAAAGGAGGGTGCTTAACCTTGGTCATACCTTTGCCCATGCCATAGAGAAGGAGTTTAATTATCCCGACAACGGATTCCCCGAGATCATGCACGGCGAGGCTGTGGCACTTGGGGTAGTAATGGCATCTAAACTTGCAGGCAACAACAGTTTTACGGAGAAAATAACGGAAGACTACCGCAATTGCGGATTCCCTGCAACAATGGAGGAGTTTGTAAATGAGGCTGTAAAGAGAGGCAGAGCGGAAAAGGCAACCCCTATAAACAGCAAAAGGATAATTTCTCACATAAAGAACGACAAAAAGATAGAGGGTGGCAAGCTTCACCTTATCCTGCCTTACGGATTTAATGATGTGAGAGACATAATGGTTCCGGTGACAGATTTGGACAATATTGTAACATCCCTGAGATAAGTTTATAGTGTATAGAGAGGAAAGAGATTAAAGAAAGGCTAAAGCTCAGGCCAAAGCCAAAGCCGATAAACCACAATAAGCAAAAAAGTGTCTTTTTATGATTTGCGTATGCATAAGAGAACAGAACTTTGAAAAATGCAAAGAGATATTGGCCGGCAACCAAAGGCGTAGCCGGCTCTCTGAGCTTAGAGGAGATCTGTGCGGATTCAGCACCTCTCAAGTTGAAGAGCTGGCATCTCTCAACCCCAATTTAATCATAACATGCAGGAGCAACAGAGCCGGTGGCAGCAAAACAGAAAAAGAGGCACTTGAACTCATAACTGCAGCCATAAGACACGGAGCTAAATATGCAGATGTAGAGATAGAGGCTTCGCAAGATCACTTAGAATATATAAAGGCTTATGCCGTTGCCAATAGTTGCAAGCTTATTATATCATATCATAACTTTACAGAAACCCCATCTTTAGACGAGCTTTGCCAGATACGCACACTCTGCGAAAGGAAAGGGGCTGATGTTGTAAAGATTGTAACAACAGCACACTCCACAGAGGATGCCATGCGTGTCTTATCTCTGTACAACATTCGCAAAGATGGCCCCACCATTCCGCTTATAGCCTTTGCCATGGGCGAAGCCGGCAGATTTACAAGGCTTAGTTGTCTTAACCTTGGAGCTCCCTTTACATACTGCAGCATAGATGGAGCAGAAACAGCCCCCGGGCAGTACAGTGCAGATGAAGCAGAGCAGATATTGAGCCCTGCAAACTATCCGTATCTGTTCAATCCTCAGCTTCCCGACAAATCCGCCATACCGGCAGATATACGTATCCCCTGCTCCAAGAGCATCTCGCAAAGAGCCATCATAGCAGCGGCATTGTCAAACGGCACAACAACGCTCTTCAACTATACCCCCTGCAACGATTCGGAAGCGGCAATATCCGCAATTACAGCATTAGGGTGTAGAGTTGAGCGCATCAAGGAGGATGATAAAACGTATGGAGAATCTGCCGAGACATTAAGGATTTTCTCTCCGGGAGCCTTTAGCCTATGCAGAGGTACAGAGGGTAATAATATTGAACTTAATATTGGAGAATCCGGCTTGCTTACCAGATTGCTCATGCCGTTATCTGCAATTATTGCCGGGAGCACAGGAAAAAAGGTAACATTAAATGGTAGAGGATCTATCTTGAACAGAGACCTGTCTGAAGCAGTAAGCATATTAAGATCCTGCGGCATAAAACACACATACACAGTTAGCGACAACAAAAAGGCAACATTGCCTATAACTATTGAAAGCGGTTTTTTCTCCACAACGGCTGTCAAAATGGACAATACGGTCTGTAATGCAGGAGCGCCAAATAAAGTTGTCATAAACGGAGCATACAGTTCTCAGACAATATCGGGAATACTTATGGCTTTGCCACTGCAAAGGGGGGACATAATTGTACATGTAGAGAATCCAGCCAGTGTACCATACCTTGATTTGACTGTTGAGGTATTAAAAAATTTCTCTGTCGTTTGTAAAAAATCTGTTGCAGATAAAGCTCTTGAATTTACAATTGCAGGCAATCAGGAATATACTCCATGTGAGTACAGATTGGCCGCAGATTGGAGTTCTGCGGCATATTTTAAAGTTTTACAGACTCTTGGGGCAAATATTAATGTTGCAGGTATCTCTTTTGGCAGCAATCAGGCAGATGAAGCAATTATAAAGGTTTGCAATCTTTGCAGATCCTGTACCGGTAACTCAAATCTTGATAATGGTGCTGAGACAAGCAGTAATTTAAATAATTTCACGTTTGATGCAACGGATTGTCCGGACCTCTTTCCCATAATCTCAACTCTATCGCTTTTCTGTAACGGAATATCCAAAATACGTGGGGTACACAGACTTGCAGAGAAGGAGAGCAACCGAGCAGAGGCCATCTGCAGCGAGCTGTTAAAGACAGGGGCAAAGATTTTCATTGAGAATGATTCACTTATAATTGAAGGAGACAGCAAACGCCTCAACAAAGATGGATGGGACACAAAGCGGTTGGCCTGCGCTCCGTTGCTGTTTGATACACATAACGACCACCGGATAGCCATGAGTCTGATTGTCCTCTCCTGCAAACTGCCTGTACCGGTAAGGCTCAACAACATAAAATGTATTGAGAAGTCGTTTCCCCGGTTTACTGATATCATCAAGACTGTTTTGTCGAGAAAATAAAAAACTACATTACCATGTTCACAGTTTTAGGGTTAATGTTCTGCGGCATATTTGCCGGTTATACTTTAAGAAAGGTGAGCTACCTGCAGCATCTTTCAAAGGGGATCTCGATAACCATATATCTTCTGCTGTTTTTTCTTGGGATATCGGTTGGAGCAAACAAAGAGGTAATATCAAATCTCCCCTCTCTTGGTGGAAACGCCCTTTTTATATCAACAATGGCTGTTGCAGGAAGCTGTATAGCGGCGAAACTTGTTTATCTGCTATTCTTTAAGAGGGAGAAGGGCGTTGGCGTTGGCAATTTTAAGGGGAAAGAGAGTGTTGGTGGAGAGAAGGGCATTGGCGATAAAAATGGAAACGAGGGCAGTGGTGGGAGTGCAATGATGGGTAGCATAAAGGTTGTGGCATTTTTTATCTTGGGAGCCTTGCTCGGTTATCTTCTATCAAATTATGCAACGCTTCCGGCGCCGCTTGCAAACGGTTCTGTCACTCAATGGATACTATATCTGCTTATGATACAGGTTGGGGCGAGCATAGGAAGTGACAAGAACCTTAAGGAGATACTAAAGACCATAAGGCCAAAGATGCTCCTTATTCCTCTTGGGACAATTGTCGGAACCCTTATCTTTACAGCTATTGCGGCTCTCTTTATCTCAAAATGGGGATTTTTTGACAGCATGGCCATTGGCAGCGGCTTTGCATACTACTCACTCTCATCCATACTTGTTACGCAGCTCACAGAACCCTCCGTTGGAATACAGATGGCTACCCAACTTGGAACTGTAGCTCTGATAGCCAATATATTACGCGAAATTTACGGTCTGCTTGGCGCACCACTGTTTTATAGATATTTTGGCCTTTTTGCCCCTATCTGCGTGGGAGGTGCCACAACTATGGATACCACTTTACCAATAATAACCTCTGTCTGCGGAAAAAATTTGGCATTTATTTCAATTTTCCACGGAATATTAGTGGATTTTTCTGTACCTTTACTCGTGTCATTTTTCTGCTCAATATAGTGCCGTTAAGAGAGGCCGTCTCTTTTTACCGAGCCTTGGCAGGGAGTGATTTTAAGGATTAATCTAACATCTAACATAAAGATACGATGAACAAAGAACTTTGTAACACAGACAAGCCTACGCTATTTGTGCTCGCTGCCGGAATGGGCAGCAGATATGGTGGTTTAAAGCAGTTGGACGGTGTTGGTCCAAACGGCGAAACCATAATGGACTACTCTATTTTTGATGCTATAAGGGCAGGTTTCGGAAAGGTCGTTTTTGTAATAAGGAGAGATTTTGAGCAGGATTTCAGGGAGAAGATCCTCTCTAAATACAAGGATCATATACCTGTAGAGATTGTTTTTCAGGGTCTCGACAAACTTCCCGAGCCGTTCAAGGTACCGGAAGGAAGAGAGAAGCCTTGGGGCACCAACCATGCTGTTCTAATGGGAAAAGAGGTTATCAATGAGCCGTTTGCAGTAATCAATGCAGACGACTTCTATGGCAAAGAGGGGTTTGAAGCTCTTGCAGAGGAGTTGGTTAGGATGAACGGAAAAAAGAATGAGTACTGTATGGTTGGGTACAGGGTTGGAAATACACTGTCTGATAGCGGTACCGTGGCAAGGGGTGTATGTGTAAAGAACCGCGACGGGTACCTTACAGAGGTGGTAGAGCGGACAAAGGTTATGCGTGTAGACGGTATCCCCTGCTATAAAGATGACAATGATGAATGGGTTATGTTGGAGGAGAATACCCCTGTATCCATGAATATGTGGGGCTTTACTCCGGACTATTTTGAACATTCGGAGAGGATGTTCGTTGACTTTCTTAAAGAGAGCGGAAATGAGCTTAAATCCGAGTTCTTTATCCCTACCGTTGTAAGCCGTCTTATTGAGGATGGAATATCTAAGGTGAAGGTCCTTGACACACATGCAAAATGGTTTGGCGTAACATACGCTTCGGACAAACAGGGGGTAATGGACAAGATTAAAGAGCTTGTAGATGCCGGTGTTTATCCACAGAAACTTGATTTTAAAAACTAATTGATATTACTATGAGAGTTGGAATTTTAAAATTTACCGCAATTTGCGGTTTGTTGCTATTCGGAGCTTTATCTCTTAATGCCCAGAAAAAAGGTGCTACCAAAATTGAAACTACCGTTTTGGAAACAGCTACTCCGGAAGAGATGGGGATGGACTCCAAAAAATTGCAAAGGGTGGATGATATTATAAATGCTGCAATTGGGAAAAAGGAGATTCCCGGAGCTGTAATAGCTGTTGTAAAGGATGGCAAAATGGTGTATAAAAAGGCCTACGGCAACAAGTCTGTATACCCTTCTGTTGAGAAGATGACAGAGAATACCGTGTTCGACTTGGCCTCATGCAGCAAGTGTGTTGGTACAACATTGAGTATGATGCATCTTTTGGAAGAGGGTGGATTCAGGCTTATAGACAGGGTTGACATGTATATTCCCGGTTTTCAGCCTTATGTAGATCCAAAGACAGGCGAGAAGGTGAATATTAGAATCATAGACCTTTTAACACATTCATCCGGCCTTCCTCCATACGTTCAACCTGATGTTGTAATTAAGGAGAAAGGTGCTGCAGACCAGGATTCTCTTATGAGCTATATCTGCACAATGAAGCGTGTATACAAGCCTACTACAGATTTCCAGTACAGCTGTCTTAACTTCATTACCTTGCAGAATGTGCTTCAGAACATAACAGGCAAGAAGTTGGAGGATTATGCGCAGGAGAATATATTTGACAAGATGGGACTCACCTCTACCTGCTATAATCCTTTGAACAAAAAGGACAAGGCATATATAGAGCGTATTGCTCCAACCGAGAAACAGCCGGACGGTTCTGTACTTAAAGGTGTTGTACATGATCCTCTTGCACGTATAATGAATCATGGCAATTCCGGTAATGCAGGCGTCTTCTCTACTGCAGACGACCTCGCCGTTATTGCAGCTGCTCTTATGAACGGTGGAACATACAAAGACAAGAATCTTCTTGGCAGTCTCACAGTTGAAACAATGACCCGCGTTCCTGAGGAGACCAAACAGCTTGGCCGTTCTCTCGGATGGGACAACTACTCTCCATACGCATCTTGCAACGGTAACATCTTTGACCCGGTAAGGACATACGGGCATACAGGTTATACAGGTACATCAATTGTTATAGATCCTGTTGCCAAATGTGCCGTTATTCTTTTGACTCACCGTGTTCATCCTGAGGATAAGGGTGGGGTTGTGAGGTTGAGGTCGTTGGTTAGCAATGTAGTAGCTGCCTCAATTAATGTGTCTAAAAGGTAATTTCTGTGTTATACTCGCCGAATAATTCCTCATTTACGCCAAGTAAACTCCGGATTATTCGGCTTCGCAAGCCTTGAAATTCCTCTTTTAGACACATTAATTACAATAGAAAAAATTAAAATATTTTTGATATGAACTCTTACGGTAACAAATTCAGGATCTCAGTCTTTGGAGAATCTCACGGACAGATGATAGGTGTAGTCATAGATGGCACCCCTGCAGGGATTCCCCTGTCTGCCGACGATTTTTTAGAAGATCTTGAGCGCAGAAAAAGCGGCAGAAAGGGAACTACCACCCGGTACGAGGATGATTTCCCGGAGATAATGTCCGGGGTATCCGGCGGGCACACCACAGGTGCTCCAATCTGCATTATCTTTAGAAACAGCAATGCACGGAGCAAGGATTACTCAACGTTCAGAGATGTTCCTCGCCCGGGGCATGCCGATTTTGCCGCATATAAGAAGTTTCACGGCTTTAATGACATTAAGGGCGGAGGGCACTTCTCAGGTAGACTTACTCTAACTTTAGTTGCCGCAGGAGTCATAGCAAAAAAGATAATCTCCCCTATTAATATAGAGGCCCGTCTTACTGAATTGGGTGGTGAAGCTGCAGATTGGGAGAGTGGAATTTCCAATGTTATAACAGGGGTTAAGGGGGTTGAAAGACTTCCTTACAACTGGGACAGGGTTCTTGATAAGGCTATCATGGATGGTGACTCTGTTGGCGGCATAATAGAGTGCTGCTGCAACAATGTTCCTGTAGGATTTGGGGAACCTTTCTTTGACTCTTTGGAGTCTCAGATATCGCATCTTGCCTTCTCTGTTCCTGCCGTAAGGGGTATTGAGTTTGGAGATGGTTTTGCAGCAGCTGCAATGAGGGGTAGCGAACATAACGACCCATTCATAGACAAGGAGGGACATACAGCCAAGAATGGTGCAGGCGGAATCAACGGCGGTATCTCCAACGGCAATCCAATTCTATTTAGAGTTGCAATAAAGCCTACATCCAGCATCGCAAAGACTCAGCAGACCTACAATTTTGCAACAGACAAGATAGTAGACTTCTCCGCGCCTGGAAGACACGATGCCTGCATTGCACTAAGGTGTCCTGTCATTTTTGAAGCGGTAGCTGCCATTGCATTGGCAAACAACATTTAAAGGACGTCATTAATATCTACTAACTTATTTGCTATTGCATATATTACAAGCCCTGCAGTAGTATGAATCTGCAGTTTGCCCGATATGTTGCGGCGGTGAGTTGTAACTGTATTAACGGATATAAAAAGGGTATCGGCAATCTCCTTATTGCTCATACCCTTTGTTATACATATAACAATATCCTTTTCTCTATCACTGAGCGATTCTAACTTGTCTTTGTATTGCGTATCATTATCGTTCTCGTCTGCATATAATATCCTGCCACTGTCTCTCAACTGCTGCTCGATTAGTCTTACGGCAGGAACAAAGAGCTTGTCCTCAATCATGCAGTGCGATGCAAGGTCTTGTTCACATATAATTATATCCAACAACACCTCATTCAGAAGATAATTGTTTGCATTTTCGCGTGGCTTTTCGGGACAATATCGTATGATTATATCCTTCAGTTCATTCAGTTTGCTGCCTATAACCGCATGCTTACCTGTAAATGCAGAGATAGTGTAGTTACGGCTAAGAAGGCCTTGCAACAATCTTTCAACATATGTAAAAACAACCTTGTCCTCATACTCCATGTGTTTTCTAACCTCTGCGACATATTCATCATAAAAGCTGATAATAAGCACAGGAATATCGTTAATCCCCGAACAGTCCATTGCTTCTATAAGTTTTCTGCGGATATTTGGAATGGCAAAATCTAAATAATATGCATGTGCCTGTTTTAAATAGCTTATAAGGGCCGGTAGCGATACAGACTTATAATTACCCCTTCTTCCCGACACAGAGTTTATTACCTCAAGGAAGGTTTTTTCATCTACATTATACTCTCTGCACACCTCCCTTATTGTCTTGTCACCAAAGCCCAATAATATTCCAAAACGTCCTATAACAGGGAGCAACGCACTATTATCTCTAACAGCGTTACGCATTCTATCTACTGCTTTATAGCCCTCCAAAGTATACATCATTTTAAATGTTAAAACAAATTAATTGTACTAAGTAATCTTAAAAAAATATAATACTCAAAAATGGTGAGAAAGAGCCGGATAGCACCATAAAATACTAAGAACAGAGTATTGTTGGACAATATTCCTACAAATAATTTAGCACTCACAAAATTAACACAAAAAGCAATATGAATATAAGATTTATTTTAATTATGGCTATCGCAGCCATCTGCACGGTAGCATGTAAAAAGGGCAAAACAGATGACCCTAAAACAGAGGAACCCAAAACTCTTAATATTTCCGGCAACTACAATGGTCATATAGTTGCCAAATGCAAATATTTTAAAGACAAATATTCTGCTAATGAGACAATTGTCATATCCAATAACAATGACGGAACCGTTAATATAACATTAGATTCAAAGATTTGGGGGGAAATCAAGATTAACAACGCTCAAGTGAATGAGAAGATGGGAACATGCTCCATTGCCGGAAACGGTACGGCTAAGATGGGTATGGGCAAAAAGAAATCATCGTATAAATGCACCTGTAAAGCCGTGGTCTATACTAAGGAGAAAGCAGAGGCAGAATTTCTTGTTCCCGATGTAATGGGCGGACTCACCATTAAGTTCAAGACCGGGGAGGTTAAGGCAGATCTGTTGCTGGCCGATACCTACTTTGGTTATACAGATGCCAACTGCTCTTTTTTCCAGCACTATTATACCAACGACGAGAAACTTATTGCCACCTCCAAAGGCAACGGTATCCTATCTGTTTTGTTTGAATCACAAACCTGGGGGAAATTTGAGGTTCAAAAAGCAACCATAGAGAAAAAAAATAACAACGAATATACTTTCTATGGTGTAGGAGAGGTTATAATGTCTATGATGGGAGCAATGGCGGGATCCTATCAATTTGAGATGCTTGGAACAGTCAGCGCTACCAAGGACAAATATATGATTGCCATACGAGTTCCGGCAGTAATGGGCGGACTCACAATAACATTGCAGCCCGGCACAGCTCCCAAACAGGATAACAGATAAACAATATTCTCACTTACAAAACGTGGAAAGATGATTATGGCAAGAAGAACGCTGAGTTTTTTGTCGGGAAGCATGGCAATATTTCTTACGGCATGCAACGGCATATTCGGGGGTATTTACGACACCCCTGAGCCTACAGTACCGGCTGAGGTGGAAAAATACGGTTTTATACAGGTTGATGAGCAGGCTCATACCGGCCGTATTTACATAGATGCCTCCGATTTTACAAAATGGCATTACATAGATCTGCACAGCAGAAAGGTAACGACAACCGCTATAGACGGCAGTGCCCCTGCAAACTGGGACTTTGCCATACATCGCTACGATGCAAAAACCAATGGAGGGAAGGTGGCCGAGACAGATGCTGCAGATTTAGGTTCAATTCCTAAGATAGGGTCTGTTCCAAAGGATCTTTTTCTTCCCGACAAATTTTCAACAGACCGCATTATCGTTGATCTGTCTCAGATGATGAGCGGAATAGTTGTTTATGCAAAAGATTATTATAACCCATGCCTGTCTAAATGGTTAGATTTGGATCTCTCCACCATGCCACCCATATATACGCTCTCCAACAAAGTATATATCCTTGGACTCACAGACAACACATACGCAGCATTGCGCCTTGTAAACTATATGAGCGATGAGGCAAAAAAAGGATTTATGACTATTGATTATAAATACCCTGTACAGCAATGACCAAAATATTAATATTAACTGTTTTTTTACTGTTTGGAGCTTCTGTAGCTTCAGACGCATACGCACAGCGCCGTATATACGGAACTGTTTCAGACAGCCACAATAATCCATTATGCGGTTCAACCGTAACCGTAAAGGAGTTGCCTGCAGTTGGCGCAGTAGCAGACAACAAAGGTTACTATGAACTGCTGTTGCCTAAAGATAATAAATATACAATTATCGTTACTCATATAGGATACGACAGAATAAAAAAGTCTATAGGTTCAGACCGGTACGGAGTGCTGAACTTTAAACTCACGGAGAGCAACACAATGCTCAACCAAATTGTTGTAACAGGTACGCGTACGCCCAAACTGCTTAAAGACGCTCCAATCATAACTCGTGTTATCTTGGAATCAGACATAAGACGTGCAGATGCCTCAAATATAGCGGATCTGCTTAAGACCGAACTGCCCGGTATAGAATTTTCCTACTCTATGAACCAGCAGATATCACTTAACATGTGCGGATTTGGGGGCAACTCCATACTGTTTTTGGCAGATGGGGAGCGTATAGCGGGTGAAACGTTGAATAATGTGGATTACAACCGTCTTAATTTAGATAATGTAAGCCGTATTGAGATAGTGAAGGGGGCAGCCTCCTCCCTATATGGTTCCAATGCGATAGGCGGTGTGGTAAACATCATAAGCCGTGAATGTTGTGAACCTTGGTCCGTTAACTTGAACGGGCGATACGGTGCACACAATGAACGGCGATACGGAGGTTCTGTTGGATTCTGCAAAGGGAGATTCAATTCAATCTCCAATCTGCAATATACCTCCATTGGTACCATAGACCTTTCAAGGGGTGCGGAGGAGGAAAATATTGGCGATTACAGAAAGATATTCGGCCATACTACACTTAACATTAAGGAACGGCTGATATTCACAGCATCTAACAACATTAAAATTACGGCTCGAGCCGGATATTTCTTTAAGGAACGCGCCACATCTGACAATCCCAAGAGCCGTTACAGAGGTTTTACCGGGGGGCTTAAGGGGAGTTGTGATATATCCCATAAAGACAACTTGGAGTTGCTCTATTCGTTTGACCAGTATGATAAAAGCGATTATATGACAGACAAGCATCGCGAACTGCGCAAATACAGCAATGTACAACATATTGTACATGCTCTTTATAATCACATTTTTACAGGTAAGCACACTCTTACAGCCGGAGGTGATTATATGCGCGACTATCTTATGTCATACCAATTTTCAGATGGGGGCAGCAATATGCAGCACACAGCAGACGCCTTTGTCCAGTATGACTGGAATCCACTTAAGGAGCTTAATATCAATGCCGGTGTGCGCTATGATTATTTTTCAAAGGCCGGATTATCACATATTGCACCAAAAATAGGGATATTGTACAAAACAGGTGGCTTATGTTCTTTGAGAGGGTCGTACAGCGGAGGATTTAGAGCGCCAACTCTCAAAGAGATGTATATGAACTTTTTTATGGGCAATATCTTTATGATATATGGCAATCCCAATCTCAAGCCTGAATCGAGCCATAACTTTTCTGTATCTGCAGAGTATATGGAGGGGAGGCACTGTTTGGCTGTTACCGGATTCTACAATATTGTTAGAAACCGTATAACAACGGTATGGGATCAATCCTTGGGGGGACAGGTTTATACAAATATCCCCCAACGCCTGCATGTGGCAGGTATTGATGCAAACGCATCGGGTAAATACCCGTGCGGAGTATCGTGGCGTTTGTCGTACACATATACATACGAACATCACAAAAAGGGTGAGGCCACCCTCTCCTCTACCAGACCCCATTCGGCTACAGCACATCTTACATACAACAAAGATTGGAGTAATTATGGGGTAGGTATTACCCTTTCGGGAAATTACATGTCTAAAGTAACTACATCCGTTTTCTCCAAAGCTGTCTCACATAAAAAGACAAAAGAGCAGAATTGCCCGGGATACACTATCTGGAAACTTAACATTTCGCAGCACCTGCAACATGGGATAAATCTCTCATTGACTATAGATAACATCTTTAATTACAGACCATCTTATTACTATAGCAATTCTCCCTCAACTACAGGCACAGCCTGCTATATTGGTCTGTCATTAGATATTCAACAAATGTTTACTAAAAGATAAAAGAACTCTTTATGATACTGAAAAGGATATTAAGGGCAGTGGTGTTTATGCTTGTTGCCATATTGGCAATAGGAGCGTGGAATATATGGCTTTCCCCTACCCGCATTGCATTTTTAAACTATCAGGCCATAACATTGGGGCAGATTGCCAAATCAAACGGCAACAGCCGTATAAAACTCACCTCTGTAGACATTGCCAATTTGAACAAACTTGGTAAATACGATATGGTATTGGTAAACGGTATGGGGCTGCACATTACCGCCGAGCAGAGGGATCTTATACAGAGGGCCGCGGACAAAGGTGTGGCAATCATAACCACAATGGCCACAAATCCTGCCAACGAGATTATATCTGCAGACTCTGCGACAGCTGCTACAATAAAAGGGTATTTAGAGGGCGGAGGCCGCCGTAACTATTCCAACATGCTTACCTATATACGCCGTTACGTAGACGGCAAGACCTTTGACAGCAATGAACCGGATCCACCCGTAAAGAGAGTGCAAAAACAGTTTTATCATGCAGATCCTGCAAATTCGTATAGAGAGGAGCTTGAATTTGAATCTCTTGCAGAATACGAAACTTTTTTAAGGGATCACAATCTCTTTAAAAACGGAGCTCCGCGCATTATCATTACCGGCTTGATGGGTGAACCCGCAGAATTAGTTGCAGCTTTGGAAAGGAGTGGAAACATAGTATATCCGGTTCACGATATGCAGAATTTAGTAAAAAACGGATACGCAGACAGCATCTGCCCTTCAGCTGTTATCAATATGGCGCATGGACGTATGGGCAGGTACATTGAGAAGTATCTCTCTATACATAATATTCCTCTCTTTGCGCCCTTGAATGTAAACCGCCCGGTTGACGAGTGGGAAGCAGACAATATGGGTATGAGCGGAGGATTCATGTCTCAGAGTATTGTAATGCCGGAAATAGACGGAGCCATACGCCCCTACGCTCTATTTGGACATAAGAAGAATAAAGATGGGCTACAGTATGTTTATGCCATTGAGAAACGTTTAGAAACTTTTGTGGAAACGGTAAATAATCATATTGCACTTCACAGGATGCCAAACAGCCAAAAACGTGTGGCAATCTATTACTACAAAGGACCGGGACAGAGTGCGCTTACGGCTGCAGGAATGGAGGTTGCCCCATCGCTCTATAATCTGTTGGTAAGGATGAAACATGAAGGGTATAATATTAGGAATCTACCCGAATCACCTGCCGGACTGTCTCGTCTGCTCCAAAAGTACGGTTCTGTATTTAATGCATATGCCAAAGGGGCAAAGGATGATTTTCTGAAAGAGGGCAACCCTCAACTTATCTCAAGGGAGGAGTATGATAAATGGATCTCAAAAGCTTTGCAACCTGCCAAGATGAGAGATGTTGAGAAGATAGATGGAAGTTTTCCTGGTTCATATATATCAACAAAGAACGGTCTTTTGGCTTTACCTCGTATAGAGTTGGGGAATGTGGTGCTGTTGCCGCAATTGGCAGCCGGTGGCGGTGATGATGATTTTGCAATTGTACATGGGACCAATGCCGCCCCTCCTCACGCATACATCGCCTCATATCTGTGGGCGCGTTATGGGTTCAAGGCAGATATACTGGTACATTTTGGCACGCACGGCAGTTTGGAATTTACACCTAAGAAACAGGTGGCATTATGCAATAGTGATTGGCCGGATGCCTTGGTTGGTACACTTCCGCACCTTTACATCTATTCCATTGGGAACGTTGGAGAAGGGGTAATTGCAAAAAGGCGTTCATACGCAGTTTTACAATCCTATCTTACGCCTCCGTTTATGGAGAGCAATATTAGAGGTGTATACAAAGAGCTTTGCTCAGCCATTACAGATTATAACAGATTGCTGTTTGACTGCAAAAGTACGGGCAGCAGTACAGGAGGCAGCAGTACAGGAGGCCGCAGTACAGGAGGCAGCAGCGCAGCCGGAGACAGTGCAAAAATTCGTAATGCCTCTATAAAGGTAAAACATCTTGCCGTTAAATTGGGTATTTGCAGGGATCTGAAGTTGGATAGTATTTTAACGGTGCCTTACAGCCGGCAGGAGATTGAGCGAATAGAGAATTTTGCAGAGGAGCTTGCCTGTGAGAAGATAACAGGAGAGCTCTACACTATGGGAAAAGCATATTCACCGGAGAGGATTTGTAGCAGCGTGTATGCAATGTCAACAGAGCCTATTGCATACTCTGTTTTAGCATTGGACAAGCTGAGAGGCAGGGCGACCGTTGATTTTGAAAAGCAGAAAGCAGCATTTACACGTAAATATCTTGTTCCGGCCAAAGAAATAGTTACAGGTCTCCTTAATGACAGCAATCACAACTATGATGCTGTTGTATGTACTGTTGCCGGTATTACTCCAAAGGAGCTCAACAGAGCAAGAGAGGTTTTCTGTACGTTAAGTGCGGAGCAGAATATGCCGCCACACAAACCGCACAGCAGTACAAAGTCTGGCCAAATGGCAGAGCATAGCAAAAAAACAGAGTCCGGCAAAAAGGCAGAGTCCGGCAAAAAAAAGGAGCTTTCAAAACAGGAGAAAGAGCTCACACGTGCCATTATGGAGATTGACCGCACCGTACATAACGTTACAAAATATAGATCTGCATTGGAAAATAGCCCAAAAACAGAACTAACATCCATTATTAATGCAATGAACGGAGGGTATACAGCCCCTTCTCCGGGTGGTGACCCTATTGCCAATCCTAATTCCATTCCTACAGGACGTAATCTGTACGCCGTAAATGCAGAGGCAACACCAAGCGAATCGGCGTGGGAACGTGGTAAAAAAATGGCAGAAAGCACCATAACAATGTATCGTGCACGCCACCATGATTCCATTCCCCGCAAAGTGAGTTATACTCTATGGAGCGGAGAGTTTGTTGAGACAGAGGGGGCTACCATTGCTCAGATCCTCTATATGCTTGGAGTTGAACCTGTTAGGGATGCTTTTGGCAGAGTTAATGATATAAGGCTTATCCCATCTAAGGAGCTTGGAAGGCCGCGCATTGACGTTGTAGTGCAGACCAGCGGTCAATTACGAGATCTTGCAGCGTCTCGTTTGTTTCTCATTTCAAGGGCAGTTGAAATGGCTACTGCAGCTGCAACCGGCGATATATATGAGAATTTCGTGGCGCAAGGGGTTTTTACGGCAGAATATTCATTGGTAGAGAAGGGGCTTTCTCCAAAAGAGGCCCGCATGCTCTCTACCCACAGGGTCTTTGGCGGTTTGAACGGCAATTATGGAACAGGCATTACCGGTATGGTACAGAGCGGAGACAGCTGGGAAACTCCTGCCGAGATAGCTAAAACATACTTGAACAATATGGGTGCCTTTTACGGAAACGAAAAGGATTGGGAACAGTTATACAAGTTCTCGTTTGAAACCGCGCTTGCCGGTACAGATGCAGTTGTCCAACCAAGGCAGAGCAACACCTGGGGGGTATTAAGTCTCAACCATGTTTACGAGTTTATGGGCGGCCTCAATTTAGCTGTGCGAACAGTCACCGGCAAGGAGCCGGAAGCATATATAAGCGATTATCGAAATAGAAACAATATGCGGATGCAGGAGCTTAAGGAGGCTATAGGGGTGGAGAGCCGTACTACAATCTTTAATCCTTCATACATAAAAGAGAAGATGAAAGGTGGTGCAGGTGCAGCGGCAGATTTTGCAGAAACCATGCAGAACATATACGGATGGAATGTAATGAAACCTAATGTTATAGACAATGAGTTGTGGAATGACATATATGGCATATATATACAAGACCATTTTAATCTTAACATTAAGGATTATTTTAAGCAGCAGAACCCCGCAGCATTGGAGGAGATTACCGCAGTTATGATGGAGACTGCCCGCAAGGGGATGTGGAGAGCCTCTGCAGAGCAGCTGAAAACGGTAGCGGCCCTGCATACGGAATTGGTTGACAAATATAAGCCGTCGTGTTCCGGATTTGTATGCGGCAATGCTAAACTACGCGATTTCATTGCATCTAATGTGACAAAAGAATCTGCAAAACAGTATGTAGAGAGCATAGACAAAATCCGCGAGATCTCTCATACCAAAGGCAAAAGTGTAGTGCTTGAACGGGATAAAAAAGATAACATAGATGATGCAGACAACTCCGCAGCATCGGTAAACAATACCGCTATTGCCGTTGTAACTATATGTTCCCTAATAGCAATATTGCTTGTATTAATCCGCAGACGCGGGAAAAAAGATTGAAAATGATCTTTCTTATTGTCTCAATAATGGTCCTATCCTGCTCGGCCTACATATTAAAGCAGACCTATATGGCGCTTTATATGTCTGTTGTGTACTCTGCCATATCTGCATTGTTTATATTCCTTATATGGCCGTTTGCCATAGAGCAGTCAACTTCCCGGATATCAGATTGGATCTCTGATTCTGCTCTTATGCTCAATGTTGCTGTAATACTCATCATTAATGTAACCATCCAGATCTCATTCTGTGTTTTAGCTGTACAGATTAGCACCTCAATCAAAGTCAAAAAAAAGCTGTCGTTGATTTACAATATACTTAGATGGATGCCGGATCTGCTTATATTCCCCGTTCTGTTCTGGCTGTTGGTTTATGTCATATTTGCCTTTCCGGGAAGGCCGTTCCGGCAGACGGCCGCACTGTTGGCCGCAACTGTTTTTGTTGCCGCTCCTGCTCTTGTTTTTGTCATAAAAAGGGTGTTGCCGGAGAACAGTACACGCATAGAGTTGCTTTTTCTCGTCAACGTGCTGATTGCCATCTTTGGAATAGTTGCATCTGTTAATGGCAAAACCTCTGTTGCGTGTACAAATCAAGTAAACTGGATTGCGTTGGCAGGTATCACCACTCTTGCAATATTGGGGATCACCTGCGGCATCATTTATCATTTAATAAAAAAAAGATAGTTTTATGAATTATATTTCAGATGTTTTATATTGGATATCAACAGGACTTCTTGTGCCGGTCATAGTATTGCTCATTCTTTTCTTTTGCAGATCTTTACTGCTAATAGGAGCTTTTTTAGGGGAATATTTTTCTTCCCGACAAAACACTTTGTTCATAGAAAAGGAGTTACAGAAATTAGACAGATATAATGTTACTGCTCTATACAGGAATTTGTCGGGAAGAGACAGATCTCTTGTAGTGACATACTTGAGACGTATTATTGAGGCTAAGAATTGCGTAGCTCTCCGCAATCGTCTGCTCGCCGAGTTTGAAATTGAGGCGGACAAGAACCTGTCTACCTCAAAGACTCTTAACAAGATGGGACCTATGTTAGGTCTGATGGGGACTCTCATTCCCATGGGGCCGGCGCTTGTAGGGCTCTCTACAGGCGATATTGCCTCAATGGCCTACAACATGCAGGTTGCATTTGCCACTACTGTTGTGGGACTTTTCTCTGCAGCAATAGGGTTTATAACACTGCAGGTGAAGCAGCGTTGGTACCTACGGGATATGGCTAATTTGGAATATGTTGCAGAACTTCTTAATAAGAATCAAACGGGAATAATCTATAAAAGGAGAGACAATGAGACGGAAACTGCTAAACAAAGGAGATAACAGCGATGCCATGAGTGTTGTAAGCAACCTTTTTGATGTGGCTATGGTCTTTGCCGTTGCGCTCATGGTTGCTTTGGTAAGCCGTTACAATATGACCGAAATGCTGAGCCGGGAGGATTTTACAATGGTAAAGAATCCCGGAAAGGAGAATATGGAGATAATCATTAAGGAAGGAAAGACAATAAAGCGCTACACACCTTCCAAGGGGCAGAACATACAGAGTGGCAGACGTGGAAAAAAGGTTGGGGTTGCATACGAGTTGGAGAATGGGGAGATTATCTATGTACCGGAACTGTAAGAAATGCGTTGGCTTTGGCGTTGGCCTTAGCGTTAGCGTTAAATGAGTTGGTAATCTATGGTTTAGAATTCGCTTTCGCGCAACTTTTATCTACATATTCAAAAGCAGTTAATCTCTAAAGATGTAACCCGAAAGAGGGGAAGCCAATGCAATAACTGATATTGCATATAGCGGTATATTCTCTTTCGGGTTGCAATGTTTCATGGCTGAATATCTTATTCTTTAGAACACTCCCAAAATACAAAACCGTAATCCTCAAATGGTATTGTAAGGTAGCCGTTCTTTATTACATCCTCATACGGTTCCTTTAGAGGTTTTAAAGAATACATACCTAAACATGAATTATCATATATTTCCAATAAAGATCCATCCGAACATTTGACAATCCTTTCCACAGCAGCTGTATTCACACCATTCTTTAATTCGATAATAAGATATTTGCCTCTTTCATTTCCAATCTTTGTAGTGTCAAACTGCAAATCGGGTGTGTCAGATAAATAATAATAGTTTTCTTCTCTGTGATTGTGGGGTTTGTGCTCGTTTTCACTACTCACATCCAATTGATATTTGCCATTTTTGTAAAAAGTATATATCCAATATCCACCTACACCGAATAATTTAGCATGAACAGATAACCAATGGTGTTTAGTAAGATCTTCTAAAGTACAGTTTTTTGCATCAAGCTCTACCGGTATCCGTTTTGAAAAAATCTTATCCAAAGAATCCGCGCTTACTCTCTCCGAATAATAGTTTATATGGTCGCCTATTATTGTTTGAGCATTACCTCTTTTGGCCATGATAAATGCAATAGCAAATACTATGACGATTAGTACTTTTCTCATATTCTGCGTAATATTTAATGTTTATTTCCTGTAATTACATAAACATAATTCCCTTTTATAATATTGCTACTTCCTCTTTTTAATAAACGGGATTCAGGATCCATATAGATTAATGTACCATCCGGATAATATCCTACTATTACTATATTATGTAGCCAATTACCTTCTCCGGCTATGGGAACCATTATTAAGTATCCTGAATCAATGGCACTAGAATAACTTATAAAATTGGTGGTATAAAAATATTTGTCAACAAATGCGGCAAATGCATGATCCAACCAATTTGCCGCAACCACGGCAGAAGAAATATGCTTCACCGCCTCCTATCTCCTTTGGTCCTGCTCCACATACTGAGCATACTCCGCAGTTAAAATTGGTCAAGGAATGGCAGTTGAAGCAGTAAAAATCAACATCTTCTCCAGTCTGATACCCGCCACGGCCCTTTGTTGCTATACTAGTCTCTACAAATGAAAAGCCCACAGACATCTGCAGATGCTTGTTGGCCTTTTTCTCTTCTGCCGTGTAATGGCCAATATGCATCTTAAATCGCTTGCCTCCCATGTAATAGAATACCTCTTCACACTTACCGGCTTCATTGGA
>CAKUYQ010000040.1 GCA_934717185.1 uncultured Bacteroidales bacterium | reverse complement strand
TAGTTATCTTTTTGGCAATTTCTGCGTTGCTCTCGTTCGTCGTTTCCTCATTAACCTAAGTTAACTCCGGAACTCCTCACTTCGCGCGCCTTGAAATTCCTCAAAAATATAAGCTAAAGCTATTTGTCTTTGCCGATTCTTTAAAAATAATCTAAAAAATCCTAACAAAGCCTCGCTCTATTAAGCACCTGGAATCTCTTCCAAATCATCTCAATGAACTTCCGTTTTTCTCAAACGGATTGCAAAGGTAAGGACATTTTTGAATTATCCAAAACTTTTTTCAAAAAAAATCTGTCTTTTTTATCTCCACACTTCCCTACTTGCATGCATTATATTAATACCCAAATAATTAATTTATGCGTTCCAAACAGTCAAATCTAAGATTATTTTAATTTATTATTTAAGCTCACTCTAAATTATGACCGGCTCCGGCTATTTTTCGGAAGTTCGGCTTAAAAATTTATAGAGGATAAATTTAATATCTATCAGTTATTTTCTAACTTTGCCGTCCGGTAAATTAGTAAATGCTTTTACTATATAATTATTTACATTTTTGCGTTAGCGTTGGCTATTCAAGGGTAAAGAGGGTAGAGAAAGTAAAGAGGGTAGAAAGAGAAAGAGAAAGAGAAAAAGCCAAAGCTAATGCCAATGCAAAAGCCAAAGCCAAAGCCAAAGCAGATAACATGCATAGATGGCTCGGAGAATAAAAATAAAATTATACAAATAAAGTAATATGGAACCAAAAAAGAATTTCCTTTACATCCCCACTCCAAATTTTATGAAGAATGAGGATGTGTTGTCTACGTTCATCGGGGGGCTGCTGCTCCTGTTAGTTATCTTTGTCCCATCGTTGTTTAAGAACCAGTTTGCGCAGTTTGGCGTTCTGCTTCTTGCTTTTGGTGGAGGAATCCTAATCTTGGGGCAGAGAGTTCTTAAATTTGTCCCCGGTTTTGTCTTCATTTACGCAATATCCGTTCTTTCCCAATATATAAGTGGTATACCTGTAATTAAAAGGACCGGCTTTGAGGCTGTATTCATAGCTGTTGCCATTGGACTGCTGATTAGAAATACTATTGGGCTGCCAAAATGGATTGAGCCTGCGGTAAGGAGCGAGTATTTCATTAAGGCCGGATTGGTGATTTTAGGTTCGTCTATTCTATTTAACGAGATTATGAAGGCAGGTGCTTTGGGCATGGTGCAGGCGATTATTGTTGTATTTAGTGTGTGGTACTTCTCTTTCTGGATCTCAAAGAAGATGGGGGTAGACCGCGAGATGGGGGTAATGCTCTCATCTGCAGTCTCCATATGCGGCGTCTCTGCTGCAATTGCCTCTTGCGGAGCTATTAAGGGAGATGGCAAGAAGCTCTCTTTTGTAGTGTCTTTGGTACTTATCTGCGCCATTCCAATGATGTACGTTATGCCATACTTGGCAATGTGGTTGGGGCTGTCGCCAGAGGTATCCGGGGCCTGGTTGGGAGGTACGATAGATACAACAGGAGCTGTTGTTGCATCTGGCAAGTTTTTGGGTGATGTTGCTGAGCAGTACAGTGTTATAATAAAGAGCGCACAGAATGTTCTGCTTGGTGTTGCAGCATTTTTCATATCTATCTATTGGTCTTTTAGAAATATTAATTCAGATATAAAGCCAACTCCGGGAGTTTTATGGGAAAGATTTCCTAAATTTGTGATTGGTTTTGTAATTGCCTCTTTGGTTTTCAGTTTTTTGTTGGCTCCGGAGCAGGCAAAGGTGTTGGGCGGTGTTGCCAAAGGGGTTAGAGAGACCATCTTTTCGCTTGCTTTTGTGAGCATTGGTTTAGAGACTAACTTCAAGCAGGTGTTCAACAGGGAGAATGCAAAATACACCAAGACTTTCCTAATTGCTCAGGCTTTTAATATTATTATAACTTTGGCGGTTGCTTGGTGTCTGTTTGCGTAGTTGATATTTAATTAAATACTATACAATTAAACAATGAGCGACAATAATCAAAAACAGGTGGCGCTACCAGAAAACGCCACCCGCGAGCTTAAACCGGGGGAGAAATATACCCCTATTTTGAGTCCCGACAAAAACTATCCGGAGGTTAACTTCTGGTCTGTTTCGGTGGGCCTTGTAATGACAGTGCTCTTCTCTGCAGCTGCCGCATTCCTTGGCCTTAAGGTAGGACAGGTGTTTGAAGCGGCAATCCCTATTGCCATTATAGCAGTAGGTTTGTCGGGAGCCTGCAAAAGAAAAAACGCCCTTGGCGAGAATGTGATAATACAGTCTATAGGAGCATGTTCCGGTGCAATAGTGGCAGGTGCAATATTTACGCTCCCTGCGCTGTATATTCTGCAGGCCAAATATCCCGAACTTTCCGTGGATTTTATGAAGGTGTTCTTTAGCTCTCTGCTTGGCGGCGTGCTTGGTATTCTCTTCCTTATTCCGTTCAGGAAGTATTTCGTATCTGATATGCACGGCAAATATCCGTTCCCGGAGGCTACTGCAACCACACAGGTCCTTGTTAGCGGCGAGAGTGGCGGAAGTAGCGCAAAGATGTTGGCAATAAGCGGTCTTGTTGGAGGTCTTTACGATTTTGTGGTTTCTTCGTTCGGTTGGTGGAGCGAGACCTTTACATCGAGGATTCTTCCTTTTGGTGAGGCCATTGCAGACAAAGCAAAGGTAGTCCTAAAGCTCAATACGGGAGCGGCTGTTCTTGGTCTTGGCTATATAATTGGCCTTAAATATGCCTTTATCATCTGCTGCGGTTCGTTCTTGGTATGGTTTGTAATTGTTCCCGGCATGAACATTCTGTTTGGCGAACAGGTTCTCGATTTTATGAACACAGGAATGACTACGGCTGTTGGACAGATGGCTCCGGAGGAGATCTTTAAGGAGTTTGCAAGACATATTGGCATTGGCGGTATTGCAACAGCAGGTATCATTGGAATAATAAAGTCTGCAGGCATTATAAAGTCTGCTCTCGGGCTTGCCGTTAAGGAGTTCAAAGGCAAGAAGGATTCTGCTGCAGAAAAGGCTCTAAGAACTCAAAGAGACCTCTCTATGAAGATTATTGCAATTGGTATTCTTGTAACATTAGTTGTAATATTTGTGTTCTTCTACTTTGGTGTTGTAGACAATCTGTTCCACGCTGTAATAGCACTTTTGGTGGTTGCGATAATTGCTTTTCTCTTTACAACAGTGGCGGCAAACGCAATTGCAATTGTTGGTTCGAACCCTGTTAGCGGAATGACACTCATGACCCTTATCCTTGGCTCTGTAATTATGGTAGCCTGCGGTCTTAAAGGTACTGCCGGAATGACTGCCGCACTTATCATTGGAGGTGTTGTATGTACAGCACTCTCTGTTGCAGGAGCGTTTGTTACAGACCTTAAGATAGGTTACTGGATTGGAAGCACTCCGCTTAAACAGGAGTCTTGGAAGTTCCTTGGAACATTGGTTGCCGCAGCTACGGTTGGTGGTGTTATGATAATCCTTAACAAGACCTTTGGCTTTACCGGAGACGATGCTCTTGTTGCACCTCAGGCAAATGCAATGGCTGCTGTCATTGAGCCTCTTATGAGCGGCGGAAGCGCACCTTGGCTGCTTTACGGCATTGGTGCAATTTTAGCTGTTGTGCTTACAATCTTTAAAGTTCCTGCTTTGGCTTTTGCTCTTGGTATGTTCATCCCGTTGGATCTTAACCTGCCACTTTTGATTGGTGGTGCAGTGGCATGGTTTGTTAGCACAAGAAGCAAGGATGAGGCTGTTAACAAGGCCCGCAACGAGAAGGGAACTCTGCTTGCATCGGGCTTCATTGCCGGTGGTGCCCTTATGGGTGTTGTAAGTGCAGGCCTTAAGTTTGCCAATGTAGACCTGTCTGCTATATCGGGAAGCAAAGCTTGGTTGGAATCTGCTCCTGCAGGTTATCTTGGCTTGCTAATGTACGCACTGCTAATCGTTTATCTGATTAGAGCTTCACTTAAAAAAGAGATTAAATAAGAATAATACCCTTCCCGACAAATCCTCATTTTTTGTCGGGAAGAAAAATTAATAAAAATGGAAAATATTATAGACAGATTTCTAAGATATGTAGCCGTTGAGACCACCTCCAACCCTGACAGCGAGACATTTCCAAGTGCCGAGTGCGAGTGGAACCTGCTGAGGATGCTTGCAGAGGAGCTTAAGGCTATGGGCATTGAGGCGAATATAGACCAATATGGCTATGTTATGGCAACCATTCCGTCTAATTTGGGCGAAGAGGGAAAGAATGTTCCCGCAGTAGGCTTTATTGCTCACGTAGACACAGCTCCCGATGCTTCGGGCAAGGATATAAAACCTCAGATAATTGAGAATTACAAGGGGGGTGATATTGTCCTTAACGAGAGGTTGGGGATTAAGATTGCCGTTAAGGATTTCCCCGAGATTGAGGATTATAAAGGGCAGACAATCATTACAACAGACGGCACTACCCTGCTTGGAGCAGATGACAAAGCCGGTGTTGCGGAGATTATGCAGATGGCCCAATACATTGTTGAGCACCCCAATTTCAAGCATGGCGAGATTAAGATTGGTTTTACTCCCGACGAGGAGATAGGGCGCGGCGTAGACTACTTTGATGTTGCCAAGTTTGGTGCAAAATATGCCTACACAATGGATGGAGGCAAGATAGGCGAGCTTGAGTTTGAGAACTTCAATGCCGCCTCTGCCAAGATTCACATTCAGGGAAGAAACGTTCACCCCGGCTATGCAAAAAACAAGATGATAAATGCCATTCTAATTGCAATGGAACTTAATGCGCTACTTCCTGTTGAGCAGCGCCCGGAATACACCCAAGATTATGAGGGATTCTTCCATGTAATTGGTATTAAGGGAGCCGTTGAAGAGGCAGACATCCAATATATTATAAGGGATCACTCCATGGCAAAGTTTGAGGAGAAGAAGAGGATGATGCAGGAGGCTGTGAACTTTATAAATGCCAAATTTGGAGAGGGTACCGCCACTTTGGAGATGAAAGACCAATACTACAATATGAGGGAGGAGGTTATGCCTCACAAGCAGGTTATAGATATTGCAGTAAAGGCAATGGAGGATGCCGGCGTTAAGCCTGTTATCCAGCCGATTAGAGGTGGTACAGACGGAGCAAGACTATCGTTTATGGGGCTTCCTTGCCCTAACATCTTTGCGGGCGGACACAATTTCCATGGCAAATTGGAATATCTGCCTGTTGAGAGCATGCAGAAGGCTTATGAGGTTGTGCTTAACATCATAAGCAACTACACCAAAGCTACTGAATAAAAAGGTAATAAGGTAGGCAATACCAAATCTTTATATCAAAAAGATGAATTGTAAATACTTCATAAAGAGCTTAGTTATAGCTTCTGCAGTTATCGCAGGAGCTATTTCTTTACCTCAACAGCTGTACGGACAGCACAACAACGAACAACAAGACAGCAGGCAGCAGAACAACGACTGCTGCGGCAGACACCACGAACAACACTGTAAGGAGCAGTATAGCAGAGAGCAGGACAAAAACCCGGCAAGAAGCTCTCTAAAGCGCGAGTTCAGAGGTGCATGGTTTGCCACAGTGGTAAACAAAACGTGGCGCAACATGACAACAGATCAGATAAAGGCAGATATCTGCAATATCTTAGACAGCATGGCCGCCGTTAACACCAACGCTGTAATATTTCAGGTAAGACCGCAGGCCGACGCCCTTTTTGTAAGCGAGTTTGAGCCGTGGAGCCGTTTCATCACAGGCGAGCAGGGAGGCGAACCAAACCCATTTTTTGACCCGGCAGCCTTTACAATAGAGGAGTGCCACAAAAGAGGGATGGAGTTCCACGCATGGTTCAACCCATACAGGGTGACATCCAACGAAGAGGAGACACTTGCACCAAACCACCTCTACTTTAAAAATCCCGGCATATTTGTAAAATACGGCAAGCAGCTCTATTTTAACCCGGGAGAGCCGGAAAGCAGAAACCATACCCTAAAGGTAATCGCAGATTTTGTAAAGCGCTACGACACGGATGCCGTTCACTTTGATGATTATTTTTACCCTTATAAAGTTGATAATCTTGAATTTCCCGACGATTCCGCCTTTATAAGATATGGCGAGGCCGACGGTTTTAAACCGCCTCACAACGGTGTAAGAGCCGAAGAAAAAGACTCCCTGTGGATGGCAGTAAAGGCAGATTGGCGCAGAAACAACGTCTCTACGTTGGTTAAAGCCCTCAACGACACCATAAAGGCAGAAAAGCCGTGGGTAAAATTTGGAATAAGCCCGTTTGGAATCTGGAGAGAGCTTAAAAACGATCCGCGCGGCTCACAGCACCCCGCAGGAGTATGCACCAATTACGATGAACTCTACGCAGATATTCTCCTTTGGTGCCAAGAGGGGTGGATAGACTACAATGTACCTCAACTCTACTGGCCTATAGGGCATAAAGCAGCAGACTACAAGGGACTTGCAATTTGGTGGAGCAAAAACAAAGGCAAAGTGCAACTATATGTAGGGCAGAGCATTTCGGCCACATTAGACGCAAAATTACCAGATGGTACACGCCAAGACCAGCTGTACGACAAGATAAAATTAGACAGAGAACTTGGTAACTACGACGGCAACATCTGGTGGTCCGGGCATCAGATGGTAAAGGATCCCCGCATGATGGACAGCCTCCGCACATCATATCAGAAGTTCCCCGCCCTGCACCCGCTGTACCCCAATATAGACAGTATAGTACCGCAACCGGTAAACAACCTTAAGGTTGCCTATATTTATGATGAATCTCCGCTTCCTCACAACAATTTTGTAATAAAATCGCCAAAGTCTCACAGTCACGGAAATGGCAGCAATGCCGCTGTACACAAAGAACATGCAATGGCAGTTTTGCTAAAATGGGACGCACCTAAGGCCGACACACCTATGGATGAGGCCGTTTGGTATGCAATCTATCTCTTTGAGAAGGGGGAAGATATAGACCTCAACAGATCTGAAAGGCTCCTAAAAATTGTGCGGAGCACAACCTTTGAGATACCGGAGGTATATGCAGGAGAGACCATTGTTGTAACAGCAATAGACAGAATGTGGAATGAGAGTTCTGCAACAGAACACTACATACAGCGCAGAGGTCTCAAATAATGTTACGCAAGAGATTAAACAGTCTCTAATCTATGCTTAATTCCGTTTGGATTTTTTGGATGTCGGAGAGTTGATCTCCGGCATCTTTATTTTTTGCTGTGCATTAACCACGGCCACACCCCTCTCCGCCATATTAAGAGCCTCCGCACTCTTGTTCTCCGCAGCAACGCTCTTCTCGTACTCCTCAAGTTGTCTCTTCTCTTCATCAGACAAATCCTCAATAGCCGCTACATCTGTTGCCATACCGGTGTTACCCTCCTTAGGTCCACTGCCTCCGGCCGCTGCAAGCTGAAGATCCTTTACAGCAGTATTCCCCTCATTAACCGTCTCGAGGATCTCATTTATCCCCCGTTTGTACATATTTGCAATATATACGCTTAAGTTCCTCCTTGTGGTATCTATCAGATGAGTATACACCGGCAGATTGGTATTCTTATACTTGGCACGCCCTATTCTAAAATGGAAATCGTTAGGAGTACCGTAAATATTTATACCCAATCTGAACGGAATAGGAGATTTAAGAACGGATATATGATATTTAAAACTCATATCCAAATTCTGCTCACCGCTTATTGCCGTCCTGTACCTGTCCATGCTCATAACAAAAGGGAAAAGCTCTATCTTATTCTCATTAACGAGCATCTCAACCGAAACGGAATCTATAAAATTCCTCTTCTTGTTCTTAAACATAAGCTTCTTGGAGATCTCGGCAAAAGTCTCACCATCCAACAGCACAAGATTCTTCCCCTTTAGCCTTGCTATCCCTTTAAGTGTCTCAAACTTAACGTTCATAGCAGAGTCCAACTGGGTGGTGGCGGCCATACTGCAGTTAAGAAGCCCCTCCAACGATTTTGCCATTGGGAGCAACGTATCCACGCTTGGAATTACCGCAATAAGTCTCTGAGCCTCTATGTCTTTCATATCCAAATCAAAACCGCAGGAGATATTATGTCTGTTCAGTGCTGCATAAAAAGCTGTAAGATCTATCTCTCCGGCATCTGTACAGGCCATAAAATCCTTCAACTGTACACAGCGGTCTCTAATGTACACCTCACCTAACAACAGATCTATTCTTATATTTGCGTAGCGGCCTGACTTTACCTCAGCCATAACCTTAAGATCTACATTAGACGGTATTACAATAGCATCCACCCTCTCCAACGAATCAGCTCCGGTTACAGTAAACTGTTCATCTATAGATGCATCAGACAACATTCTAAACTTTGCCTTCTCCGCCTCATCCTTTTCTGCAAACTTTGCCCCCTCATTTGCAGCACGTACCAATTCATTGAAATTTAGGGTATCGGAGAGCAGATCTATCTCTGCAACAATCTTCTCCTTACCTAAAAGAACACTCTTTATATCCTTAATCTTTCCGCTCATGTTAAGACCGGATTCTCCCGCCTCTACATTAAACTCCCGCAACACAAGTTCTCTGTCGTCAAAGGCAAAATCCACCTTGTTGATTTTGGTTCTCAACGGGAAGAGCGGAGTACGAACTCTTCCCCCATCTGCATATATGCTCCCCTTAAAGCTCCAATTCCTTAACATTCTCCTTAACGACCTGTCTAAATTAAAACTTACATCGGCATCTCTAAACTCATCTATATCTGTAACCGTTGTCTTTTGAGCTCTATCCTTTCTTGCGTATGCAAGCAATGAGTCTCTTGGTACCCCTGCATATATCTTTGCAAGCGAATCTAATTTAGCATTACGTCTTTTCAATGTCTCATCAAAGCCCCTTATTCTGTATGTCTCAAAATCCATGTTGCAGTCTCTTAAAGCAAGTCTGCCATCCTGCAATCTCAAAGAGAGTCTTTCATTATCAGATGAAACCTTTATCTGCGCCTTTGAGTAATCATTGTCTTTTGGCAGGATGGAAAGGTGGTTTTTGCTGCCCCTGAGTCTAAGACTTATGGAATCAGCTCCAATAGCAACAGCATTCTGTGCAGAGATAACGAGATTAAGCGGAGAGATCTTTGTTGTATCTCCGTTTAAAATAGAGGTTGCCGTGTGACCCGCAAACATGAAATCCTTAAGCGATACAGAGAGTTCATCCCCTTGCCTGAAGAATGCAGTATCGGCAATAGCCTTTATACCAAACATTCTTGTCCCCTTTTCGATTGACGTATCCCTTACATTTGCCTGTGCCCCAAAAGCTATCATACCGTTTCTAATCCACGCTGAAACACCCAACCTCTTTAGGTTTACATCTATCCCTTTAAGCTTTACCTTCCCTACAATCTCAGAGTTTATAAGATCCTCTATCGAGTAATCCTTTGCCGTTGCCTTTACATTAAGATCTGCAATAATATCACCTTTGCCGTAACTGCCTGTCGCAGATGGGTACAGATCGTTAAGAGCACTTAAATTCACACTACCTTTAACCGCTGCATCTATCTTTGCACGCCTCAGCAGATCATAAAGATAACCTTTGCAATTTATTTTTATTCCTTTTCCGTTAAGGACAAAATTTTTTATATCCAAATAGACGGAATCTCTGTTCCCGGGATCGTACCCGCCCTTAACGTCCACTAAAAACTGTTCAACCTCCCCTTTGTGCCTGCTATCTTTAAATGACGACAACGGAATCTTTACCGTAGCAGTTAGCTTTGGAATGTTGCCGTCTCCAAACCTGTACACGCCATCCGCCACCACAGATGATGTAAGTCTTATATCTGTCTTCATAAAGGCGGCATTTGGATAAACACCATCTTTAAGCCTGTCTATAAGATGAGAAATTTCATAATCATTTACAGATACCCTTAATGGAGACATAGCAACGGAATCTCCCATCATCTCCACCGCACCGTTAAGCTCAAGAGGAAAATCACCGGCCATGGCAACAAAATTGTCAAAACCATACCTTAACGGATTCTCCATTGAAAAATCCATTACCCCACGAGCTCTTATAGGAACAGACGGAATCTCCATATCCCCCATAACGCAGCTTACACTACCCTCCATTGCCAAGCTGTAAGGGTGCCCCATATTGTATCTTAACAGTTTGAGGGAATCTTTATGGGCAACCGATTTTATACCAAGAGTATCTATCCTAAAGAAAAAGTCTGTTGTATCGTCTATGCTTTTAAACCTAAACTCTGCACCATTTGCAAACTCTATATTATTCATTTTAAGGAAATCAGACCCACCTGTAACATCATTGACAGTGCTGTCTGCATCCGCCAATGCAAGGCTGTCTGCTCCTGTAATAAAATCCCAGTTGTTTCCGTTTTTTGATGTTAGAAGATTTACTTTTAAGTTATCTGCACAGGCCTCCTTTATATTTATATTTCCACCTATAAGAGCAGGCAGCGAGAGTTTTACATAAAGCCGGTCTGCACGTAGAAGAGTATCAAAACAGCTCTCATTGGCAAAACTATCGCTAAAGTAAGATACAACCTCAACGCTGTCCAATCCTATTGAGATATTAGGAAAGCTCCCAAAAAATGTGAAATCCGCCCTCTCTGTATGGAATGAAGCATTTAATACAGACGGGACATATCTATTGAGCGATTTTGTAAGAAAACCGCTCGATGACAATAACGCAAAAAACAGAGCCACAAGCAACAGTATTGCAACCGGTATGGCAATTACAATTTTTTTATAGAGTTTCATGCCTTAAAGATACGAATTTTGGAGCAGTTTCCACCTACAAAAAGAGCAGTATCAGCAACTGCGCCGTAAGCACTCTGAGAAACATTGTAAGAGGATAGACGGTAGCATATCCAACGGCAGGCGCATCGCCGGCAGTTTGCTCTCCTGCAAATGCCAATGCGGGCGGATTTGTATAGGAACCGGCCATAACACCTATCATCGTATAATAATTGAGCTTGAATAATAGTTTCCCAACTATTCCAACTATAAGAAGCGGTATAAGTGTAATGAGGGCACCATAGCCAATCCATATATAACCGCCATTCATTACAGTTTCAACAAACCCTTTTCCTGCACCAAGCCCCACGCATGCAAGGAAGAGAGAGATACCTATCTCCCTAAGCATTAAGTTAGCGCTCATTGTTGTATATGTAACCATCTTATAACGAGGTCCATATCTACTTATTAATATTGCCACTATAAGCGGGCCTCCCGCAAGTCCCAATTTTACCGGCTGAGGGATACCCGGGAAAACAAACGGAATACTTCCAAGAATGCAGCCCAAAGCTATTCCTATAAAGATTGGGATAAGATTAGGATGGTTCAGCCTCTTCATGGAGTTGCCCAAGATAGTCTCTGCAAAGGCAATTGCGCTTTCGCTACCCACAATTGTAACACGGTCACCCATCTGCAGTTGCAGTTTTGGTGTTGCAACAAGATCTACACCTGAACGGTTAATCCTGGTGATGTTTGCACCCGAACTGTTCCTTATCCTAAGCTGAGCCAATGTCTTTCCGTTAAGTTCGGGCTTGGTTATAAGAATCCTTCTGGATATGAGCTGTGCCTTCTCCTCCCTCCATTCCATGCGTACCTCCTTACCGAGAATCACTGTAATAGCCTCCAAATCTGCAGGGTGCGCAACTATTCTTATTATATCGCCCAAATGCAATGTAGTATTGGATGTAACAAGTTCCACCTGAGTCTTTTCTCTTGGTTTTATCCTTGATACCACAAAATCCCTGTTAATCAACGGATGCAGTTCCCTAAGACTTTTACCGTCTATAGAGGGGTTTGTAATCTCCACAGCTATATGTTTTACGGCATCACCTCCGCCAAGCTCACTCAAAACCTCTTTCTCCTCCTTTTCTACATTTATTCTAAGTATAAAGCGCAAAGCAAGCATTGTTACAATTATACCTATAACACCCAACGGATAGGCTACGGCATATCCCATTGCAATCTCGGGAATATCACTGCCTGTAATATCAGAAACAGCCTGTTGTGCAGCACCTAACCCAGGAGTATTTGTAACAGCACCGGACAGTATGCCTACCATTGTAGTAATAGGCATATTTGACACATAATAGATAATTATAGTAACCGCAATTCCGCTTAACACAGAGATGACTGCAAGCATATTAAGCTTTATTCCACCTTTCTTAAACGCAGAAAAGAAACCGGGACCTACCTGCATACCTATAGAGTAGACAAACAGTATCAATCCGAATTCTTTAAGAAAATGAAGGAGATGTTCATCCATTATAACGTTGAAATGGCCAAAAATAATACCTACAAAGAGAATCCAGGTAATACCCAAAGAGACACCAAAGATCTTTATCTTGCCAAGCATAATGCCTATTGCAATCACCAAAGACAGAATAAGAACAGAGTGTGCCACACCTCCGCTCCAAAGTGCTGTGGAACCTTCAATCAGAGCCCTTAATGTATCCATAACTTGCTACTTAAAAAACCAAGCACGCACTGCAGGAAACCTAAACAATGCGTGCTCTTTCTTAATCTAACTTAAAAACTACGCCACAAAGGTATACAGATTTTTCAATTTTGCAAATCTATTTAAAGGAAATATAGTCACCCCCCCCCCGTCAAATTATTGAATATCTATATCTTACACGCCAGTATTTTTTACAGTCATAATAAGAAACAGTTTCTAATTACTCACCCTTTCTTTACCCTCTTTACTCTCTCTACCCTAAAATCAGCCAACGCCAACGCTATAAGTACAGCCAATACTTCTTAGACAACTCCTTAAACTGTTCAACATCCTTCTGCCAATACCTCTCTATAGAGGAGTATTTGTTGTTTTTAGTAAAAGTCTCTCTTATATAAGATGTTCCGCATACCTTGTCAAACATATTGAATCTTCCGGAATTGGCATTATCAAAAACAGTTTTGTCAGGATAAAGTTCAGCAATAACCTGCATTACATAAAACTGTATGGATGTAAGATGTGCTTTCTCAAAATCTGTTATGTAAACCTGCACGCCACCAATGTTCTCCCCTGCAAAATTTGCAAAGAAGGGCTTTACATGAATAGGTCTGAAGTTTACTCCCGGCAGTTTAAGGTTGTTAAGAGCCTTTGCAAAAGCCTCTGCATTGATCCATGGTGCGCAGAAAAGCTGGAACGGAAGTGTATAGCCAACACCTATTGACACATACCCAAGTTCACCAAGTATCCCGGAAACAGGGTAGTATATTGAGTTCTCTACCTGCGGAATCTGAGGAGACGGAAGTACCCATGGCAGTTTGGTATCGCTGTATAGCATCTTTCTGTTCCACCCCTCCATTGGGACAACCGTGAGTTTGCACTTTTTACCCAAAAGGTTTTCACCGTTTATGAGCAGAGCCAATTCGCCGGGTGTAAGGGCATACAGATAAGGAATCTTAAACTGGCTTACAAAGGAGAAATAGCCATCTTCTACAAGGCAACCCTCTACCTTCTCTCCTCCGAGCGGGTTAGGTCTGTCCAAAACTATAACCTCCTTATTGTTCTCTGCCGCAGCCTCCATAAGCATACCCAATGTACTTATAAATGTGTACGACCTTGAACCTATATCCTGTATGTCATATACCAAAGCATCTATATCTTTAAGCATCTCAGGCGTTGGTTTCCTTGTCTTGCCGTAAAGAGACAACACCTTAAGGCCTGTTGCAGGATCTGTAAAATCGCTTATATGGTCACCGGCATGAACATCTCCCCTAACGCCGTGTTCGGGGCCGTACAGGGCAACAAGCTCAACACCGGGAGCATTAAACAGAATGTCTACCGTAGACACAAGATTGTCATCTACTCCGGAAGGATTTGTTACAAGGCCTATCCTTCTACCCTGCAGCTGCTTAAAACCGTTTGATTTAAGAACCTCTATACCTGTTTTAATTACAGGCTTGTTTCCACCCTTTTCCTGTGCAGAAAGTCCAAGCCCCAAAAAGAGGAGCAACAGAGATACAACTATCCTTTTCATTTACTTTTCCTCCACCTGTTTTCTTCCAAAATTAGGATTTACCTTAACCAACGCAGCCATTCCAATAGTGGTAACGCAACAGATCATTGTCCATACAAAGAAATGTTTGTAACCAATTGTCTCTTGCAACCAGCCGGCAACCATTCCAAGCATCATACTCAACGCCATAAATCCGGTACAGATTGCATAATGGGATGTCTTGAACTCACCCTCCGAGTAATAGATTAGATATAGCATATATGCGGTAAATCCAAAGCCGTATCCGAACTGCTCAATAAAGACGCAGATGTTTACTGTAAGAAGCGAATGATCCTGCGCATAGCTCAAATATACAAATGTAAGGCAGGTTAGGGACATACTCCATGCCATTGGCTGAAGCCACCTCTTAAGGCCGCCTTTAGCTGCTGCAATACCACCAATTATACCGCCTAATGTAAGACCTATAATACCTACTGTTCCATAGACAAGTCCAACCTCTCCGGTTGTAAGCCCAAGACCGCCTTTGTCTACAGGGTCTAACAGGAACGGCTGTATAATTTTTGTAAGCTGTGCCTCGGGGAATCTGTACAGCAGCATAAATCCTATTGCTGCAACTGTCTGCCAGAAAGGCAATTTTGTAAAGAAGGTCTTGAACGCATCTATAAACCCTTTTATTATACCTTTCGCTGTAGTCTCTTTGTGTGATGAATCTGCTGCAGGTTTTGGCAATATCCAGCTGTGATAGATTACAACCACAAAGAAGAATGCAGACAATACCACAAATACAACAAGCCATGCCAATGGAATATTTCCTGATGTTCCAATAAAGGAAGCCTCTGTAGATTGTGCTAACTTATGGTCTATCTCAAAGAAGAGATATGCAGGTTTGTCCCAGTTATTTTCATTAAACTCAAAACGTGTTGAGAGTCTGTTCTGCTCCAACTTAATGCTTTGGTCTCCATCCTTATATGTTACATTCAATACAATTGTCTCGCCCGGAGCAGGCTGTCTGTTAAGTTTTACAGGTACAATCGCAATATTGTTTGCAATGTTGTCAGATACAACCTCGCGCTTCTCCCCAAAGGTCTCTCTAATCCAGCTTCTGAATCCGCTCTCACTCTTTACCACCTCTGCAACATGAATATCTTTTGTTATAACAGCTCCTTTTACAAAACCGTTACGCACATTCATATTGTTTACCGAATCTCTCATCATAGATGCATACTCTGCAAATGAGACGGCTCTTGCGCTGTCTAACATAACAGATTCCGGAGCTCTTACAGATGTCCTTACAATCTGCGATGCCGTTACAAAATGCAATGTAGCATTATCATCCTCTGCTGCAGCGCTGAACTGCGGCAGATCTGCAATGACCGCCTCAGATGAGGCATCCGCAGCAACCTTTATCTGTAGCGGTTCCAAACCGGAATTCATCTCTATCAATCCGGCAAGGATAACAAGCAAACCCTGCCCCATAACGGTTGCTATTCTGTAGAACGTGCTTCTTATACCCACATACAGAGACTGTTCATGCTCCGTAAGTGCAAGCATATAGTAACCGTCTGCAGCTATATCGTGTGTAGCAGAGGCAAAGCCCATTAACATAAATATGGCAAGTGTGAACTGCACATAAAAGTCTGTAGGAAGGGTAAATGCAATACCGGCAAGCGCAATGGCAATAATCCACTGCATTGTAAGGGTCCACCAACGTTTTGTCTTTATAATATCCACAAACGGACTCCAGAAAGGTTTGATTACCCATGGCAGTCCCAACCACCCTGTGTATAGGGCGATATCTGTATTGGACATTCCTAAACGTTTGTACATAATGACAGATATGGTCATTACGGCCACGTATGGCAGACCTTGCGCAAAATAGAGCGTAGGAATCCACGCCCACGGGCTGGTCTTTTTAGATTGTTTATTATTCATGATTGCCTTATGTTATGCTAATTAATATCGCTTCTCTATTGACGCTCCGGGAAAATAATGTGTAAGAATCTCTTTATATTTGTACCCTTTTTCACCCATCACCGCAGCGCCAATCTGACACAGACCTACTCCATGCCCCCAGCCTGCACCTTTAATTATAAATTTATCGGGAAGCGTAACACCTCCTACATCTGTGCCGCCAACCTTCTCCACCACAAAGGCCGAACTGTAAAGATGAGACTCCGAAAGTGTCCTCCTTATCTCCAACTCCTTGCCTATGGTATAAGTTTTTTTGGTCCCGACAATCTTTAGTTTTATAAGACGCCCCGACGTTCCTCTCTCCACAGGGATAAGATCTATGATCCCACCGTAATCTATTCCGCTTCTCTTTAGGATAAGGGCCGAAAGCTCATCCTGTGTGTACTCCACACTCCAGCGGTAGAAGTTTGTGGTCTCCTGGTCATAGTTGTTAAGTACCTGAGACAAAATATGTTTGTCGTGAGTATTACAAAAGGCTTCCGGGTCTGAAAGTATCCATTTGCGGGCATTCTCCTCTATTGTAAGATTAGGGAAATTGTGCTCGTCTGCAGTATCTCTAAGAGCCACCAAATATGGATGCTTTACATCCTCCCAGCAGTTTTGGAACTCCTCAACAACACCCCCACAACATTTTGAAAAACGGGCATCACATATTTTGCCGCCGTTCATAAGCAACTCTCCCCATGTCTCATTTATGGCAACCTTTACCTTATCGGTAGAGGCTCTTGTAAGCCCTTGATAACGTTGACAGTGGTCATCTGCACATACGTCAAAGTTTACATGATCCTCTCTGTCGTACCATTTTATAAGCTCCTCATCTGTTTGTGTACATGCAGAGTAGCCGGCCTTTGCCTCTGTTATCTCCTTATTCTTGTCTATCTGTGCCAAAAGCCAGCTTCTTGATATAACAGCATGAGCCTTGAGCAGCTCCTCAGATGCCGTAGCACTCATTTCAGACGATATTACACTGGTAAGATAATCCTCTACCCCTATAACATTAATAGCTGTAATCTCTTCGTTTTCAATTATAAGCTTAAGATGTCCGCCAAACTTCTGGTTCTCCTTTCTCTCCCAATGAAAATTAACGCCAATAGTAACATCCTTAAGCCAGAATGTTCCAAGATCCTTATCCACATCATCTATAGCAGACTCTATCTCCCCCTCCTTCTCTATATCGATATTTGCATACGGAATAAAACTTAGCTCTCTGTAAAGGTCTCCGTCCCATTCAATCAGCCCGTTTACATATCTTGCGCACTGTTCTCCCATCGAGGTCTGGAATGTTACCTTAAAATTATTCTCCTTTACATCTTTAATATAGCATGGTACAATAAGATTAAACCTTATCTCCTTCCCATGCATTATACCAACATGAACATTTGGTTGTACTTTAGCAGACATAACTTATAGCTCTTTTAATTTTTCATCTAATTTCCTCATAAACTCGCCGCTAACGGCAATCTCCTTCAAAACAGATTCCACCATTGCTCCGTCCAAACGGCCGAAATCCTTCTCCAAAGGGGTAATGAACACGCCGCCAAGATCTACGGATGCAGGGCTTAAAAGCATATTATCCTCCCCCTCTGCAAAATAGCATGCCGGTCTGTGTTTGTCTCTTATGAATATAAGCGAGAACCACACACCACTTGCAAACCATGTGACTATATTCATCATCGGCTCCCACTCCCCCTCCTTTACAGGCAGCAACGAATAGATCTTCTCAAACTCCGCAACCATGCCGGTCTTCTCCCTTCCGGTAAGCAGCAGCGTACCCGGAACAAGGTGCTCAACAGTATAAAGTTCTCCCCCCTTAAAATCATTCATCTTATTCTGCTTCCCGACAAATTTTTCATTTATCTCTCCCGCTGCATTGCAAAGCAGTCTTTCCAAAGGGAGAAACCCCTTGTTTCCTGCCTGAAAATGCATGTGATCCGGAGCAGAGGCTCCGCATTTAGGGCCGTTGTAGAACAGGACAAAATCATCAATAACCGAGGCAAGTTCAAGCATATCTGCATACCTCCCGCCTATCTGCTGACGTGTGTGTGTGTTGTCGGGAAGAGTAAGATGTCTTGGAAAAATAGGAAACGGATTTAAGAGTATCTCGTATGTGGCAGCCTCTCCTGTAAAATCTATCCCCTTCTGAACAGCGGGGCGGTTGGCACGGCAGAGAAAGCATTTGCGCTCCTTAATGGATTTAGCGTCTACCTTTGCTGCCGAAGAGACTATTCTGGCAGGGTTGAACTGTACTTTAAAAGGAACTCCGTTAACGAGTTCCTCTTTTACCTTTACATGATTTAGCGCATCATAGTTGCCCTTTGCCTGCTCCCATGCGGAAAGCTGCTCTGCAAACAGTTGCGCCACCTCTTTATTCAATTTCATCTTAAGACTCCCCTTCGTTTATTTCTGCATTCTTACCCTTGCCATAAGCTCCCATGTACGTATACGATCTTTGTACAGGTTGTTTGCATTCATCTTTACTATGTCTAAACACGCATCTGAGTTGTCGTCCCATCTGCGGCAGTTGTAGAGAACATCGTAGATTCTGCCTATCTGGTACTCTCTTGAGAATCTGAGTCCCAAAGCATAGTCCTCTCCATAGCTGGTGTTAGGCAACTTTATCTCTCTAAGCAGTGGGGTATAGAAAGCACGAGGAGCACCTAATCCGTTAATTCTAAGAGCGTTGTTTCTACCGTTTTCCGGAGTCCACTCCTTATGGTCTATGATACCAGGAGCTATCATCTCCATATTGAAGTTGGTCATCATATATGTTCCCACAACCATTGCACAGTTCTGTTCATAGAACGCATTTACAATCTTCTGCAAGGTATCGGGGCCGGAATAGACATCATCTGAATCCAACTGTATTGCAAATTTACCGCATTTTGGATGGTTCACGCCGGTGTTCCAACATCCGCCAATACCAAGGTCGTTGCGCTCCGGAATGAGATGTATAAGTCTTTCGTCCGATGCAAACTCGTCAATTGCAGCGGTAGTTCCGTCTGTTGAATGGTTGTCTACTACAATAAGGTTAAATTTAAAGTCTGTCTTTTGAGCCAAAACAGATTTTATTGCATCCTTTACTGTTCTTATTCTATTGAACACCGGAATAATGACAGATGCCTCATATTCAAACTTCTCCTCACTGAACTCTATATGTTTAAAGTTAGGGGCAAGATAGCCTCCAATCTCCTTAAGATGCTCTGTACAAGCCTGCTCCATCTCTATCTGCACACCCCTGTTCTTTGGGTCTACATAATCGAAGATCTTTTCGCCTGATTTTCTGGTATCGTATTCAATTTCTGAATAAAGATACTCGTTAACATGTACCAATGATCCCCTCTGAGAGAGTTTCAGACGTGTATCGTAAAGACCTGCAAATTTATAATCCTGTTTAAGGGCAGCCACAGCCTCTTTTAATGCAGATGCTCTGAAAAACAGCACAGAACCAAAATTGAAATCATCTCTTAATGCTCCATATTGATAATCTATAACCGGAGCTATCTGCTTTTTACCCTCCTTAAACTGATAATGGTCTGCGTAGAGCATTGCCGCCTGCGAATCCTCTGCAACACCCATCATCCTTTCGAGAGCAAAATAGCCCAAACTCAAGGTTGTGTACTTTGTATAAAGCAAACTGAATTCAGCGTCCGAAACAGATGCGACAGCTTTCATCGTAGCCGTACTGTTAAGACCGTCAATTGCAATTACACTACAACCATCATATTCTTTTACATTATTATCTGTTGACAGAAGATAGATTTTAGAAACTAATTCATTCTGTTTTAAACCGTTAAGTGTTTCCTCCACTTGAGCTTTGTCTTTAAATGGAACAAAGCAATTAATTTTTGCTGACATAGGTTCTACGAATATAGTTATTGCGGCAAAAATAGTAAGAATATAAAAGAATTACAAAAAAAGAATGGGTGCCTCACGGCAGCCATTCTTTCCAACCTAAAAAAATAGTTTCTTATGAAAAATGTGGAGAACAAGGGAGTCGAACCCTTGACCCCCTGCTTGCAAAGCAGGTGCTCTAGCCAACTGAGCTAGTCCCCCAAGGTGTAGTCCCGCGCGGACTTGAACCGCGGACCCCCACATTATCAGTGTGGTGCTCTAACCAACTGAGCTACGAGACTATATATATAATAGCATTAAATTAAGTGAGGAGCAGAGATAAATCTCTACAGTCGTTTACAGCTCCAAAAAGGAGGTGTTCCAGCCACACCTTCCGGTACGGCTACCTTGTTACGACTTAGCCCCAGTTACCAGTTTT
>CAKUYQ010000039.1 GCA_934717185.1 uncultured Bacteroidales bacterium | reverse complement strand
TTGTCTGAAAATGATTTGGCGAATATGTCTACTTTTGAAAACGAAAATGAAGAAAAAATGTAGCAATTGTCTACTTTGATAAATTATGTTTAACTAAAAATTTTTTTAGTGTCTACTTTTTCAAGCTGGTACAACTGTAGGTTTTGTCGGGAAGAAAATGATGGCACTACTTTTGTTACTATTTTAATGCAAAATCTCACGAATTGTTAACTTTTAAAACTAAAAATTATGAAGAGATTCTGTTTGATGCTGTTATTTGTTACAGCTTTTACAATTACTTCAAATGCACAGAACCGCTTTTCTGTTTATATAGATAATGCTAACAGATATGCTTCTGTAGAACTTTCTGATTTCTGCGACAGGCTTTGCATTGAATTTAATACATCTAATTATGTGCTGAACAATTATTACAGACACTGCGGATACAATTGGGGTGATGTGAGTTTGGTGTTTGAGGTTGCAAGAACACTTGGTATAAGCCCTAAACGGGTTCTTCCATATTACAAGAAATACAGGCCATACGGTTGGGACAGAATAATTGCAGAGATTGGCATTTATCCCGGTTCTCCATATTATAATCCATTTAATGACAGGGTGGTAGTCTATAATAACTATTGGTGCGATCACTACGCACACAGGCATAACCCGCGTCCGCCGCACAATCCCGGCTGGGGTGAGAGACCGCCAAGACCGCGAGATCATCATAATCCTCCACCTCCTCGTAAGCCTAATGATAAATATAGGCATCCCGACAAACCTCGCAGGCCTGAATATTATGGCAAGCGCGATGGTAACGGAAGGCCAAATGACAGGTATGATAAACCAAGAGACAATGGCCGCCAAGACTATTATGGTAAGAGGAATGAAAATGACAGACGTAATGATAAATACAACAAGCCAAACAATAATGGCAGGCAGGACAGGGACAATAGGAGAGAGGGGAATAGTAACTCTGGGCAGAATAATGGCGGTTCAAAGTACCGCAGGCGTTAGTTTAAGAAGGCTTTGGCATTAGCGTTGGCAATCAAAATTAAATTAGCCAAAGCCAACGCTAACAAACTTACTATTGACTCTTAACTAAAATGGCGGTGATTTGTATAAAAACAACTGTAATAATGGTACGCTATCTTGATAGTCACTTTGTATTTTTGCATTTGAATTAGTTCAACGGATGTATGTGTTTGTGTGTGAAGATTGGTGAAGATTTAAGTTGAATAAGATTATTTGTAGGGAAGAAAACAGATAAAAGATATATTATGTTACTGAATTTAAGACAACAGAGTATTATTGCAGTTGCTGCATTTATGGCAATGGGTAATCTGCCGGGCCTGAAATCTGCAATAAATGAGGCTCTTAACGGCCCGCTAACAACAAATGAGGTAAAAGAGGTAATGTCTCAGCTTTACGCTTACGCCGGTTTCCCAAGAAGTCTTAACGGTTTGGCTGTGCTGCAAAATGTATTGGAAGAGAGAAAGCAGCAGGGGATTGCAGAGAATGTTGGAAGAGATGCTTCGCCAATGCCGGAGGATTACGATGCTCTAAGGGTTGGTACAGAGAACCAGACAAGATTAGGTGGTGGAAAGCCGTTTTCATACACGTTTGCTCCTGCTACGGATTACTATCTTAAAGCACACCTTTTTGGTGATATTTTTGCGAGAGACGTTCTTTCATTTGCAGATAGGGAGATTGCAACGGTGAGTGCATTGTCATCTATAAAGGGTGTTGAGCCTCAACTGAAAGCTCATGTAAGGGGTGCTCTGAATATGGGTGTTACGGAGGGCGAACTCAGGGAGATACCGTCTGTTTTGGAGAGTAAGGTAGGGGAGGTAGAGGCTTATAGGGCACGTAAGGCTATTGTGGAGCATTTTGGAGAGAGCTTTACAAAGGGCAAGCCTATAGAGGATATGGTATTCCCTAAGGGTGAGCCGAATACGGCATATGCCAAATATTTTATTGGAAACAGCTATCTTGCTCCGTTGCTTGGCAAAGATGCAGGAATAGGTATGTCCAATGTTACATTTGAGCCGCGTTGCAGGAACAATTGGCATGTACATCATAAAGGTGGCCAGATACTTATATGCGTTGGAGGTGAAGGATGGTATCAAGAGGAGGGTAAACCTGCCCAAAGACTTGTTCCGGGAATGGTTGTAAATATTCCTGCAGAGGTCAAGCACTGGCATGGTGCAACTGCTGATTCATGGTTCCAGCATATTGCTATTGCCGTTCCTGCAGAGGGTGCAACCACAGATTGGCTTGAGCCTGTCACAGATGAGGCGTATGATAGCTTATAGTTTAGGGTTTATTGTTTATAGTGGTTTTGGCGTCTAAGAATTAAGGATTGTAAAGATAGTATATAGGGTAGAGAGGGCTTTGGCTTTGGCGTTAGCGTTGGTAATTTTAGGGTTAAGAGAGTATAGAGAGTAAAGAAGGTATAGAAGGTGCAGATGGTATGGAGAGTAAAGGGAGTTGATGGCTTTTACATTAACATTGGCATTGGTTTTCAAAATTAAATTTGCTAAAGCTAAAGCCAAAGCTAGAGCTAGAGCTGTTGAACTAACTATAAACTTTTAACAATAAACTATAAACTTTATTTCGTATCTTTGCTCGCGCAAAACAACATGTAGTGCCTGTCACGTAAGTCTAGTTGATTTATGTGGCAGGCATTTTTTATTTATATTTTTATTTTTATGCACACTACACCAACAACAGAAAAACCAAAACTTTGTACGGCATCATTTATTAAAATTTGCCTTGTAAACTTCTTTATTTTTGTAAACTTTCATGCACTGCTACCCACTTTCCCTTTTTTTATAACTCATCTTGGCGGAGATGCAATTGCAATAGGATTGGCAACTGCACTTTTTAGTTTGGCATCCATTATTGCAAGGCCGTTTGCAGGTTGGCTCGTAGACACAAAAGGTAGAGCAACAATATTGATAATAAGCCTGATTGGTATGACCATAATTCCAATGGGCTATTTTGTGTCGGCTGGAATTTCTTTTGCAGTTCTCTTAAGAACAATTCACGGAGCATTTCATGCAACAAGCAGTAATGCCGCATCAACATGGGTAACAGATATAGTACCAATGCAGAGAATGGGAGAGGGGCTTGGTTTATATGGTCTCTCTATGGCTCTTTCAACAGCAATAGCTCCGGCATTAGGACTACTTATAATGAACAAATTAGGATTTATACATCTGTTCATTGCTGTAGCTGCTGCAGGACTTTTAGCCCTACTTATATCAATAACAATAAAAGACAGAAGCTATTCACTATCTGTACAACCACTAAAAATCAACCAATTATTTGAAAAACTTTCGATCCCCGCATCAATAACCCAATTCTTTTTTATGATGGCATACGGAGTGGTAGAGGTGTATGTAGCAATCTATGCAGTTCATCATAATCTGTTGGATGGTGGAATCTACTTTATTTGTGTTGCCATAGCAACTGTAATTACAAGGATTCTTTTAGGCAAAACTATAGATAAATATGGCGCAGGCATATTGGTACACTCAGGTAATGTTGCTCTCATTGCAGGTATATTGCTGTTAGTTTTTGTACACAATCATTTTGGCTATATTCTCTCTGCACTAATGTTAGGCGTTAGCTTTGGAGCCGTTCAGCCATCACTGCAAACAATGGCAATGCGAACTGTTCCCCCTCAAAGACGAGGAGCTGCCAGTTCTACTTTCTTTGTGGCTTTTGATCTTGGCATAGCATTGGGTGGATTACTTTCAGGTATTCTTGTCAAATACTTTGGTTATGATGTAATGTTCATTGCAATAGCTATTTGTGGAATCTGTTCAAGCGTGTATTTTTATTTTTTTGCTTACCGACAAAAAATGGTATAATGTTTAATGTGAACTGTTTCATCCCTTTCTTATAGGCAGTAGTTTAAAAAATTGGTAAATTTGCAGCAGAAAAGGAGGATTGATGAACAAAAACGGAGAATCATTGAAAAATGCTGTGCTTGAATTAGGCACAGGAAAGATTTCCAAACTTTTGGCACATTATGCAATACCAAGTATAATAGCAATGACGGCATCGTCGCTATATAATATGGTAGACAGTATCTTTATTGGCCATGGGGTTGGAAACTATGCACTTGCAGGGTTGGCGCTAACATTCCCGCTAATGAACTTAGGGGCTGCTTTTGGCGCGTTGGTAGGAGTAGGTGCTTCATCGCTTATATCCATGCTCTTAGGACAAAAGAACTATGAGATGGGGGAGAAGGTACTTGGTAACACAGTAACGCTTAACCTAATAATGGGCACCCTATATGGCTTGATAGTAATACTCTTCATGGATTCTATCCTCTATTTCTTTGGTGCAAGCGAAAATACAATATCGTATGCAAGAGAGTATATGATTATCATCTCTGCCGGAAACGTAATATCTCACATGTATTTTGGCCTTAATGCCGTAACAAGGGCAACAGGTTTTCCAAAAGTGGCAATGATAGCAACAATCCTTACAGTTGTGCTGAATACAGTATTGGATCCATTGTTTATCTTTTTATTCAAATGGGGAATACAGGGAGCGGCAATAGCCACCATATTGGCGCAGTTGGTGTCGTTGGCATGGATATGCAGGTCGCTGTCTGATCACAATAAGCTGATACACTTTAAACGCGGAACCTACGGCCTTAAAAAGAGGATTGTAAAAGATATTGTGGCAATTGGTATGTCTCCGTTCTGTATGAATACTGCCGCCTGCATAGTTGTAATACTCATTAACCAGGGGCTGCAGGAGCATGGCGGAGATATGGCCATTGGAGCATACGGTGTGGTAAATAGAATCTGTTTTGTGGCCATAATGATAGTGATGGGAATTAATCAGGGAATGCAGCCTATTGTGGGGTATAACTTTGGAGCAAGAAACTTTGAAAGGGTGCAAAAGACCCTTAACATTACCATACTTTGGGCAACAGTAGTAACAACATTGGCATTTGCTGCAGGAGAACTCTTCCCAAAGCAGTTGGTTGAGATATTCACCACAGACCCTGAGCTTATTGAAAAATCTGTAATAGGAATGAGGATAGTTTTTATTTTCTTCCCGATAATCGGTTTTCAGATGGTTACCTCAAACTTCTTTCAGAGTATAGGAATGGCTGGAAAATCTATATTTCTTTCCCTTTCCAGACAAGTTCTGGTACTTATCCCAATGTTGCTTATTCTTCCGGCCTTCTATAAAGAGAAAGGAATCTGGTATAGTATGCCTATATCGGATTTAATAGCAAGTTTCATTGCCCTTTTTATGCTGTCATACCAGATGAAAGTGTTTAAAAAGAAAGCCTTGGAGGATAAGATGCATCCACAAAGAACAGGTAGTATTGAAGAGAATTTAATTTAGTAAACGTTAAAAAATAAGTTGGTAAAGATTTAGGAGTATTTTTGGGAAAAGAAATAGAGACCGAAAAGACAATTAAAGATTACCTGGTTATTTTTTTGAGATTGCTTAGATAAGGTTTGTAATAGATAATAAACTATAATAGATGAACGCTATGGAGAAATATTATATAAATATTGGCAGGCAGCTTGGCGCAGGTGGGCTTAAGGTGGCAAATGAACTCTCTAAAAGACTTGGTATTCCGGTTTACGATAAAGAATTGCTGTATCTTGCGGCAAAAGAGAGCGGAATAGCTCCGGAGTTCTTTAAGAATGTAGACGAAAAGCCGCAAGCATACCTCCAAGGGTCGTTTTGGGGGCTTAACTTCTCATCTGTCCTTAATAACAATTACTCTGCATTCACACCGTTAGATTCTCGTGAACTATTTAAAATACAGAGTGATACCATAAAGCTCTTAGCAGACAGGCAATCGGCAATATTTGTAGGACGTTGTGCGGACTATGTCCTTAGAGATAGAAAATGCTTTAATGTGTTCATTTCCTGCTCGTCTCCAAATGAAAGGATAGAGCGAATAAGGCATTCAAAACGAATAGAAAATGCAGACAAGCTAACAGACAAAGAGATACTGTCTATCTTGGAGAAGGGGGACAAGAAACGTTCTCAGTATTATAACTATTATACATACAAGGAGTGGGGGTTCTCCAATTCGTACAACTTGTGCTTGGATTCATCATTTTTTGGAATTGACAGATGTGTAGAGATAATAGTTGCCGCCATCACTCAAACCTTTTCTTTAGTGCCAACAGATGCTCATCTGCCCTAATCTTGTCTATGATTCCCTCAATCAGAAGATTAAGGTTCCTCCCTTTTGAGTAATCTGCTTCGCAGACATAATTTACCCTCTGTTGCTTAAGTAGTGTCTGTGCTATATTTTTCTTTTTGGAGTTACCGGGTTCGTAGACGGCAACTGCTGTCCCACCGAGTTGTTTGATGAGTTTCATGCAGGGGACATCTGTCTCTCCGTCACCAAAATAGATCATGTTGGTAAACTTAACCCTCTTATCCTCCTCCGGTACGGACTCGTTTATCTTAACGGAGTCCCTTATGCTGAATATCCCTTTATTAATCTTAAACAGGTATTGTGTCTTGTTGGTGTAGTTAACGGCTGCAGCAGGCCATAGAGCATCGCCATTTTCGTCATAATAGTATGCACATGCAAAAATAGTCTTAAACTCATTTGCTATTGAGGTCCCCTCAATAATCTCCTTCATTCCGGATGAGTTAATGTAGTGTTCAACAATTACTCCATGCCTCTCTCCGTAATCATTTATGAGCTTGAACCACTCTTTTACCCCTTTGAACAGCTCTACAGATTCACCGTACTTCTGAAAATTCTCACGTCTTACCGGAAGATGCATCTCCTTGGCCTTTTCAAGCATAAGAAGCATGTAGATAAGGATATTATCTGAATCCTGTTTCTCTGCCATTCTGCGGGTCTCCTCCCAAAAATCCTCCTTGTCTAATCCAACAGCCTCTATAAAAGAGTATTCCTGCATATTGCCGGGAGACAACGTCCCGTCAAAATCGTAAATCAATGCAACAATTGGTTTCTTCTCCTCCATAATTCTCCTTAATTTAAAAATTCAACATGGTGCATTTGAGTATTACTCTAATTCCGAAAACAGATTATGACTCATCTCCTCATTCCGCTCTTTATTAATATTATCACCTTTAGAAGATTTAGGTTCAATAATATACAGAGGAAGCGACTCAACGGCAGCCATTATCTTTTTGTTAGACTCCAACCCTATATCTCTTGGTGAGATAATCTCAATATATGGCCTGTTGGAGTATATTATATTGTAGAACTCCCTGTTTGGTATTATCTCTATAGTGAACACTATGTCTCCGTTTTCATTAACGGATTTAACCCTCTGTGAGTGATGGATAGGATTAAGTTTTATAAACGGGGCAATTCTGTTTTTAACCAACAATTCTATCTCTCTTTTTTTACCGCTTAATCTTGTAACCCCAATTATATCATTAAAATATTTGTCGGGATTAAAAGAATACTCAGTTGGGAAGGGTAGAATGGAGTAGGATAGATCCCTTATCCTGTCTAATGGCAGTTTGTAGACGCCATCCATTCCATCTTTGTAACCAAAGGCATACCAACGCCCTTTGTACTCTTTTAGGTAGAACGGGTAAAAGATGATTGGTATTATATTTTCAGACCGCGACGAATAGTATCCAATACATAGGACCTTTTTGTTTACTATGCCGTCATGTATGCTGTCAAAGTACTCAAGGCCAAGAGGTTTCTCCTTGCCTGCATACGAAACTGCCGGGTCTCGCCTGTCGTAGATGGCACCAATCTCTTCGTCTAAGATCTTTATGGTGCTTCTTGTACTTTGGAACTCGGAGAAATTGCTCAGCTCTTTTAAATTAGAGAGGATCTCCTCTATCTTTTCTAAATTGTTCTTCTTTATATTAACCTTTTCTATACTGAAAGAGGGGTCTGAGTACTTGTAGTATTTCATCTCGTAAACTACAATAGGGGCTGCATACCCTCTCTCTTTGTCTCGCATGAACTGTAGATCCAACTGTATTGTACGTGCAGACACAGGTGACTTTTTATCACTGCCTTTACTTTTTGATTTCTTACCCTTTTTCTGCTGGTTAAAGGCATCTCTGCAGGCAAGGATAAGATCGTTAAGAGAGTATCTGTTCTTCCTGTCTCTCAGGCATCTGTCTATTGTTCTGTGTCTTAGCAGACTGTCGGCATTGGCTACTATCATGTTAGGGTATTATTCTATTACTTTAAAGCGTTCTCTCGTCTCTTTAGATGTAAAGGTGTTAAAATGCCACCATTCAGATGGCTCAATAAGGAATCCGGCCTCTGTCATTACCTCTCTTAAAAGCAACCTGTAGTTTAACTCCTTTTGGGTTATTATGCCGTCTTTTAGAAGCTGTTCCTCTTTGTCAACCCTCGAAGCGTCTCCAAAATAATCATACTCGCCACCCATATCAACAGGGCGTCCGCTACAATCGGCAAGCGTTAAGTCTACCGCGGCACCGTAGTTGTGCATTCCGTGCCTTGCCGGATTTGCAACAAAGTCCTCCTTGTCTGTCCCTTCAACAAGTTTCCACATCTGCTTTTGGATAGAGAGAGGTCTTGCTGCATCGTAGATTACAAGGTGGAGATCTGGTCTTTTTGCTCTTAGTAGCTCTGCGGCCTTTTTGAGTTTTGCGGCAGCCTCCGGAATTAGATAAGCTCTGTCTAAGTTGTCATATAGAACTCTTCCCATAAAATTATATGGGGTTGCGTAAACCAAATGTACCTCAATGGATGGGTCTAAAGTGGATACATCTATGAGCCCGTCTTTAATGAGCTGTTCATTTAGCATCTGCTTTTTGTTGCCGTTATTCAGCTTGCGACACTCTTTATGCTCTTGGTTTTGCTTATGCTTTTGGCCTTTTTCGCAGCAACATTTTTGTTCTTCGGCTTTGTTGCAGCAGCTGTTTTGTGCATTTGCCGTTGTAATGCCTGTAGCAGATGCCAACAGCATCGCCGCCACAATTGGCAATCCTTTTTTTGCGATATTATTTAATCTGTTCATATTCCGTAAACCTGTTTGGCGTTGGCTTTAGCGTTAGCGTTGGCTTTCAAAACTAAATTGGCGAAAGCAAATGCCAAAGCTAATGCTGATTATATGGCTAAAAACTGTAAAGCGGAGGATTAATCCTTATAAGAGATAAAGAAAGTACTCTCTTCAAGTTCCTCAACCTTTTCCTTTCCTGCCAATTTCTCTACAATTGCCATTGCAAACTGTGCAGCATATCCGGGTCCTTTTCCCGTGATGAAATTGCCGTCTGTAACTGCGGGATGGTTTCTGAGCTCCGCCCCTTTAAGGTCTCCCTCAAATCCTGGGTAACATGTTGCTTTCTTGCCTTTTAGCAATCCCATTTTGCCTAAGATATATGGAGCTGCACATATTGCGGCAACAAGTTTCTCCTCTTTTGCAAATTCAGAGATGATGTTCTGAACATCTCCGGATTCAAACAGATTTAAGGCTCCGGGCCAACCGCCGGGCAATACAAGCGCGTCGTACCTGTTTATTTCGCAATCAGACAGCAGCTTGTCTGCCTTAAGACTCATTTCGTGCGCACCCCTAACAAACTCATGTTTGTCAATTGATGCCAATGTTACATTTACCTCGGCTCTTCTTAGCAGGTCTACAACTGTTGTAAGCTCAATCTCCTCAAATCCTGCCGCCATTAGAACTAATGCTTTCTTCATACTATAAAATTTTAATTGTTAACATAATTACTGCAAACCTAACTAACATACAATGCCAAACTCATTTACCTGCTTCTTGAGAGGGTGAATTTTACTTACGCAAACATTGTACGCAGTTTGGAATGTAAATGTAGCAATAATTATTCAAATATCAACTTTCCAAAGAAATGCGGTGAGTGAAAATTTGGCCGTTCAAGCCCAATAGGGTTCCAGCTCAGGTAGTGTCTTACCGGCATATCATCTCCACATTTGTAAAAGTTTGCCGTAACTGTCTTGCCCTGCAGGCTTCCAACCTCTTTTAATGTAAATAATTCTATGGGCAGGATGATATCAAGCTGCCAGCATATAAGATCCCCTTGGAGAAGATTGCAAGGAAGAATATTAAGCAGATTCTTGTCTGTTATATTCCTAATCTCCTCTGCAGACCAGACATCCTTTTGTGCAAACAGCTCAGCCGGTATAGTGCTGTGTCTTTGTATTTTATCCAATATCTCCTGTGTATACTTTGTGCGGTTGGTTCTCTCGGCTCCGCCTGCAAAGGTCCCAACTCCAATGCAGTTCTGCTCAAGATTGTAGTAGTGTGTATTGTCGGGAATAACAAAAAACTCAACGCATGAGTCTTTGTATGGCGCGCTTCCTGCATCTTCTTTTGAGGTGGCCTTAATGTACGGCTCCTTAACAGAATACTGCAAACATATTGCGTTGTCTGTATAGGCTATCCTAAACTGCACGGATGCAGTAGGGTATGGGTAGTCTGCCCAATTTGTTACATCTATGTTGTTATACTCTATTGCGGCCGAATCCATTGCATGTGCAAGTGCTTTTAAGGGCTCGGTTTTAGGGAGCGCAATCTTCTTGACTTTGAGTGTTTTGCTTGTTGTGTCCATTGTTTTTGTTTTGTTTGGCAAATTTGCAGGATTACCTTGTGCTAAAGCCATAACCGGCAATAGTAGCATTGTTAGAACTGTAAGGATATATCGCATGGTGGCTGTGTTTGAAATCGTATGATTATTGGGAGTTTGCTCCACAAATCTTCTTACACTTGCAAATGTAATATATGGTTTCCACATAAGCAAACTAACATTTTTTTTCTACTACTTGCCAATACCCGCCTTTATCCGGTCCTACGCGCTTAAGTATTCCTTCGGTCTTCATTTTGGCGATATGCTTTTCCACCGCCTTTGAGGTTATACCTATCCGTTTGGCAAGGGCGGCTGCACTTAATGAATTGTCTTGAGATAACAGCTCAATGATTTTCTCCCTACTTTTTATCTTTTTCTCCCTATTTTTTTTAGATTTCTCCCTACTTTCAGGAATATCTTCAATGGATTCACGGTAAATTTCAATGTCATGAGTAAGATTCTTGACCATAGTGGCAGTCATAAATTCCCTAAATATACTTAAGTCTTCATTTTCTCTGGTTTCCACCAATGCTTTGATATATTCTTCCTTGTCATCTTTTAGTATTTTGGTTGGAATCAGACCGAACTCAAATTGAAGCATATTCATTACAAGACGCGCCATTCTACCATTACCGTCGGCCCACGGGTGTATGGTCACAAGATGATAATGAGCCTCGAAACCAAGTTCGTATAATTGTGTAATGCCTTTGCTTGCGTAATTTTTTCGTTCATGGTTCAGCCAAGTACAAAAGTCCGCAAGTTTTACTGGTACTTTACTGTAATTCATATACGATTTGCCTCCAACTCCTGCTGTGATATTCAACAGACGCAAGTCTCCTTGTGCAGAAGAAAAGTCTCCCAATGCCGTCTTGTACTCCTTACCGGTATTCTTCATGACAAGAGCAGAGAGGATTCTTAATAAATCAATGGTGATATCTGTATGGGCATGAGCAAATTTTATGGCAGTCTCATAGGCATTTTTAAGATCAAGATTCATGTTCTGCTCCGAGATACTTTTTCCTTTTAGGCTGATACCATGGTCGAACATAATTTGGTTTTCAAGCTCTGTAATGGTAGAGCCCTCAATAGCAGTGGAATGAGTAATAAGCGAATACAAATAGAACTTGTCATAGTCTATCTGCTTGTCTATTCCCAATTCCCGATAAAGGAAAACCAATTTTTCAAGTTCGGTTCGCATATTATCTTCTCTTTTTTACAAAGATATATTTTTCTCCCCACTAAATAATCATTTTCTTCCTATTTTTTCTTTTGTTTCTTCCCGACAAATTGTGATAGTTATAACAGAGTAGCAGGAGGTTTCCAATATAGAAGCCTCCTGCATTCATTGTAGTAGTTAAGTTATTATTATATAGTTTATTAGTCTACAAATACAATTTCTGTGTTTTCATTAATGTTGCTGGTTGAGCGATTATTTGTTATACGATTTATCTCGTGTCCTTTCTTTAGATATAGTGTTTTTAGAGACTCCATACTGCAATAAAGCATTGTAACATTAGCATTCTTTCTAAGATCTAAGGTTGTAAGTTGGTTGTCACGGCAAATTAACATCTTTAAAGCGGTGTTATTGCTAACGTCAAGAGTTGTAAGCTTATTATTTCTACAACTTAATGATGTTAAAGCAGTATTGCTGTTGATATCAAGAGTTGTTAGTTGGTTGTAACCGCAACTTAATGTTGCTAATGTGGTGTTTTTGCTTACATCAAGGGATGTGAGTTGGTTTCTACTGCAGCCTAACTCTGTTAAAACAGTGTTATTGCTAACATCAAGATTTGTGAGTTTATTGTTATCGCAGTATAAAGTTGTTAAAGCAGTGTTTTTGCTTACATCAAGAGCTGTAAGTTGGTTATTAGAACAGTTTAATGATGTCAAATCTGTATTTGAGCCAAGGTTTAAGGTGGAAAGTTGATTTTTTACACAATATAATTCTGTTAAAGCAGTATTATTGCTTACGTCAAGGGTTGTGAGCTGGTTGTCGCTGCAGTATAAGCTTGTTAAAGTTGTGAAATATTCTATGCCTTTTAGAGATGATATGTTTTGATTGGAAATGTCAAATTTCTTAATTGATTCTGAACTATTCCATTTCTCTGCGTCTGAAAGTGTTAATCTTCCATCTCCATTCATATCACAATGCTCTAACAGATATTTTTTAAAGTTTGCATCCGGAATATCCAATTCTTTATCCTCTGCTTCGGCCTTAATGGTCAGCACCTGCATTGGTTTTACCATTGAACGGGTTATTGTAAGAGATGCAGATGTCTTCTTTACTATAGTTGTGGCGGATGTGGCAACTTCAACAGTTATACCTTTTGTAAAGGTTATTGGAGGTAGAGCAAACCAGAAATCGGTTGCCGTTGTTGCGTTTATTGCAGTGTTGTTACACTCTAATGTTATGCTGTTGCCTGCGTTTGCACTAAATTCAATAGCTGGAGCACTCTCCGCCGAGCAGTATATTGTAGCAGCACCGTTAAGTTTTTCATTATTATTGCCTTTAATGGTTATACTCTTAATGAGAAGTTCTCCATCTTCACTTTTAAACTGTAGCTTTAGAAATCCAAATATGTTCTTAAAATCCAAGGCATTATCATTTTTTGATGAAGTTACTGCAACCATAGGAAGTGCCCCCTCTCCAAAAGAACCATTAACGTATGTCTGTGTACTTGGAGTATTTATGCTAAGAGCATGGCTACCATTAGAGCCAATATACTCTATATTTCCGTATGGATAGTATGCAATATTTGCATCAAAAGGGTCTCCGGATCCGGCTGAAAAATCATCGTCATTCACTTTTGTAAATGTTGTTGTGGTTTTTCCGCCAAATCCATCCTTTACCTTATACTCTTCGTTAACATTACGGCCGCGGAAGATGGAAATATGGTCTTCATTACACCACAGCACACGTTTACCGTCTGTGGTGGTTGTTTTGGTGTCAATGGCATCAAGACCAATGGTTGGCATTGAGGCAACAAACTCAACAGAGGAGTTGTTATTAATCTGTAGTCCGTTCTCTTTCTTATCACAAGAGGATAGCAGCAACATTGTGCCTGCTACCAAAACGCTAAATCTAAAGAAGTTTTTTTTCATGTTCGTTTTAAAATGATTAGATTAATAGTTTTAAGTTATTAATTAGGTAATTATTTTTTAATGTAAATGATTTACCGTGATCTTAGCTTTAACTCAATAAAAAGATGAAGAGCAAGGCTTGCGAAACTGAGTATTCCGGAGTTTACATAGGTAAATGAGGAAATACGAAGTGAGCGTAACGCAGCTATTCGCTTTTTATTGAATTAAAGGCTATTCCCAGCCCTGCTCCGGGTCAGACCCTATAGGCTCCGTAGATGTAGCAAATCCTCTTTCAATGACTAAATCAAACTGTAATACAACAGGCGTTTCATAGTGTTTAGTTTCCATAGCTCATGACTATTTGTTTTTTTACTCACATGCTCCATGTGAGATATTAATAAATAAAAAAGGTGTGGAGCAAATGATAAAAGCATACACTTTCATCAAAAATATGTCAACCGCCAAACAGTAGTTACACAAGCTGTAAAATACTTATATAACCACTACATTACGGCAGTCTTTCTGCAAAGGTATGAATTTTAACTAATTTTAACCAGCTATTGTGTAGTACTTTTATTCTTTATCTATTTTTATTACTTTTGTGAGACGGCTTCAATGCTGCATGAAGTTGAACTTTAAAAATTAGAAACAGTTGATTGACACGGAGAGAAAACATGTTTCTGAAAATATTGTATAAAATTTGCATGAGAGTGACTAAAGCTAATAATATTAGTTTATGGATGAGAAGGTGAAATATTGGATTGAAATGTCTGACTACGATTTTGAGACTGCAGATGCAATGCTAAAAACAGGAAGGTATTTGTATGTTGGTTTTATGTGTCACCAAACAATTGAAAAAATTTTAAAGGCATATTGGACAAAACAACTTACAGAACCTCCATTGAAAATACACTCATTGTTAAGGCTGGCCGAAAAAACGGAGTTGTATGAATATTTTTCGGATGAACAATTAGACTTTATAGATAAATTGGAACCTCTTAATATCGAAGCACGCTATCCATCATATAAAGAAAGATTAATGAAAAGCCTTTCAAAAGAGTACTGTACAGAATTATTACAAACAACAAAAAAATTACAAATATGGATAAAGAGCAAGCTATGACATTAGCAAAACAATATAAGAAAGCTGTAGCTGAAAGATTGCCGTTAAAAGCCCTCTATTTGTATGGCTCGTATAGTAAAGGAACATATACAGAAGATAGTGATATTGATATTGCAGTAATTGTAGATCATTTAAGCGATAACTATTTTGAAGATACTCCTATTTTATGGAAACTTAGAAGAGAGGTTAGTACGCTTATTGAACCTGTATTGCTAATAGAAGATACTGCAAATCCTCTTTATTGTACTATTACTAAAACAGGAATTCTAATATAGAATAAGTAATCTTAAAAAAATAACTTGGTAATCTTTAATTGTCTTTTCGGTCTATATTTCTTTTCTCAAAAATACTGCTAAATCTTTACCAACTTATTTTTTAACGCTTACTAAATTGAAAAGGGCGGCACACTTTGGCCGCCCTCTACATTGAGATATGTAAAAAAGTTTTTAGTCGAACTTATACTTTACAAAAAGCTCAATTGCCTGATACTCTGCCATACCCAACTTGTCAAATATAACAGCCGTATTGTGATTTCTCTCCTCTGCTCTTAGCCAGAACTCTCTCTTGTCTGAACCAGGGAACAAAGGACGGTCTTTCTGAGACTGATGACGGAAAATTGCCTCACGTTTAATCTCAACCTCCTCCGGACTGAGCGGAACGGCCATCTCTGCCTCTGCAACATCCCACTCCTGCCATGCACCTCTGTACATCCATACTCTGCAGTCTTTAAACCACTCCTCATTCTTAAGCTCTTCGCAAGCAGCAATAACAGCCTGGAAACATACTCTGTGTGTTCCGTGAGGGTCTGAAAGGTCTCCTGCAGCAAAGATCTGATGAGGCTTTACCTGCCTCAAAAGGTTCTTTACAATATCTATATCCTCTCTTCCAAGAGGTTTCTTCTTAACTCCGCCTGTCTCGTAGAATGGTAACTCAAGGAAGTGTACCCTCTCCTCCGGAATGCCAAGGTAACGGCATGCGGCTCTTGCCTCGCCACGTCTTATAATGGTCTTTATCTGTCTTACATCCAAAGGATCTGCCTCACCGGGATGTTTCTTCTTAAGCTCCTCCTCAATCTTCTTGTACATCTCCTCTGCTTTATCTGAGTTGAAATCAAAGATTGGGCAGCTCTCTCTTATGAAATCCAAATATCTTATTACATCGTGGTCAAATACAGCAATGTTTCCTGATACCTGATATGCCATGTGAAGCTCATGTCCCTGAGCCGAAAGACGTGCAACGGTTCCACCCATAGAGATTACATCATCGTCGGGATGCGGACTGAACACAACAACACGTTTAGGGTAGGGGAGTGCTCTCTCCGGCCTTGTTGAGTCGTCTGCATTAGGTTTTCCACCGGGCCAGCCGGATATTGTGTGCTGCAGATCGTTGAACACTTTTATGTTTATGGCACTTGCAGGGCCGCGTTGGGTTACAAGGTCACTCATTCCGTTGTCATTGTAGTCGCGGTCTGTAAGTTTAAGGATTGGTTTATCCAATTTCTTGCAGAGCCAAAATACAGATTTTCTTGTCATGTAGTCTGTCCATTCGCATTTCCCGGTTAACCATGGAGTTGCAATTCTTGTAAGATCTGCAGATGCAGCCTCGTCTATGAACAGATTGATGTTTTTATGCTCCTGAAGATATGAAGCAGGCAACTGGTCTGTAATAGTTCCCTCTACAATCTTCTTTACAGATTTTGCCTTTCCCTCTCCCCAAGCAAGGTAGTAGAAGAGTTTAGCATCTGTAAGGGTCTTTATACCCATTGTTATTGCGTGATATGGAACATATTCAACTCCAAAGAAGTCACTTGCTGCCGCAACTCTCGATGTATAGTTAAGTGTTATCTGTCTTGTTGTTGAGTTGTATGGTGAGCCCGGTTCGTTAGAACCCATTCCTCCGGTTATTACGATATCCAATCCGCCATAGCTTGCTATCTTGGCCTCATACTGCTCGCAATACTCTGTAATATTCTCTTTAGCTTCACTTTCAAGGCAGTGTATGTTTTCTGCCGGAATGTCAACAAGGTCAAACAGATACTCCTTAAGAAATCTGTAATGGCTTTGCAGCTCGTTTCTGTCTAACGGATAATATTCGTCAATGGAGAAGACAACAATATTCTTAAAGCTTAATGTGCCGTTTTCGTATGCTTTTACGAACTCGTCATAAACTTTAATACATGATGACGATGCATCAAGTGCTAAAACTGTTTTCTTTCCATTAGCAATATTCTCATTATTAACGGCAATCACATTGTCGACAATAATCTTAGTGGCATCCTCCTGCTCTTTAAAGATGCTCACAGGCACTTTCTCATAACGCCGAGAAAAATTTGATGAAAGTATCATATTAAACTATATAAGTAAAATTCCAAAACTTCTTTTCCTGTCTTTTATACAATAGCCTTCCTTACAGCTATCAGTTTTTCAAGAAGTTTCTCCATTAGTTCTAGTTTAAGCATATTTGCACCGTCTGACTTTGCTACAGCCGGATTGGGATGGGTCTCCATAAACAGACCGTCTGCTCCAACAGCTATTGCAGCCTTTGAGAGTGTCTCAATCATCTGCGGCTGGCCACCCGTTACACCGGATGACTGGTTTGGTTGTTGCAGACTGTGTGTTACGTCCATAACAACAGGATAGCCAAAGGATTGCATTGTGGGGATACTTCTAAAATCCACAATGAGATCTGAGTATCCGAACATTGTGCCTCTGTCTGTAAGTATTATTTTGTTGTTTCCGTAGTGTTCAACTTTTTCTGCCGCGAATTTCATTGAGGAAGGGGAGAGGAACTGTCCTTTTTTGATGTTTACATATCTGCCGGTTTCTGCTGCAGCCTCCAAAAGATCTGTCTGCCTGCATAAGAATGCCGGAATCTGCAGTATATCAATATCGTAACTTGCAGCAAGTTCTGCTTCGCAAGGAATATGTATATCTGTAAGTACAGGTATATCTAATTCTCTTCTTATGCTCTGCAATATCTGCAACCCCTCTTTGTCTCCTATACCTGTAAAAGATGTTACTTTAGATCTGTTAGCCTTTCTGTATGACGCTTTAAAGATGAAAGGAATCTTGAGTTTGGTAGTGATCTCTTTTAGCTTTCTTGCAATTTCAAATGTTATCTCTTCGCCCTCTATAACACACGGACCGGCTATTAGGAAAAACATATTGTTGTTGTAATTTGCTATGTTGCCTATCTTTAAACTCTCCATTGCATTAATTTTGGCGCAAAGTTAACAATTATTTGAAAATGCAATCTCTTAATACCCGTATTTCTCCCAAAGTTTTGAGAATCTTCTGCGAATCTCCTCCTCTTTTGCGTTTTTTCCGGGGTCGTATAATCTGCTTCCCGACAACTCCTGCGGAAGAAATTCCAGATCTGCAAAGTTCCCTTCGTATGAGTGGGCATATTTATAATCGTTGCCGTACCCAAGCTCTTTCATAAGTTTGGTTGGAGCATTTCTCAGATGCATTGGAACTGGCAGATCCCCCTCCCTTTTTACAAGTTCCAAGGCTGCATCGATTGCCATATATGCAGAGTTGCTCTTTTGGCATGATGCCAAGTAGATTGCTGTTTCAGACAGCGGAATTCTTCCCTCCGGCATACCTATGTTGTGTACTGCTTCAAAACATGCCTGCGCAAGAAGCAGGGCGTTGGGGTTGGCAAGTCCTATATCTTCTGCTGCCAATATTACCATTCGGCGGGCAATGAAAAGCGGATCTTCGCCACCTGCAATCATCCTTGCCATCCAATATACAGCGGCATTGGGGTCTGAGCCTCTTATACTTTTTATAAATGCAGATATGATGTCGTAATGTTGCTCTCCGTTTTTGTCATAGAGAGCCATATTTTCCTGAATCTTGTCCTTGACAGTATTGTTGTTGATTATTATAGTGTTGTCTTTGTCGGGACCTGAATTAACTATAATCTCTAAGATATTCAGTAGTTTACGTGCATCTCCGCCGCTATAACGGTATAACAGTTCTCTCTCTTCTACCTTTATATTTAGTGTTTTGAGATACTCATCTTCTGTTATTGCCCTGTTAAGCAATATATCTAAATCTTTAATTTCCAGCTCTTTAAGAACAAACACCTGACAGCGGGAGAGTAGGGGGCTTATCACCTCAAATGAGGGATTCTCTGTAGTTGCTCCAATTAGTGTGAAGATACCCTCTTCAACAGCTCCAAGCAGAGCATCCTGCTGCCCTTTATTGAACCTGTGGATTTCGTCTATGAAGAGTATTGGTGTTTTGGTAGCAAAGAGATTGCCGCCTTTAGACTTTTCTATGACATCTCTAATATCCTTAACTCCTGAACTTATTGCAGATAGTGTATAGAACGGACGGTCCAATTGGTTGGCTATTATCTTTGCAAGCGTTGTTTTTCCAACTCCGGGAGGACCCCAAAGAATGAATGATGATATATTTCCTGTATCTATCATTCTCCGGAGTATTGCGCCTTGTCCAATTAGATGCTCTTGCCCAACATAATCTTTTAATGTGTGAGGGCGCATCCTCTCGGGTAACGGAATACGTTGCCCGTTGCTGTTTACTGCGCTGTTGGAGCTGTTGTTCGTTGTTAAGTTGTTCATCTTTTCTGCAATCTGTTGCCTGTAATTGTTCGCTCTTGCAAAGGTAGGAGAAGTTGGGCAAAATTTGAGTATTAACTTATTTTTGTTGTAGATAATTTACTCTATTTAACATAACACCCATTGTGTAAAAATTTCATGTTCTGTTAATAGGCTTAAGCTTTCCTTACTCTCCATACCTTCTTTATTTTCTTTATATTACCAAATTTATGTAACTTTGTCTCCACAGTTCAGGAACATACTTGATATAGAAATTATATACTGTAAAATACAGCCAAAGCTAACGCTATCAATATTTATCAATCCCACCATTTTTTATTCTTACCTGTACAATATTCACCGCTGTTTATTACTAATACCAAAAATATTATTATTGCAAACATAGTTAACTAAATTTATTTACATTTATTAAAGGTGCCTGCCCTTAACAATTGCTGCGATGCCAAGAGCAGACACAAGACAAAGAATGATATGTGTAGTTTTTAAATATTTTCTTCCCGACAAATTTTCCAGTCATATCTGTTGCACATTATAAGATAGTTAAATGCAGACCTGTAATTCGAATATCTTCTAATTATATTATTACATGTGTCTTTTACAATATATCGTTTCATGACTTTTATAATTAAGTGTTGAGTTAGTTTAGTTTATCAGCTTTAGCTTTGGCCTTGGCTTTAGCCTATTAAGTTTATTGTTTATAGTCAGTTAATCAACTTAAACATCCTTACTCTCTCTACTCTCTTTACCTTCTGTACACTTTCAACTAAAATCAAGGCCAACGCTAACGCCAACGCCACCTGTCGGGAAGCAGATTTTATTTAAATATTATCTCATTGAAGCTCCTTATAAAGGTTAGCATAATAAGGAGTATTCCGCTTGTTAAGATTATTCCTGCAAACAATCTGTCTCCCTTTGAGTTTAAAACGTTGTAAATTTTCTGTTTCATGGTAGTATCCTTTTGTTAAATTAATGTTTTCTTTTCTTATTTTGATGCAAAGTTATTTGCGTGATATGCATAAATGCTTCATAGCTGATATTTTTTTAAGTTTTTTTTAAAAAAAAGTATTCGACATGCGGCTTTTACCATCATTTGTGTATATTCCCATCTTTGACACTTCGGATGGTAGAAAAGGGACAAAAAATGCCGCTACAGATAGCTGTAGGGGCATTTTTTG
>CAKUYQ010000038.1 GCA_934717185.1 uncultured Bacteroidales bacterium | reverse complement strand
GGCGTTGTTTTTACGGTCTCTTGCAAAGAGACCGTTATAGTTTTAGGTTGCCTAAAAAACGCTGTCTCAACAGTGTAAATAAGACTGCAAATTATCTGTTATTGTTGAGGCTTGCGGTGTAGTCCCAATTCGGCAGCCTTCTTCTGCATAAGCTCCACGGCGGCATTATAGTCATTTGGGATAACACCATCCAAAATGGCGTTTTTTACATACTCTTTAATAATGCCAATCTCTCTGCATGGCGGTATATTATAACGTTCCATAATAAGCTCACCTGTAATTGGATTCTGAAAGTTGCGTATTGCATCCTTCTCCTCAACCTCAACCATCTTTTGCTTTACAAGCTCAAAATTCCGTTTGTGGCGGGCTACAGTCTTGTCGTTCTTGGAGGTTATATCTGCATTGCAGAGGATCATAAGATCATCTATGTCATCACCGGCATCAAAGAGCAGACGCCTTACGGCCGAATCTGTAACCTCCTCCTGCACAAGGGCAATAGGCCTAAGATGAAGTAATACCAATTTCTGTACATACTTCATCTTCTCGTTAAGAGGAAGTTTCAACTGCCTGAATATCCCCGGAATCATCTTGCTGCCTATAAACTCATGGCCGTGGAAGGTCCAGCCGATTCCCTCTTCAAATTTTTTTGTAGCAGGTTTGGCTATATCGTGCAGAAGAGCGGCCCATCTCAGCCATAGATTATCAGATTTGGAGGCCACATTGTCAACAACCTGTAACGTGTGAGCAAAATTGTCTTTGTGCCCTCTACCATCTACATTCTCAACACCGGCCAATTTGCATAGCTGTGGAAAGAACTCCTCCAACAGACCTGTGTCATACAGCAGTTGCAATCCTACAGAAGGTTTTGGCGATAGCAGTATCTTGTGCATCTCCTCGCTGATTCTCTCAATAGAGAGTATCTCTAACCTTTTTCTGTTGCGCTTTATGCTTTCCAAAGATTCCGGAACAATGCTAAATCCCAACTGTGATGCAAACCTCACCGCCCTAATCATACGCAGAGGGTCATCGGAGTATGTGGTATCCGGGTCTAATGGGGTGCGGATAATCCTGTTATGCAGATCTTCAACGCCTCCAAATGGATCTACCAAAGAGCCAAAATCCTCTTTCTGCAGACTTAGGGCAAGTGCATTTATCGTAAAATCCCGCCTCTCCTGGTCCTCTTTAAGCGTTCCGTTTTCAACTATAGGCTTCCTTGAATTTGCTCTGTAAGACTCCTTTCTGGCACCAACAAACTCTAACTCAAGCCCCTCTTTGATCCCCTTCACGCCATGTATATTTATCATTGCCGTTCCAAAATTCTTAAACACGCTCACCCGCGAATGCAATACCTTGCCAACGGCCTCGGCAAGCTCAATACCGCTACCCTCCACAACAATATCTATATCCTTGCTGGGTCTGCCAAGCAGGCAATCTCTAACATAACCACCTATCACAAAAGCCCTTACGTTAAGTGCACGGGCCTGTTCGGCAACAATTCCAAATATCTCGTTATCCAAAAACATATCTACTCTCCCTTTGCCTCAAAATAAGAGGGAATCTCATTTATAAATTCATAGCCCTTTTCTCCAATCCCAAGCCTGCATACGTACACCACCTCACCGTTGGTTATTACAAGATATCTTGCACCCAAGACCATATTGTATCTAATTGCCTGTTCCATAACAGAACCATCCAATTTTACACTTGGAGCCTTGCATTCAAAAATTACCAAAGGGGCTAAATTACTGTCAAAAGCAACAATATCACATCTGAAACTCTTTTTACCAAACTTAATGCAATACTCGGCAGCAAGAAGCCCAATAGGATACCCCTTGTTGTCAACCAACCATCTTATAAGTTGTTGGCGTATACTCTCCTCCGGGGTAAGAGCCACCCTTTTCCTCCTTACAGGGCAGAAAACCGTCTGTTCCATCTGCAATAATTTTTGCCAAAGATATAAAAAAGTTATACTTTTAGCTCATAAAAAGAGAGATATATGGCAAAGTCCTTTAAAGAAAAAAGAGATATAAGAGCAGAGCTCTTGGAGATAATCACAGATATTAAAAACCATAAATTTGCACCGGTTTATCTTATCTGCGGAGATGAGCCATATTACGGAGATCTTATAATTGATGCCCTCCAGGAGCATGTACTGCAGCCGCAGGAGAAAGATTTTAACTTTATAACACTATATGGCTCAGATGTGAACGGAGGTCAGATAGACAATCTTGCAAAAAAATATCCAATGTTTGCAGAGCATCAGCTCATAATTGTAAAGGAGGCACAGAACATAAGCAAGCCTGAACAGTTAGAGCCATACCTCTCCAATCCGCTTCCCGAAACCGTTCTTGCGCTCTTTTACTCATCCGGCACGCCGGACAAGCGCACAAGTTTCTACAAGATCTTAAAGAAGAAAGCCCTTGTCTTTGAATCAGAGCCACTTAAAGAGACAGAGGTTGAGAGCTGGGTAAAAAGATACCTGCAAAAACGCAATATAGAGATTGAGCCCGAGGCGCTTACCCTCTTTTCAACCAATGTGAGTCTCTCTTTAAGGACAATTGTTTTGGAGTTAGAGAAACTTATTAAGGCGCTTCCCGACAAAACCTCTACTATAACTACATCTCTTGTTGAGGAGAACATAGGTGTAAGCAGGGAGTACAACATATTCCAGCTTAACAGAGCCATAATAGAACGTAATTCTGCAAAAGCGTTAAAGATAGCAACCTATCTTGGAAACAACAGCAGAAAATTTCCTATTCAGGCAAATCTCGGTGGAATGTTCTATGAGTTCTACAACCTCGAAAAGTATTATGTCTATTCCAAAATGGGAGGGAGCAACACCGGTGCAAAATTCCCATACTCACCATCCTATTACCAGATAGGTATAAAAAACTACAGCGGCAGGGCGCTTATGAGGATTATAGCATTGCTAAAGGAGTATGACTTTAAATCAAAAAGCAGCGACTCCGGCGTTGCTACGGACGGAGAGCTACTTATTGAACTTGTTATCAAGATCCTGTCTTTATAAAATTGTATAAAAAGGTACTTTCTGCGTTACGCTTACTTTTTAAATCCTCACGTACCTTAAGTACGCTCCGGTGTTAAAAAGTTCGCAAGCCTTGAAATTCCACTTTTTATACAATTTTAATGTTAAAATAATGGAAAGGGACAAAAATTCTAGTAATTCTGTCCAATCCTGTTTTGTGCCTATAGTCTATTGTCAATGAATCTTGGAACTCTGTGAGAAACAGAGGTGAAGATCTCGTATGGAATAGTATCCAAAACCTTGGCATGGTCAGAAGCCTTTGGATTCTTACCAAATACAGTTACAACATCGCCAACCTTGGCATCTGTATCTGTAACATCCAACATACACATATCCATGCAGATATTGCCTATTGTAGGTACAAGTACTCCGTTAACGGCAAACTTTACATTGCCCCTTCCGTAGTGACGGTTAAGTCCGTCTGCATATCCCAACGGAATAGTAGCTATTCTCGATGGTCTTGTTATCTTGCCCCATCTTCCGTATCCTACTGTACCATCCTCAGGGTTAAGCTCCTTTATCTGAAGAATCTTGCACTCCAAAGCGGCAGCAGGTTCTGCGTTAGACTCCTTTACAGCGCTAATGCCGTATATTCCAATACCAAGTCTTACCATATCAAACTGATATTCAGAGAAACGCTCTATTCCTGCAGAGTTAAGAGCGTGTCTTATAAATTTATATCCAAGGGACTTCTCCAATCTGTCTGCAAGTTTAATGTAAAGATTAAGCTGGCCAAGAGTAAATTCATCCTGTTTAGGATCGTCGGAAACGGCAAGATGTGTAAATGCCCCCTGTACCTTTACCCTGCACTCCTTAGATGACAAGAACTCCAAAAGCTCCGGAAACTCCTTCTCCATGAAACCTAACCTGTGCATGCCGGTATCTATCTTAATGTGAACAGGGTAATCCTTTATGTTTTTAGCCTCAAGAACCTTATTCAACTCTTTTAGAGCGAATATTGTTGGGATAGATGGTTCGAGGTTGTGTTCTACTATTGTTTCAAAATTGTCATATCCTGCAGTTAGAACCAAAATGTGGTTGTTAACACCACCCTCTCTTAGTTCAACACCCTCCACAGGATGGGCAACTCCAAAATAATCAACATTTTCCAATCCAAGCGCATGAGCAAATTCTACGGCTCCATGCCCGTAGGAGTTGGCTTTTACCAATACAAGAAGTTTTGTCTCTGGTTTAAGTTTAGACCTGAAATAGTCATAGTTGCGGCGAAGATTCTCTTTTCCTATCCTGAGCCGTACAAAATAATCTCTGTTCATAATAAATATTTTTGAACGAAAATCCGAAAACTGTTTAACTATCCTGCCTAATCATTTAGAAATGGAGCAGTAACCGACCCAACATCTGAATAATGCGACAGAAATCAAATCTGTTTTCTGTTTAGGTTAATATTATAGTATTAATTATAGTTCAACAAAAGTAAAAAAAATATGGAGACGTTGTTACAGTCTCCATTTATCTATTTCATTATAAATCTCTTTTTCTGCAAACTGTATATGTACCGTAACAGTAGGTTGCAAAAGTTGATACTGTTTCTGCAAGAACTTCATCCTTCTTAAGATCTTTAGTCTTAAAGATAAAGACTATATTTTTTGCCGCTTTAAGTCCGTTTTCATCAAGCTCCCGCATTGTAAAATTATTGACGCTCCCTTTATCCGCACCGTTGTCGATTAGCATCTGTTTAAAGAAGGTGTCAAAGTTTTTTCCTGCTCTGAAATTGTAAAAACAGATTGTTTTGGAGTCTGCTATATCCGGCATATCCCCCGCTTGGCGGAAATTTTCATCATGCGCTAATTCGTATGCCTTTTTGCAAACGTTGTATCCACCAATATAGCTGTTCAGTTCTCCTCTCATAAAGAATCCTGTAATGAAAGCCACAGATAAAAGTGCCGCTCCGAGCGATTTTACAGATCTGTTGGTATTATTTAGTGTGATTAGAGAGATAAGCCCCCCTAAGGAGAGTATACTGCCGATTACCAAAAGCATTGTCTTGTTATATTGCGGCTCCATGCAGGTTATATAGTACAGAACTGCCGGGAGTACAAGGAGAAAGATTGTTGCCGGCAATGCTATGCACCAGCGCAATATCCCATCCCTCAGTATAAATGGTTTCTCTATTGCCGCCAAGTGTATTATAAAAGGAAGTGCCGGTAAAAGATATATCTCTAATTTGGAGCTTATCATGCTAAGCATTACTATGGTAACAGTGAATACCGTAAGGTAGAGCTTCTCCAATGATGTTGTTGTGTATGGTCTGATCCATCCCTTTATAACAGCTGCTGCAATAAACAGGCTCAACGGTGCCGTCATATACCAGAATCGTGCAAAGTAGTACCAGAACGGTTCTTTGTGATAGAAGGCATCTACGGCTCTGTCTACCGTCTGGTGGAACAGAAGGTTGTTAAGATACTCGTTGCCCCCCTCTGTCCATACCAAGAAAAACCATAGGGACGATAACAGTATAAGTACGAGCCATGTTCTCCATCCAAAGCATAGATTCCAACATTTTTTTAATTTCTTCTCCCATAGCAAAAATGCAAGAAGAGATGCAAGCGGTATCATAAGTCCAAGCGGACCTTTGGTAAACAGGGCAAGGAAGAGAAATATTGCAAACAGCCATCTCCATTTGTTAATTCCGGTATTTGAAATTGCCCCTGTTTTGGAGCCGGATTGTGCGGTACGCAGTTCGTATGCTCTGTAGAATGAATAGACGGAGAGGACAATGAACATGGTCATTAGCATATCCATCCTGGCAACCACTGCTGCAGCAAGAAAGAATGCAGATGTGAACATCATTGTTGTTGCTGTTGTGGCAGAAAACCTCATCCTCGAACTGAACCTGTTCATTACAAAGGCCGTGACAAGGGCCGGTATAACGGAAAAGAGGTAGATAATAAAGTTTATATGCCTGCCAAAGAGTGTCTTGGCTCCCATAATGAGCCAAAGGTACAATGGAGGTTTGTCTGCATAGACCGTTCCCTGGTAATAGAAAGCAAAGAGGTTTCCGTTTTCAAGGGCTTCGTCTGCAATACTGAGATATTTAAGTTCGTTGTCGGGAGTAAAATCTCTAAAAATCAATATAGGACAAAGAGCAATGAAGATTAAAAGGAGTGTTAGCAGTTCACTGCTGTTTGCCTTAAGTTGTTTCATGTTATATCTTTTTTGTGTCTAATTAGCTTTTTTCTGCATGTTTTGTCTGTGCAAAATTACAAGATTTCTTGTATATGATACAAACCCGAACGATTGTCCCAAGATTAGTACGGGGTCTTGCCTTACAATGGCATATGAGACTATTATAAGAGATCCCGTGAGACTTATTATCCAGAATCCGGCCGGAAGGACAGATTCACCGTGTGCTCTTGAGTAGAGGAACTGATATACAAATCTAAGTGTAAAGACAATCTGCCCAAGCGAGCCGTATATTACAAGCAACAGCGGAATATCGTCGTTCTTAAAGCATTGTTCCATAAACATCTGCCAGTCAGAGAGGATGTAGCATAATCCTGCAATGGGGGTAATGTAGAAAAGAGCCCGCAACAGTCCCGGAACTTTACGCCAAGCATCCTTTTTGTTAAGATTCCAGATATATATGTAGTATGCTATTACCTGTCCCAACATTATGGAGAAGTCGTCTCTGAACCAGCCGTAGATGAACAATAAATAGGAGGCAATCATGCTCAATGCCCAGAATATCACCGGAGATACAACCTTTTTTGCCCTTTCGGACATTATCCACTGTATTAATATCCGGGCAGAGAATAGTAGTTGTGCCAACAATCCAACCGTATATAGTACAATATTGTCCATTAGAAGTCTGTCTTATATGTAAAAGTGGTTTCCTCTAAATTGTCGTCTTTTATATTGTACTCTATATATCTCTTCTTCATCCATCTGAACGCAAAGCAGTCTTTGAACGGTCCTGCAAGCCTGTTCCACAGATTGTACTTTGAAACTCCTGCCTCTCTTGGGAAATGCCTTACGGGAACCTGCATCATCTTTCCGCCTGTCTGGAGAGATATAAGGGCGGGGAAGAAGCGGTGCATTCCTGTAAACATTGGGATTCTTTTTGCATATGGGGTCTGCAGAATCTTTAACGGACATCCGGTGTCTTTGGCAGTGTCCTTTGTCATCATCCTTCTAAAGCCGTTGGCAAATTTAGATTGGAATCTTTTGAACCCAGAATCTTTTCTGTTTGCTCTTATTCCCATTACTAACGGGTACTCCTTTATGTATGGGAAGAGCAGTTTGAAGTCTTGAGGTGTTGTCTGAAGGTCTGCATCTATGTAGCCCACGTATGGCGAAAATGTGTGGTCAAAACCTGCTTTGATTGCAGCACTCAGCCCTCTGTTGCCTGCAAATTCTATATAGTAGAAATCTTTGTTCCTTTTGCAGATCTCTTTTGCGAGGTTGCCGCCATTGTCTTTGGAACCATCGTTTATAAATAGTACGCAGCTCTTTATGCTGCTCTCTTTAATGAACCCTGAAAGTTCTCTCTCCAAGCGGGGCATATTGTCCTCTTCGTTGTAGAAAGGTACAAGTATCGTGAATTGGTAGTTGGCGGTCCTATTCATGGTAACTGTTTGCGCAATAATTTTTTACAGTAAATAATCGTTGTAATATCTTATCGTTACTTTTTATTGTAGCATCCCTTTTTCTCTAAGTTTTTCTATGTCAAACTTATGTAGCGGCAACTCCCTTATCTTTATGCATCCGTCCCTGTCTGTGAGATACTCTCTCTCTCCAACGTTGAGAAGCGGACTGCATACACTGAGCTCCGGCTTGAAATATGGGGTTGAGATACCGGCTATGTCTAACAATGTGTGGAATACAATATTGTTAGATACAGGTGTATCTCTGTGCTCGACTGCAAAATTATGCTTTTCTTGGTTATTTTTAATGAATTTTGCGGAATTCCAGCATAAAAATGGGGTGTGAAGCTGGTAATATGTTGGAATTGGTGATGCATGAAGGAATCTGTTGCGGCTGTCGTCCATAAGATCCTCTCCGTGGTCAGACAGATAGAGCAGCGAACTCTCTGCATCTTGAGCCTCTATTCTCCTTATCACATTTGCCACAAGGTCTGCAGTGCTTATTATGCTGTTGTTATATGAGTTTATAAGCTCCCTTTTGTTCTTTACAGATATATACTCTGCTTTGTCGGGAAGAAAACAGGCAAACTCGTCTGTATATCTGTCCTTATAGTTAAAGTGTGAACCGTATAGGTGCATGATAATAAACAGGTTGCTTTCTCTTTCTGTTTGCAGCAGGGTATCCAAGTAGGGGAGGAGTTCGTGATCCAATGCCCCCATGCTTTTATCCTTTAGAGATACTTTGTAGTCTGCTGCATCATAATAGTGTGCCGGGAACGAGCCGTTATATTTCTGGTTAGTAAAAAAGGCCGTTTTGAATCCTGCCTCGCTAAAGGCGGTTACTATACTCTTGGAGGTGTAGATTATCTCGTGGTTAGAGGCCTCGGCAGGGGAGAGGATCATTGGCACAATCTTGTGCGTTGTGTTGGATTGTGTTAGCATATTACTGTATGCCACTAAGTTACTTACTGTGTCTAACGGCATATAGTTGTTTGGTTTGTACCCTAATATTCCGCAGTTGGCGGCTCTCTCGGTCTCGCCAAGAATGAGCACCACTATCTGCCGGTTATGGTTGGTGGTGTCTGCGGTTGCATTAAATGTAAACCCTTCGCTGGTTTTTGGGTATGCTTCAACCCTTGCCATCTTCTTTATTGCAAAACCAAGGTTGTAAAAGACGTTGTATGGGTAGAGATCCTCGTTGGCAATATACACAGGGGTAATATTCTTGGCTATTGTAAAGAATACACCTCCTGTTATAAGCAGGGCAAGACCTCCGCACAAAGCCTTTCTCCTGTATCTCTGCTCCAACACCTTCTTATTTCTTACAGAGAGTATGGCTACGTAGATTCCAAATCCAAAGAAGACGATAAGGAATATTATGGCAGGGAATATATTAGAGAGCAGTTCGCCGGATTCCTTTGGATTTGTGGTTGCCACATTGAGGAACATGTCAACTGCAATTGGTGAGCTACCAAAAAGAACCAGTATCACAAACTGAAATGCGTCAAATACCAACTTTGGAATAAGTATAAGGAACATTGTCCCAGGTTTTTTTAACACCGTAAGCAGCATTGCCTGTATCGCCAATGGAATTACAATAAGGCATACCTTGCCTGCCAGGTTCATCTGCTCCGTAAATAGCATTATGCAACTCGTAAACATAAGCTCTGCGAGAAGAATGCAAAACGCAACCTTCTGGTTGTGAAATATGCTGTTAAGCCGGTGAAAAATATTCTTTAAAATATTATTTAATCTGCTCATTGTTAATTTAATCTGTTTTCTGCTTCCTTGCAATCAATCCTCTTAAAAGGCTTCGTTGATTGCAAACATAAATGCACTCTGTCCGCTCTTTCCCATGCCGTAATCCAACCGCACATTCATCCTCTTCTTAAACTCCCATCTGTAACCAAAACCAAAATTAGGAAGGGTGTGAGACCACACAAAGCTGTTGGCATCGCCCCAAACATTGCCTGCTCCAACCCATACTACTATTCCATGCCTGTTATATATGTGCTGCCTGAGTTCCGCCTGAACGGTTACCATATTGTTGTCTCTGTATCTTCCCTCGTAATAGCCCCTCATTCTGTTGGTTCCGCCTAACAGTGCCATTGAGGTCCAAGGAACGTTACCATACCCAAAGGTACTGTACAAGTCTGTTGCCAATACGCACCCCTTCCATATTTTTTTATAGTAGTTGAACTGCACCTCTGTCTTAAAGAACGGCCTGCAGCCTGGATAATTAAAGAACTGCTGGGCAAGTTTGGCATAAATACCGCTGTAAGCTGCAGTCATATTGTCTCTTGTGTCGTACGATGCAACCGCTCCATATGTGAATGCCCTGTGTATTCTGCCCTCATCGTTTATAAGGTCTATGTTGGAAAACCGGGAGCCCATTACATATTCAAAACCTGCCGACGGTCCTATAAAAAAACGCGGTGCAACCCCATACAAAAACGATCCTAAAACAGATACCTCTCTTCTAAGGTAATCGCTCTTGTTGTTGTCGTCGTTGGCATCTGCGTATCCCAATCCCCAGAAATTACTTGGATATGAGTTAAAATAGGTTGAGTAGTCTATCCTCCATCTATCCCGCGTAAAGATATTGTTTCCCCTTATACCTATTATATAATAGCCGGTTGTTGTAACATCACCGTACAGAGACACATTGGAGAGCGGCGTGAGTGAATCCTCCCTGTTGGTGCTGTACACACCTGCTGCCACAACCCCAATCCCCAACTTTGTGTTGCTCGAGTAGTGCGGTCCGCCAATTACACTCACATCAAACCTCTTGTCGTTTTTCTTATTGGCATCTGCAAAGTAATGATAAATCCTCTGCCAGAAATTCCTGTTCTCCCTCTCTCTCATTGATACATAATCCTCTGCAGACATTATCGTGTATGCCTTGCCGCCATTTGCAAGCGTATCCGGGACATTTGCTGCCAACTCTTTATCCACCACCTCATTTCCGGCAATCTCACCTCTCACAAACCCTTTTGCCCCGGCCTCGTCTGCACACAATACCATAACCAACGATACAGCCGCCACCCAAATATATGATCTTGCCATCAATACGCAATTTTAACATTATCAATCCATAATCTGTTTACCGGATCTCCTATGTAAGCATCTCCGTGGCTCGACGAGAACCTTATTATTATGTGTGTTGGCATCTCATCCTTGTCTGCCCAGCCAACCTCCAAGATGGGGACCTTTTCCCCCTTTGAGTTTACTGTGTAGTTTGATACATCCTCAGGAATAAGCCTCATATATGATTTATAATAAGACTCTTTGGTAATATCACCGTAGTGAATGGGCATTGTGTAGCCGTTCACCCAACCGTTGGTAGATTGGGTAATTCTGTTAAAACCTGTTCCAACCCTTTTTGCGTATACCCTTCCCGACGAATCCTCCCATCTTTTCTGAAGCATCACTATGCACTCCGCATAGTCGTTGTCTCCAAGTGGAGACGGCTTGCCAAGGCCAGATGCCTTTACCCTATAGTGTCCTACAACAGCCTTATAATCAAAAGTCACCCCCTTTGGTCTGTCGGTGAAGGGGATTCCAACTCTTAATTTACTCTGCGGATTCTTGGTATCTTTTATAGGCTCATGCATATTTCCCAAAAAGATTGTGCCTGCGGCAAGAACATTAAGATTTACTATGCCTAAGACCTTAACACGCTCTATCCTTGTCTCCAATCTTACACAGTAACCGTCTCCACGTTTCTCCGGGAATACCGTATTGCTGCATTTTACTATCCCCGAAACAATTGCAAGGACATTTGAGTTTGACCATACGCATCCGTACGGGTTCATGTATGGCTTTACCCCCTTAATGGTATCCCCTTTGGCAATTTCGTATACATATTTTATGTTGCCGCCTATAATTGCAGACTCCTTTATCTCCCTAACTCTCCAATTATCAAATTTTCCCCATTTTTCAATATTTGCAGCGGCATCCGAAGCCTTTGTCGTTTCTGCTGTGGAAGCTTTATCCTGAGCATTCAGGAATGAGAACGTTAACAGCCATATTGCGGTGAGTGCAACCTTCAAATATCTGTAAATAAAACTATAACCCATAAAATAAATCTCCTCTTAAAACCTAACATCCTTTAATTATTTTTGTTCAAGTTTTCAAGAAGCCTGTTAAAATAAAACAGCTCCTTAAGTTTAAGCAGATTGTTTATAAATAACAAAACAGGTTAAGGGTGGCAAAGATACTCTTTTCTTTAATAAAGAGTACATCACTTTGGTATTTGCAGATTCATTGAACAGTAAATCAAACTACCGGAACATTGCAAAAACTATATAAAAAAAGCAACCGTTCTTTGTCGGTTGCTCTCCTAATCGCCAGAGTGCCAGTTAGGTTAAACTATTTTTGTAGCCTCAATAGATACCTTTCTGAACTCTTTCATCATCTTAGAAAGTTCGATGGCTGCTTTTCTTGCGCGTGTGCCGGCTGCCTTGTTTCCTTTAACTGCCTGAGCTTCAGCGTCTTTGTTAAAAGCCTCGAACTCAGCTCTAATTTTTTCTAGTAGCTCGTTCATTGTGTTAAATTTTTACGGTTAAAAATGTTAACGGTAAAATTAATTAAAATAATATATATTTGCAAAAAAAATATAGCCAACCCTTTAAAAGCTGTTTGATTTTAAGCAGTCAGGAGAGGATTCTAATACTTTTTTGAGTTTATGGAGTTTTCATTTAAAGAGATTATCGGTGCCTTTATGGTTCTTTTTGCTGTTATTGATATAACAGGCTCAATCCCAATTATTTTAGATGTAAAATCAAAAGGAAGTAATGTAAAGCCGCTGTTTGCAGCCTCTGTATCATTGGCATTGCTTATCTTCTTCCTTTTTGCCGGTGATGCCTTGTTGGCACTGTTTGGAGTTGATATAAAGTCTTTTGCAGTAGCAGGTGCAATAGTCCTTTTTGTTCTTGCCATTGAGATGCTTATGGGGGTTGAGATAATGAAGTATAACGGGCCGGGCGGAAGCGCCACTCTTGTTCCGGTTGTCTTTCCGTTGATAGCAGGTGCAGGCACACTTACCACACTTATAGCGTTAAGAGCGGAGTTTCATGTAGAGAATATCATTATTGCCATAATACTCAATATGATACTTGTCTATTTTGTATTAAGGCATCTCTCTTGGATTGAGCGCAAGTTTGGCAACAGTGTTATCTATATTCTCAGAAAGTTTTTTGGAATAATTCTATTGGCCATCTCGGTCAAGCTGTTTGCTACAAATATTATGGAGATGTTTAAGGTAAGTTAGCGGTTGTTTTTTTTACAACTGCTAACTTATCCGTTTATAAGCTTTTGGGATTATGGACATTGGCAATGTTCATTGCTCTGTCGCAACCTAAAAAAGCAAAGTTCTTTATTGTCTCTATCGCCTTGTCTATAACAAAAGGCAGCTCCTTCTCTTCATCCTCTTTCCACTCTCCAAGCACGTAATCTATCTGTTGTCCCTTTGCAAAGGCATCGCCTATACCTATTCTCAATCTGGCGTAGTTCTTGGTTCCTATAAGCTCGTTGATGTTCTTAAGGCCGTTATGCCCTCCGTCGCTACCCTGTTTCCTAAGTCTCACTGTCCCAAGTGGAAGTGCAAGATCATCAACAACCACAAGCAGGTTTTCAACCTTTATCTTCTCCTGCTGAAGCCAATAGTTTACGGCTTTGCCGCTAAGGTTCATGTATGTAGATGGCTTAAGCAGAATGAGCTTGTGCCCTCTGTAAGATACCTCTGCCACAGAACCGTACCTCGAAGACAAAAAAGAAGTGCCGGCTTCCTTTGCAAAGGCATCCAGCACTTTAAAACCTGCATTGTGCCTTGTATTTGTATATTCCGCTCCTATATTGCCTAATCCGGCTATAAGAAAGTTCATAAGGCACAAATATTTAGTTCAGACTATTTCTTAGCTGCCGCAGCTGCTGCATTTGCAGCACCAAGAGCTGCACGGGTCATCTTAACAGCGCAGATGATGGTGCTCTTAGGAGAAACTATCTGAACATTATCGTAAGAAAGATCGCCTGCTACGATGGTCTTGCCAAGCTGTAGGTTGGTAATGTCAACAACAACATTGTCGGGAAGATTATCCATATCTGCAGAGATTTTAAGTTTTCTTGCAGATACAAGAAGTTTACCACCCTGCTTAACACCCTCGGATACTCCGGTGATAACAACAGGTACATCAATGATAACAGGTTTCTCATGAGAGATAGCAAGGAAGTCTACATGAAGGATAGCGTCTGTTACAGGATGATACTGTGCATCGTGGAATACACATTTGTATGTTTTGCCCTCAACCTCAATATCAATGATAAATGATTTAGGTGTGTTGGTTACTTTTCTAAGCTCTTTCTCGCTTATAGAGAAGTTAACATTCTCAACGTTTGCGCCATAGATAACGCATGGTACCTCACCGCTTCTTCTAAGCTGCTTAAGGTCTTGTTTGTTGCCAATCTTTCTGGCATTACCTTTAAATAATAGTGTTTCCATAATTAAAAAATGTGTTACTCAGCCTGAATATGCAGGCCCCATTGCACCAAAAAAGATGCCTTTTTGTAGGGCGCAAAGATATAGCAAATTTTTGTAACCACAATAAAAGTTTATAGTTAATAGCGTTGGCTTTGGCCTTTTGAGTAAAGAGGGTAAAGAAAATAATGAGTGTAAAATTAAATTAGCTAAGGCCAAAGCTAAAGCCAATGCCAAAGCTAATTATGGCGTGGAGAGAAAAAACTGTTTATGATTATATTACATTAAAAGTTGCGCGTAAGCTAACAGCTTAAACAGCAGCGTTTATGTTTTATAGTGTAGCATTAATGACAAAAACAGACTGCTTATTTTTTTGTTAAGTAGTAAAAAAAATTTGCAGATTAAAATAATTGTTATACCTTTGCATTAGAATAATTCAAAACAAACAATTATTCAAAATAGAAATAGAAAATAAAACAATAATAAACATTAAAAAGTTCACTATCATGAAAAAGAGATTTATTTGTACAGTTTGTGGTTATGTTCACGAAGGTAACGAGGCTCCTGATTTTTGTCCACTTTGTAAAGCTCCAAAATCTAAATTCAAAGAGATGGTAGAGACAGAGGGTGCGCTTCAGTTTGCAGATGAGCATGTAATTGGTGTAGCTAAAGGTTGTGATGAAGAGGTAATGGAGGGTCTTAAGACACACTTTGCCGGAGAGTGTTCTGAGGTTGGAATGTATTTGGCTATGAGCCGTCAGGCAGACAGAGAAGGTTACCCTGAGATTGCCGAGGCATTTAGAAGATATGCTTTTGAGGAGGCAGACCATGCTGCAAGATTTGCAGAGCTTATAGGTGATGTTGTATGGGATACAGAGACTAACCTAAAGAAGAGAATGGAGGCTGAGGCCGGTGCATGTGAGGACAAGAAGAGAATTGCAACTTTAGCCAAGAAGCACAATTACGATGCTATCCACGACACTGTTCATGAGATGTGTAAGGATGAGGCTCGTCATGGAAAAGGTTTCGAAGGGTTGTACAACCGTTACTTCAAAAAATAGCGAATTTAAAGAAAAAGGTGGCATCTGCCACCTTTTTTATTCATCCTCATCTTCGTTGTAGTCAAAGCTGTCGAATAAAGCATCAATCTCCCTGCGTTGCTTCTTTGTGGGTCTCCCTTCGCCACGCTCCCTTTTTAGAAAAATTGTCTCTTTAGGCGCAACCAATTTGTCTAATTCTGTCTGGGGTGTTATATCTGTAACATAGTTCTTTACAAGTGCTGCACCCTGTCTCTTGTCTACAAGGGCGTTTACTATATATTCGTAGTGGACAGCACCCTTTCTAACCATAATCCGGTCTCCGGCCTTTACCTCTTTGGATGATTTTGCCTCTGTCCCGTTTATGGAGACTTTGCCTGTTTTACAGGCCTCGGCAGCATCTGACCTTGTCTTAAAGGCCCTTATGCACCATAAAAACTTGTCTATTCTAACCTCTCCTGCCATAACCATAATCAAATAAGATAATCATCCTCCTCCTCTTGCGGTTGGGGCATGTATATCTCCAGTATAACATTTTTTCCATGTAATATTGAGCCGTTTGACACGGAGATGTCTTCAGAGTTGCCGGCTGCCGGCCTTATGATAAAATCCTCCATAGAGGCCGGAATCATGGCAGACCTGCCTCTCTCAAGCCTTAAGACATTCATGTCATTGGTAACAATCTCCATACTCCCCTCCACTGCAACATATACAATAAAAGACCCCATTTGAGATGGATAGATGCGCTTTGCCGAGTTAAGTTCAATTGCATTTACTATAAAATACTCTGTATTACTTATGGTAACAGATCTGTTCTCGTTTTTAGAGGATGTACGTATATCATCTAATGCTATAAGCGTGTTGGAGTAGTGCAAAAGAGGATTGTATCTCTTGTAGTCTATGATATCAATGGCATCCTCCAAGTGCATCTTGCGTGCCGTAGCGGGATTGAACTCCCTTCCCCAGTCGTACAGTCTATACGTTGCATCTGAGCATTGCTGTACCTCTGCTATAAGGATTCCGCCTGCAGCTGCATGAACGGTCCCGGGTGCAATATAGAATGTATCTCCCTTCTTTGGGTGTATTACATTAAGTACCTCTTCAATGGTTCCACTCTTGCATCTTTCATAAAATTCCCTTGGTGTAAGATCTCTGTTGAATCCCATATAGATCTTTGCCGTTGGATCTGCTTCCATTATATACCAGCATTCTGCTTTGCCGTAGCTGTCTTCTCGCTCCATAGCCACAATATCATTGGGATGTACCTGGAGTGATAACTTGCCGTCAACATCCAACACCTTGAACAGCAGAGGAAACTGCCCTCTGTAATACTGGAAGATATTCTCTCCAATGGCATCGCCCATATAAGTATCTACAAACTCCTCCAATGAGTTTTCTGCAAAGAAACCGTTCTCAACAACAGAGCTGTCGTTAAGCATTCCGGATATCTCCCAGCTTTCGCCAATAGGATCTTTGCCTGTAAGCCCGGGATAATCCTCCGTTGAAAACTCAAGGTTAAGTATATTCTTTAATCTGTTTCCGCCCCATACCTTTTCGTGAGGTTCCGGAATAAACAGTAGCGGGTATAGTTTAGTATTGTTCATTTCAAATTTTTTTTGCCATAGGAAACAGCTCTTTACCGCAAGAGAGTTTCCTGTTAAGGTAGTAAAACAAAACAGCTGCAAGAGCGGCACACACAGATACAAGCACAACGTATGCCCCATCTCCTGCATAATCTCTCATTATATCCTGCAGAAAGGAATCAGACATGCTGTACCCGGGAAACAATTTTGTTGTTATCACAGATGTTCCGTTTGTTATAAAATGCATAAGTATGGTAAGCCAAAGGTTGTGGGTGCGCCAGTAGATCCAACCAAGAGCTAATCCTATTATAAAAGCGGGCAGTGCCTGCCATGGATTAAAATGCATGACTCCAAATATAACGGCGCTTACAAAAATGGCTTTTGTGCCTCCAATATGATATATCAGTCCTCTCTCAATAAAGCCCCTGAGCAACAGCTCCTCCAGCAACGGAGCTGCAATGACTATGGCAATTATCTGGCTCATAGAGCCGTTTATGAGAGATTGCAGAAGTTTTTTAAAGTAATCAGGCATTGTCATCCAAGATGTTAGCGGATCTGTAGCAATCTGCAGTAGGAGAGTGAGCAACGTTACTATAAAAAAAACAGAGAATGTGTTCAATTTGCCGTTGTTTGCCTTAACTATAGGTACCTCTTTAAACCTCCTTCGTCTGCCAATCAGCAGCAGGTAGACAAAAGGAGGGATCATTGTAACGATATATGTGAACAACTGGTTAGATACAATCCCTGTGGGTATAACAATAAGCGCAATGCTCAGCAGCAGACTGAACAACAGATATACCAGCAGAGTTGCCCAGCTTTGAGTAAAGCTTGGTAATGAGTATCTTGCATCTGTTGCAAGATTAACTGCCGTATCTCTTATTTTCTGTAGTATTTCCATAAAACTTTGTAAACAAATCTTTGTAAAGTAATGTTGGTTTTTTACCTTTGCACCAAGTGAACTGCTAAAACGCAATCCAAAAATAAACAAAAAATGCTAAAATTGTTAAAGAACAAGTACCTTATTGTTGCAGTTGTTGCATTGGCATGGATTCTTTTCTTTGATTCGAACAATATCTACAGCTGGTTGCGAGACAGGAGACTTGTAAGAAACCAGGAGGCGCAGAAAGAATATTACCGCTCCCAGATTAAGAACCTCGACGAAAAACTGAATGAGCTGTCATCCAACAAGGATAGCCTTGAAAAGTTTGCCCGTGAGGAGTATCTTTTTCATGAGCCGGATGAGGATATTTATATTTTTCCCGACAAAAACAACACTGTCAGATAAGGTTGAGTAGCGTAGGCTTGTCGTAAGTAGGCGCGTTGCCATACCCCTTGTGGAACGGATTATAGTAGTATTGGTCTATTCCAAAAGCCCTTGCCCCCTCAATATCGTTGGCAAAGTCATCTCCTACCATCAATGTTTCGTTTTTCACCCCGTTCAATGCCTTAAGTGCGGCATTAAAGATATTAGGATGCGGTTTTAAGTATCCCACCTCTTCAGATATTATATAAGCATCTATATACCCTCCAATTCTCGAATTGGCCAACTTGCGGTATTGCATCTCTGCAAAACCGTTCGTTATTACAGCTATCTTCTTCCCCCTCTCATGCAAGGTTCTTAGAACTATGTCTGCCCCCGGCTCCAAAGCCGTCTCCATTACCATCTGCTCCACGTATGCAGAGGTAAATTTGTCGGAGAGCTTCTTTATTTTTTTATAATTGGCCGAATACTCATTGACAGACCTGCCATCCTCAGTCTCATGCTTGAAATAACTTTTGAATGTGTGAAGAAAGCGTGAGGATCTGAGAACCTCTTTGGTTATCTCACCTGCCTCGTATCTCTCCCACAAATGCCTGTTTATCTTCTCGTATCTGTTAACAAATTCATCCTTATCTGTAATGCCAAAGCGTTCACCAACAAAGAAATGATCTAAGAGTTTGCATATTGCACTATGGGCATTTTTGTCAAATGCCCATATAGTTCTGTCAACATCAAAGAGATAGTAGTTGTAATCTTTGTCAAGCATTACCTGTTATTTAGTATAAATATCTATCATTCTGTTAATTGCTCTTTGGCAAACAGGGCAGAAATCTTTTGCTGTATTGGTTTTCATCCTGCAGTCCTCTCTTGGGCGGAAAATCCCTTTTGCCATATATCCGCCACCTTCAAACAGCCCAACACCATTACTGCCTACCATATCCTCCCATTTCTCTGCAAAATTCACCTTTGTGGTAATGTTCGGCTCCCACGGCTCAATCTTAATGTTGTAGAAATCCTCGTATGATGTTTCGGAATCGTAGTATTCATCACCAAGACCTGCAAAACTGTGCCCGAACTCATGAACAAATACCTCTGCCTCATATTTGTGGTCGCTCATGCTAAGACCATAGAAATTATAGATGCCTCCACCGCCGTATGTACTGGTGTTTACAATTACATAAATTGCATCGTACGGCGCGTTTGACGCTAATTTGCAGACATCTGTCTGGTTTGGAGCAGTGAGGTATCTGTCTGTTCTGAATGTGTAGAAGTTGGAGTTCGCTGCTGTGTTTTTCCAGATATCAAGATGCGGAAAGTCTGTGCCGCTATCCTCACTCTCAGCCTCTACAGCCCAAATGTTAAAATCGTTTTTGCGGCTCTTATATGGCTCCATCTCAAAAAGATACCCCATGAACTTTGCTGCGTCTTTCCTAAACTTGTCCATCTCCTCTTTTGTGTAGCCCTCTGCAACAAACAGCAGGTCTACCTTCTTGGAACACTCTCCGTTGTAAAGCAGTGTGTCTACCTTAAAATGATTGTCTGGTTTTGTGCAGATAAGTTTGTCGTTAGGGTCTACTTTGAACGATGCAAGTTCCTCAAATTTTCCGGTATCCTTTCTCCTTTCGCTTATCCTTATTGTTACAGGATCCTGCGGATAAGGGATTACGTAAGATGAGTTGAATGCCTTTCTAATCTCCTTTGCCTCTGCGGTTGTGCGCCACTCCTGGAACAGTGTGTTGAATCCTTTTGAAAATATTACAACATTGTTTTTTGCTATTACCTCCAAAAAATACTCTCCATACTCAAACGGATCTGCAAGTATGGTCTTGGAACCGCTCCATTCAACCTCTTTAGATATATTTCCAAGGAAAACTTCCTGTTTTGCAGCGTCACCGGCAAAGACCAAATCCAACCTCATCCTGCAAGGGGTAAAATATTTATCATAATCTACATGTACCCTGCTCTGCCCTAAAGCGGAAACTGCAAGTAAAATAAAACTTATAAAACCTAATATCTTTCTCATATTGCCAATATTTAATTGTCTATTTCCCAACATAATTCTGTGGAGTAACGGATAAAAGCTCATTTTTTACGGAATCTGAGACATTAAGCCCCTTTATAAATTCTGCAATGCTCTCTCTGTTTATGCCGTCGTGTCCGCGAGTAAGCGCCTTTAGAGTTTCGTATGGGTTAGGGTAGCCCTCTCTCCTGAGTACTGTCTGAATGGCTTCCGCTACAACGGCCCAATTGTTCTCCAAATCCCTCTCCAATGTCTCGCGGTGAAGAATAAGTTTTCCCAATCCTTTGGCGAGTGATTTTAATGCAATCATTGAGTGTGCAACCGGAACTCCAACGTTTCTAAGTACTGTTGAGTCTGTAAGATCCCTCTGCATTCTCGATAGCGGCAGTTTGAGCGCCAAATGTGTGAATATTGCATTAGCAACTCCAAAGTTTCCCTCTGCGTTTTCAAAATCTATTGGGTTTACCTTATGCGGCATGGCAGATGAGCCAACCTCTCCCGCCTTTACCTTTTGCTTAAAGTAATCCATTGATATATATGTCCATACGTCTCTGCAAAGATCCATTAATATGGTGTCTATCCTCTCCATGTTCTGGAACAGAGCCGCAAGGTTGTCGTAGTGCTCAATCTGAGTGGTAGGGTAGGAGCGTTTAAGCCCTAATCTGTTTTCCACAAAGTCTACGGCAAAAGAGTTCCAGTCTATGCCCGGATAGGCGAAATTGTGGGCATTCATGTTTCCTGTCGCCCCGCCGAATTTTGCAGAGTATGGTATTGTGTTAAGCAACCTTAACTGCTCGTTTACTCTTGCTACAAACACATAAAACTCCTTTCCTAATCTTGTAGGGGAGGCCGGTTGTCCGTGTGTATGAGCCAACATCGGTACATTCTCCCACTCTTTTGACATGTTTTCAAGGGTCTCTACAACGTTGTCTACAAGCGGCAACCAGCACTCCTCCATACCTTCTTTAAGCGAGAGCGGAACCGCTGTGTTATTTATGTCTTGCGAGGTTAGCCCAAAATGTACAAACTCTTTGTATTTGGCTATACCTAACTCTTCAAAAGCCTCTTTTATGTAATATTCAACAGCTTTAACATCGTGATTTGTGATCTTTTCAGTTGCCTTTACCTTTTCTGCATCCTCAGGAGTAAATTCTATGTACAAATTTCTGAGTGCTTCAAACTTTGTCTTGTCAAAGTCTGCAAGTTGAGGCAACGGCAGCTCGCAAAGCGCTATGAAATATTCAACCTCTACTCTTATGCGGTATTTGATAAGAGCATATTCGGAAAAATAATCTGCAAGCTTTTCTACTTTGTCTTTGTATCTGCCGTCTATTGGCGTAATAGCTGTTAATCTGTTCTCTATCATAAATGGGTAATCTGTTAAAAGCACAAAAGTAGCAAAAATCCAACATGTTTTATACATTTGCCGGTACAACAGATAAAGAATACGGTTATGAAGGAGTTAATGGGAATATTGAACATTAATAATGAATCCTTTTTTGAGGACAGCAGATGTACAAATGAAGAGATGGCTATAAAGAGAATAGAGGAGATGTATAAGCTTGGTGCGGATATAATAGATCTTGGAGGTTGTTCAACCCGCCCCGGTTCAATCCCTGTGAGCCAGGAGCAGGAGTGGGAGTACCTTAAGCCTGTGCTGTCTCTCCTCCCATCCGGCAGACCATATAAGATCTCAATAGATACTTTTTACAGCAGAACCGTTGAACTTGCTTACGATATAATAGGTGAGTTTATTGTCAATGACATTTCGGCCGGAGAAGATGATCCCAAAATGCTGCCAATTGTCGGGAAGCTGAAACTTCCTTATATTGCTATGCACAAGAGAGGTACGCCATCTACCATGCAACAGATGTGCAACTACCCTAATGGTGTTGTGAATGAGGTTGTTGAGTATTTTAAGGAGTTTGAGAAAAGGGCAGCGGGGTATGGTATTACGGATTATATTGTGGATCCGGGATTGGGCTTTGCCAAGACTGTTGAGCAGAATTACGATCTGCTTTGCAATACGGGCAGGATAAAGAGGGAGTTGGGGCGAAAGATTCTTATTGGGTTGTCTCGCAAGGGTATGATATGGAAACTGTTAGGAACCAATCCTGCCGAGGCTCTTTGCGGCACGGTGGCTCTTAACCTTTTAGCTCTTGTGCGTGGTGCGGATATTATTAGGGTTCATGATGTTAAAGAGGGGGCAGAGACAATAAAATTGGCTCACGCCGTAATTGAGGCAGACAGGCGTTTGTAATTTTTGCTTCCCGACAAAGTGTCAAACTTCCGTTGCTTTTTGAATCTGTCTAAGTATTTTTTATTGAGTGAGGGTTGCATATTCCCATCTTTGACACTTGGGAAGGTCGGAAAAAGACAAAAAACGCCACTACAGCTATCTGTAGCGGTTTTTTTTGA
>CAKUYQ010000037.1 GCA_934717185.1 uncultured Bacteroidales bacterium | reverse complement strand
TATTACTATTGATTGAACACAGCAAAGATACCCTCATCTGATACATCAATCAATACGTAATCGCGGAGACGCTTACCTGAATTTGATTCGTTGTTTATGATACTGCTACAGAAAGCAAATTTGTTGTACAAGTATTGGTAGTGTTCGAGTTCTTCTTCTTCAAAGTTTATTCTTTCATAGCATTCGTCTATCTCCTTGCTGATTCTACCGTACAAATTGACATTTGCTTTGGTTATACGGACCTCCAACTTGGCTATATCTTCTTTATTTTTAGCAATAGCATTTTTGTAATTATCAATCTCTTCTCGGTAGAAATAAAGAATCTCATCAAGCAGGCCTTTGGTTAGTATACTCGGAGAAGGACTCCATGGAAGCATCGTCAACTCTCGGCTTGGAGTAGTGCTAAGATAAAACAATTTACATCCCAAAGACTTGGTGACTTGTTTGTTATATTCATCAATCTCACGATTGACTTTCATTAAATCTTCATTAGATAACTTTTGATATTCCTCATACGAAGGATGCTCTTTGTACTTCAACAAAGGTATCTCCTTGCATCTTAAATAAATGGTAGTATATTCACTCATTGTTAATCCTCCTTATCATTTATTTTCTTATTAAATTGTTCCACTTGATTTTCAATTATTCTCTTCACTTGTTCAAATGAAACAGGGGTAAAGTTGTTGTTGGAAAGTTTGGTAAGGACTCTCCAACTATTCAGCTTATATTCTCACTCAAAGTACAAAAGTGTACTCGCTATGTTCGTTGGAAAGTATTTACTATACGAGGTTCAATGCGTAAAACATGAACACTCAACACAGATTCAGTGCGTTTGTTGCTCTGAATTGTGGTTGTTGTTGGAAATATGTTCATTCTGTTTCGTTGCATTGTTAATGTTTTATTGTCTCAAAAGCAATGACAAAAATAAATGAAAAAACGCAATAATATGGATAATTATTTCCGTAATCTTTCTTGATTATCCAAGATTGTAGCTACCTTTGTAGACAAAGAAAATAAATGAAGAGCACGGCAAAGAAAGGCATCAATCGCATCAAGATAGTATTGGTTGAAAACAAGAGGATAGCCAAGTGGCTGGCAGACGAAGAAGAGCCTGATTGAGATAGAAGCAGAGAAACTTCTTAATATTTCGGCAAATCAATAGGTCTAACAAAAAAATATTGCAATGGAATACAATATAAATGACAAGATAGAATGGACCGTGATATTTGTCAGGGAATTTGGCAAGCGTCATGGTTTGACATTGAAGCAGGCTTTCAACTATCTACTGCGTTATAAAGGCATTAGTTTTGTTGAACGTCATTACGACTATATGCATACTCAATCCTTTGCATCGGCTGTAGATGAAATGACGGAATATTGCCATAAATTGGGAGGAGGTATCGCATGAAACTTTATCACGGGACAAACCAAAGCTTTGATGCTATTGACTTGATGAAATCAAAACCGAATAAGGATTTTGGACATGGCTTTTATCTTTCAGCCGATTTTGAACAAGCTTTGAATATGGCACGAATCAAAACAGAGCAGTTGCAAGAGGGAGAACCTGTAGTTATGGAATATGAGGTTGATGAAAGCGAAATGCAAAAGCTGCAAATTCTTCGTTTTAAAGAATATAGCGAAGAATGGGCTGAATTCATACTTGCCAACAGAAGCAATGTGACGGGTGATCCAATTCATCAATATGATATAGTTGTTGGTCCGATAGCAGATGACAGGGTTGGAGTTCAATTGTGGAAATATGAAAACCAGTTGATAGATTTGCCAACGCTTGTGAAGAAACTGAAATACATGAAAGGAATGACCATTCAGTATTTCTTCGGAACAGAAAAAGCGGTATCACTATTAAAACGAGTAAAATGATGGTGGATGAGAAAATAATGATGAAAGACGATATGGTAACAAAACTTGCCATACTGCTGATACAACACGGAGAAACCTCCACAATGCAGGATGCTCTTTCTACAGTTTTGAATTCAGAAACGTATCAGCTCTTACTAAATGACAAAACTTCTCTGTATTACCAAAGCCCAGGCTATGTTTACGATTTTCTTGTGAATGAGCTTCATGAGGGAAAAGCAAAATAGAAAATTATGACAACAAATGAGATTAACGAAAAGTCGTTAAACAACGCACACCGCCTCTATGTGTTGTACATGTAAATCAATTAGCGATAGCCTAAAACAATAGTTTCCGATGCAACATATAATCATCATTGATTATCAATAAGTTGCTGACGAAAAGATAGAAAAGTGGCTTAATTCCGTATTTTCACTTCCTAAAAGGGTGATATTTAACGTATTTAACCTCTGTTTACACGACATTTCTAAATGTTTCAAACAAAAACGTATGGGATGACATCGTTTCAACCGATGCTATCCTGATTTTGTAACGTTGAATATTGAAGGTGTTCGGTTGAAACGATTCCCTTTGGAATGTATGTCATTGAGCTTCGTTGCGCGATGGGGGTATTTGAAATCACCCCATCCACTTACATTGAACTTGACTTTAATAACCGCATATATATGGAGCGATAATAAAGTCAAGCCGTGATAGACTTTTCTTTTGGCCTGCCAAGATTATACACGAAGCTATAGAAAACTACTGATTTTCAGCATACGATGTCAGTCTTTGCCGATTCCTTGCAAGTTTCTCACTGATAAGTAGTAACTTTGCATAATATTATATTATGTAAAGAGGGAATTGCATATGACACCAGAAGAAAAGGTAAGAATCAAGATAGACCAATGGTTCTATGAGGCAGGTTGGCAAGTTGTCAACCGTGACGAGTATGAACCTACCATGACGGCTGTGGCTGTGCGTGAAGGACTGCTCAAAGGAAACAAGGAGGCAGACTACTTCATGTTCATCAACGGCAAGGCGGTTGGTGTGCTCGAAGCCAAGCGTGAGGAAGTGGATGTCAGTTCGCAAGGCGTGAGCGACCAAGTTACTACTTATGCCCGGAGTGTGCCCAATTGTTATCAGACATGGATGAAACCCTTGCCCATGCTCTATAAATCGAATGGCAAAGTGGTGCTTTTTGAGGATTACCGCAAAACAAATACCGACTGGGACGAACTGAACCGCATACATACGCCTCGCGAAATAGTAAAGTTGTTGGGCATTGACGACCCTTTTGCCGGACTGCCCACCTTGCGCAAGAAAGGATTGCGCGATTGCCAGTACGAAGCCATTACGGAATTGGAGAAAAGTTTCCGCAGTGGGCAGAACCGTGCGCTCATGGTGCTTGCCACAGGTGCAGGCAAAACCTACACAGCTTGCTTGACTGCCTATCGTATGCTCTCTTACACCAATATGCGCCGTGTGCTGTTCCTTGTCGACCGCAACAATCTCGGCAAACAGGCAGAAAACGAGTTTGGTACTTTCCGCCTGACCGATAATGGCGAAGCCTTTAATACTATTTTCGGGGTGGAACGCTTGCACTCTGCCCAAATACCCTCAGACAGTAATGTCATTATCTCTACCATTCAGCGGCTCTTCTCTTTGCTGAAAGGCGAACCGATTGAGGACAATGACGACGATGACACAGAAGATGCTGAAATCGAAGTGACATTGCCAGACAATCCCAACTTGCCGCATGACTTCTTCGATATGATAATTATTGATGAGTGCCACCGCAGCATTTACGGCAACTGGCGCAAAGTGCTCGAATACTTCGACACGGCGCGGTTGGTTGGCTTGACAGCTACGCCCATTCCCGAAACAATGGCGTTTTTCAACAACAACCGCATTGTGAACTATACGCTCGAAAAGAGTATTGTGGACGGTGTGAATGTAGACCACCGTGTTTATCGCATCAAAACGGAAGCCACAGAGAATGGTGGTGCTATATTGAAAGGCGAACACGTGAAAGTGGAAACGCGATACACGGGCAAGACGGAGGAGGTAAGCAATCGTGAAACGAAGAACTATACCAAAACAGAGTTGAACCGCAGTATCATCAACCCCTCGCAGATTAAACTCATTCTCACTACCTATCGTGATGCCGTTTACGAAGAAATGTTCAACGACCCACAGCGTGAAAAGAACTTTGCATATCTGCCCAAGACTTTGATATTTGCCCTTAACGAGGTACATGCCACAAACATTGCAAACATAGCCAAGGAAGTGTTTTGCGAGGTTTGCCCCAATGCCGACATGAATCGTTATGTACAGAAGATTACCTATTCGTCAGGAGATAGCAACGAACTGATACGCCAGTTCCGCAACGACCGTGACTTCCGCATTGCCGTCACTTGCACGCTGGTTGCCACAGGTACGGACGTGAAACCGCTCGAAGTGGTAATGTTCATGCGTGACGTGGAGTCAGAACCGCTTTACATTCAGATGAAAGGTCGTGGGGTACGCACCATTGGCGATGAACAACTGCGTGCCGTTACGCCCAATGCTTTTAGTAAAGATTGTTTCTTCTTGGTAGATGCCGTTGGAGTGACGGAACACGCCAAGTCTATTCCTACGATGGTGGAAGGCCCAGATGTCCAAACCATCACGCTGAAAGAACTGCTTGAACGCATAGCCCACGGCAATTTGCCAGACATCTACCTAAAGCGTTTGGCAGCCACATTGTCGCGCTTGCACAACAAGACTGACAAGGACCAGCGCAAGGAGTTTGAGCGTTTGGCTAATGAAACAATGGAGAATATCGCTCAACGCATTTATCAAGCATTGGAGAACAATACCTTGCCGCCATACTATAACATTGATGAGCCAAATAGCGAGCGCAAGGGACTTGTTGCGCCCATTGCCAATCATGCCGATGTGCGCCGATATATCCTTATTTTGGCTGCTGGCTTTGTAAACACGTTGATGCCAGGTGAAGATACGCTCATCTCAAAAGGCTTCTCGGTGGAGGAAGCCAAGGAAACGACAAGTGCTTTTGAGCAGTATTGCCGAGAGCATTGCGATGAAATTGAGGCGTTGCGTATACTCTACAATCAAGAGGGTGCGCCCATTACATACGCCATGCTGAAGGACTTGGAGAACAAACTGAAATTGGAGAATAACAAGTTCAGTCCTAAACAACTTTGGAACTCATACGCCATCATCAGTCCCGGCTGTGTGCGTCGTGCTACCAAAAAGGAAGAAAGCGATGCGCTTACCAACATCATTCAGTTGGTGCGCTATGCTTTCCATCAAATAGAGCGGTTGGACTGCGTATGCACCACCGCCCGACAGTACTTTAACTTATGGTGCGGGCAATGGCATCGTAATATTTCTGACCGGCAGAAACAACTGATGAGCCAAATTGTAGATTACATCGCAGCCAACGGAGCCTGCACCGTGCGCGATATTCGCGAGGACGACAAGACACAAGCGGCACAGATGATAGCGGCTTTCGGAAATATGAAGAATGCGGATGAAGCCTTGCTCTCATTGTTTAATTTTGTAGTATTAAGAAAAACAGCATAAAAATGGCAAACAACATATCAACCGAGCAGTCGCTCACCAAGAAAGTTTGGAACCTCGCCACTACACTTGCAGGACAAGGCATTGGCTTTACCGATTACATCACGCAACTCACCTATTTGCTCTTCCTCAAAATGGATGCGGAAAACGTGGAGATGTTTGGCGAAGAGTCGGCTATCCCTACTGGCTACCAATGGAGCGAACTTGTCGCTCTCGATGGGTTGGAACTCTTGAAGCAGTATGAGGACACACTGAAAGTACTCAGCGCACAAGACAACCTCATTGGCACAATCTATACCAAGGCGCAGAACAAGATAGACAAGCCTGTCTACTTAAAGAAGGTCATCACCATGATTGACGAGGAACAGTGGCTGGTGATGGATGCCGATGTGAAAGGTGCTATCTATGAAAGCATCTTAGAGCGCAACGGACAGGACAAGAAGAGCGGTGCAGGGCAGTACTTCACACCGCGCCCACTTATTCAAGCTATGGTAGACTGCATACGTCCGCAGATTGGAGAGACTGTTTGCGACCCTGCCTGTGGTACAGGTGGTTTCCTTCTTGCTGCCTACGACTATATGAAGCATCAGTCGCAGGACAAGGCAAAGCGCGATTTTCTGCGCAACCAAGCCTTGTATGGTGTTGACAACACTTCACTTGTTGTTACACTTGCCTCCATGAACCTCTACTTGCATGGCGTGGGCACCGACCGCAGTCCCATCACTTGTGCAGATTCTTTGGAGTGTGAGCCAAAGACGCTTGTTGATGTCATCCTTGCCAATCCGCCTTTTGGTCAGCGTCCTGCCGGTTCTGTGGAACTCAATCGCCCCGACTTTTATGTAGAGACGAAGAACAACCAACTTAATTTCCTTCAGCACATGATGTTGATGCTGAAAGTGGGCGGTCGTGCTGCCGTGGTATTGCCCGACAACGTGCTCTTTGAGGGCGGTGCTGGCGAAACCATCCGCAAACGCTTACTCGCCGACTTCAATCTACATACTATTCTCCGCCTTCCTACAGGCATATTCTATGCACAGGGTGTAAAAGCCAATGTGCTGTTCTTCACTAAAGGGCAGCCTACCAAAGAAGTGTGGTACTACGACTACCGCACGGACATCAAACACACCCTTGCCACCAACAAACTGGAGCGTCACCACCTTGACGATTTCGTTAAGTGCTACAATCCCGAGAATATCAACGCCCGCGTCGAGACCTATAATGCCGAAAGCAACCCATCGGGTCGTTGGCGTAAATACGTCGTTGAAGAACTCATTGCTCGCGACAAGACTTCGCTCGACATCACATGGATAAAGCAAGGTGGCGAGGAAGAACAGTACACACTTGTTGAACTTATGGCAAGCATCAAGGAGCAGAGCCAAAGCATCAGCAAGGCGGTGAGTGAGTTAGAGAAGTTGTTGGGAGATATTAATGAATAAATAGAATTTATATGGCTAAAGAAATAGAACCAAAACTCCAAACTATTGGAGTATATTTAAGGAAATCAGATATTTTTCGTATTCCAGAATACCAAAGGGCATATTCGTGGAACACAACAAATTGTGACAAACTCTGGCAAGATGTAGAATCATACATAGCCCAAGACGCTGAAGATCCGTATTTCTTCGGCACTATCATTATTGATTGCTCACAAGATGGATATTTGAATCTAATCGACGGACAGCAAAGAACAACAACATTTTTGCTTTTGCTCAAAGCTATGCACTTACGTATAACAGAAGTTTTGAGTTCAATGGCGGAAACAGAAGAAGCGGCAGGATTGAAAAGAAGTTTACAGCAAAGTTTAGACTACATTTTTGAGATTTTATATCGTGCTGATGTAAGAAAACAGATAGACATAGAAAAAGATTGGAACAAAGCCAAAGGTGTAAAAATCTTGGAAAATGTGTCTATCAATGAACTGTATAAAGATGAGTTGAAAAATATCATTGAAGCTCGGACTTTTGCAGACGCAGAGAAAGCAGTATATAAATTTCCTCGAAAGCAGAAAGATAATAAGTACACCAATTTCTTCAGAAATTTCAAATCTTTCTACGAGAAACTTCATACTTACCAAGAGTCCAATTTAGATGTATTGGCAAATGGTTTCTTGAACAAGTGCCAGATTATTGAAATTAAAAGTTGGCAGATAGAACAGGCTATAACTATGTTCAATTCGCTGAACTCAACAGGTATGCCGTTGTCTGATGCCGACATTATATCAGCCCAGCTTTTCTCTAAAGCCCCCGATGGAGTTGATTTCAAAAGTATATGGGAGCCGATTATACGGCAAGCTGATGAATTGGCACAAAAGAAAGTGGTAAACATAGATAGTGTACTTCAGCAGTTTATGTATATAAATCGTGCCGACAAACATGAATATGAAGAAGGACAGTTGAACACCCCTGGTGTAAGAAAGTATTATACTGTGATAAATCCGTCTCTATTGGACGACCCGATGGAAATATGTGAAAAGTTCAACCGAATATTGAAAATTTGGAATTTGATACAAGATTATCCAATTACCAAGCTGCTATTGAAGTTTAATGAAAACTTCAAGCTCTTTCTCATATCTTATCTTTTCAGAGTGCCTGAGGATGAACTTTCTGAGCAGGGTGTCACTTCAATAATGGAATGTTTGCTTAGACTATTTGCTCTTCTTGAAGTAAGTGATTTCGGTTTCTCCTCACGCTATTTCAAGACATTCCTGTTCAATGAGAACTTCAAATTGGTAGACCCATCATATCCGATAGAAGCTATCATAGCAGATTTTGATGCACATATCTGTACTACATGGAATGAAGAGGACGTAATTGCCGACCTCCAAGAATACGACAGAAACATCTTGGTATATCTCAATGAGTACATCTATGCAAAGGAACATGGATTGTCTTTTGATTTTATACCAGACAAAGTGAACGTGGAACATATTATGCCCGCCAGTGGCCATAATATAGATGCCATTCGTGATGATGCAGGAATTACCAAGGAGGAGTTTGACGACATGGTAAACTTGCTTGGTAATAAGATATTGCTTGAAGAAGATATCAACAAGCATATTGGTATGGATTGGTTTAAGACAAAGAAAGGTACTCTTGTTCAAGACAAGAAAGGTTATGTCGGTAGTCAATTTGGCATAGCTTCTGCACTATCTTCATATACATCTGATAAGTGGGGCAAGGATGATATAGAAACTGCAAACCAGAAAGCAGCCAAACGTATCTGCCGTTTTATATTCAATAAACCACAGAAAGTACAATAAGGAGTATGAGTATTAATAAGAATTTGATAAGCTCTTCCCAAGAACGAGAATTTACGGAAGTGGTGAATATAATAGTACAGCATAGAAGTACGGCATCACGTGTAGTCAATGAACAATCTCTGCTTTGTGCATGGTATGTTGGTGGCTATGTTTCAAAGAAACTGAAAAATGAGGAATGGGGAAGTAAAGTTGTAACCCAACTGTCTGAATATATTCGTTCCACTCGTCCTGATATCAAAGGCTTTAGCAAGAGAAATATTTACAACATGGTGATGTTTTATGATGAATATTCATCTGAAGTTTTTGCTGCGGCTGTAAGAAAATACATGACGGATAAATTTGTGCAGTCGGAAACTGCACAAATAGGATTTAAGCAAAGAGAGGCTATAATTGTGCAGTCAGAAACTGCACAAATTGTCCAATCACAAACTGGACAAATGCCCAACATCTTGACACTAACAACTTTGACAAACCATATTGAGATATTGTGCAGGTGTAAAAGCGTGGAAGAGCGCTTGTTCTACATTCTTTATGCCCATAAAGAGCATTTGTTTGTACGCGAACTGCAACGTTGTATATCGAACCAGACGTATTCAGCGTTATTGAGTAACAAGACAAATCTGTCGAAAGGTTTGCTTGAAACTTATCCCAACTCTCCGATAATGTTCAAAGATACTTACTTTGTGGATTTCCTCAACTTGCCTAAGAAACATAGCGAGTCGAAGCTGAAGCATGGACTGATAGAACACATGAAGCAGTTTATTCTTGAATTGGGTAAGGACTTTATCTTTATGGATCAAGAGTACCGTTTGAATGTAGGCGCTTCTTCATTCAAGGCAGACTTGCTGTTTTTTCATCGTGGACTTCAAGCTCTTGTTGCAGTGGAATTGAAGAAAACAAAATTCCATCCGCGCGACCTTGGTCAGTTGGAGTTTTACTTGGAGGCTCTCGACCGTGACGTGAAGCGTTCAAACGAGAATCCCTCCATTGGTATCATCTTATGCCCCGATGCCGACAAGGTGGTTGTTGAGTATGCCATGAGTCGCAGCATGAGTCCGACAATGATTGCTGAGTATAAGCGCATATTGATTCCACAGGAACAAATGCAACAGCAGTTAAGAGAGTTTTGCCAATTCTTTATGAATGAGGATAAATCAGAAAAGTAAGAAAAGCGATGAATACAAAAGCGTTACGCCAAAAGATACTCGACCTTGCGATACATGGTAAACTTGTGCCACAAAAACCTAACGACGAACCTGCCTCGGTGCTGCTCGAACGCATCAAGGTTGAGAAAGAACGCCTTATAAAGGAAGGCAAAATCAAACATGCCAAGCGGTCAAAAACTGTTTGTGATAAGCCCCATTATCCCTATGAACTGCCAGAGGGGTGGTGTTGGACGACATTGGGAGAAATTAGTAACTATGGTACGACCATCAACATTCAAGTTGATGATATTACTAAAGACGAGTGGATATTAGAATTGGAGGATATAGAAAAAGAAACGGCTAATATCATCCAAAGGCTTTCCAAAGGAGAAAGGTCTGTTAAGGGAACACGACATAAGTTTAATGCAGGGGAAATATTGTATTCTAAATTACGCACTTATTTGAATAAGGTTTTAGTTACGCCGAATGATGGATATTGTACAACAGAGATAATTCCTTTTGGAACATACGGGATGTTGTCTAATGAATATGTCTGTCATGTTTTGCGTTCACCTTTTTTTCTTGATTATACTTTGCAATGTGGATATGGTGTGAAGATGCCACGCCTGAGTACCACTGATGCTTGTAATGGAATGATACCTTTGCCTCCTTTAAAGGAGCAGCTTAGAATCGTGGAAGAAATTAAGCACTGGTTCAGCTTGATTAATGTAATTGAAAACGGAAAAGAAAACATTAAAGAATGCATCAAGCAAACCAAATCCAAAATCCTCGACCTCGCCATTCATGGCAAACTCGTACCCCAAGACCCAACAGACGAGCCAGCCAGCGAATTACTCAAGCGTATCAATCCCAAGGCGGAAATCACTTGTGATAACGCGCATTATCGCAATCTGCCTAAGGGATGGGCAGTAACTACAATAAAAGATATTTGCGAAAACATCAACGGCCTGTGGAAAGGTAAGAAAGAACCATTTGTAAATGTTGGTGTTATCCGTAACGCTAATTTTACAAAAGATTTCAAACTTGATTACTCAAAGATTGAGTACATTGATGTAGAACAACGTGCATTCAATCAGCGACATTTGAAGAATGGGGATTTGATAGTTGAAAAATCTGGCGGTAGTGACAATAATCCTGTAGGAAGAGCCATTCTGTATGAAGGTAAAGATGCAGTATTCTCATTCAGTAATTTCACTATGGCTCTAAGAATAAAAGAAGAAAAAATTTTGACGAGTAGATATCTGTATTTTTACTTATTGGCAGAATATCAGAAAGGGAGCATGAGATTGATGCAAACCCAAACTACAGGATTGCACAACCTCATACTTGATAAATATCTGTCCATGTCGATCCTCCTACCTCCATTTTCAGAACAGTTGCGTATAACGGCAAAGATAGAGGAACTGTTCGACATAATGGATGGTATAAGAACAAGTCTATAAGTTCTCAATTATCGCATCAAGGGTTGTAAATGCTTTATCTATAGCATTTACAATTCTTTGTTGTTCTTTGTAAGGCGGTATGGGCACTTCAATAGCTTTGAATAGTTTTTTGTTCAAATGCGGAATGGCAGAGCCGACTTTGTTTTCTCGTAATGTCTTACGATGAAAATTGATGACTTGTAAAACATAGTCTGTATTCATACCGTCCTTGATTTCCAACTGCTTAAACGTGCTACCTTGATAACCATCGATGGAGGTACGAAATACTTCGCCAGAGTTCTCTCCGTCTACCAATATCAAGAGGGTGTTTGCTGCAATATATTTTCCTGTTGATAAAGTTTTGGCTTCACGCTCGCCACGCAGAAACTTTACATCAAGATTTATTCTTTCAACACCACTTTGTTTCTCTCCATCAACTAAAGAACACAACATTTGCATAGGCGCAACTGCCCATCCCTTAGGCAGATTGCGATAATGCGCGATACGTTATCTTATATTGTTACCATTCATTAAACTCAAATCAATATGGTAACACAATTCAAAGCGTATCTTGCCAAGACTAACTTGGCAGAAAACACAATTACATCGTATGTATGGACGATGACGTATTTCCTTGAACATTACAAGGATGTGAACAAGAAAAACCTACTGGCTTACAAGGGGTATTTGGTGGAGAACTTCAAACCTCAGACAGTGAACCTGCGCTTGCAAGCAGTAAACAAGTATTTGGAGTTTAGCAAACAAGAGAAGTTGAAGATGAAGTTTGTAAAGGCGCAACAGAAGAACTTCTTGGAAAATGTAATCAGTGATGCCGATTACAAGTTTTTTAAGACGAAGTTGAAAGCCGATGGCTACGACCTGTGGTATTTCATTGTGTGGTTTATGGCTGCCACTGGTGCACGTGTCAGCGAGCTATTGCAAATCAAGGCAGAACACGTTAGCGTGGGTTATCTTGACCTGTACAGCAAAGGCGGAAAGATGCGCCGCATCTACATTCCAAAGCGGCTATGTACCGAAGCTGCAAAATGGCTGAAAGAACGTGGCTTGACCTCTGGCTATTTGTTCACCAATCGCACAGGCAACCGCCTTTCCACCCGTGGCATTGCCATTCAACTGAAGCACTTTGCCGAAAACTATGGAATCAATCGTGAAGTGGTCTATCCGCACTCGTTCCGCCATCGCTTTGCCAAGAACTTCTTAGATAAGTTCAACGACATTGCCCTGCTTGCCGACCTCATGGGGCATGAGAGTATTGAAACCACACGCATTTATCTGCGTCGCACCGCAAGCGAGCAGCAGAAGATTGTTGACAAGGTAGTCACTTGGTAATCGTATCTATGCTATTTAGCCACCGTAAGTATGGCACTTACGATGGCTAAATATGGCGGTTATAACGAAGATGCCATGTTGTCGAGTTGGGAAAACAACTCTTCTATTTTGGCTGCTATGCGGTGTTGCTCTTGTAAGGGAGGAAGCGGTATTGCATATCCTTTTAATTTTTCCAAAGTGATGGTGTCAACTGTTGTTCCTTTTGAGTTTTTGTACATTTGTTCTTGCAAAAAAGGTGATGTTAACCATATAGTGAAGAATGTTGGATTCCAATGATTGATATTCTTCAAGCAAATAACGCTTGCATCCTTATAGTAAAAAACATCATTTTTCTTAACAATATAGGTATAGCCAATACTACCAACTGCCGAAATCATTATATCGTCACAAATTGGAACTCCATATTTCTCTTTTAATTCTGCATAATGTTCCTCTGAAACAAAAAGGTCTTTGTTTGCAAATCCTTCTTTGCTCAATTGTACTATTTCACGCGCTCTATAAAATGGTATACCTTTATTTTTCCATTCACTTTTCAGAACACGTTTTGCAGAAACAGCTTCAAAAAGACTTTCAATATTCGTCATACACCAACCATTCGGCAATTTCCCATACTGCGCGTTATCACAAGTGATTTCCGCCTTGGGATTGATACGCTTGAGTAATTCGCTGGCTGGCTCGTCTGTTGGGTCTTGGGGTACGAGTTTGCCATGAATGGCGAGGTCGAGGATTTTTGATTTTGCTTGCATAATGGTATCTTGTAAATCCTGCTTGCCTTGTTCTATATCATCAACCAAAGAAAACAAAAGTTTTACTACCTTTGAAATTCTACATTGTTCTTGGAGTGGTGGAACTGGTACAACAACATCATTTATTACATTCACAGCAAGTCCTGGTTGTGCGGTAGCTGTAGCATACTGATTCAAATTCAATTCCGTCAAAGTATAATAAGCCCACAATAAATCAGTATCAGAGAAGCGTTCTACAACAACAGCATGTTCTGTTGCATAAAATTCGCCAATAGCCAAGTTTACATTTCCACACAATGCTCCTTGCCTTCCTATTATTGGAAATTCACCATTCCTATTACTATTAGTTACATAACCTCGAATCCCATTACCGCCAAAACAAGGATAATTGTGTTGTTCTGATTGTTCTGGATAAATATCTTTTGCTGTTATGTTCTTTCCTGCTTGTAGCACAAATAAATCTCCCAATGTCGTCCAACACCACCCCTCTGGCAGTTCATAGGGATAATGGGGCTTATCACAAGTAAAATCATTGCCGAAGTTGCAAAGGATATGACTTCAAGTCACACCCCTTACTCAATAAGGCGATTTCTTACGGCAAATCTTTATATTTTCTGACGCTCCATCCTTTTTCAGCTTGCTGTTTCTGTTGGCATCCTCCCAAGCGAGATTATTCGCATGGGGTATTAGGCTACCTCTCTTCCCTTTATTCGTACAAATGGGCAAGCCCAGCGTGATTATATAATCGGCAAATTGTATGAGATATAGCGTAAAATGGATTAAAATGGCTTGTCGAGGCTGAAATCATATCGGATATACCGTGATGTTTGTCTATTTATGATTGCGATAATCGACATATGATTGGCAATAAAGACAATGTTTCAAAAGTTAGACCTGTCAATATGTTTACTGGATGAAATATACACACTGATATTCCGTTGATATTGGTAATACTCTCTATTTTATAGTGCCGCTTTTGTCTGTATTCACCAACAATACTTATTGCCATATCTCGTTGAAACACATTGTATTTGTTCTACAAAAGAAAGCCGTGATATAAGCACTATAAGGGAGCAACTATTATTCAAGTCCACCATATTACGAATGATTATCAGTGATTATTCGTCAGACAATAAAAAGGTATCCATAAATTGAAGTTCTGTCCAATAAGGATTGGCAAAACAGATGGCAGAAACGAGCCTTGCACATCGGCACTGTCTTTTTCTGCCATCATAGAACTTGAATTTATCTTTAGATATATGCCCCTGTAATAAAGTCAAGTGGTTGCTCAATAGTAAAAATCAGGCTTAAACGAATAGACCTTGTTCTCATTCACTATCATTCGTTTGTTCTGCAAGAATGTTTTTAGAGCGACAGCCTTGTTGTAGTTGAGTTTGCATCCTGCTTGTTCGTATGCTTTTTGGAGAGCGTCTATCAACACATCGTACTTACTGATGCTGCCGTTGGCAAAAGCTATGCTCAAAGCATTGCGGTGAATTATTTCAGATATTTCGTGGTAAGGGTCGAAAGGCTCTTTCTTGGGTCTGCCTACATTCCCTTCGGGCTTGGTATAGTCCTCAACAAGTTCGGGCAATGCCTCTTCGTTGATGCGGAAAGCAAATGGCTTGAACTCCATAGCGCGGATATGGATAGCTTCAACACAACTGATGTCGTGGTTGTTCTTGTCTTTCTCCACTTGAATAATAGTTTCAGCCTTGTTGTTAAGTTCCGTTCCAATGTGCCCACGTGCGTTTTCGTCTCCCTTATTTTGATGTAGAATAGTATGAAGATGTATCTGCCGTTCATCCGTCCATTGCATCAATTTTGAGATTACCGAAGTCGCTTCACTGGGCGAATTGATGTCGTAGAGGAAGTCACGAATGCCATCTATAACCACCAATCCTAAATCCGGGATTGCGCCAATGGCTTGTTCGACTATCGCCAATCTCATTTCGGGAGAGTATTTGCGCAGACCCAACATAATCAGATTATCCGCATTTTTATCATTAGGGAAATCTGCCATTCGCAAAATACGATCTAACACTTTTCTACAATGGTATTCTGCCTATTCGGTGTCTATATACAGAATCTTCCGCTTGCTTTCAGGAAATGATGCCCGATAATGAAGTACCGTGCCATTGCACAATGCCGAAGCAACAATAGCCGATACATTGAAAGTCTTTTTACTCTTAGCCTTGCCAATGGAAGCACTGAAATTTCCCAAAGTTCCGATAGTGGCACCACCGACCATCAATACAACAGGAGGCTGCTCATATACATCGGTTACACTCACCACTGACTCTTTTATACAAGTGTTCAGTTCCTCTGTGGTAGGAATCTTCTTGTTTGTCTTTTCCATATCCTACCAGTTTTTAGTTGCAGCCTTATGTCGGGTTGAAGCCAATATTCGGGCGTGTTCCTCTTCTATGCTCATTGGAGCATTTCCCTTTCTGCCGGTTTCCAACCATTTGTCCAGTTCGTCACGATAGATAAAGAGATGTTTCCCTTGCTTGATGACAGGGATACCGCCATGCTTGGCTTTGTAGTAGAACGAGGATTTGGAGATGCCGAGATAGCTGCATACCTCTTCTACTGTCATGGGAACGTGTGTGTTCTCCTTTACCTCGTGCTGCTGATTAAGTTTATCTTTCAGCAGATTTTCCATACTTGCGATTCTCTCGCACAGTTCGCCTACCACTTCGGGCAAATCATTAAATGTCAACTCTTTTGTTAGCATGTCATATAATTTTAAATATTAAACATGCTGCAAAGCAAGAGAATGATGTTACGCAGAAAATCGTCAGTCAGAAGTAATAGTGCCGTTCCGTATTAAATCATTTTAGTTGGTGGAGCAGAGTTGATTATTCTTGCTCTTTCATCATACAATTGAAGTGGTAATCCCCATTTTTCGGAATATCAAGAGGTATTTTACAGTTATCTTGGGTACACAGGTTTTTAGCCAGATAGTCCAATGTTGCATCTTTCAGTTCATGTGGGAAAAGGATGTGTATAAACATTGCCCTGTTTTCAAGTTTGAGATTCGGTCGTTCACCGATATTCCAAGCGTAATGCCTGATATCAATGGATTTGATAGGATTGTCAGATTTTGACTGAATGGGTTTGTATAAATCAGTTTGACCATGTGCCAGGTACTCGATATTTTCATGAAGGACGGTAAGGTCTTCTTTTGTAAAATACTCAGCCATTACAAAGGTGGTGTATTCGTGGATGGCATTCAAAATCTCTTTCTGTTTAGCGGCTTTCTCTCGCTCAACTTCGGCAAGTCGTTCCTCATAATTATCAACAAAGGTGTGGAGCACAGTATTTTTATTGGCTGTCGGCTCTTCAACGATGGGCGTTTCTTCAACAATTGGTATTTCTTTACAGATAGGCAATTCTTCAGTAACGGACTTTTCTATCGGCAGTTCCTGGATAGACGAGTTTGATATGATTTGCTTGCTAAAAGAAAAATCCATGTCGATGAAGACAAGAAATTTCTCAAAATAACGTTGCACTATTGCACAAGTGAGTATTATCCCTACCGTCCAAAGTATAACAGGAGTGGTATTTACCTGATGATTCTTATAAATGTAGGTGGCGATTATTGCGTACAGGATAACTGCCACGGCAAAAATAAAACTTGCCTTTTTTGTGTGATTTTGATTACTATGTGTCATAGACTATTATTATTTGAAATGATTGATGGCACAAAGTTAGACGCGCTATTTCAAATAGTTGTAAAAGAATGCAGTTAAGCGGTATATTTTTAAGAAAATATAGGCTTAAAGTATAGATTATACTCAATAATCATACTCTAAGCCTATTCGGTGTAATAAAATCAGGCTGCTTTAGCCTTTTCGGATCAATGAAATTTTCTTGCTCGCTTCCACTTAGTTGGCATCTACGACTTTCATGTAACGCTGCGTTGTAGTAATGTTCTTGTGTGCCATATTACTTTGAATGGTACGAGGATCTGTACCGGCTGCTGCTTGAAGAGTTGCGTATGTCCTGCGGAATGAGTGAAAGGTTATGTGTTTGGTAATTCCGGCAGACTGAAGCCATTCTTTCAGAGGAACTTGTGTCCAACATTTTTTCAAGCCTTGGAACACCAAGCCCTTTTTCTCCGGAGAGTAGCCTATTAACTCCAATGTTTCTTCGCTGATAGGGATAATATCTTCTGTTTTAGTCTTTTCCGTAATGGTGTGAACGCACTTGCCTCCGGCAGGGAAATCAACGATTTCTTCCCAAGTGAGGGTGAGAATATCGCTGATTCGCAGACTGGTTAGTATGGAAAAGAGCGAAGCTGTCTTTAGAACAGGCTTCTTGCATGGCGTTTCAGCAAGACGGTAAAGTTCTTCTGCGCTCAAAGCCTCTTTAGGAATATCTATTGTTTCTATCTTTTCCAAAAAGTCATTGACATTGGTCTTTATCATCCGGTTGCGGTATAGGATTTTCAAGAATCCTCTAAATGTAGACCAATATCCAGAAGCCGAGTTGCGACTGACAGGTTTGTCTCGTCTGAGCTGTTTGGCATGAAGTAGGTATTCACGGAACTTGTTGCATAAGTCCACATCAATATCCTCGAAGGTGCATTTGCCATGCACGAAGTTGCAGAAGTGCAGATATACAAACTCCCATTTTTGGTCGTGCTTGCGCAACTGCTTCTTGTAATACTCCAAGAAATCAGCTTTGTATTTGCGTTTGTCGAAGAAATCATATCGTTCGTTTACGATGGATTCAAAGCGACGGCATCGGATGGCTTCCGCCTTTTCCGACATGGTGGCATTGAAATCTCGCTCACGCTGGTTCTTGGGATTGGCATAAATATAGATGTTCAATCCCTCGTGACGGATGGTTTTCATCGTTTCCGCGTCACGATAGCCCGGATAATAATCCAGATAGAAAGAAAGCATCCCATGTTTCAAAGGACGTGTTCTCAATGTTACTGTTTTACATTCTGACATAATACGTTTGATTTTAGTTATTATTGAAATCTGTTGCAAAAGTGCATAATGGCTTGATGCAGACACTGTTCATTTTGGAATCATTGTCCAGTTCTGCATCGATTCATTATTTTGCACCCATTATTCGGTCGAAATCCACCTTCAGAAATCTGACGAAACGCCCTTTCTTCTCACGTTTGATTTCGTGGAATTGCAGAATGCCATAGACTGAATCACGAGTGAGATTGTATTTCTTCATGGCTTCCTGAACGGTATAGTATTCCGATGAATCGTCTTCTGTGGTTTTCTTCGACAAGTCAAAGTGTAGTTTGGAATAGAATATCTGCCCATGCTTTTTTTTTGAAGGTATGTTCCTATAGACATGGGAACGGATGGCTACACGTGTCATTCCATACTTTTCTTCAATCTCCTCAGGTGTGTACCATTCGGTCAAGTCGTTATCCATCTTGTATTTGGCAAAAGCAGCATCAATGTGCTTTTTGCTATAATAGTTGAACTGACGGATACGGATTTTGGGGATATTGTTTTCCCTTGTGTATGCCCAAATCCATTTTTGAGATACTTTGTACTTTTCGGAAATTTGTTCGGCTGTGTGTACTCTGTAATATCAAGGTCGTCTTTGACCCTTCTTCGTTCATATGGACGAGTTTTAAGCATTAGCTCAATATCTGCCCTACGAATGATAGACATCCTTGCACTGATTCTTGAAGCTCTCAACTTATCCTCTTTGACGAGTTTGTAAATGTATTGACGAGAAACGCCCATTAACTGTGCTGCTTGTGCAAAAGTAAAATAGTTTTGATGGTCAAGTTTGCTTTTTACTTCTATCAATTCCTGCAATTCACGAAGTTCGAGTCTTCGTTCTCTCATGCGGTGTTTGTAGCCTTGACTGGCACATTGGTGGCTACAATAATTTGTGGTTGTTTTCTTCGCAATGAATGGTTTACCACACCACTGACAAATTCTTTTTACTTCCATGTTTTTTCCTCCATATTTTTAGTGAAACCATATAGTTTTAATTTCGCTTTTTGTCTACCTATGTAAACCATTGTCAACACATGTTGTCGACTACCTCAGTGTGACATCGGGGACAAACCCCAATTTGTTTCGCGGTAGAAATACGGTAGAAAAATATGGTGAAAAACGGTGTCCAATCGCTATGAACTGGATTTTGGGTAAATAAAAAAGCCGCTGAATTTCAGCGACTTCATTATGATTGGTTCTAATTCGTTGCGGTTAATTGCGATATATCACTTTCCGATGCAGAATGTTTATTTCCCCACGCAGAATGATATTTTATGAGATAATTCGTTGATATACAGCTATATTTTGTTGTGGGCGAATTGTTGGAGGGACAAATTGGGGACAAAATATTGCGTGCCAAAAGAGAGAAAAACAATAAAACCACTTCCGAAAATCCGTGCTGAAATGCGAGGGACATAGTTTGTCCCTCGCATTTATTTTGCTTTGTCTCTCCTTGTCCCTTGTGTCAGAGGTCAGGTTTGATATAGTTTATGGAACGACCAAATCCATGATAACAGCAAGTTTAGTTTGGTTTTTGTATATCTAATCAAGTTCTAAACTAAAACTCTTATCGAGTGAGTCGTTCACAAAAGCCTGTTGTGCCTTTTTCTTTTGGCAGGCAAAAGAGGCTGCTGCTTTTTGTTTATATGTACTTATTCAATTCAGAAACCAACAGGTGAACCGTTGTGGAAGATTCCTCTAAAGCCGGATTGCCTTGTGACATTTCCGCCAATACGCTTTCAGCGTTTCTAATGGCCTGAGTTTGCATCCCAACAAGTCTGTTGTACATTATGGCACCAAATCCTTCGTTTTTAGAATATGGTATTCCTGTCAGTTTGGTAAGCATTCCGGCATAATTGTTTCTGTGTAGCGTACCTTTATAAAGATTGAAGTGCAGAAGAAACCAATACTCGAATGCCTGATTACTATATGCGACTTTGAATCCGTTCTTATGGGCAAGTATGATGGCTTGGTTAAAATCCTTGGCAGGAAAATCATCTTTGTCAAACACTACCCAACATTGGTCGTACAGACGCTTTTTCTTTTGGTCAGTCTCCTTTATGCTGATGGCCTTGTTTACCAGACTGATTGTATTCATAGCCTGTCCTACGGCTTTGACTGTTGCCGTGGTCACACGGAATGCCTTGAAATAGTCCGGTTCGGTACGCACTCCTTCGCAAACAATCAGGAACGATTGCTTGACATTTCTTATTCCTTGGCGACGGGTAAGGTCACTTTTACGATGGTCTTTTTTATTTCGCTGTCCCATAATTACTTCTGATTTTTAAAGATATTCTCCATATCTCCAATTATAGGAGTAGCACCATACCTGCCTTGCAGGTAATCTTTCTCAAAAGGCGAAGTTCTACGGACTTTGTATTCTGCCAATGAATAAGCTTCAGTCGCTCCAAAATTATCTTTTTGCGTGAACCAGATTTGGTCTCGGCGAAACAAATCCGCACTGAGCAAAAAGGTATCGTGTGTTGTGAAAAGCAGCTGCGCTCCTTTTGGATTTGTTTCGGAAGAATTGAATAAGGTGACAATCTTTCTGATTAACAGCGGGTGTAGTTTGGAATCTAACTCGTCAATCACGATGCGTTTTCCGTTATCCAACGCGTCAATGATGGGATATGCCAAAGAAAAATATTTTATGGTACCTTCGGACTCATTGCCGTTGAAGGAAAAAGCCACGTTATTGATTTCTTTTCCGTTATCATCATATTGACGGTGGTTGCTTACGATACGATTGTCAATTTTGGTAATACTTTCAATGCCCAAATCTGCGTATTTTGCAAAAGCTGTAATGCGATTACGGAGGACTTCATCATCCAGATGTTTGATGGCTTGCTGCCATAGTTTTTCATCTTCGCTACAAAAGAGTACCTGCATATCGTTCAGCCATTGCAGGATGGCAACGGCTTTAGGGTCATTGAACTGGGCAGCAGTTGACAATAACAGAGCATTGTCCCTCACCATCTTTTTATTTACCAATTCTTGCAGTAAAGAGCTTTTGGGGTGGACTGCCGTACTTTTGTTTTCACGGTAGAATATCTCAACTTCTTTGGCTCTTTTCCTATTGCCCCGTTGATATAACCACTCTGTGCAAACAGCCGTATCCGTTACTTCAAAGCCATAACGGTAGATCGTGTCTCCATTTGTAAATGTAGCCTCCATAGTCGTAGGCTCTCCGGCTGTGGTGGAATTCAGACGGAAATTTTCCACTCCAATGTGTTCTCCGGCTTGACTGTCCTTGAAGGAGTCCGCGATAAAACGTTTGTAGAAGCTAATGGCTTTTAGTAAATTGGATTTTCCAGAAGCATTGGCTCCGTATATCACAGCACTTCGTAAAAGGGATATCCCAGTATCTGACAGAGGAATAGTATCGTTGGGTTCAGTGAGATTTTCTCTGAGTGTTGAAGCCACAAAAGATAATTTCAATTCATCTTTTATGGACAGGTAGTTGCTGACACAAAATTCAAGAAACATATAGCAAACTTTGATTTATGTAATATTTCTGCAAATATACAGCTTTTCTTAGATAAAACGGTGAGAAAAGTTGAATTGTTGGCCATGATTACTCCTTCTAACGAAATTCACTTTGACCTTCCCTGAGAATGGTTGACACTTTAGAGGTTGTTTAACTGATATACTTTACAGCATCTCTGAACCGGTTTACACATAATCCTCGATTCAACTGTTTTTCTTTTGGCAGAGGCAACTTTCATAGTTCAGTGAAAAGAATTATGCTGGATTATTTGTCTATGGGCGGGAAAATTATTACATTTGGCATATCATTCTATGTGATAGTTGAGTTTATTGCAGATACTGCATAATATATTATGGAATACAGTTTTGATATATTCGACAAGAATCCCGGGCGTCTGGCGGCGATACTGGCAGAGAACTGCCGGAAGCGCAGGTTAGACAGGGGACTGAGCAGGCGTAGCCTCTCTGAAATGACGGGTATCCCAGAGCCTACGCTCGAACGTTTTGAGACCAAAGGGAAGATTTCTCTTGAGGCATTCCTTAAATTGGTTGTCGAGTTCGGCTGGTTTGACGAAATGAGTGCAATCATGAGTAAAAGCAAGTTCACCACAAGTGAGGAGCTTGAAACCATAAACAAGAACCAAGGAAGACAGAAAGGACGATGAAGGATATTCTGAAAATCACAGTTTCATTGGACGAGCGCACTGTCGGCACTTTGCAGATGACGCCTGAAAGGGACCGGTGTGTGTTCGAGTACGATAAGGAGTGGATAGCAACCGGCTTTTCGATATCCCCATGGGAATTGCCTCTCCAGACCGGCCTTATATACTCAAAGGAAAACAGTTCTGGTGGTGGGTTTGCCACATTCGAGGACAGTATGCCGGATGGCTATGGCCTTTACCTGCTCGACAGGATGCTCCGTCGTGAAGGCAGTTCGTTGGGCGAGTTGTCTCCTCTTCAGAGATTGTCATTGGTTGGCGGTTCAGGGATGGGAGCACTCTGCTATAAGCCAGAAGCGTCCAAAGGACATATCGCCGCCATCACGGACAGCGACTTTGACGAACTCCAGCGCAAGGCTCTTGATGTACTCTCTGAAAAAAGCGATGCCGATGCGTCTTTCCTGTACTACAACAGCCGCAATTCGGGAGGAGAGAGGCCCAAGTGGACCGGAAAATTGACAAGGGCTCGAATCATATCTGTTTTGTGAGCAGGATTTCTGTGTCTTTTTCAGCCAAAAGAGAAAGTCGGCAGATATGGTTCGGTTCGGCTTTAGCGAAGCCATCTCTTTTTTCCCTTTGTTAGCTTTACTTTAATGAACGTATATATGAATACGGAGATAAAGTAAAGTTGATTTTCATTTTGAGGTGCAAATAAATTCTGAATTTGGCGGTATATTCAAGAATAAGCTTTATTTTTGTATTGAATAATATTTTATTTGTTGATTGGCAAATATATAAACTATGAATAATATAGTAGCTTTTAATATTTTAAGTCCCAGTGATATTGCTTTGCAAATTGCAGCAAGAGTCAAGACTCGGAGGCTTGAATTGGACTTAACTCAAGAAGGGTTGGCAGCAAGAGCAGGAGTCAAGTTCGCCACTTATCGCAGATTTGAGCAGACGGGAGAGATTTCATTAAGAGGATTGCTTCAAGTCGGATTTGCTTTGAATGCGCTTTCTGATTTTGATGCTCTTTTTGCGCAGAAGCAATATCAGTCATTAGATGATGTATTGAATGAGCAAAGTGTTATACGTAAAAGAGGGAAGAAAAATGAATAGCATAAAGCAGATAGAGGTAATATATAATAATAGACTGGTTGGCAGATTGGCTTTAACCAAAGAGAGTTTATGTGCATTTGAATATTCGGCAGAGTGGCTCAATTCTGGTTTTTCTATATCTCCGTTTGAGTTACCGTTGCGCAGTGGGGTATTTATAGCAAAACCTCGTCCGTTTGATGGTGGATTCGGTGTTTTTGATGATTGTTTGCCTGATGGGTGGGGATTGCTAATTCTTGATAGATACCTGCAGCGGAACTGGGTAAATCCACGAACACTGTCACTACTTGACCGTCTTGCGTTGGTCGGTTCTACTGGACGCGGTGCATTGGAATTTCGTCCAGACAAGAGTGTTGTATCAAAGCAAGAATACGCAGATTTTGAAAAATTGGCATTGGAGGCGGAACAGATTCTTGATAGCGACAATTATAACGGAGAGGGAATTGAGGAGTTCCAGTATAGAGGTGGTTCTCCAGGGGGAGCACGCCCCAAAATCTTTACTCGTTATGATGGGAAAGAATGGTTGGTGAAGTTCCGGGCAAAGAGAGATTCCAAACAGATTGGTGAAGATGAATACTGTTGTTCGCTTCTTGCTAAAGAGTGTGGAATTGAGATGCCGGAAACACGACTTTTCGAGGATAAGTATTTCGGCGTGGAGCGATTTGACCGTATACTGAATGGAAAATTACATGTGGTAAGTGTTGCTGGGTTGATAGGTGCAGATTATCGGCTACCAAGTATCGACTACTTACATATCTTTAAGGTGTGTGCAGCATTGACCCACAATGTAGCGGAAATTTGGAAAGTGTATCGTCTTATGGTGTTCAATTATCTGATTGACAATAAAGATGACCATGCAAAGAATTTTGCCTTTATTTATCGTGACAACGATTGGCACTTTGCGCCGGCATACGACCTGTTGCCCAGCGATGGAATTAATGGCTTCCGAACGACTTCAATCAATGATGGTATCGAACCCACAAAAGAGGATTTATTTGCTGTGGCGGTAAAGGTGGGGTTAGATAAAAGGGAGATTGTGGAAATTTTTGAGAGTATACAGAATACTATTAGAATGAATAAATGAGTCTTGATAGTTAACTTTTAATAAGCAATAGTTCGTTAAAAAATAGCCAAGTCTAAGCGGCTTTGGCAGTAAATAAAACAAGTTCTTTGAAAAGTTTGTCAA
>CAKUYQ010000036.1 GCA_934717185.1 uncultured Bacteroidales bacterium | reverse complement strand
TTCTCTCTCACGATGAAAATCTTTGATATCAAGCCTTGGACGAATTAATTTCAAAGATTTTCATGTTCGGTTTCATAGCCCATCCTCCTCTTTTTCAACATCATCCATAACACTGAAAAGCAGCTTTTCCAAACTTTCGCTCATCTGTACACCTCCGCTGTTTCTGCTGTATATCCGTTTCATCATCTCCAATGGTTTTATGCTGTTTAGATCATCAACTGTTGCCACTGTTACTTCATCATCCGAATCTGTTCCATCCTGTTTTGATTGGACAATTCTTGCCAACCGTACATTTTTGTTCTCTATGGCTTTCTCTATTGCAGGCAATATGGCAGGATCGTGTTCGCAAAATTTTAGCCTCACCTCCAAAAAAGGGGCGAATGGTTCTGTCTCTCCAAAAAATTTGTCGGGAAGCAGAGAAATATCATCTAATACCTCTTTAAGCTCTCCGTAGCCATCATTTGGAATTCTCAGCAGTGAGACAGGTGAATCGTATGCAAGTTGTTCAATTGTAACCTTATTTCCACCTTTGCCACTGCCTGTTATCTCAATAAAGACTACCCCTTGCCTGTAGTTCCTCTCTGCAAACGACATAGGCAGAGGTGCTCCGGAATACTTTATATTATTACTACCTCCAACTATCTGTGCCTTATGAAGATGTCCAAGTGCGGTGTAGGCGAGGCCGGCCGGAAAGGCAGATGTCTCCACGGCATCCAATCCTCCAACAACAATACCTTCGGTTCTGTCATCGTCTAAGACAGACGCACCGTTGGCGTAGAGATGCCCCATTGCAATAATCGGAACCGTCTGCCCCCCTACACCTGCATGCACATTGCAGTTATTTGATTTGCAGCCATTTAACATTTTAGCAGCAGTTTCGTACAGTTTTGTATAAAGAGCCTCAACCCCTTTCGAATAGCTGTCTGCCTTGGGGAAATCGCCCTGCCTGAGATATGGAACTGCCAAACAGTAAGCGGAAAGTTCTCCGGCAGAATCTTTTATAGGGATTATATGTCTCTTGTAGTCTATATCGTCGTCTGTTCTGTGTACATAACCTCTAACCTGCACGTTATAAAGATCCAACAGCGGGTTTGGAGCCTCTAAACGTGCGCCTGAATCGTGATTGCCGGCAATAATGATCACCTGTAGGGACGGATTCTCCTCGTTAAGCTCCTTTATGAATCTGTAAAAAAGGCGCTGCGACTCTGCACTTGGGTTCTGCGTATCGTAAACATCTCCGCTAACAAGCAGCAGATCTGCAGATTTCCCCTTTGCAACCGTCTTAAGCCAATCAAAGAACCTCGTATGCTCGGCCGCCCTGTCATACCCAAAGAAGGTCTGTCCCAAATGCCAGTCTGCCGTATGGATTATCCTCATAATGTTTTTATTTGAAATTACCCGCAAAATTTAGTTTATAGCTTTGGCTTTAGCATTTGCTTTAGCCAATTAAATTTTATGCGCCAACGTCAATGCCAACGCCAATGCCAACGCCAAAGCTCTTTACTTTTTCTTGGCCAACACATCCACGCTATCCAATACATTGCCCTTTCTGTCTAACAGCACCACAGTCATCATTTTTGAGGTTACCTTAAGATGGCAGGCTCCAACCGTGTTAGCCCCCTCGGCCCAACGATATTTGATTATATTGGAATTATGCTCCGGTGCTACGGTATTATTACACTCCACACCCCTCTCGTTATCGGAAGACGGTGTCTGCAGGTAGACGGTACCCTTTGTTCCATCTGTCTCCTCACCATTATACAATGCGTTGGTCCTTACATATATGTGATTGTTTCCCGACAAAGCCAAGTCTACTCCGTATTTGTCAAACAGATTGCGCCATCTGCCATACTGCGAATCTCTTCCGTCTGCCCCAAAGAACCACTGATAATGCTCACACACAACCTTGTATTTTGTTTTATGAGATTTTAGGACCTCCTCTACCCACTGCTGTGCCCGCTGCAGCTCCTCATCCTTTCTCATATGCTCGCTGTTAAGCATTATAAACAACACATCGCCGTACTCAAAAAAATAGCACACCCCCTCTTCCCCATCATAGCCGTTTCTTGGATAGAAGTTTGCATCACGTGTAAATTTATTGGTAGTGAAATATTTCCTTGTCATGTCATCGTGATTGCCGTTAAGACCACCCCACATATATTTATGATAATTCTCCTCCTCATAAAGTCTCCTCCAGAATGAGTAGCTGCCGCCCCATGCACATACATCGCCAAGATGAAGTACCCAGTCTACCGGGGCATTGGTTCTGCAGCCGTATGCCGCAACAGTGTCTACCATATCCATTGCTGCCTCTGTTCGTTTTGGCAGAGGCGTATATGAATGGAAATCAGATATTACGCAAGCGCTCCACTCCTTTGCCCCCGACGTTTTGAAATAGTGTACTCCGCTCGTATCTGTATCCCCTATAACTCTGTATTTATACTCTGTATTTGGTTTAAGTCCTCGCATCTCTGCATTGCATTTGTCAAAGAGTGCACTCTCATAAAAGTTTTCTCCGTTTGGCAGTTTGGAATAGACGCTGTCGTAAGTTGTACAACGGTATCTGTGAGGATGCAAAGCCATCCTCTTTTTCCAGTTTTTATCTTTTAACGTTGTGTATTCTACCAACGTATGCTTGCATACAGTATCTGCCGCCCAGCTTATATTTGCCCCTGTACGGGTGTTTTCTGCAGGGCAGGTTACTATCGTATATATTTTATGATTACTGCTCTCCTGTGCTTTGAGGTGCTGAGTTCCCACAAATGTTAAAAACATTGTTGCCGCGCCAATTACAGCCGGTTTCAAATTCTTAATGAAGTGTGTGTTCATGACAATTTGAGTTATTGCCACAAAATTAGCAAAAAGGAGATTAATAACATAAGGTTATTCGTTGGGCATATCACTATGGACACGCATCTTTATACTTTGAGAGAAGGCCATCTCGTAACTGTAGCCGCGGCCAATAAGAAACCTTATCAATTTGGCTTTAAGCCTGTCTGTCTGCATATTTAACTCACTCTTCCGCTTTGCCTCTTTTACAATGCTGCTCCATTTTTGCGCTGCAAGTTTTTCCAACATCTGCTGCTGTTTTTCCTCGCCCCGTTCCTCTTTAAGATATACAGCTACAGCATTGTCAATAACAGATTTTGCAACTCCCCTTTTTAAAAGTTCCGTCTCTATTTTTCTTATCCCCCAACCACTAAATGTGGTTTTATCCTTTATATAAGCAGCGGCAAACCTGTTATCATCCAAAAACTTGTCCTTTTTAAGGCGCTCAATTATCTCGTCCGCCTCCTCTGCCGGAAGCCCCGTACCACTACCTCCATACCCTGCAAGTTTTCTGCGAATATGTGCCTCACACAGCTCTCTGCGGCTACATTCTGCCTGCCATTTGTGCAAATATTTTAGATTATCCTCTTTCATTTTACGAACACCTCGGCCTCATGCAACGTTGAGAGTTTTCCAACATCAACCAACTTAAGATCATTTTTTACATACGCGCGGATATTGAATTTATCGCAGTTCTGCAGATAAAAATCAACTATGGAAAATTTGTTTGGCCACCCCTGCATTAAAGTAATTACATACGGACTCATAACATGCATCCCTGCAAAAGCATATTTGGACAAATTAGTAGAGGAGAGGAATTTGTCCACATCAAATTCACACACTCCGTTGCCGTTTTCCGGCCTTTTCATGTAGTTCATGGCAGACTTTGCAAGCTCCTTAAATGGTGTCTTTACCTCACCTGTCTGCTCATTCATCCAGCCTACCAAATTGCCATCTCTATCAAAAAGAAAATAACGTGTAGTCTTTCTTGGACTTACAACTATTGTTGCAAGAGGGGTATCGTTGGATATTGCATGGGAGAGGTGGTAATCGTACAGATCATTAAGGTCTAAATTAGAGAGAATATCCACATTATGAACAAGAAAAGGCTGCCCGTCATCGAGCAACGATGATGCCTGTTTTATTCCACCTCCGGTATCTTTTAACTCGTCTGACTCGTCTGAAAGATAAATATCCACTCCAAAATTGTCATTTGCAGCAAGATAGTCCCTTATCATCTGAGCAAAGTGGTGAATATTAATCACAATCTCGTTGAACCCTGCCGCTTTCAGCTCATCTATCTGCCTCTCTAACAGTGTCTTTCCGCCCACTTCAACCAATGCCTTAGGCATCTTGTCCGTAATCGGCTTAAGCCTTGTTCCAAGCCCTGCCGCAAAAATCATTGCTCTCATAATATAAACCTGCAGAAGCCTACATCTCCTGCTCTATCCCCTGTTCTCTGTGTATAACCTTAACTGTAATATTATATTTTTTTGCAAGATACTCTCCCAAATGCTGTGCACAATATACAGAGCGGTGCTGCCCCCCTGTACAGCCAAACGCAAACATAAGGTTGGTAAATTTACGCTCCATGTAACGTTTTACATGCGCATCCGCCAATTGGTAAATATGAGAGAGGAATACCGTAACGCCTCCGTCATCCTCCAAATATTTGATCACCTCCTGGTCTAATCCTGTAAAATGCTTGAAATGATCATACTTACCCGGGTTCTCTATTGCCCTGCAATCAAAAACATATCCGCCGCCGTTGCCGCTATCATCTGTAGGAATACCCTTTTTATAAGAGAAACTGAATATTCTAACCTCCAATTTCTTCTCCTGCAACAGATCAGAAAACTGTCTCATTGTGGTAAGTTTCTCCAAAATCTGCTGCAAATAAGGGTATCTGACAAAAGGTTCAACAATAAGCTTGCGAAGATTGTCTATCGCAAAAGGCACACTCTGCAGAAAATGAGGCTTCTTCTCAAAATATCCCCTAAAACCGTACGCACCTAACACCTGCAACGTTCTAAAGAGTACAAAAAGGCGCAAGTTCTCACTAAATTCTTTGTCGGGAACTGTAATATACTTACTCAGACTCTCCTTATAAGCAGATATAAGCCGGCATTTGAGCTCTTGCGAATAGTTCGCTTTGGCCTGCCAGACGAAAGAGGCAAGGTCGTAGTAGAACGGTCCCTTTCTGCCACCCTGAAAATCTATGAAATAGGGCATCTCATTCACAAGCATTACGTTTCGTGCCTGAAAATCTCTGTAAAGGAATGTATCTCCGCTCGACGTTTTTAACAGATCCGCTGCCAACTTTTCAAAATCGTTATGAAGCTCTATCTCGCTAAAATCCAATCCGGTAGTCTTTAAGAAACAGTATTTGAAGTAGTTGAGGTCAAACCAGATCATGCGGTCATCAAATTCGGGCTGAGGATAGCATACAGAGTAGTCTAATCCTTTGCCACCCTCAAACTGAATCTTTGGAAGCAATGATATTGTTTTGGTTATAAGTTCAACCTCTTGCGGCGAATATGCCCCACCCTGTTCTCTACCGGATGATATGGCATTGAAAAGGGTAATATCTCCCAAATCCTCCTGCAGGTAGTATTGCTTGTCACCACTCACCGCAAGCACCTGAGGGACCGGTAATCCCTTTAATTTAAAGTGTTTTGCTATCTCAATAAACGCAATATTCTCGTCAACAGATGTTCCTTTGGCGCCTATGAGCGATATTCCGTCTCCGAAAATCCTAAAATACCTGCGGTTACTTCCGCTGGACGGCAATTCTTCTATTCTAACAGGCTGTTGCCTTGTATATTCAACGAATAATTCCTCTATCTTATTCATATTAAACAAATTAAGGTTAATTAACACGGTATCCGTATCTAAAACAGCCCCAAAAGTCAGGTCTAACAATCTCTGTAATGGTAGGGAAACCGGTGCGAAATCTTAATTGGATTCTATAGTCAACGAACAAAGTTAGCAATAAAATGTAACATAGTATTAGAATATTACTGCAAGTTTGTCTGCCATTGTTAAAGAAATGTTAAATAAAATTATAACTTTGCGGTGTACTTGGTAAGCGTTAAAAAATAAGTTGGTAAAGATTTAGCAGTATTTTTGAGAAAAGAAATATAGACCGAAAAGACAATTAAAGATTACCAAGTTATTTTTTTAAGATTACTCAATATATAATTAAACATGAATGAATTGAATATATCATACTGTTCAGATAAATATCAGTATACAATGGGCAAGTCTTTCTTTCAGGAGGGAATGACAGATAACATTGCAATTTTTAATCTTTTCTTTAGGAGTGCTCCCGACAAAAACAACTGGGCTGTCGTTAGCGGTACACGCGAGGCGTTGCAGATGATAAAGGGGCTTGGAAGCGAGAGCGAGGAGTTTTTTGAAAAATTCATCCCGGGTGAGGAGTATGCCGATTTTAGAAAGTATCTTGCAAATATGAAGTTTACGGGGGAGGTATATGCCATGAAAGAGGGTGAGATTGCCTTTCCAAGAGAACCTATCATTACCATAAAGGCTCCAATCATTGAGGCTCAGGTTCTTGAAACACCGCTGCTCTGCATAATGAACCACCAGATGGCCATTGCAACAAAGGCCAGCCGTGTTACAAGAAGTACAGACAAACCTGTAAGCGAGTTTGGATCCAGACGTGCCCATGGACCTTGGGCTGCCACATACGGAGGCAAAGCCGCATGCATAGGAGGCTGTGTAAATACATCCAATATACTAACAGCCAATATTTTTGGAGTTCCGGCATCCGGGACAATGGCTCATAGTTATGTTACCTCTTTCGGTTGCACCATAAAGGGTGAGCTAAAAGCTTTTACCTCTTATATAGAGACACACAGAGGAGAGCCGCTCATTCTGCTGGTAGATACATACGATACCCTTAACTGCGGCCTGAAAAATGCTATACGTGCATACAAGATGTGCGGAATAGATAACTCATATCCTAACGGTTACGGTATAAGATTAGATAGCGGAGACCTTACATATCTCTCCAACAAATGCAGGGAGGAATTAGATGCAGAAGGGTTTACAAATTGCAAGATATTCGCCACAAATGGATTGGACGAGTATCTTATATCGGACCTTGAGAAGCAGGGGGCAAAGATAGATGCCTACGGTGTGGGAGATGCCATAGCTACAAGCAAACACAACCCATGTTTCGGCAATGTGTACAAACTTGTCCAGATTGGTGATACTCCGGTGCTCAAAAGATCCGAGGATAAGGCAAAACTTATTAATCCCGGATTCCAGATTACATACAGGATTATACGCGACAACAGATTCAAAGCAGATATAACATGTCTGCGCGGCGATGAGATGAGCAGAAAGATAGAGAGTGGCAGTGAGATAACAATAAGAGACGAATTTGACGAAACTCTCACAAAGACATTTGCTGCCGGCAGCTACCGTTGGAAAGCTCTGCAGATTCCAATGATGGAGGGTGGTGAGATAATATATGAGGATACCACGCTGCCCCAGAAACAGGCATACTATAAAGAGAATCTGAGCATGTTCAATGAGACAGAGAAGCGTCTTCTTAACCCGCATTACTACAAGGTAGATATTTCAGACGGACTCTTTGATCTTAAGATGGGGCTTATAAACAACCTCATCGAGGAGATAAAGAATCTTAAAAGTAGCCTGTAATTTATCTGTTTTTACTATTTTTGCGGTTGTATGAGGTTTAAGAATATATTAAAAATAAAGATAAGCACTATTGTTGCCCTCATGTTTACAGGGGTGATAGTTTATGCTTTATTCCCGACAAATGCCGTAGCCACAAGCCGCATCTGCATGCCGGGGGCAGGGACAGTAGCACAAGACAGCATAAAAGACAGTACAGCATTGCTAAAGGATAGCATTGCCGTTGCTCGTAAAGCAGACAGCCTCACAGGCAGCACAGACAGCCTCACAGACAGTCTTAAAAGCAGTATAGACAGCCTTAAAAGCAGTATAGACAGCCTTAAAAATAGCGAAAACAGCAGCGCAGACAGCCTTAGATTTAAGGATGGAAAATTGGATTCTTTAACCTTGGCAAAATTGGTTGAGCTTAAGATTCAGGGGGAGGATTCACTCATTGTGCAGATGTACGATTCTCTGCAGATTTTGTCGGGAAACAACTTATTGCCTTTAGATTCCCTACACCTGCAGGAGCTGGCATTTCCGCCCAAAGTCTACACAAAAAGGGAGCTTAAAAGGATGGCTCAGGAGAAGAGGCAGCAGTACAGAGACAGTGTAATCAAATCCATTCCACGCTTTCTCAACAGCTACATGTTTACAGATTCCTCTGAGAGATACCAACGTACAATTGTATGGAGGGCAGACAATAATTTCAACAACCCCAAATCATTCAAGACAGACACCTCTTTCAACTATTACTATTCGGAGATGCCGGCAGAACGCAACGATGTGAATGCCGTATCTCTTGGTGTAAGCGGTTCTGCCATGATGTACCATAACTACTTTAAAAGGGAGGAGAATAATCTGTTTCCGTTTATTGCCCCCTACCAGCCCTATTCGTACACCCCTGGGACAATGCCGTTCTACAACACAAAGTCTCCGCTTACAGAGTTGGCATACTGGGGAACGCTCTTTGCCAACAAGCAGAAGGAGGAGAGCAACGTAAAGTTTAACCACACTCAGAACTTTACCCCGGCGTTTAACTTTAATGTGCTGTACCAGAGGTTTGGCGGCAAGGGTATCCTCAACAACGAATCCACGGATAACAGAACTTTTGCTTTAACAGCCAACCATTTGGGAAAGAGATATGTAGCACAAGGAGGATACCTGTACCAGAAGATAGGAAGAACAGAAAACGGAGGCGTGTCTGACCTTAGCATGGTATTGGATACCATTATAGATCCAAAAACCATTCCTGTTGCCCTTTCCAATGCGCAAACCACAATAAAGAAGAACACACTGTTTATCACCCATTCATACGGCGTTCCGTTCAACATCTTTGGCAGCAAGGCAGAACGTGATTCACTTGGCAGAAAGGATTCGCTTGGCAGGAGGATGATAGATACGCTTGGTCTCGACAAAGGAACAGTTACATTCTTTGGCCATTCCGGAGAGTTTACAACCTATACGAAATCCTATACAGATGCCATTGCACTTACAGACTCCATTGGCAGAGCGTTGTATAACAACAACTTCTACCTTAACCCAACCTCAACGGCAGACTCATCGAGAGTGATGAACCTTGAGAACAGGCTGTTTATATCCGTACAGCCTTGGAAAAGGGATGCTGTCGTATCGCGGTTGGATGTTGGTGCTGCATACCAGTACCTTAGGGTATATAACTTTAAACCGGAATATTTCCTTACCGGCAACAGCGGGACATCGTACAACAATATGTATATCTACTTTGGCGCAGGTGGAAAGTTAAAGGATTATTTCTCATGGGAGGGGCTTGGCAAATACAATTTTGCAGGTTACTTTGCCAATGATTTTATAATAGACGGCAAAATACGGTTTTCAGCATACCCTAAGAAGATTAAGGAGGGGATGAATTTGGAGGGGAGGATATATCTTGCGCAAACAAGACCAAATTTCTTCTACAACAGCTATTGTTCAAACCATTACATCTGGGAGAACGATTTTGACAAGACAACAGAGACAAGGGTAGAGGCTAAATTTACAGTACCTCAGTGGAATTTAGAGGCATTTTTTGGGTATTCGTTGCTTAATAACAACATCTATTTTAATGAGAATGCCATTGTTTCTCAAAACGGCAGTTCAATGAGCATCCTTACCGCCTATCTCATGAAAAACTTCAAGCTGTGGAAACTGCACCTTAACAACAAGGTATTGTTCCAGACCTCATCAAATGAGGAGGTTATCCCTCTTCCAAAGCTATCGCTCAATTTGAGATATTATTTAGAATTTGATGCCGTTAAGGATGTAATGGCAATACAGATTGGTGCAAATGCAACACTGAACACAAAATACTACGCTCCCGGCTACTCCCCTGCGCTTGGGCTTTTCTACAACCAGAGAGAGACAAAGACCGGAGGCACCCCATATATAGATGCATTTGTAAATTTCCAGTGGAAGAGAGCCTGTATATTTGTCAAATATATAAATGCAGCACAGAACTGGCCTAATAACGACCGCTTCTCGGCAAACAGATACCTTAGGCCCGCTTCTGCCCTAAAGATTGGCATTTACTGGCCGTTTTATATGTAATTATGGTTGAACCGCTTAAAAAGAGGCATCTTAAAGCTCTGATAGCGCTTCTTTCTGTTTTGTTCATGATAGTTGTCCCTATCTACGAGGTGGAGTTACCACACTCCACCATGCCAAGTTTTTATGCCGGTGATACCATAAAATGCAATATACTTTTAGACAAAACTTTAAAGGCAAAGGGATACACAATAGGGTATCTGTATGAGTTGTTCAATCTGTTTGGAGACGACCAAGGTGTTTTCATTGAGCTTACACCGGAACACTTTGACACCGCCCAGTGGGGCAATCTCTATAAAGGTATGGCAGACATGCTTATCATCAATTACAGAGATACCGTACCGGAGAGTTATCAGGAGGATTTCATATCGAGCACACCACTAAACAGAGACAGCGTAGTATGTGTTGCAACAAAAGAGAACTATATCCTTATCCAAACACTCAACTACTGGTTTAACAATGTTATACACACCAACGAGTTTATGGATATGGGCGGTAAGTACTACAAGAAATACAGAGCACAAAATTATAACGGGAACAAAAAGTTCAGTTCGCTCTCTCCGTATGACAACCTTATAAAGAGATACAGCCGTCCGTTAGGATGGGATTGGAGATTGGTTGCCTCTTTGATATATCAGGAATCTCAATTCAAAGCAGGGGTAAGTTCCAGCCGCGGTGCAATAGGACTTATGCAGATAAAGGAGAGTACAGGAAAAAAATATGGTGTAGAGAACATTTACGACCCGGAGGACAACATAAAGGCCGGCACCTCCTATCTGCAGACAATATACAACAACTACACGAAAAAGGGGGCAGACTCCCTTAATGCCATTCTCCTTACTTTAGCCGCCTACAACTGCGGAGAGGCCAGAATAGAGGACTGTATGTCTCTTGCCCAATCAGAGGGTAAAGATCCGTTAGCTTGGAATGAACTGAAAGAGGTTATTCCGCTATTAAGCGCAGAGGAGCATTACAGAAAGCCCGACATCAAATTAGGCAAATTCAAAGGCAAAGAGACAATAAGATTTGTAGATGAGATTACCCAACGCTACGATCATTACAAAGAGATGATTCCACTGTAAGAGGCGTTAGCGTTGGCAATTTTTAAGAGTAAAGAAGGTATAGAGAGTTTAGAGAGTTTAGAGAGGGTAAAGAGGGTAAAGCCAAAGCTACTTAGACACCAAAGTTTTTGCAGGCGACACCTTCTGAATAAAATGCAGCGGCATAAAAAGAATTATCATTATGGCAACCAACAGAATGACATTTACCCCAATAATCCATCCCCAAGCAAAAGATATTGGTACACTGCTTACAAAATAGTTTGACGAATCCAACGGAATAATCCTGTAAAATTTCTGTACTGCACAAAACAGAAGAGCAACAGCATTTCCAATAAGGAGACCACCAAGAATAATCCGCGCAGCACTGAACATAAAAATTCTTACAATTGCCCCGTTTCTCATTCCTAAAGCCTTAAGCAACCCAATATGAGACATGCGCTCAAAAATAAGTATAAGCACCCCGCTCACCATATTGAACCCCGACACGGCAATCATAAGTATAAGAATAATAAGTACATTAAGATCAATCAAATTCAACCAGTCGTACAAATTGTAAAAAAGCTCCTCAGAAGTATTAACAATTATAGAATCAGACAGCTCCTCCTCAGAAACATCCCCATTCTCCAAAAAGATGCAATCCTCAACATCCATCTTATAAACAGCCCCCTCACCCATTCCACTCTTTTCAGTTATCAACTCGTAACCCGATACCTCCTCCGCCCCCCATCCATTAATCCTCCTTGCATGGCGTATATCACCATACACCAACGACCTGTCCATGTCATCCATCCCCGTAGAATAGATGGCCGCCACCACAAACCTCCTCACCTTTATATCATCCCTAACAAAATAAGTCTCAATCTTATCCCCCACAGACAGTCCCAACGCCTTTGATAACACTGCAGAGATGACAACATCATTTGACGTTTCATCCCCGCCATACAGCGGCAATTCCCCTTCAACAATATGCCCTGCCAAAAACGAAAAATTATATGCAGAATCTATCCCCTTAAAGACAATCCCCTCCACCTCATCCGGCATCTTTATAAGCCCCTGCGTATAGGCAACAGGGTACACAGAACGCACAAAGCCTAGCCCCTTAATTTTATTAACAATCCGCTTCCCGACAAATACCGGATATTCCGTATTGTACAACGGTGTACCTGCAGCAGAGATCAGGATATCCCCTCCAAAACCTGCACACTTATCCCCTATCTCCCTTCTAAACCCCTGAGAGATAGCTATTGCAGCAATAATTACGGCAATACTTACAGCAACCGAAACAGTCGCAATTACCCTGCTTGTCTTTGCAAGGGCAGAACCCGATTTACGCTCGGAAAAAATTTTCTTTGACAAATAATATTGCAGGTTCATAACTTTTTTTGTAAGTTTGTACCGTTTTTCAAAAGACCCCATGCGGAAATAGCTCAGTTGGTAGAGCATCAGCTTCCCAAGCTGAGGGTCGCGGGTTCGAATCCCGTTTTCCGCTCCAACAAAGAGGATGACTGTTTGGTCATCCTCTTTTTATTACGCCAATTTGTCGGGAAACTATGCTATAACATTGACAATTTTTCCAAAGCCAACTTCACAAGCTTCTCAACAGCAGGCTTGTAGTTAGGATCCGCAGCCTTTACATATCTGTTTGCTATTACGCAACAGACCGTTCCGGCTCTATGCCCAAGATGATGAGACAACCCTGCAAGAGCAGAACCCTCCATCTCAAAATTTGTAATCCTGTAATCGTTGTATCTGAACTTCTCAAACCTTTCAACCATATCCGGCATAGCAAGAGGCAACCTCAACACCCTGCCTTGAGGACCGTAAAACCCCGGAGCAGAAATTGTAACCCCCTTAACCGTACAATCCTCAAACAGCTTTATCAACTCATTGGAAGCCTGTGCGAAATAGGGGTCAGGAAGATGTCTGTTCCAACCGACAAACTCCTTAAAGGCTTCCTCCATCTCTACCATAGTAACCTTGTCTCTGTCTTTATACCAATTGAGCAGCCCGTCGCATCCAACCGAAATATGAGAGAAAATGAAAGAGTGAATAGGAATATCCGGCTGTATTGCCCCACAAGTACCTATTCTTAAGATTGTAAGACTTTTTTTCTCCTTTTTTACCTCTCTGGTGTTGAAATCGATATTTGCAAGGGCATCCAATTCGTTTACAACAATATCAATATTGTCTGTTCCAATACCGGTAGAGAGGACCGTCATCCTCTTTCCGTTATATCTGCCCGTCACGGAAACAAACTCCCTTGACTGATGCCTGAACTCCTTCTCCTCAAAGAAAGAGGATACCATATCAACCCTCCCCGGGTCTCCTACAAGTATAACAGTATCTGCCAGCTCCTCCGGCTTAAGATGAAGATGAAAAGCAGAACCGTCTGAATTGATTATAAGTTCCGATGCACCAATTTTATCCATAAAAAATAAATTTAAAAATCCTTAAAAAACAAAAAACGGCGCCACCAACATCATTATCTTGTAGCGCATCCTCACGAAGCGGTAAAAACAACCTCTTAATGAAAGGTCAAAGGTAGTAAAATTTCAGATTTAAAACATTTAAAAGAGGCTTGTGAATAATAATTTATATTTTTGTATCCCAAATAATAAAAAGCATCACAAAATGATTCAGAGAATACAGACACTATTTTTGTTTATAGCAGCAGCACTGCTGTTTTCCATCTTCTGCACTAACTTTGCGACAAATGCAGAAACTGCAATATCATATATGGAGTACAGGCCCTTTACAATCTTCTCGGTTGTGGCGTTTGTCATTTCACTTGTAACAATATTTCTCTTTAAGAACAGGCCGTTGCAGATGCGGCTCTGTATATACAATATTGTAATTCTATTGGCATTTCAGGGCTGGATAATCTATATGCTCACCAAGATGTGGGGCGAGTACAGATTCTCCGTTACATGCGCATTTCCGCTTGTGGCAGGATTATTGACAACATTTGCATTCCGCTACATAAACAAAGACGAGGCTCTTGTGAGGGCCAGCAGCTCGTTAAGAAGTTTAAGCAAGAAACACCAGAAAAGAAGAAGAAAATAACAAATGTACCAAAGGTTGCCAAAATTACCGGTATCTGTAGCAATTGCCTTATTGCTCATTATTGTTGCAAATACCAAAGTCTCTGCCCAATACGACCTCAATCAGTTGTTTATGAGAGGCCGCCAGTCTCTTATTGACGGAAAATACTCCCAAGCCATAGAGAATTTTAACGTACTCTCCCGGCTTGACACCCTCTCATACGATGCCTTTTTCTTTAGAGGCATAGCAAAATACAACTTAGGAGACTACATTGGTGCCGAGAAAGATTTTGACCAAGCCATAAAGATAAATCCCATCTACACCCCCGCATACCATTACAGAGCCATAACATTAAGCAGAACAGGTAAATACGACTTGGCGCTTAAAGACCTTGCAGAGGCTGTAGACCTAAGGCCGGGCTATACCGGGCTTTACTTTAGCCGCGGAGTAACATATTTTCTCTCGCAACAGTTTGAAAAGGCCATATCAGATTTTAACAGATTCATAAAGAATGAGCCAAAAATATCGGACGCATACCTTAATAGAGGGGCATCCTATCTATATCTTGGCGACACCACAAAAGCATTGGAGGATTACAACAAAGCCATAAAATTAGATGCCTTTGACCCTGAAGGCTATATAAGGAGATCTAGAATATACGCTCTAAAGCATGATAACAAAAGTGCAATAAAGGATTTGGACAAGGCCATAAAGCTCGATACTGCAAACAGTTTTGCACTGTTCAACAGGGCGCTTATAAGATACGAGGAGATGGATATAAGGGGAGCATTGGCAGATTTGGACAAAGTTCTTGAATCAGACCCAGGAAATGCCCTTACACTTTACAACCGTGCATTAATAAGAACACAGGCAGGAGATTACAACAACGCACTCAACGACTACGACAGAGTAATTGCAGTAAATCCCAACAATGTGCTTGCGTATTTTAACAGAGCAGGAGTATATTTACAGTTGAAGCAGTACAGAAACGCCATGGACGACTACTCACAGGCCATTAATCTCTACCCCGATTTTGCAAAGGCCTACATGAACCGCTCATACGCAAAGTACAATCTTGGGCAATACACATCTGCCAAAAGAGACTCGGAGATAGCGAAGGAGAAGATAAGGGAATATAACAGAATACAAAGCGACAGCACAGCAAGCTCCATATTTGCAGATACCACAAAAAAATATGACAAACTGCTTGCATTGGATGCAGACTTTGCAAAAAAAGATTTTGACAACGAGCTTCTCCAGCACAGAGACATAGACATACGGCTCAAGCCGCTGTTCAGATTCAATATTGTAAGGGACAACGGGACTATAATGGCATTACAGTCTGAATATGAAGATAAAGCGATGCAAAGCTTTATAAATTCCGTTCCTGTAACAATTAAATTATCTGATTACAAAGATGATGACGTATCGCCGGATCTGCAACGCGCAGAGATGCAGACAGGAGTAAGTAACGTCTCGGATCCACAGACAAAAAGCCGTTACCTCTTTGCGCTTGCCCTTATAGAGAGCTACGGGAACGAGTTTAACAAGGCGTTGGACAGCTACAACAAAGCTATAGAATTAGACCCCGACAACCCGTTCCTCTACATAAACAGAGGCGCATTGCAGGCAGAGACCATTGATTTCATCTCATCCATGGAGAACAATGTTCAGACACTATCATTAGACAATTCCCGCACAGCAAGAGCAAGGGTTCAGGAGAGAAGCTACAGGCAATACGACTACACCCCTGCAATACACGATCTAACCAAGGCAGCCTCAATAATGCCCGCTTTCCCTTATATATACTTTAACCTTGGGAACCTGTACTGTTTGTCGCAAGATCTGCCCGAATCCATAAACCAGTACAGCAAAGCATTGGAGCTGTATCCTGCTCTTGCCGAAGCATACTACAACAGAGGTCTTGTACTTATCTACCTAAAAGACAAGGAGAAAGGTTGTATAGATTTAAGCAAGGCGGGGGAATTGGGAATAAAAGACGCATATAGCGTAATAAAAAAATATTGTACAGAAAAAGATAATTGATGAAAGTACACTGCTCTATATACAGCTCCGTCAAAGCCCTTATTTTTGGGGCTTTGATTATGTTGACCCCGGCAGCTCTGCCAAATTCTGCATCTGCGCAGAACCACTCCTCCGAGGCTTATACCTATTTTATGCTTCCTAATGAATTGCAAAAGGATATTGTTTTTCTCACATCAAAAGAACAGGCAGGCAGGGCAACAGGTTCGGAGGGGGGCAGTGCCGCATCTAAATATATTTCAGACGCCTTTTCAGACGCAGGACTTGAGCCTTACGGATTATCATATTATCAATCATTCACCGCAACAAACGGCAAGAGAGGAGTTAATGTTATTGGTAAAATATCGTCAAATACAGGTTCCAACGAGTACATTATCGTTGGCGCACACTATGATCACCGCGGGACAATAAACGGCCAGATATACAGAGGGGCAGATGATAACGCATCCGGCACAGCAGCGCTTATTGCCATTGCAAGCGCAGTATCAAAGATGAAGCAGGACGGGCTTAAAATAGACAAGAACATACTGTTCATTGCCTTTGACGGCAAGGAGCTGAGTATGAGCGGAAGCAACTTCTTTGTTAGGAAGACAAAGATAAACTACAGCAATATCTGCGCGATGCTTAACATAGATCAGATTGGAACATCATTGGCAGCGCCAAACGACAGCAAAGATTATATTATTGCCATTGGCAACGAGTATATGGATGAATGGGCCGGCAAACAACTCGATTTCTGCAACCGAACCCGCAAACTTGGATTGGATATAGACTACACTTTTTACGGCAGCGAGACCTTTAGAAAACTGTTCTACAAGATGTCTGACCAAGCCCCTTTTGCAGAAAAAAATATCCCCGCCATACTATTTACGGCAGGGATAAACCAGCATACATACAAAATATCCGATACAGAAGCTGTTATTGAGTATCCTGTTCTCTCAAAGAGAGTTATGCTTATATATTATTTTCTGTACCAATTGGTATCCTAAGTTATCTACTTAGTAATCTTAAAAAAATAACGCTTACTTAAGGAAATAGGTGACGCTTGTAACAACCCTTACCTTCTTTACGTATGGTGTTGTTTCATCCACAGACTCAATTGAGAACTGTCCTTGCGAAGCAGTTTTAATCTTACCCAATTTGCTCTTGGAATCAGCAGCAAACTTCTCTGCAGTCTCACGTGCGTTTGCGGTAGCCTCCTGCACCATTTGAGGCTTTATGCTGTTAAGTCCGTCAAAGAAGTAGTTGGTATTGTACCTGTAATCCTCTGTATTGAGCGGAATAGATTTCTTAAGCAATGCAGTCTGCCCGTCAATCGCCTTTCTAACTTTGTCTACATCGTGCGAAATTACCGTAATGACAGCCGTTATATTGTATCTTGCAACAACCCTGTCTTGAGATGAGTACCTGTCTGCCTTAAGATCCACAACATTAGGAACACCAACTGATATATCGCTCTCCGCTATCCCATGCCCCTTAAGGTAGTCTGTTATTACCTTGTTGTTATGGTTCATCTGGTCATAAAGGCTTATAAGGTCGTCTCCTATTATCTTATAAGAGATTGGCCATACGACCCTGTCTGCATTCACAGTCCTTTCGCAAAGTCCTCTTACATAAACTGTTCTGTCATAAGACTTAATTAGTGAGGCAGCGGAATAGATAAATAGTCCCAACACTGCCAGACCAATCATAATCCACACTCCCGTGAGATTACATCTGCATTGTTTCTTTTCATTTGTCTCCATAATTCTTTTATTTTTATAAATATTTCTGTTTAGAGCAATTCTTATACTAAGGTAGCTCTAATTTATCAACAAACAGACCAAATCTTTATTTTTTTAAAAATAGTAGCCTATGTTAACGTATGCACCAACTTTATTGTTGTAGTCTGAATAGTGGACATTAATACCAAGAGGCCCTATAGGGGTGTCATAGGCATACTTTACACCTGCTCCCCAAATACCACTGCCGGAAGAGCCAAGAAGATGGTCTACAGAACCGCCGTACCTTGCAACATTTCCTATAGCTGTTACATAATGTTTCTTGCCTATTCTTGTCCTAAAATCCAATCGCACCACAGCCGCAGAATTTGGGAATATATCCGCATAGTTGATACCTATAAACGGCATCTGGTGAGACATGTATCTCCCTGCCTCCTCACCACCAATATAGTTCTGGAAAGGTAATTGATGTTCATTCCCAATAATAAAACGCCCATATAAAGACGGTATAATGGCACATCTGTCAGATATCGAGCAGACAGTCTCAAAGTTTGCCATAAGAGATGCAAACATTCTAAAGTTACTTCTGAAATTAGTCTGTGTAAGAGCAAAATCCACATTGAAAGCCGCACCTTTGGTTGGAAAATATGTGGCATCCCTATTATCCATTCTCCCGTTAAAATAGTAGCTCAAATAGTTGACTCCGTCTTTGTAATATTTTATCTCCTTAAACGGCTCTATCAACTCCCTGTATGTATAAAAATCCAACTTTGCGCCAAAGGTGAAGTTAAAATTCCTCAGATATCTGTTAGACAGAGAGAAATCTATCTTGTTATGCAGGAAAGAGAGGTAGTTTCTATCCTCTCCGCTCTCATAGATATTCATCTTTACAGACCTAAAAGTGTAGTTCAGATTTATCCTTGGAAGATTCTTGAAAAGGTATGAAAAGTCTACCTTGGCGTATGGATTATAGCTTAATCTGCCTGTTGCAGCCAGCTGAGGGCCATCTAAAGCATTTACATTCATTCCAAGATAGAGCAGTATTGCAGCAGCCTCCTCGGAATCATATCTTGCGCCAAGTCCAAGAACATTTACAGGGCCTCTCGTCAATTTGAACGTAAGGGTGGAGATACCTGTTTTTTCATCCGTGTCTATAAGATAGGCAACGCTTGCAAAGGCCTTTGTACCTGTAAGGATAGAGACAGCCCTCAATATATCGCCTCCATCCACTATTGTCTTCTCCTTAATATTAAGCTTGCTCTTAAGCCAATAGATATCATCTCTTTTTGCTCCGTCCAAAATAATTCTGTCTATGTAGAAGAAACCTGTTTCAAGCTCCTGTGCCGGTTCTGCCTGCAGACGCTGTTCATGCGTAACCTTTCCATATTTTTTCACCAACTCCTCCAACTCTGCAGATCTCGCCATTGCCGCCACATATCCGTTGTTGACCAATGAATCTATATCCTCTTTATTAAAACTGAATGTGGTAAAATCAAGAACATCGGGCTTTATGTATATATCTACATCTTTCACATTCTTAAGATATAGTTCGTTTCCGGTAAGGCCAACCAACTGCATTATAACTTGATTAATAGACTTAAGCTCCTGCTTGGTTGCCAACGGACTCTGCACATCTACCCCAATAATAATATCCGCACCCATCTTTCTTGCAACATCCACAGGAAAATTATCCACCACTCCGCCATCTACAAGAACTCTTCCATCTAACTCCACAGCAGAGAAAAAACCGGGGATAGCCATACTGGCCCTCATTGCCATTGGCACACTTCCCTTTCTAAGAACCACAGCATTACCGGTTGATAGATCTGTAGCAACACAAGCAAATGGGATTGGCATCTTCATAAAATCCACGGAATCCTGGTATCCTATGGAGAGGCTGTTAAGCAGATTGGAGACATTCTGCCCGCTCACATAACCTCCAGGCAAAACATAATCCACCGCATTAGTCTCCCCTTTACGCACATTCATCCTAAACACATTGCCAAAAGGGATATTCAAAAGCAGTTTGCTGCTTGTCTGTTTTGCGTTAAACGACACATCTTTTCTGTCTGTCTTGTCACTAAGAAGGAACTTCCAATCACAATTAGAAATAATGGAATCCATCTGGTGTGAAGTATAGCCCATAGAGTACATACCACCAACCAACGCCCCCATACTTGTACCCACAACAAGGTCTACCGGAACACCATACTCCTCCAATACTCTTATTGCACCTATATGTGCAGCACCTTTTGCTCCTCCACCGCAGAGGACAAGACCAACCGTAGGCCTCCCCTTTTTGTTTATAACAGGAAGGTTCTTAAGGTAAGCATCCCAGCTCTCCACCGCCTGCTGAGCAAGTGCAGAACCATGCAACCCGCATACCGCTAACAGAACAAATAAAACAGACAGTATTCTCATTATTACATATATTTAAATGGCTTTGGCTTTCTTTACTTTCTTTACTTTCTTTACTTCAAAATGGCCAACGCCATCGCCATCGCCACCTTTACTCAAAAGTTAAATAAAAAATACTAATGCAAGGCTTGTAAAAACTAATTCACAACCGCAAAAAATTCAAGAAAAAGCCTTCTCCTCAAATTTGCGTAAAAAGTTAAATAAAAAGTGCAAATGCAAGGCTTGTAAAAAAACTCACAACTGCAAAAAAATTCAAGAAAAAGCGTATATTCAAGGCCTGCGAAATTTTCATCACCGGAGCGTACTTATTGTACGTGAGGATTTGAAAATTGAGTAAAACGCAGAAGCTACCTTTTTATTGGATTTTTTCTTGTGCTTAGCATTCCACACGCCGCAAACACATCCTCCCCCCTGCTCGCCCTAACAGTAGCCGTAACCCCGGCAGCATTAAGCCTCTCTTTAAACGCCTCAATCACAGGCATTGGAGAGGTCTCCAAAGGAGAATCGGGAATAGCATGGAACCTAATAAGATTCACACGGCACTCCAAACCACGCAGAAGACGTGCAATTGCATCTGCATGAGCCTTGGTATCGTTAAAATGATTGAACATAATATACTCAAAACTCACACGCCGCTGCCCTGTAAAATCGCACTGCCTTATTATCTCCAAAGTCTTATGAATAGGAAAAGGTTTCTCCATAGGCATGATCAACGCACGTTCGTCGGGAAGCGGATTATGAAGACTAACAGCCAAATGAGCTTTTGACTCATTCAAAAAACGATGCAAAGGACTTTCATTGCCGGCATTCACCCCAATGGTACTCAAAGTAATACGTTTGGGGCTCCAGCCAAACCCCCAATCCGATGTAAGCACCTCAATCGCCTGCAGGACATTATCCAAATTATCGAGCGGCTCACCCATCCCCATAAAAACAGTGTTGGTAAGCAGATTGTTCTCATCAACCTCAAGATATTGCGAAATTATCTCCGCAACCTCCAAATTTCCCTTGAACCCCATACGTCCGGTCATACAGAACTTGCACCCCATCTTGCACCCGGCCTGAGATGACACGCACAAGGTGTAGCGGTCATCTGCAGGAATCATTACAGCCTCTATAAAGGTTCCAGTATGGGAAGGAAACAGATATTTCTTTGTACCATCCTTGGAAACAGTCACTTGCGTATAAGCAGTACGCCCCACCACATACCTTTCGTTAAGCTTTTCACGCGCCGCCTTTGAAAGGTTTGTCATTTGGTCTATCTGAGTAACCCTCTTTTTGTAAAGCCAATCTGCCATCTGCTTCCCGACAAATCCCGGAAGGCCAAGCCCCACAGCTATATCTTTAAGTTGAGCTAATGTCTGCCCCAACAACTTTATCTTCTCCATAAAATGTTTTTTAATAGCAGTCAAGCAGATATTATTTTACATTTTATCCTGTTATCTGCCTGCTATGCACATTAACATCACAAATTTAGCCATTTTTAGCGAGAAAAACAGCTTGCATCACTTGGAGACCATAAAATCCGTCTTTCAGACCATTGTGATAGCTTTGGCGTTGGCATTAGCATTAGCATTAGCGTTAGCACTGGCAAATTTTAACATCTTTTTACTCCTGTCATTTACAGAAGAACAACCTCATCTACAGGTTCATTATCAAAAAACATTACGTAATAAATGGGCATATATGTAATACCATTATCTGTGTAAACTCTTTTTTCATTTGATAAAACGTATGCCTGCCTAATATTATACTCCTTGATAGACAAGAACTTGTCCAACGCACTATGCACGGTATAATCTTTTCCGGATTTCACCTCAATAGGAATATTTGAGAGATTATCTGTGTCATCAATAAGATAATCCACCTCCCCATTTTTTTTATTATCATAGTAATACAGGTTATAGCCATGCGCTTTCAGCTCCTGAGCTACTGCTGTTTCATATACAGAGCCTAAATTGACGCTTGAAACATCTGACATTACTGCTTTAATGCTGTTTTTATAATATATTCCGGACAACATACCTACATCATTAAGATACAGTTTCAGCAGATTCTTTCCGCTATTTTCCACCAATGGATATGACGGTTTGCTAACTGCCTTAACCTCAAGGGTAATCCCCGCAGAAATCAGATATTCAAACTCATCTAAGTAATCATCTGAACGTTTCCATTTTTTGTCTTCAATATCCTTTATAACCACTCTTTTTTTCTTATTTTCAAGAATTGACGGAATCATATCAAAGATTCTGCGAATTTTCAATTTTCTTTTATTCTCTTCTTCATATTTGGAAGCATCCACCTCATACATATTATGAATTTCCTGCTGTATTTTTCTGACTTCAACAATATTCCTGCTTTCTATGAACTCCGCCACAGCTTTTGGGAAACCGCCTACAAGGAGATATTTTCTAAAAAGATCCAACATAGTTGAGTGAAGCGTATCCGATAAGGCCTCCTTAATTCTGAAACTGTTTTTCATTGTTTCCAAGACTGCTTTCCCCACTCCGTTTGCATATAGGAATTCTTCAAAATCCATTGGATACATATGCTCAATACTCAAACTTCCAACCGGTACCGACTGAGTATTTTTTAGGGTAATACCCAATTGTGAACCACTGGCTATATATCTGTATTTATCCTCTTTCATAAGGAATTTTACTAATGTCAAAAGATGAGCATACGCCTGAATCTCATCTATAAAAATAAGTGTTGACGACTTGTCCTTTAATTTTTCTCCGGCCACAACACTAAGGGCCAAGTAAAAATCCTTAGTTGTTCTAGCCTCTGCAAAATAGCGGTCTCCCAATTTATCCTCTTCCATATTAATCTCAATATAATTCTCAAACAACTTCTTGCCAATCCACCTTATTATATAAGATTTTCCAATTTGTCTTGCACCATCTATTACCAGCAATCTATCTGAGTTTGACAGCAAATACCTCTCTATCTTGTTTTCTATTTTTCTATACATCATAACCCATTGTTTTATAAGTACAAATATATAGAAATATATTTAAGAAGGTGCGTTTTCCTATAAATTTCCCCTTAAATTAGGTGCGTTTTCCTGTAGAAAAAGCTCTTGTTGTACCAGCTTGAAAAAGTTTTATGAGAGGATTAAAGAGGCTAGGCAGTGTAGCTTTGGCGTTAGTGTTGGCGTTAGCAATTTTTGTTATGACATTCTTCCATGATGAATTGTTCTAATTGTTGTTTGTCGGGTAATTGTAATTGGTAAGTGGAAACAAACAACTTGTTATCCATACTGCCGAGAGCGTATTCCACCATCTTTTTCCCTTTATGGGTGCAAAGCAAAATCCCAACGGGAGGATTGTCGCCCGGTTGCATTTCGTTTTCCGCATAATAGCTGACATAAGCGTTCAGTTGCCCGATGTGTTCGTGGCGGAACTCGTCATTCTTCAATTCCACAATAACACTACAATGGAGCAGGCGGTTATAGAAAACGAGGTCTGCATAATAATACTCATCATCTATAATGATACGCTTCTGACGAGCTTCAAAACAGAACCCTTTACCCATTTCAAGCAAAAAATCCTGCAAATGCGCAATTAGGGCTTCTTCAATATCGTTCTCTGTAACAACATCTTTTGCTTGAAGACCAAGAAATTCAAATGCATATGGGTCGCGCAGTTGAAGTAGCGCTGATTGATGTTCCGCTTTATCATTGACAAGTGTCATGGCTTTCATCTTGTCTTCTGACAATCCTATACGAATATGGAGATTGGATGTGATTTGCCTACGAAGTTCACGGACGCTCCATGTCCCGCGAATACATTCGGTCTCATAGAAAAAGCGCACCAATGGATCTTCTATTGAGAGTAATTCCCGTATGTGAGAAAAGGAAAGTGCCGAAACAAATCTTTGGGCAGGAGTTGTAAATCGGGTTAATTTGCAATTAACCTCCATTGCATTTTCTGATGAAGATAATTTATGCGACATTGTAGCATATATCTCCGGCAAAGGCAAATTATGCGACAGTGTCGCATAATTCTCTGAAATCAATGTTTCAATTTGAGGATAATAGTGGTAAAACAGTCGCGCTGATTGGAATAGAGTGACATTAAGTCCTTTTTGCGCAACACGTTTTTCAAGGCTCTTCAACAATCTATCCCCATACTTAGCTCTGTCGCTGCCATTTTGTTCATATTCGACAATGTAACCGCCAATAATCCAATTCCGTAATGTGGCTGTTTGATTGATGGCTTTTACAGCCAATCCACGCATTGAGCCATCTATGGCAAGGATATTTTGCGCTAGTTGTTCAAAGGATATACATTGTATATTGTTCGATAACTGTTCCATGTTACATGGGCTTAATTTGAATTTGAATACAAAAGTGCGAAAAATGTGGGAGATACAGGTTATTTTTTACATTTTACATAATACACCTATCCGCGATTATTGCAAAAAAAATATGTACCAGCTTGAAAAAGTTTTATGAGAGGATTAAAGAGGCGAGGCAGTGTAGCTTTGGCTTTAGTGTTGGCGTTAGCGTTGGCAAATTTTAAGAGTAAAGAGAGTAAAAAAAGCGTTGGCGTTAGCGTTGGCGTTGGCTGATTTGAAAGGTGAGAGTAAAGAAAGTATAGAGGGTAGAAAGGATAAGAAGGGAAAGAGGGAAAGAGGGAAAGAGAGGGTGAGAGGGGAGAGAGGAAATCTCAGCTAAGGCAAAAGACAACGCTACATAAGAAAAGTTTTAAAGAAAAGGTTGCATATATGCTATATACTTTATAAATAATATAGAACAATCCCTTTTGGTGCTGTCAAAAAAAAGTGCAAAACAGGTATTTATTTAAAATAATGATTTTTGTGGCAATCAAATAATTGCTACATTTGTAGTGACTTTTGCAAATAGCAAAAGGTTGGTTTTGATGAAAGTGTTTTCGCACTGTCCTTAATGAGAAAGCGACCTATACCACAGCCTCTCATTAGATAAACGAAAGAAGCTCCACACTTTTTTTGTATAACTACATCCTTTGGAGCCAAGGAGAGGTAAGAGGCAAACTTATGACAAAACAGTATCGGTTACAACGCATCAATTGGCTTGCATTCAACAAACCATTAGGTTGCTATGCCTATATACGTAGGCAAAGCCTCTTTTATTTTAGCAAAGCTACAATAAACGCTACACCTCGGCATAATTTGCAAACAAGTTTGCCATTCTGCGCTCGGTTTGCAGTTTATTTTA
>CAKUYQ010000035.1 GCA_934717185.1 uncultured Bacteroidales bacterium | reverse complement strand
ACTTAAATTGACAATACAAAATATTTTGATACAATTATTTACATTATTTTTATTCCCGACAAAGTGTCAAACTTCCGCGGCTATTGTCGCATCGTTTAACGGAATTGTCGCTGTTATAATATTGTTATCAATTAGGGAAAGCCTAATTTTGCCCGTGAATTTGAAACAGCAAAAGATTTTTTTTGTGTTGCTGTTTGGTAATCGTTAAAAAATAAGTTGGTAAAGATTTAGCAGTATTTTTGAGAAAAGAAATATAGACCGAAAAGACTATTAAAGATTACCAGGTTGTTTTTTTAAGATTACTTAATGATAATTCATGATAAAATTGGCTACTTGAAACCTAAGTAATTACGGTAAAAACTAAAACTTATAACTACATAATTATTAGTATAACAATTGCTACATGTTAAATCTAATAATATATTAACTACATTTTCCGGAGAGTTTATCTCCTAAAGTAAGACAAAATGAAGGGTCTTGGGGTTTTGACTTCAGACCTTTCTTTTTTTTACGCTTAAAGAGCGTCTTATGCTGTCTCTAAGCTGTTACCATAAAGTTCCCCTTTTTTTATAAATTTGCGGCTGTAAATTATCTGTAATATATATGAGAATAGGTGATATAGATTTGGGAGAAAAGCCTCTTTTTCTTGCCCCAATGGAGGATGTGACAGATCCGTCATTCAGATATATCTGCAAGGAGTATGGGGCGGATATGATGTATACGGAGTTTGTCCCCTCCGACGGCCTGATACGCGATGCGGAAAAGGCGCTGAGGAAGCTCGTGACTTACGATTACGAGAAGCCTATTGGCATACAGATATACGGACATATCCCGGAGGCTATGGTAGAGGCGGCTAAAATGGCAGAAAATGCCGCTGAAATAGCAGGAGGGGCGGGGCCGGATGTCATAGATATAAACTTTGGATGTCCTGTAAACAAAATAGCCGGGAGAGGGGCCGGTAGCGGTATGATGCGCTACCCGGACAAAATGGTGGAGATTACAAAAAGCATAGTTGATGCCGTAAAACTGCCGGTTACGGTAAAAACACGTCTCGGGTGGGATGATGACAGCAAGATAATAGTTGAATTGGCGGAAAGATTGCAGGATACAGGTATAAAGGCGCTTACCATTCATGGAAGAACCCGTTGCCAGATGTATAAAGGGGAGGCCGACTGGACGTTGATAGGCGCGGTAAAGAACAATCCAAGGATGCATATCCCAATAATAGGAAACGGAGACATTACAACGGCACAAGGGGCAAAGGAGGCGTTTGACAGATACGGTGTAGATGGTATAATGATTGGCAGGGCGACATACGGTCGTCCGTGGATATTTAGAGAGATTAAGCACTACCTTAAAACCGGCGAAGAGATGACCCCTCTTACTGTAAATGAAAAGGTTGAACTTGCAAGAAAGCATTTTCTTAAATCATTAGAAATCAAAGGCCCAAGGGTAGGTGTGCTTGAGATGAGACGCCATCTTAGCAATTACTTTAAGTCATTGCCCGATTTCAAAGAGACGCGGATGAGATTGGTTACCGAAAATGACCCGCAACAGGTACTGCTATTGTTGGATTATATATCGGGAAGATGGGGAGAATAGTTTTTATTAACCTAATTATAATATGTTACCACTTAAAAGCAAAGTTTTTTTATTCCCATACTGGGCTGCTCTAAAATTAAGGCATCTCCTGTATGACAAACAGATAAAAAAGAGTACGGAGTATTCTGTGCCGGTAATCTGTGTGGGAAATGTTACGGTTGGCGGAACCGGCAAGACCCCTTTTACAGAGATGATTATAAGGCGGTTGGAGGTTTATTTCCCGGGAGAATATCATATAATGGTGCTTTCAAGAGGGTACAGACGTAAGACAAAGGGGTATAGGGTTGTAAATGCTCACGAGGACTATGCAAATGTTGGGGATGAGCCGCTTCAGATAAAAAACAAATACCCCAATGTAACTGTTGCCGTTTGCGAGGACAGACGTGTTGGTATAGAGAGGCTTATAAAGGATTTTGTGGGGAAGCAGAGTAATAGAAAACCTGTTATCATATTGGATGATGCTTTCCAGCACAGGCGGGTAAAGCCGGTAATCTCTGTTCTGCTTATGAGCTACAACAATCCTGTGTATAACGACAACTTGCTACCCATTGGGCGTCTGCGAGACCTGCCTGAGCAGATGAAACGTGCTCAGGATATAGTTGTCACCAACTCACCTTTCTATTTTTCAGATGAGGATTATGTGAACGAACAGGCGGCAGCGGAGTTCTTGGAAAGGGAGTCTCCCAAGTGGGCGAAAAATCTTCAGATGAGGCCGTATCAGAAGCTGTTTTTTGCAGCTACCGTTTATACTAATCCGCTTCCTGTTTTTGCTGATGAGGCAGACAAGAGGTATCTCTATTCAAAGAGTGCGGTATTCTTTAGCGGAATTGCAAACGACAGCCATTTTAGAGAGCATATTGGGGAAAATTTTAAGGTTTTGGACAGTTTAGTGTTTCCGGACCATTGCAATTTTGGGAAGAGCGATGTAAGCAACATAAACAAGTTGGTTGCAAAATATCCGTTGTCTGTGATATTTACAACTGAGAAGGATTGCGTTAGATTGGCAAACAACCGCTATTTGAGCAATGAGGTAAAGAGAAGGCTTTTTTATCTCCCGATAGAGACGCACATTTTGTCTTCCGAGAGGGAACGGGAGTTTATCTGCTCATTGGTACAATAAACTATTATGTTGCGATGCCACGTTTGTTGCGGGCCGTTAAAATAAAAAAACAGGGGGTGATTTTATTCATCCCCTGTTTTGAATTAGGATATTTAACCTTTATTACTATTGTTTTACCAACCGTAGTTCTGACCGAGATCTTTGTTAAGATCCAACTGGCCTGATGGAATTGGCTGTAGATAATACTTGGCGTCATATCTACGCTGCTGTCCCTTTGCACAGTCTATGTAGCCCTCTGAGTCAACAGAAGCCTCACCTACAACTGTTCCTACCCATGCACCACGGGTCTGATCCGGATAATTCACATTATCCAATTTATCTAACTGATGCCAACGGATAAGAGACCAGTAACGGTCGTTCTTGTCGTACATCATCTCTATTCTACGCTCTCTACGAATCTCCCAAAGAAGGTCGCTTACACCCATGTTGTTTGCAGGGTCGTGTTGAGGAGCAACTGCAAGGTGCGGCATGCCTACACGGTCGCGGAGCTTGTTGATTGTGTTGTCAAGAACAGCTTGTGAGCACTCGCCTAACTCGGCACATGCCTCTGCATAGCTTAGATAGATCTCTGCCAAAGTATACAAAGGTGCATCTGTTTCATTGGAATTTCCCTGGTTTCTGTGGTTAACCTCAATATTTGCATTATCAAATTTATATACACCATAACCGGTAGATGAGGTTTGTACCATACCTACACCAAAACGTGTGTATCCTTTGCCACGGTAGCAAAGAGTTGTATCTACGCAGGCAGACAGACGAGGGTCTCTTACAGATAGAAGATTCTTTATGCTGTATCTTGCTGCATCGCCTTCACCAACCAAAACACCATGGTCTGTGGTGTTTTCAGCTGTAAGAGCAAGAGGAAGACCATCTTTGAACAGGTATGAATCAAAAGCAGCCTTAGACATACCGTGCATCATTGTAGATGAGCAGGTATAGTCTATAAGAGAGTGGGCAAGTACACCGTATAGATATTTCTTGTACATAATCATCTCTTTGTTGCCGTTAAGATCCAAAGAGTTGTAGTTAGCCTGATAATCACTATTAAGAGCAAAGCTACCGTTGTTCATTATAGCCTCGCAAGCTGTCTTGCACTCTTTTAAGTATTTTTCTGCACGTGATGCATCTGCTGCCTTCTGCCCATCCTGAGCTGAACGGTATTTGCTGAAAGTACCCTCATACAGACAGATCTCAGCCTTGATTGCCTGAGCTACACTAACATTCAGTGCGGTTCTGCTGCTACCGTTCTTGCTAATGTTGGAAACAGCAAAGTTCAAATCTTCTAAGATATTGTCCATTACAACATCTCTGTCTGTACGAGTGCTGTAAAGGAAAGCCTCTTTGTCCTCTTTTGAATCTGAAAGATATTTGTCAACCCAAATACAGTCTCCAAGTTCTCTTACGATGCTGTAATGCTGAAGTGCTCTGTAAAGTCTTGAAACACCAATCCAGTGGTTCTTTGCAGCCTCATTCATGCTTGATATACCCGGAATCCTTTCAATGGCAAGGTTGGCACGTCTTATCTCTATATAAGAACTACTCCATGTGCCGTTTGATGCAGGGATATTTTTTGTAAACTCGGAGAACCCGGATGAAGCCTGGTTGTCGTTCAATGTCTGGTAGTAGTAGGCTCCCTGTCCGTTACCGTTTCCGTAACCTAACCACTCATCGTAGTACTTGTTACAGTATGTTTCAACGTTGGTTTCACTGCTCCAGAAAGATGGATCGGTAAAGTCTACGTATGGATCTTTATCCAATAATTTGTCGCAACCTGTTACAAATATTAGCGACAGAATCATTAATAGAATATATTTGTTATTTTTCATACTATCAAAATTTTTAATTTCAAAAAAATAATTAAAAATTTGTGAGAGTCTGATAGCCGTTCACTATCGTTCTCTCTCACGATGAAAATCTTTGATATCAAGACTTGGACGAATTAATTTCAAAGATTTTCATGTTCGGTTTCATACTATTATCTTTTTATATTAGAATGTAACCTGTACTCCGCATGAGAATGTACGCATCAAAGGATCTGTACGTCCCCAAGCTCCTGAGTCTGAGCCCATACCGCTACCGGTATTGATCTCAGGGTCAACTCCGGAGCCTTTGGCATGGTTGATAATATCAAATGCGTTGTAAACACTTACATACACTCTTACCTTCTCTACACTAATCTTCTGAGTAATGTTTTGAGGTATTGTGTAACCCAATGTTATATTCTTCATACGCAAGTATGCCATATTGGTAAGGTATTTATCCTGTGGATAGTAGTTGAATCTTCCGCCCCCCTCAAGGACAGATGCGCCAATGTTGCCTCGGGCACCGTTGCCGCCACCCCACATACGCGGATGATCTTTAGACTGGTCTATGTTGCCCTTTGCTATCTCATCCTGTGTAATATAGCTCATCTGGTTTGCATAGATGGCATCTGTACCCCTTGAGAAAGGAATAACGAATGCAGATGTTGTCCAAACGCTTCTCTTGCCTACGCCTTGCATGTAAAGATCCAAATCAAAACCTTTCCAAGATGCGCCCAAACGCAAACTGTACTGGTATCTTGGAGTAGAATTACCAATCTTTACAAGGTCTCCGTGATCATCCTCGGTACCTTTACCCCAGTCAATCTTTTTATTGCCGTCTACATCTACAAATTTTATGTCACCGGGACCGTAAACAAACTTTCCGCTCTCAAGAAGTTTCTGTGAAGGGGAATTTGCCACATCCTCTGCAGATGTAAAATATCTGTCTGTCTTAAAGCCCCAGATAATGCCATACTCCTTGCCTGAATAGTTCTGGTTAAGAAGTTGGGTGTCGTTATCCCATTTGGTTATGACTGTTTTGTAATCAGACAGGTTAAAGTTGCCGTATACATTAAGGCCGTTCTCAAAGGTATGGTGGTAATCCAAATTGATCTCCCATCCGCGTGAACGGAGTGTACCTGCATTCTCGTATGCGGCGGATGTTCCAAGAACCTGAGGCAATGTCTGGCCAACAGCCAACATACCTTTGGTCTCTCTCTGGAACCAATCGAATGTAACATTCAAATCCCCTTTAAAGAATCCCAAATCCAAACCTACGTTTGTAGTTGCTACACTCTCCCAGGTAAGATCCTCGGATACCATCTTAGGTGTTCCAAAGTAGTCCATTTTAAGGTTGTTTGAGCCAATCCAGTTAACGCCGTTAGAGACACGAGACATAGTTCTAAGGAACATGTTGTTACCAATCTCCTGGTTACCTATTTCACCGTATGAAGCCCTTAGTTTTGCATTGTTTACAACCTCTCTTATAGGCTCAAAGAATCTCTCCTCAGAGATTCTCCAACCTGCAGAGAACGATGTGAATGTTGCCCAACGGCTGTTTGATGGGAATTTGGATGAACCGTCATAACGAATATTACCCTCAACAAGATATTTACCTTTGTAGTCGTAGTTCAATCTTCCAAAGAAACCTGCGGAACCTGTACTGGTATGGTCATGTTTGTATGAGTAGAATGTTGGTGTTAGAGCAAGCTCAGGCTTACTGTAATCCAGAATGTCATGGTTCTCATAGTACAGATACTCATACTCGTTCTCATCTGCGTTGAAACCTGCCATTACATTAAAGTTATGGTCGTTTGCAATAGTAATCTGATAGTTGCCATATACGTTTACAACGTGATTCTTTGTAAACGATCTGCTTGTCTCAACAAATGAAGTTGTACTAAGGACATCCGGAGAGGTTGTTGTTTTTTTGTAACCACCCCATGTGTTCCATACTGTTGCGGGAAGACCAACGCCTTTATATCTTTCGGTCTTATATGTATAGGTGTAATCTGCATTGAGTGTAAGACCTTTAATGATATCTGCCTTTAAGAAGCCTGTAATACGTAGGTTGTCTACTCTTGTATATGCATCTCCGGCCTCGTTTCTGTAGCCTATTGCCTGACGGCAATCATATTTGTTGCCATCTGCATCTCTCATATAACCCCAAGGGCCGAACATACTTCCCCAACGCCACATATACTGGTATGTGTTCTGGCGAAGGTAAGGGTATGTGTATTTCTTGTCATAGTAGTTGATTCTTGTACCAACTGTAAGCCAAGGTCTAACCTGTGTCGATATGTTTGCTGTTAAATTGTGCTTGTAAACATGATCCGGGTTGAAGTTAAGAAGACCCTGCTCTTTGTCGTAACCGAAAGCCAAATAGTAGTTTGTTTTTGAACTCTTTCCCTGAATGGCAACGTTGTGATTCTGAGAAGGGGCTGCATTGTTGAACATTATCTTCCTTACATCCCAGTCTGCAACATAGTTTGCAACACCGTTTGCATCGTAAAAATAATCGTCGCCTGCAACCATCTCACGGTAACCCGCTTTACCTTTATGCTTGGCCTGCCAGTCATTGGCAGCTTTAAGGTATGCTTCTGTATTAGTGGCCATACCAAACAGCTCAGGATCTACACCGTTTGCTATGTTGGCTTCATTGAAGGCGGCAATCTGGTCCACAACGGTACTGTAGTTAGGAAGGTGGGTAGCCTGGCTCCAACCAAAGTTCCCTGTATATGACACTGTAACCTTATCATCTGTGTTTGCTGTTTTGGTTGTAATGAGAACAACACCGAATGCAGCACGTGTACCGTAAATAGAGGTAGACGCAGCATCTTTCAATACAGAGATAGAGGCGATGTCATTAGGGTTAAGATAAGAAAGGCTCTCCATTGGAACACCATCTACAACGTACAATGGCTTTGATGTACCGCTGTTGGATAGGGTACCTATACCACGTACTGTAATGGTTGGTTCGGCATCAATCGAACCGTTGTTGTTGATGACTGTAAGACCGGGTACTGAACCCTGCAGTGCTTTACCTACATCTGATACAGGTTTGGCCTCCAAGTTTTTCCCTACATCTACGGTTGAAACCGCACCTGTAAGGTTGGCTCTTTTCTGAGTACCGTAACCAACAACAACAATATCGTTAAGTGTTGTTGCATCCTCCTCCATTACAACATTAATGACACTTCTGCCATTAACGGGAACGGTTACATCCTGCATGCCCATGGATGTAAAGATTAAAACTCCGTTAGATGGTACGGATATGACATACTTACCATCTGCATCTGTGGCAGTGCCTACTGTTTTATTCCCTTGTAGTACAACATATACACCGGGCAGCGGTTCACTGCTCTTATCTGTAACAACTCCTGATACAGATATGTTCTGTGCAAGTATTGCCCCCGCTGGTATCAGGAGAGCAAACGCCAATATTACTAAATGTAATACCGGGCGAATTGATTTTTTAAGAACATAAAATTATACAATTTAGGTTAACAAATCTTTAATTCTATTGTTTTGGCCGCAAAGCTAATACATTTTTTACCTCGTTGATTATAATATTAAGCAAATCTTTGTTATTTGCTGCTAAATTATTATCATATAGGGTTATAATGGTTATAATATTTAAATGTACTATGGTATATGCCAATATTGGCGTTTGCCATTTAAAGCAATTATGCCGCTTAATCTGCAATCCCTTATGAAGCAACTAAAGGATTGCAGTTACCTTATTGTATAACTAAGTCATTAGCTTTAGCTTTGGCGTTAGCGTTAGCTATTCAAGGATAGAGAGAGTAAAGAGAGTAAAGAGAGTGAAGAGAGTAAAGAGAGTAAAGAGAGTAAAGAGAGTAAAGAGAGTAGAGAGAGTAGAGAGGGTAAAGAGAGTAAAGAAAGTAAAGAAAGTAAAGAAAGCTAACGCTAACGCCAAAGCCAACGCTACGCACAGGCGCTATAAGTTAATAAAATTTGGAACAAAATGGTTATGAAAATACGCAAAGTGGGCCTGTTTTATTAAATTGGAGGGGGCTTTTGTCTATTTGCAGTTAAATTTAGTAATGCTTTTGTTTCTTAAATGAAAAAAAATATATAATTTCGCCCGTTGTGCGCAATTAGGAGCCTTAAAAACTTTTAGTTGCTTCAATAAGGATTTGTTAACCTAAATTATTATTTATGTTCTTAAAAAAAATTGGTCGCCATGCTTTACGTTCGGTATTGATGGCGTTTGCTCTCCTCGTTCCGATGGGAGCTGTTCTGGCACAGAACATATCTGTTTCGGGTACCGTAACAGATAAAAACAACGAACCACTTCCCGGAGTGTACGTAGTGCTTCAGGGAACTAAGACAGGTACATCAACAGACGTAGACGGTAGTTACGTTCTATCTGCACCTGCAGACGGAACTTTGCTTTTCACCTCTATGGGTATGAAGGATGTTGTTGTTCCTATCAACGGTAAAAAAGTTATCAACGTTACAATGGAAGAGGATGCTCTTATGCTTGAGGACGTTGTCATAACTGCTCTCGGTATTAAAAAGGAGAGAAAATCTCTTGGTTATGCCGTAACTGACCTAAAATCCGATGAACTGATGAAAAACAAATCGGCGAATGCCATTACCTCACTTTCCGGAAAGATTGCCGGTGTAAATATTACACAGTCTTCCGGTGCTGCAGGTTCCGGTGCACAGATTATCCTTCGTGGTGGTACATCTGGATCTGAGGGTAAAGACAACCAGCCTTTGTTCGTAGTGGATGGTATTATCTACGATAACTCATCTAACGTTGTAGGTAACTCTGCATTCGATGGTAGTATGAGATCTGCTACTACATCATCTAACCGTGTAATGGATATAAACCCCGATGATATTGAAAATATGTCCATTCTAAAAGGCCCTGCTGCTTCTGCTCTTTACGGATCACGTGCAGCTAACGGTGTTGTCCTTATTACAACTAAAAAAGGTAAAGAGGGTAGCATAGAAGTTAACTTAAACTCAAAGCTCTCTACATCTTGGGCAAAGAATCTTCCATCTGTTCAGAAGGAGTTTGCAAGAGGTTATATGCAGGACAACTATGATAATAGTGGTAAGTATATAGGTACTACTTATAACGATTTAGCTTACAATTCATGGGGTGAAAGGACAAGTGCTCAGACCTATGACAACATAGGCAACTTCTTTGAGGGCGGTCTTATCCTTGACGAGAGCTTGAGCATCTCAGGAGGTACTCAGAACAGCAGTTTCTATCTATCCGGTTCATTGTATGACCAAGATGGTATAGTACCAACCACAGGTTATAGAAAATATGCGTTCCGTTTTAACGGTGAGCAGAAGGCCGGTATCTTTACATTCAATGCAAACGCGGCATATTCAGATGCTCACACAGACAGAACCCTTACAGGTGCCGCTCTTTACGGTTCATCTGGTACAGGTGCTCTTTACGCTGTTTACAACTGGTCTCCATTTGATGATATGAGCCATTATCTAAACGAAGATGGTACACGTTACCGTATGTTCGATGACATGGATCCATGGGATGAGAGAGATAACCCATACTGGTTGGTAAACAAAAACAAGATGTATGATAACGTTGAGCGTTTCACCGGTAGCGTTGGAATCAAGGCCGATGTTGCAAAATGGTGGTTTATACAGTATAAATTGGGCGTTGACTCATATACTCAGACTGCATCTAACAGAATCGCAGCAAATGGTGCTATCAAACAGGTATGGCAGAAAGGTATGATGAGTGATAATACATCTCGCTTTAGATATATATCACACAACTTCATATCAAATATGAACAAACAGTTCGGTGACTTTGATTTGAACTTGTTGTTGGGTGCTCAGATAGATGATACCAAGACAGACAGCAACTACAAGATGGCTTGGAACTTCTCTGTTCCTGATTTCTTCTCATACGCCAATACAACTACAAATAACAAACAGTTCTCACATGCAGCTTCTCAGAAGAGACTTGCTGGCGTATTCGGTGAGTTCAGAGCATCTTGGAAGAATATGTTGTTCCTAACTGTTACAGGACGTAACGACTGGACCTCCACACTTCCTAAAGAGAACCGTTCATACTTCTATCCATCTGTAAGTGGATCATTCGTATTCACAGAGCTACTTCCTAAGAGTGATGTTCTATCATTTGGTAAGTTGCGTGTATCTTGGGCAAAGGTAGGTAAGGATACCAATCCTTATGAGACTGCTACATCACTTTGGCCTACAGGTGTTTACTTGGGCGACAAAGTGGGTGTTGGTAATACATGGTCTAAAGGTAACCCAATCCTTAAACCAGAGATGACAAAATCTACAGAGATTGGTTTGGAGATGAGTTTCTTCAACAACAGATTGCACTTTGACTACGCTTACTATACAAACGATTCATATGACCAGATTCTTAGCCCACGTGGACCTCAGTCTACAGGTTATATCTTCTTCTCTATGAATGCAGGTAACGTATACAACAAAGGTATGGAGTTGGCAATTTCAGGTACCCCTATAGAGAAAAAGAACTTTAAATGGGATATAGGTTTGAACGTTGCAGGTAACCGCGGTTCAGTTGACAACCTTCCACAGGGATTGGACGTTATGTATGTAACAGATGTTCAGTATGCCGGTATGCAGGCTGCTTCATTCAACGGTGGCAAGTTCATGGCAATCGCAGGTACTGAGTGGAAGAGAGATGATAATGGTAATGTTATCTTGGACAAGAACGGTATGCCTACATATACAACTTCACTATCTGAGGTAGGTAACCGTGAGGCTAAATTCTCAGGTGGTTTGAACAATACATTAACTTGGAAGAACCTTTCATTTAATATGCTATGGGAGTTCCGCGTTGGCGGTGATGTTGTAAACGGTACTCAGTACGCTATGGATATATCAGGTACAAGTAAATTCTCAGGTGACATAAGAAACAGATCTCTTACAGTTACAGGTGTTAATGAAAATGGCGAGGCTGTAAGCAACACTTGGGAGCCTGATAAGACATACATCTATAATGGTAAGGAGATGAGCGGATACAATATCATTAAAGACTACTATACTACTTATTATCCAAAGGAGTCTAGCAACTATATAACAAAGGTTAATCTGTTAAGATTGCGTTCAATCTCACTAAGCTACGATTTCCCTCAGACTCTTCTAAAGAAAGTAGGCTTTATTAAGAGAGCATCTGTTATGGCTTCTGCAAACAATCTTCTACTGTTCACCAACTATAAGGGTGATCCAGAGGTTGCAGCAGCCGGTGCAGGTGTAGGTGGTTCATCATCAGTTGGGTTTGACTACTGCGGTGTTCCGGCTACAGCAGGTATGACATTTGGTATTAATCTTACTTTCTAATCTGTTAATTAAGAAAAATTATGAAATATTTAAAATCAATATTGTTGAGTGGAGCTTGTCTGTTTGGACTTTCTCTAACCTCATGTGATAATTGGTTGGATATAAACAATGACCCGGAGAATCCAACCAGCGACACAGCACCTTACCAGTCTCGTCTGGCACATATCCAGTTTTATACTAACAGTGCTACTCAGTTTGGTGCATGGCGTTCAAGCATGTCTATGGGCGATTGGACAAGAGCAGCTGATCAGGGTGGTACATATTATCATATGTCATATTGGAATCCTCAGATTGGTGTTGTTACAACATCATATCAGTGGTGGTTCTGCGGTGCTGCATGTAATGTAGACGATATGTACACAAAAGCTATGGCTGCAGAGGCTTGGCATTATGCAGGAGCTGCCAAGATTATTAATGCATACGGCTTTATGCTTATGACAGACCTTTACGGAGAGATGCCTTATACTCAAGCCTGCGGTCAATATGCAACACCAGAATATGATACAGGTAAAACCATATATCTTGGTTGTTTGAACGATATAGACGAGGGTATTGAGTTGCTTTCTAAAACTCAAGCTTCGGCGCTTCCTGCATTGTCTGTAGGTGATTCCTGGAACAACGGTGATGTTAACAAATGGATTAAACTTGGTAATCTGCTAAAAGCGCGTTATTTGGTAAAACTTTCAAAGAAACAGGCAGGTAGTTACAAAGATGGTAAATATGATGCAGACGCTATCCTTGCTGCTTTGGCAAACGGTCCTCAGAGCAATGCAGACAACACAATAGTTAATCATACAGATGACAACAGCTCAACTCATGATAATCTTGGTTGGAATGAGCCTGTTGATTACTCTCCTCTTTACTCTGTATGCGGTATGAATGCCGGCTATATGGTAACCAAGATGTTGTATGACAACCTTACAAACTTTGCAGGTTATGGTGTAGAGGATCCGCGTGCAGACAAGATTATCCCTTGGGCATATTCAGCTAAATCCGAGAATACTCCTGCCGAGATTAAATGGATTGGCAACTGGAGACGTTCTCTTGGTGTAGATATGGTTTCTGAAAATTGTCCTAATAAGAATAATGGTCCTATAAGAGCAATGTACGGTCCAAATGCCACAGCAAGCGGAAAAGGTATCAGAAATGGAGATTTCTGGTGGATTAACTCAGATAACGCAAGCAGGTTGGGCGACACTGTATATGTAGAGTGTACAAGTGAGTCTAAAGGTTATGCTGCCAAAGCAGACCTGTTCTACAGAAGAGGCGGTGTTAGCAAGGATAATTCAAGAGAGTCAGGTACATTCTATACAAGAGTTTCTTCACCTACATATATTGGAACCTATTTTGAGGCTTGCTTTATTAAAGCCGAGGTATTGTTCAACAAAGGTGATAAAGCCGGTGCATTTGCTGCTTACAAAGAGGGTATCAAAGCCAGCATGGAGCAGATGAATGAGAAGCTTAACGCATGGGTTTCAGAGGACAGAAACCTTGCTGAGTGTCCTTCATTCACACCAATGACACAGGCAGATATGGATAACTTCCTTACTAACGGTATTGGTACTGCAAGCGATATTACTCTTGGTAAGATCCTTACTCAGAAACGTATTGCTCTTCACTTCTCAGTTGAGATCTGGAACGATATGCGTCGTTATGACTTCAATCCTGAACTTTTCTTGGGATGGGGTATTCCTGATAACTACAACTATGTTGCAGCTGCCAAGAAGGGTATTCCTGAGGGCAAACAGTTCCGTAGATGGAGACAGTGCTCACATGAGACAAACTACAACTCTAAGAACCTTAAGGCTATTGGAGAGCAGGTTCCGGGTGCGAACACAAGTTTGGATCAGTGGAATGCAGCAGAAGATGCATGGACTATCAATGTATGGTGGGATTCAGACCAGCAGTAGTCTTTAATCATTAAGTCAAATGATACAATTTTAAGGGGGCGGCGTTGTCGCTCCCTTTTTTTGTTTAACTTTGTGGAGATGATATGTGAAGGAGATTTATGAAAGAGTTACAGATAATACAGAGCAAGATCTACGAGATACGTGGTCAAAGAGTGATGTTAGATAGAGATTTAGCTGAGTTGTATCATGTTGAGACAAAAGTGTTGAATCAATCAGTGAAACGTAACATTGAGCGATTCCCTGAAGACTTTATGTTTAAACTAAGTAAACAGGAATTGGACAACTTGAGGTCACAATTTGTGACCTCAAGTTGGGGCGGAAGTCGAACACTGCCATATGCTTTTACAGAACAGGGGGTGGCAATGTTATCCGGCTTATTAAAAAGTGATATAGCAATTAATACTAATATTGCTATTATGCGGGCATTCGTTGCGATGCGTAATTATATAACAACTACATCTGTTGTTTCTGCAGAATTGAAAGAGATTAGAGCCAAACTTGCTCTATTGGAAAGAAATGATGAAGACAACGTGAAAGCAATAAATGATCTGTCTGAGGATATGAGTGAGGAGTTGGATGATATATATAAGGCTATTGCAGCATTGTCTGTAAGGTTGCCAAAAGCAAAGGATAAAACTAATAAGATAGGTTTTAAAAGGTAAATTTATAAATTAAATAATACGGTTATGTTTAACAAAGAGACTTATGTTAGAAGACGCCGCGAGTTGGCAAAAAAGGTTGGCAACGGCATTATTTTGATATTGGGAAATGTAGAGGCTCCTACAAATTATCCCGACAATACATACAAATTCCGCCAGGACAGCTCTTTCCTCTATTTCTTTGGCCTATATGAGCCGGGTTTGGCAGCAGTTATAGATACAGAGAGCGGTGAGGAGGTTATCTTTGGCAATGATGTAGATATAGATGATATTATCTGGATGGGTCCTCAGCCTCTTATGGCAGAGAAGGCTAAACTTGTAGGGGTGGAGAAGACCGCTCCGTTTGCTGAATTGGCAAAGTATATAGGCAAACAAAACGGTAGAAAGATTCATTTCCTTCCTCCATACAGATATGCAAACAAGATATTGCTGCACCAACTTTTGGAAATTCCATTTGAGAAGATGAAAGAGAGTGCCTCAATGGAACTTATCAACGCGGTTATCTCATTGAGAATGGTAAAGGATGCAGAGGAGATAGCAGAGTTAGACAAAGCTGCAAATATTGGCTATGCAATGCACTACACTGTTATGAAGATGGCCAAACTTGGTATGGTGGAACAGGAGCTTGTTGGAATAATGGAGGGCATTGCGGCATCTCAGGGCAGACTTACCTCTTTTGCCACAATTCTTTCTCAGAATGGTGAGACTTTGCATAATCATACACATCATCAGGTACTTACAGATGGTAGATTGCTTGTTATAGATGCCGGTGCCGAGACAAATATGGGTTATGCATCTGACTTTACAAGAACAATCCCTACCAGCGGCAAGTTTACAAACAAACAGAAGGATATTTACAACATAGTTTGCGGGGCAAACAACCTTGCATACGATCTTTCTGCTCCGGGTATTACATATAAGGAGGTGCACCTTAAAACCTGCAGATATATGGCTCAGGGTTTAAAGGACTTGGGCTTGATGATGGGAGATGTAGATGAGGCTGTGGCTAATGGTGCTCATGCACTCTTTATGCCTCACGGTTTGGGTCATAACATGGGACTCGATGTTCACGATATGGAGGATCTTGGACAGATATATGTTGGTTATGATGAGGTTACTCGCCCATCAGACCAGTTTGGCCTTGCATCTCTTAGAATGGGGCGCGAACTTAAACCGGGATATGTGGTTACAGATGAGCCAGGGTGTTATTTTATACCTGCCCTTATAGAGAAATGGAAAAATGAAGGTATCAATACGCAGTTTATCAATTTTGAGAAGCTTAAGGAGTACTACAATTTTGGCGGCATAAGGTTAGAGGATGATGTACTTATAACAGAGAACGGCAGAAGACGCCTTGGATCAAAGAGATTGCCTATTACCGTTGAAGAGGTTGAGGAGACCATGCAAAAATAACTGCTGAACAATGATAACTTTTATTGTATGCTTGTGCCTGCTTGTCTTAGGCTATTTTACATACGGAAAATTTGTGGAGAGGTTTTTTGGTGCCTCTCCGCAAATTGAGACTCCGGTTAAACGCCTTGCAGATGGCGTGGATTATCAGGAGTTAAAGCCGTGGCGAATCTTTATTATCCAGTTCCTTAACATTGCCGGATTGGGCCCTATTTTTGGTGCTATTCTTGGTGCGGCGTACGGCCCTATGGCGTATGTGTGGATAGTTGTGGGGTGTGTCTTTATTGGTGCTACCCACGATTATTTCTCCGGGATGCTCTCTATCCGCCACGACGGTACATCTCTTCCGGGGATGGTTGGCAAATATCTTGGAGAGAACGTGAGAAAGTTCATGTCTGTCTTTACCGGTTTTTTGCTACTTGCTGTGGGGGTCTCTTTTGTCAATGGGCCGGCAGATCTGTTGGGTAATTTGTCGGGAAGCGGAATGACACCTTGGTTATATGTAATCTTTGCGTATTACATTTTGGCTACGTTGCTGCCTATTAACAAGATAATTGGCAAGATCTATCCTTATATGGGTATCTGCCTGCTCTTTATGGCGGTGGCGGTTGGCGGCTGTCTGCTGTATGGTGGGTTTACGGGAGAGCTGCATATTGAGGAGTTGTCTTTGAGCAATTTTAAGAATATGCACAGCAATCCTAATGATAATATTCTGTTCCCTATGCTGTTTATTGTGCTGTCGTGTGGAGCTATATCGGGATTTCATGCTACACAGTCTCCTATGATGGCGCGTTGTATGGGAAATGAGAAGCATGGAAGGCCTATCTTTTACGGGGCAATGATTGCTGAGGGTATTGTGGCTATGATATGGGCTACTGCGGCTATGGCGTTTTATGGTGGATGGGAAGGGTTGAACGCGGCTGCCGATGCGGGCAATACTCCGGCGATTATGGTAGATGCCATCTGCAACAGCTGGTTGGGTAAGGTTGGTGCTGTGATTGCTGTGATTGGGGTGGTGGTTTGCCCTATTACATCGGGGGATACTGCATTCAGGAGTATGAGATTGGTTATTGCAGATGCTCTTAGGTATGACCAAAAACCAATTAAGAACAGGATTTTTGTGGCTGCTCCTATCTTTGTGGTTGCCTACTTTTTGTGTAACGTAGATTTTTCTACTATATGGAAGTATGTGGGGATTGGAAATCAGGTGCTTGCTACAATAACGCTGTGGACGGCTGCTACGTTCTTGGCCAAGAATGGCAAGGCGCATTGGATGATGTCTCTGCCTGCAACGTTCCTCACTATTGTATGCGTTACCTATTTTTTGATTGCTCCGTATAAGACCGGTGGTCTCTATCTGCCTCATACCTTAAGCTATGTGGTTGGAATTGTGGCCGGTGTTGCAATGTTTGCTCTGTTTATATGTAAAACTTCTAAAAATGGGTTGGCGAGCAAGGTAAAATAGCCTGCAAACCGAGTGCGGAAATGCAAATTTGTTTGCAAGTTATGCCGAGGGTCTGCATTTATTGTGGGCTTGTTAGAATATATGTAAAAGGATGGTCGTTTGCGCGGCTATCCTTTTCTTTTTTTATATTTAAGGATGAATTTGCGGGTAATATAATTGTTACAAATTCGTTAAGTAAACTGATTAAAGATACAACCTGTTTTTTCTGTTAATTAATATAAGGTATATAGAGATAAATGTGATCTGTTTTGAGTAAATGAAACACATAACCCAAATAATAATTTATAAAGGTTGCAGTTATATTGTAAAAAAATTATTTTTAGCTTTGCTGTACGGAATTGATTAAGGATTGTTATTCTTTAATCAGTTTAAAAAGAGATTCTTTTGCCGGAACTTTATATTTTTTCGCTTTTGAGTTTTACTGCTTAATTGCGTTAATATTAAGAAGTTTGCAAAGGGATTGGTTAACTAAAATTATTAACTAACAAACTAACCTATGTTAAAAAGATTTAGTCACACAAGTATAAAACTTGTGGCTTTAGTCGTAGCCATCCTGGTGGGATCATTGGAATTGGCTGCTCAGAACATTAACGTAAAGGGAGTTGTAAAGGACACCAATGGAGAGCCTATAATTGGCGCCGGTGTACAGGTGGTTGGAACAAAAGCAGGTGTTGCAACCGAAGTTGATGGTAGCTATGCTATCACTGCTCCCAAAAACGGAACTCTTAAAATTACATCTTTGGGTTATAAGGATGTAACAGTAAAAATCAACGGACGGTCAACTGTAAATGTTGTAATGGAGGAGGATGCAGAGATGCTTAAGGAGGCTGTGATTACAGCCGAGTTTGGTATGAAGCGTGTTGCAAGAGCCGTTGGTTCTGCTGTTCAGAATGTAAAGGCTTCGGATATCACAGAATCCGGCCGTGAGAGCTTCGTATCTGCATTGCAAGGTCGTATTGCCGGAATGACAGTTACCTCTACAGGTGGTGCCCCCGGTGCTTCAACCTCTGTTGTATTGAGAAGCATTACCTCTATCTCGGGTAATAACCAGCCTCTTTATGTTGTGGACGGTGTTCCAATCAATAACTCAACATTTGACCCTGCAAGCGGGTTCGCCGTTGCAGATCAGATTGGTACAGCTAACTTGGACTTTGCTTCCCGTGGTAACGATATTAACCCGGAGGATATTGAATCTATGACTGTCCTAAAAGGTGCAGCTGCTGCAGCCCTTTACGGATCGGATGCTTCTAACGGCGCAATTATCATTACAACCAAGAAAGGTTCTGCAGGTAGGGGCAAGGTATCGTACAGCAACTCTTTCCGTTGGGATAAAGCGTATGGCTATCCGGAGATACAGACAGAATTTGCAAATGGAGCGTACGGTGTTACCAACTACTATTATCAGAGCAGATTTGGAGGTAAATATCCCGAAGGCGTAAAGTTGTACGATAATATAGCTTCAACGCTTCAGACCGGTTTCTCTCATACACACAATATCTCTGTTGAGGGTGGTACAGACAAAATTACAGTTCGTGGTGCCGCATCATACTTGGATCAGAACGGTATTGTAAAGACCACAAACTATAATAAATTGAACATTACTTTGTCCGGTAGAGCCGAGATTACAAAATGGTTGAATTTTGAATCTACTTTAAGTTATACATCTACTGAGAATACAAAATCTAACAAAGGTAAGGCCGGTCCTCTTTACAGGTCTGTAAGATGGCCTTTAACAGATAATATGGCCAACTATATGACGTCTAGTGGAAAAATGAGAACTCCTGAATTGTACACAGATACAGATCTTCTCAACCCGCTATATGCTTTGTATAAAAACAAGAACTTTGATGAGAGTGACCGTATTATGGCAAATGTGGGACTAAATCTTACTCCATCTAAGCATACTTTTGTAAGAGCCACAATGGGTTGGGATATAGGTGCGTATAAGTATCAGTCACATACTCATCCATATTATGGAAATTCCACTAGCGGAAGTTATGGTTCTGGTTCATATAACTTGTCTAAACTCAATTTAAAAGACAAGACATTAAATGTTTTGGCAGGCTATAATAATGAATGGGGCAAATTCACATTCTCGGCACAGGTAGGTTATCACCAACAGGAGAATGCCAGTGATAACTTGGCAACCAGCGGTTCAAATTTCCAGGTAAAGGATTTTTACAGTATAGCCAATTGTGACCCTGAGACTATTACAACAAATACAAGAAATACTAAACGTAGGGTACAGGCTGTTTCGGGGCAGGCAGAGTTTGGTTATAACAATATGGCATTTGTTACGCTCCGTGCAAGAAATGACTGGTCATCTACACTCCCTGTTGATAACAGATCCTATTTCTACCCTGCAGTAGAGGCATCTTTTGTTGCAACAGAGCTTCCATTTATGAAACAGCAGGATGCAGTCTCTTATATGAAACTCAGGGGTGCAATTGCGCAGGTGGGTAAGGATGCAACTCCTCTTGCAATCTATCCTGCACTTGAAGGTACAGAGGATAATGGTGGAGGTTTCCGTTACGGTTGGTACGGTCCTAATGAGAAACTTAAACCGGAGATGACAACATCATACGAGATAGGTGCTGAGGCTCGTTTCCTGAATGACAGGATTAATGCAGACTTTACATACTATTGGACAAAATGCGAGGATCAGTACATTACCGGTTTTAGATTGAGTTATGCTACAGGATTCGTACTTAATAATATGAATGTTGGAACATTTACCACTCGCGGATGGGATCTGCATATTGATGCAGATATTCTTAGAACTCAGTTTGGCTTGCGTTGGAATTTAGGTGTTAACCTATCGTCTTCTACATCTGAGGTTACAGAGTTGCCTGATAATGTTACAGAGTATTATAATGCATATACATGGTTATCCGAAGGCCTAAGAAACGGTATCTCAGTAGGACACCCTGTTACAACCATGACAGGACATGCTTATCAGAGAAACGATAAAGGAGACATTCTTATAGATCCAAGTACCGGTATTCCGTTGGTGGATTCTAACTGGAGTATATTGGGTGACAGACAGCCTAAATTGGAATATGGTATTACAACCAATATTTCTTATAAAGGATTCCGCCTTTCTGCACTGTTTAACGGAAGATTCGGTGCTACCGTGGTAAACGCTACAAAACGTGATATGATGACAACAGGTTCAAGTTGGGAGTCTGTTAAATTACGTAAGAGTGCTCCTGTAGTATTTAAGGGTGTTCTTAAGAACGGTTTGGAGAATACAGATCATCCTACGGTAAACAATATAGCTGTTACATACGCCAACTACGGATCTTCTATTTATACAGGCGGAGATGAGCAGTGGCTTGAGAAGAATGTAAATTACCTGCGTTTGTCTGAGTTGAGACTTTCATATTCGGTTCCGGGTAATTGGTTATCTAAGGTAACCCATAGCTTTGTACAGAGTGCAAGTGTGTGGGTTAAGGGAACTGACCTTGTAACATGGACAAACTACTCCGGTATTGACCCTGTTGGTAACTCAAACTCGGCAGCACTTGGTGGATCCGGCGGTATTGGAATAGACTATTGGGGCATTCCTACTCCACGTGGATTCTCTTTTGGAGTCAATTTAACATTCTAAGCTAAAATGAGAATTATATTATGAAAAAGATATTAATTGTATTATTATCGGTTGTCACACTATTGAATACGAGTTGTGACGATTACTTGGACGTTAACAAGAATGTTGACGCTCCGGATTACATTGAGGCGGAGTTGTATCTTCCGGGTGTACAGGCTGCGTGGCAGGGCTGTTATTGGGATATAAGAGCATTGGGACCTCTTACCCAGATGTTTGGAACAAGTGGCTATACAAGTTTTGCTGTTCACTCTTATGCTTCAGGTTCAGACGCAGCAGGAGAGATGTGGAGAGTAACCTATTTCCTTCAGGGAATGAACTTGGAGAATATGATAAATCAGGCTATAGAGAAGGAGGCTTGGACATTGGCTGGTATTGGTTACGCCATGAAGGCGTATTCATGGGACTACCTTACAAAAATGCATGGTGAGGCCCCTATGAGAGATGCCTTTGTTGAGGGGCTTCTGTCTCACGGATATGATAGTCAGGCCGATATCTTTGAGCAGGTTAGAGCTTGGGCAAAAGAGGCTATCTCCTACCTTGAAAAGGAGGATAATTGTGCATATACAGTGCCTCTTAAAACCGCAGATATGATTTATGGCGGAGATAAGGATAAATGGAAAAAATTTGCCCATGGTGTGATTGTAAGGAATCTTGCTGCTTTGACCAATAAGTCTGATTTTACATCTAAATATGCAAATGAGTTGTTGGAGCATGCTAATCTTGCTTTGCAGTCTAATGATGATAATGCAACATTGCCTGTAGAGGGTGGTGGAAAAGAAGCAAAATATACATCCTATAACAATTCATGGGGTGTCTATAGAGGTGTTGGTTCAGATGGATATTGGGCATTTGATTGGGCTGTTGAGGTTATGACCGGTACAGTTCCCGAGTATGACGAGACAACCGGAGACAGAGTTGATGCAGATGTTAAAGAGGGAGAGGAGACTGTAGATGAAGATTTTCCATTTAAATTGGCTGCAAAACAGATTGTTACAGATACATCCAAGACTGTAGGACACTTTGATCCACGTGTGGTTGCAAAGGTTGGCTGCATGACAGACAAATATTATAAGAATATTGATAATATAGACAGTATTAAAGCAAGAGTGTACTATGGTTCTGCGTTTACATCTTCAACAGGCCCTGTTAATACTTGTGCAAATCTTTGGGGAACCAGAACAGGTGGATATAATTCATCCAGTACATACGATGGCGACGGTAGATGGCTTTACAGAAATGATGCTCCATACGTTATTATGACAGCATCAGATATCAAATTCTGTGTAGCTGAAGCAAATTGGAAATTAGGGAACAAACAGGCGGCTTTGGATGCTTGGAAAGAGGCTGTAAAATTGGACGTAGATTTTACAGGACAATATCTTGTTCCGGGTAGCTACAAATCTACAGGTGAAGTTGATGAGAATGGAAATGATATAGCAGTTTTAGGTGGCGGTCTTCCAGGTGGTGATATGATTACCACAGATGTTTACAAACAGTTGGCAGAGGAGTATAAAGCCGGCCCGTATGTAGATGGTATGACGTTGGCAGATTTCTCTTTGTCTCATATTATGATGCAGAAATTTGTTGCAATGTTCCCGTACGGTGCGCCTGAGGTTTGGGTTGATATGCGTAAATACCATTACGACCTTAAATACAGTGGAGAATACCCATCTTTTGGAAACGGTTGGAACAAGACTCAGGTAGACCAGAAGTGGGATACGGATGAAACAAAAGTTTACAAGGGATATTATCTGATGCCTGCACAGGTTGAGTATAGAAGAAGTTCTTATAATGTAAAGAATGAAGGTGCTCCATGTTATAGAATACGTCCAAGATATAATTCTGAATATATGTGGAACAGACCATCATTGGATGCATTGAAACCAATTTCCGGGTTGGCAGATAATTACCACTGCTCAATCCCTTGGTTTGCTTATCCGGGTGATTATCCTGCAGCTAAATAGAGATTTTAATTTTAATATTTTACAAAATGAAAGTTATTAAATATCTAACATACATATTGGCTCTGTCATTGGTTTTCTCTTGTGACAAACATGAGATCCTATACAACACAGAGGATGTGGATGCAAGTAAGGCAGAGTTCCAGCTTCATTATTTTGAACCTGTAAACAATGTAGCTGCAAACTATATAGACTCTGTTTTTGTTAATGATGTCCTTTATTCAAGCGTTAACGGATCAGGACAGTTGTTACCTTATAATGGTGTTCCGGGTGGTGCAACGGGAAGATTTTTTGCTGTAAAGGCCGGTGAGGTTAACTTTAAATTCTACAGAAAAGATAAGGTGGTATATAATGAAACTGTTACTTTAAATACAGGTAAACAGAACGTATTTGTTCATAGTCTATCTAAAGCTCCTGTGGTTATAGATAACGGTTTCCCTTACAATGATCTTACTCAAGCAACAGGTACACCTGCTACGTGGAATACAGATTCTATTGCAACCGTAAGATTCTACAATTTCCTTTATGAGAATGCTACTACACCTTACCAGGGTAAAATACAGTATCAGTACCAGGATGCAAGAACAAAAGAGTGGACAAATCTTGGCAATCCTGTTGGATTTGGTGAGGCTACAGATAGAATTACAATTAAAGTTGTAAAAACTATATTCAATAATCAGGGCTATTGCAGAGTTAACTACAGAATGCTTGATGAATCTGGCGAGATATTAAAAGTAATGAACAGTTCCGGCAGAATGGTTAATTACAGCGATTACTGGAACGCGTACATTGGCAGGGCTTATATGCATATTTATGGCGGCATAAGAACAGCCAAGCCGGTTTCATCTGTCAAGCAGTGGACTTCGCTATAGAAATTTACTATGGATCTTCCCGATAACTTGTCGGGAAGACCTTTTATGACAACTAATATAAAGAATAATTATGAGAAAAGGCTTGATAATGCTATTGGTGATGTTGTTGACATTACCTATGGCAGCTCAGAAACTTTCTAAAGAGGAGAAGGCTGCATTGGCAAAGGCCAAGTATGAAAAGGCTTTGAGTGCAATTAACGCTAACAGTTTTGTAATTGTTCCTGCATCTTACCAGACTTCGAGCGGTGATGTTGAGACAAATACAGATAACAGCAATCTTCTGTTGGTTCAAGGGAAACAGGTTTTTCTTCAAGGTAAAATTGTTTGCGACAACACTTACAATAATGTTGCAGAGCCAACTGAATATGACGTTAAGGTTGACAAAAAGGGTAACATAAAGCTTAAAATGGTTGTTCAGGGCAGAATGGTTAAGGGTACCTATACCATATCTGTAAGGAACAACGGTAATAATGCAGATGTTATCTTTAATCCTCAGAGCGGAGGTACTACAAGAAGATTTACAGGTCCTCTTACCCCTCCAAGTGAGACATCTTATAATAAAAGAGCAAACCCAATGTAATACAGTTTAGGTAAACAATTAATTGGTAAGCCTGCATTAGACAATGTGCCTTTTGCAGGCTTTGCTTTAAAAACAGCTTTCCAAGTAAGATGACCAATGTTAATTCTAAATATAAATACTTCTATATAGCTATGCTTTGGCTTTGGCGTTAGCTTTGGCTATTCTTTAACATAAACTTTGATATTGTTATATTTTAATTATTTGATGTGAAACATCACTCTGTACTATGAAGAAGATTTTGATATTTAGTTTTTTATTCATATTGCTTTCTCTTTCCTTATTTGCACAGAAAGAGGATCTGTTTAAGTTTAAACATGATAAATACGGGCAGATGTTATCTAACAGTGTCTTGATTAATGACAAGGTAAAGGCTAATGTAAGGATATTTGGAATAAAAACCGTAATACTGATTGATTCGGCCTTTTATTATAATAATATTAAGCTTTTGAATGGAAAAACATCGGCAGAAGCAGATTCTTCTCATGCCAATATTGGTATATATGTTAATAAGCCTTTTGCAAAGGGGACTATTAAGTTGGGAAGATATACTATATGCAGATGTGATATAGAGATAAGGCCTATACAAGGGTGCGACATTGCTGTCCCCATGAGCTGTCTTAGAATAGAGAATGAGGACAGCTCCGTTGTTGCTGTTAACATGTTAAAGAGAGAGATAAAGGTTATGGGTACAAACAGTTATTCAAATAATCCAAAATACCGGTGTTTTAATTTTGCAATGCCGTTTATGGGTGCTCCCATTATTTCAGGCCCTATTCATTTTTTTAATAGAGATATGCGTTCAACCGGCTTTGAAGGCGTGTTTGAGTTAAACGCACATACACCAAATTTTCTGTATCTCTATATGTACAGGCCAAGGGTAAGAGATTTTTATTACTCAAATCTAAAACACTTTTATATGGGGAATGCCCGCTATGTTGTAAATAATAAGATAGCGGCACAAGGATTTCATGCTTTTAACTGCAGTTTTGGTAAAATCAACAGCAGTAATTGTTATGTTGTAATTTATGGGAAAGGGAGGCCAAGGAGTGTAGATGGAACTTTGGGTAGTGCTTTTTTTAAACAACATCATGTTGTCTTTGACTTTAAAGCCCAAAAAGTGTATATAAAATAGGAACGCCCAATTTAATTATGATGACACATCCAGATTTTTATCCTGTATTCTTCTTCCCGACAAATAATGATATTTAAGTTTGTCAGTTTGCTATTGCTATTTTATATAGTGTTGTCTTGATAAAATCAATAAAAATGCTAACTTTGTAGGTGTTACAAACTTAAACTAAAGAAACTATGAAGAAGAACCATTTTTATTACATTGTTTCAGTGATAGTGTTGGCCTTTGCGGCGTTAGGTTCGTGCCAAAAAGATGATGGTTCTTCTTTATTGGAGGAGCAGAAACGCTATAAATTCACCTTATCAGAGGCAAAAGAATATTTCTACTCAGAGGCAACAGATTTGCGGTTGCCGTCACAGACAATAGGCAAGGTAAAATCCGGAGAGCTGAACATTAATGATATAACCACCATAGACTGGAAGAGAGCAGAAGTAAAGGATTATACCAACTATCTCTCCTACGAGATACCG
>CAKUYQ010000034.1 GCA_934717185.1 uncultured Bacteroidales bacterium | reverse complement strand
TAGCTATATCATTCAATACAACAGGGCTTATTGTCTGCTCAATGCTCGAATACTCAGATGGCAGGCCTGTACTGCTTTCCTAAAACAGATGGTTCAAGCCGGGCTGCGGGTATTCTGTATATCAGATACAGGATTAGTAAACGCATCAATCATTAGAAGATTATCACTAAATTATTTAAATCTCATGCAAGATTTTAAAGTTCAACGGATTAAATATGTAAAGTAATAGTAGTCAAATAAAATTTAAAGCAATGAGAAATCACTTATTATTTTACGCATCTGCGATCCTGCTATTATCGGCATGTTCAGCAGACAAGACCATTGAACCGGGAAATGCATGTTGCACTTCCTTAAGTCGCATAGATAGCTGCGCTATAACTATCTCAGAAGACGGGTACTTGATATTTCCAACCTCACAAAGCCTTAAAGACTATATGGAAAATTTTCACAATGGTAATACAAAAGCTTTTTACAGTTCAAATGCGGTTACATTAAAAGGATTTGAGTCTGTCGCAAATCTTGGAGAACGTTTGGAATGTCTTAAAACCCGTGCAAATGACACAGAAAATATTTCAGATTTAGAAGAGATGACGCGAGAAGAATACAATCTTATGAGGGCTGAAAATATGCTCTTTGATGATGCACTTACTCATATTGTTGATACGACATTAAGAATTTGCGTTGAAGGAAGATTGTACAAGATTACTGAATTAGGTACTTTCTCCGTAGATGTCAATAAATCCGAATTTTTGGAGCAAGCAATTAAAAGTTTCAATTTCGAAATAAAACGGGCAATTAAAAGTGGTGGATCTATCTTATTAGATAATAATGTATTATTTACAAATTCATTTGCCGGTCAAAACATACACTATTCGGATCTGCAAATTGAAGAGACAACTAATGCAATAGGAGCCGCTTCCGGGAATAGTACTATCAACGAATTACATAAGGACTACAATGTGCTGTCATACCACTGGAAAAGTAATAGTTTATTTCAGAAATTTTTAAACTCGTTACGTGGAAAAGATGTCTCGCGTGGAAATAAATTTAACAAAAACAGACGAGTTCAAGTTAACGTTTTTGATGTTAATTACGCTTTTTATGCCAGTGCAGGTATTAAGGTAAAAATGCAAAAAAGAAAGAAATTTCTAGGAATACCTTATTGGAAAGCTGAAAAAGCCGAAAAAATAGTCATTGGATTTAACCGGTTGGATGGTGTTATGAAATATAAAAATCCGCGAAGCCTTTCTTCTATTATTCCATCTCCAAGTAGAAAATGGAATAGTTTTATCGCAAATATCAATGGAATTCAATCAAAATTCATATATGGCGTATATCATAAATTACCTTTCATAAAGGATTGGACAGATAATATAGTATGTTTGATGCCTGAATTTCAAGTAGGTAACAAGAATTGGAGAGAAACAGTTGGAAGCAAACTTTATAATCTGCCTGCCGAAGCAGTGTACAAACAGCTGAAATACTTGGAAAACAAGCATATATATTCTAAATTTCAAAAGAAAATCACGCCAAAAACTCCTAAGATGGCCTATTTTGTTTGGGGAGAAAGTTCTCAAGAATTTAATAAAGAACATCCATATATTACAGGCGTAGAGGAGTATATGAATTGCAAATCAAAATCCGTCATTTTTGACAGATCTTTTGGCTTATCATTCATCAATATGTCTGTAACAGGATTCTTACCATCTGAATTTGACATAAAGAGAATTGACGTTTTTGGTGCTGCATATTATGATGGAGAATGGAGGGGAATACGTTTTTACAAATATTGATTTAAGCCTTAAATTGATTAGATTAAAGATTTGCTTTCGTAAAGTTTTTCGCTATTATAATGTAACTCAAACAGTTTTAATCATAGTTGTTTTAGTTTACTAAAACAAGATTATCGCTAATATATAAAAGACATATAAAATGAAATATATTATACCACTTCTTATGTGTTTATTTTTTCTTCCATACACTGCAATGGCAGACAATGGAGTTCACGATATTTGCAAGGAAAAGCAGGAGTCCAAATTCCATATAGACTTGCTGTACTACTATAATGTAGGATTATTTATGCACCAAAGAAACTATTCATGTTTACGTAATAAATCTGAAATGGGCGGAGAATCCTTACGTCTATACATGCGTTACAACATAACGCCACTGTGGTCGGCAGGCATAGGCACCGGTGTTGAAAGTTATACCGAGCCATTTTTCAACGTTTTTCCTCTTTTTTCTACTGCCAGATTCAAACCATTTAGAGCAAATAAATCATTAAAAGACATGTATGTCTTTACAGATATCGGATATGGAATCAAGCTGTTTGAGTCTGTAACACCGGGCTTTACATGGAAACTTGGAATGGGATATACTCATATGTGGGCACGGCATTTTGGGTTGACTATTCATGTAGCTTATGATTTAAAAAGTTTTCGCTATAGTGTTGGTAATGTAAACGCGGATGCAAATAATGATACAGCCGGAACAATTACATGGAGAAAAGTCAATAACTGGCGTCACTCATTATCTTTGGGGATAGGTTTTGCATTTTAAATAGAAAATTATGAAACCGGACATGAAAATCTTTGAGATTAATTCGTCCAAGTTGATATATCAAAGATTTTCATTGTGAGGGAGAACGATAGTGAACGGCTATCAGACTCTCGCAAATTTTTAACTATCATTGTGAAATTAAAAATTTTGACAGGATGAAGCAACTAATATTGTGTTATGTCTTGATTATGTTATTCCCTTTATCTGCACTTGCACGTCAATTTGGCAACGATACCATACCTTGCAACAGAATCACAATGGAGGGAGCATCATCAATTGACATCAGCACATGGCGATTTGAAATGTCGTATCATTATATGATGCATAAGTACTGCGGCTTAGGAATATCTTTTGGATTTCTAGAAGAGTACACCGGGGAGAACATGCCATCCGGGAAAGATTGGCGTATGGTAGATGATTTTAAAAAAGTATCTCATATTTATTTTTGTCCATCAATTCATTTAACCATGCAGGATGTTGTTAAAATTTCCAACACTAAATTAGGGTTGTTTGTCGAGCCGGGCATGCGTATGTTTATTCCTTATGCAAGGGTTCTTATTGAAAGGTTCGACGGCAAAGGGGAAAAAATTCCAAACTACATCTCCGTTAATGGCCATAAAGGAGAATGGGCTTATGTGAATATCAAGTTTGGATTGTGTATTCATACAGTACGCAATCTCGGCTTCTCATTTGGTTATAGCTATTCCCCAATGGATATGTACTATTTACGCAGGATTATGCACTACAAAAATGAAAGTTTCAACGATTTTTACCCGCCTAAAAAAAGCATTAAAGAACTAACTTTTACAATGTCATACACATTCTAACCGCTCAAAAAGTATTGTTTAATGGCCACGCTGTGTCGCATATTTTCTCAGAGCCAAGCCCGGATTGTTTGATGCTCTCGTAAAAGTGATTGTTGCTCTGCTGCTCTCGAAAAAGTAGACACGGCAACAATGTTGAATCAAAAAACGGCACCTTATATCTGCCTTTTTATATGAGTATGTTCATAAAATAAATTAAGATTCAGGAATGAATTTTATCTTGTAATTCAATACAACACGCTTGAAGTAAAGATTACAGGCTCTTGGTTGCCGTAAAAGCAATCAGAAGCCTGCATAAAATCTTGCAGCAACTTGCTAAAATGAAAAAGCTGTCTTACATTTAAACACCCCTACCTTGCACCGTAAGCTTTAATCAATATCTCGGGAGTCTCCCTCTCAAGAAGATGTCTGTACCAGAAGTTGTAGTCGCTTACTGTTGAAAACCTGCCCTTAAGACCACGGTAGCCGTGATACTCGCCAGGATAAAGCATAAGATCAAACTGCTTGCCGGCATTCTGCAGAGCATCTATAAGTTGCATGGTATTCTGCATGTGAACATTATCATCGCTTGTGCCATGAGTTATAAGCACATAATTGCTCTTGTCTCCTTTGTAGCCTGCAATCTTTGATGCCGTATTGGTATAAGCATAACCATCGGGGTTCTGCTGAGGGGTATCCATATATCGCTCTGTATAATGAGTATCATACAAGCCGTAATCGTAAACACCTCCGCCGGCAATTCCATATTTAAAGTATTCGCTACCCTCGGTAACGGCAATCATTGTCATGCTTCCGCCGTAAGAGAAACCTGTAATGGCAACCTTATCTGGGTTAACGTAAGGCTTGCTTCTGAGCCACTTAACCCACTCTATATAATCATGAAGCTCGGTTCTTAAAAGGTTCCTGTGAATCTCGTTAAGTCCCTTTTTGCCCGCATGACCGCTGGCTCTATGGTCTATATTAATCTGGATAACCCCCTCATTAGCCCACCATTGGTTACGTGCAAGCGACACCCATGTATCCATAACCGTTCCGTGGTTAGGACCACCATACATACTAATTATAACAGGGTATCTCTTGGTAGAATCCATATCAACAGGATAGACAATCTGCGCAGGAAGTCTGTAGCCGTCTACCATTATATATTTCATTTGAGGAATGGCAATCTTATAACTGTCAAACAGCTCCCCCTTGCTGTCAAAGATAACTTTTTCTGTACTGTTTTTCTTCCCGACAGTGAACAGAACAAGCTGGTTAGGGGTATGAGAGTTAGATCTTACTGCTGTAAAGTGTTTGTTGTCGGGAGACAAATTAACAGCCTGATAATTATAATTGCCTGTTGTAAGTCTCTGAATCTGTTTGGTTTTAAGATTTACTCTGTAAAAATCCACTCTGTCAGATACCTCTCTCCTTGCAGTAAAATAGATTGCACCCTCTTTTTGGTCTACTTTAATGAAGTTTATACCCCAGTTGTTGCCATCTGTAATCTTCTCCAATCTCTTGCCGTCGAATGATTGGAAATAGATCTGTTCCCAAAGGTCAAAGTCTCTTATCATATAGAAACCATCTGCGGTAAATTGCATATCCTCGGGCCAATCTATCCAAGTTTTCTGCTCCTCATTATAGATAAAGGATTTGCTTCCGTCTGCAGGGTTTACAGCATAGAGTTTAAGATTGTTTTGGTCTCTTGGCATCCATGGGACAATAAACCTGTTACCCTCTGCATTCCAGAACGGTATGCCAAAATATTGGTCATCCTTTTCGTTGAAATCCGCCCAAACTGTCTCGCCGCCATTGGCGTTTACAAAGCCTATCTTAACCTCCGGATTAGGATCACCGGCCTTTGGATAGCGTGTTTCGGTAAGTGTGCCGTGTTTCCCTTTTGAGTTGTATATTGGGAACATAGGCACTTTGCTGTCATCAAATTTATAGTAAGCTATAAGCTTGCTGTCCGGGGACCACCAGAATGCCTTGTACTTGGAAGGACGGCCTAATATCTCCTCAAAGTACACCCATGAGGCATATCCGTTCATAAGCACATTTGTGCCGTCTGTGGTAAGCTTGGTCTCTTTTGATGTTGCAAAATCGTAGCTGTAAAGATTGTTGTCTGCCTTTGTATATGCGGCTTTAGTTCCATCCGGAGAGAGTGTTACATTTACGAGTTCCCTGTTCTCCATTAAAGGGTTGGTTTCATTTTCAAACTTTTGCGGCATTGCCTCATCTGCCGAAACAGCAACCCGTTTTCCTGTCTTCACATCAACCTTTTCAAAAGATTTTCTGTCGGGAAGCATAACTATATAATTATCCTTATCCTCCCATCTTATGACGGTTGGCATTGATTTTATAACATCCTTTGGGATGCCGTAGACTAACTGTTCCTGCGTAAAATTCTTTCTCTCTGTCTGCTCTTGTGCGGTAGCGACAACTCCGCATACAAGGGTAAAAGCCGAAAATAAAATTAGTTTAGTATGTTTCATTATTTTTAATTTAATTGCAAATTTCAACTTCACAAAGTTAATAACTTTAAACATATTTGAAGTTAACAAGATATACTTTCTCAATTCCTCGCGTAATGGCTGTATAAAGCCATTTAAGGTCATCCAAAGAGATGTTATCGGACCATAAGTTATTGTCTATAAAGACACATTTCCATTGTCCGCCCTGCGATTTGTGCCCTGTTATGGCCATTGCATACTTTACCTGCAGGGCGTTATAATATGGGTCCTCTCTTACAGCTTTGAGGCGTTTCTTTTTTGTTGGTATAGATGAATAGTCTTCGTATACACCTGTAAAAAGGGCTTTTTGTTGCTCACTGTCTAATGAAGGTGATTCAGATGAGAGTGTATCCAATATAATCTTGCATCTTATCTCTATGTTGTTATAATCCGGAAAGGCAAGCTCTGCACTTGCAAAATGCAGCCCGTATCTCTCCTCATGCTCCCATACACGCTGCAATACAGCAACATCTCCGTTTGCTATAAAATCTATGTCGTCTTTCAGCGCATCGGCAAACTTATAGCAGTTTTTCACCACCATGAGTCTGTCATCACGGCAGAGCATCTCATCCTTGTAAAGTATTCTCTCTCTTATACCTGCATTATATCTGTTTGCTCTTTTGTTAGATCTGCACAGTACAACAACCTCTTCGGTCCCGTATTTGTCTATGGCGTCTGATAGCGCCTCAATAAGATCCCCCCCGTTAATCTTTTCTATGTCGGGAAACAGATCTGTCTTAAATTTCCAATCAGACAACGTGTCATTATGCTCTATAAGGGTTCGTATTAGAGTTGCATTATAAAGAATACCGCTCTCCTTTGCCTGCCTCACAACCTCAGTTAAATGAATATGTCTGTAAAGAGGCATATAAGAGGCCACATAAGATTCCTCCAAAGCCGGTGAATGGTCATAACCTATTGGTGGCAACTGTGCGGGATCTCCAAGAAGAATAAGCCTATTCCCGGTGTTACTTGTAACATAATTTATAAGATCATCCAACAGATTGCCGCTGCCAAAGATAGATGTACCCATTGCATCCCCGGGGGCTATAAGCGAGGCCTCATCAACAATGAAAACCGTATTTATACATTTGTTATAGTCAAGGGAGAAACTGCCCCCGGCCTCATCCATTGATTTTTGCCTGTAAATCTGTTTATGTATCGTCTGAGCATGCGCCCCTGTATAGTTTGACAATACCTTTGCCGCTCTTCCGGTTGGAGCCAATAATACATAACGCATTCTATACTGTTTGAGCAGGCTTATGAAGGCATTGAGCGCAGATGTCTTTCCGGTACCGGCAAAGCCTGTTACCAACAGCAGTTTGGAGATATTTCCATCATCCATAAAACTTGCTAGAGCCTCAAACAGCTCCTTTTGCCCGTTTGTTGGTTCAAATTTAAACTTCTCCAGCAGCCGCTTATAATAAAACTCGCTTAACGCCATTTTGCTATCATGAATATTACAATCAAAGAATATATTTCCAAACGGCCGAGCAACATCTCAAACGTGAAAAGCAAACGCCCCATTACAGGTATTTCCGAGAAGTTTCCCAATGAACCTATCGAACCAAACCCCGGTCCTACATTGCCCATACTTGCAACTGAACCTGTAAACGAGTCTATGAAATCTACCCCCATCATAGACAGAAGTATGCTTACAACGAATATTATAAAGAGATACAATACAATATAGAGGTTCACATCTGCAACCATATATGGCTCAACTATGGTAGAGCCAACCTTTACAGGCAACACAGCCTGAGGATGGAGTTTTCTCTGCACCTCTCTCTTTACAGACTGCCACCATATATAGATTCTGTCTGCCTTTATACCTCCGGTTGTAGAACCCGAGCATGCACATTGCAGGGACATAAAGATTAGGACAAGTATAGAGGCATGCGGCCATAAAGATGTATCTGTTGTTGCAAAACCTGTGGTTGATGCTATTGATATTACCTGGAAAGAACCATGCCTTATTGCATCTAACCAACTGTATGCATATCCATTGGCTTTAATGTTTATGCAGACCAACACTATAGAGACAAATACCGTTACAAGATAATATCTTATAATAGGCGATTTGAATATCTTAAAGGAGCATGTTGCAACACTTGAGTAGAGCAGACCGAAATGCAGTCCGCCAAGCAGCATAAAAACAGTAATTACAATCTCTATTGAGACAGAATCAAAAGCTGCAATAGAGCTGTTCTTGGTGCTGAATCCTCCTGTTGCAACGGTAGAAAAGGAGTGGTTGAGTGCATCAAAGAAATCCATTCCGGCAATCATCAGAGATACTATCTCTGCTAAACACATTCCAATATATACAAAGCCTATAACCTTTACCGTCCGCTTTGTTTTAAACTGGTAGTTCTCCTTTGACAGGGCAGAAATCTCCATCTTGCTGAGCCGCATTCTAAAGGTACTTGCACTTGGCAGTATCAAAAGCATAAAGACCACTACACCCAAACCGCCAATAAAATGCGTTGAAGAACGCCAGAAGAGCAGACCGTGAGGAAGTGCCTCAATATCATTAAGGATAGTAGAGCCTGTAGTCGTAAACCCCGATACACTTTCAAACCAGGCATTTATAAGAGAGAACTCCCCTCCCCAAAGCACGTATGGCAACATCCCAAACAGGCAAGACAGCACCCACGCCAGCACAACAATTGTAAATCCCTCCTTAAGGTTTATATCCTGTTTGTTATTGACAAAGATCAGCGGAAAGAATCCTACAGTCGCAGTTATGACACAACTCAACAGCAGAGGCGAGAACGAAGAATCAAAATCATAAATTACAGATGTGATTACCCCAAAGAACATAAATATTGCATTAAACACCAATGCAATACCAATATTTCTTGCTATGACACTAAGATTCATTCCCTACTTCTCCTGTTTAGACTTTGAAAGCTCCCTGTTGGCCTCTATAAGATCCTTTACATTTTGGCTCAATTCCCTAAGGTCGTCATCCCCAATATCTGTATAGTTATAAGTTTTCCTATAAAGCAGAAAATCTTTAATCCCCTTTGAGATTTTAATCAACGGCGATATAAAATACAGATTAATAAAGTAATTGAACAAAAATATAAGTATCATTCCGGTTGACACGGCAACAACCCCCGGCATTATACTCCTGTAAAAGCTGTCTGTAAGATATTCCGAGTTATCTGACAACGCCTTCTGGGTAATGAATGTGAGTTTGCCTATATAATCTCTAAGAGTCATATATTTGGGGTACAGATTATTAAAGTACCAACCGCGCCTGGCCATATAATCCCCTTGCCAGATATATGCGGCATCCTTTATAACATGAATATATGCCGTGTACGCAAGCAGCACAGAATCTGCCATCTGCCTCTCATAATCTGTTGTAAACTTTGCCTTTACCTGAGCAAGATATTGTGGGAACCTTACATCCTTTTTAACATCCGGAATAGCGGGAACGGTATCAACCCCCATGCTTTTGACAAGGGTAAAGTTGTACTCATCCGCCACCTCAAGCAGAATACGCGAAGAGTTTATGCCGGCAATATTGTCTGTCATAATGCTGTAGACAGACCTTCTCATGCTTACAAACTCATATATTGCTATAACACTGGATAACAGCAGTATAACACCAATCACCACAAAGCCTAAGGATATTTTTCTCTTTATTCCCATTTTCTTCCCGATAAATTTTGGCAAATGTATAAAAAAAAGGAAGAAGGTAAATAAAAAAGGAAAATAACCCTATTTAATATCCATCATTAAGAAATCCTTGCCATCATACCCTACAACCTTCTTATTGTCTTCACTAACAGATATAGCTTGTAATCTTTTATTTACACTATATACCTCACAAAGTTTACCATCCCAGTCATACTTTAATATTTTTGTGACTGCAAGTCCCTTCTTATGTCTGTCATTCATGTCTTTAAGCATTGCACCCCAGTATAAAGCATATAAGTACTGTTCTGTAGAGGCTATATAATTGAAGTATATGCAACTGTTTTCGTAAATATCCTCCTCCGATAATTCAGCAGAAGAACCATTATGCAATGTTTTTACTGTAAATGTCGTCTGCGTATTGTTGGTAAAATTAAAAAATTGAATTCCGGGAAAGAATAGGTAGGCATACGCCCCGCAATTCCTATTGTACTCAAATCTACCCTGATTAGCAACCCATGATGTATTCTTCTCATTAAATACAATTTTCTTAATTTCTTTTATATACACTTGATTGTCTGTATTGCATGAATGATATATCCCACAGCAACCATTTAATGGTTGCCTACCAATAAAATAGTACTCATCTTTCGATTTATAAAACGCCTGTCTTACATTAAGTGCCATTTCATACGGAACATGAGACGTTTCTGTAATCAGCGCATTGTCTGTTTTGCATAATGAATCACTTAAAACCATATATATATGCGGATCATCACGTTCCACGACAAAGAGATTATATTTATCATCCCAAAATGTTATAGGGAAAAATATGCCGTAAGAGCCATTATCCTTTTTAAAATACACTCTTCTCCTTAACAGAGAATTGTTTTTATAATCTATATCATAACTGCAAAATATCATTTGTCCCCAGCTATTTGGCTCTTCATACGTAATATATAACTTGTTGCCAACAATTCTAAGATCCTGTAGAATCTTTATACAAGGAACCGTATCAATTAACATTACAGAAGTATTAACAATGTTCCTTGTCTGAGCGAAAACAGTAACGTCAAAGATATTCACAAATAGGAATATGCAATTAAGTAATATAAAAAAGAAAGCCTTTCTACACATATTTTATTTAATATTAATGTTACACATCTTAGTATTTCCTGCTTGAATTACACCGCTCAGTGACCTCAAATGTTATTTGCGGAGTATTTGCCAAATATTCTATTACGTTACTTCCCGTTAAATAATTCATTATTTCAATTCAATAGGTTCATATGGTAGCGGTGTCTCAGCTTTTACCTCATTGCTAAAAGAACCGTCACTCTTTTTAACATAAAATTTAGTTCCAACAGATTTTAAAAAGGTTAAAGGGGTCGTCATCATTCTTTTTATTGTTTTGGCCGCAGTTTCAGCATTACACTTTTGTTCTAACTCATAATGATAGTTGTAGATATGCGAAGTGTCTCTACTCAAACCGATCATCTCCCAAATGTACATTCCATTAACTTCCTCTAATTTTACAATCAAGCCTGGTAAACCCCAAAACTTATATGGCCCAAATGGAGCCGGAACATCAAGGGTGTACCATGCCGTATAATCTCTTCCTGCAAAAGAGACTGTGGCCTTATTACATCTATATCCGGAAATATTAATAGGTTCATCCTCAGAATAAATCCACTTAAGATCAAACCATTTAGAATCATAACATAATACGCCAGCATTTAATATCATTCTATATTTTTCATTTGTTCGCTTCATCCTATAATAATTGTATACTTCGCATGGGTATGTGATATTAGGATTAGTACTACTCTGCAAACCTTTTTTATCACATTCTGTTGCCAAAGAATCATAATAAAAGACTATTTCACTAAAATCCTTTATTACATTTTTACCAGCTTGGACTATTCTTATATCCTCATTATAAGTTTTCTGTAATGGATGATTCTTGAATCTAAAACTATAACGAACCTTAAGGTGTGCTGTATCTAAACACGTGCGATTATGCAGAACTTGTGATATTGGTGCCAACTGCGCATACAAACTTGGGCTCATTAGTACCACAATGAATATAACTATAATATTCCTCATAATCAATAATTTTAATAATTAGACACTATATAACAATTGCAATTGTGCTTTATCAAAGTATTCTGCATCTTACCTTTAGTAGTATACCTCTGCAGCGAATATCATAGATAGAGGTGCTTTCTGTTAATTCTCCTATTGTGGAGTACACATAATGTTTCTTATTGAATAAATTATCACAAGATAGAGTAAAAGACCACCTTTTATAAGAATAACTAATATTAGCTTCTCCAAGCAGGAACGATAAGTTTGCATTATTCAAGTTATTATAATAATGAGACACCCTTGTTCCAACCGAGATTTCATAAGGAAGGTGAAAATCCAATGAAACATTATTAGTCAATCGCTTCAATACAGGCATACTGCCACCACCCTGCACGCGAGTATTCAATATATGATAAGTTCCACCATAATCTAACGATAACCAATCACAAGGGCTGAAATTCATATCAAATGTTGCACTAATTGAATAACCATTGTAATGAACTATTGTATTCTGCAGCAAAATGGGACTTTTGTAATAACTGAATTTACATTCCGCCCCTATCTTTAGACTTCTCCAATCGAACCCTTTGCTTATACGTAATAAGGCCCATAAGACATTTGCTGTTTCATCTGTATTTTGACTGGTAATCCTTTCAACAATGCCGTTGCAGTCAACGCCATACATAACATTTGGACGATTATGTGTTAGCCCTATACTTACTCCAAAGAAGAGCATTGGGACAATGTTTCTATAATTATAGAATAATGAATAATGCTGCGTCTGCGATTGGTAAAGATTATTAACCTCATAAACAGATAACTTGCGATAAGATGTCATAATGTACCTGTCGTACAAGTTTTCTATTGAAGGATTTGAATTTGCAATCTTCCCAACAAATCTAATTTCGTTAGTTCCATCTATGTTATATTTTAAAGTAAGTTGCGGCTCAATCACATATTTATGTTTTTGTTTTATGTCTGCACCTTTTAAACGGGAATAGTCATAACTACCGGTAATATACAATTCTGCACAAATTTTATTTAATCTGTAGTTTATAATTGTTCCAACGCCTGTATTTAATGCCAACAGTTTTAGATTGTTATTATGGTTACCTGTTAATGAGCTTGTTAGTGCATCATAATAATAATTAAAAAATACAGATGGGTGAATTGTAAGATTTTTCCATACTACAGCAGACAGAAAATCTAAGTTATTTTCTACAGATACATTTCTTCGTTCTGCGGTCTGCAATATCATATCTGTATTTAAGAGCTCCGGAAACAAATTAGGCATTACTAACAGATCATGCGGCCTCTTTTCAAAATTTAATCTTGAGTTAAAATCAATACCACTACCGCTTCCTGTACGCCTCACTATGTGAAATAAATTATTCACCCTATAATTTCTAATCGTATTTGTCTGCAATATACCCTTCCCGGCATAAATATCGCTTCGTCCATCTGAGGATAAATAATCAAACCTAAATTGCTCCTTAGCATAGTTGCTTTCGCTATTATGCATATATGTTATAATACCGTTGGCCATATTCTTCTTAATAACCCCGCTATACATCTCGTTTGCAACATTCTTTGTCCCATTAGGAAGAAGCGTTGTTGCTGTAAATTGGCTTTTTCTAATATCTCTGTCATTAAGGTATGCCACATTTACACCGAACTCAGCATCATGACCAATACGGAATACATTGTTATATGTAGCCGAATGCGACTTATTAAAGTAGTAATATTTTTTTTCTATGTATGGGGTAGAAGGCATCGATATATCTGCGACATTTGAAGTTCTATAATAATCGTAATCGCTGAAAGAACGCAATTCCGGTTCTAAGTCGCATCCGGAATTATTTCCTTTATATGAGGCCAGTAACTGGCAGTGTCTCATAAAATGGGTTGAAATAAGCTCTTTATTCCAAAGGGCCGCACTATCGTAACCTCCTCCTAATGTTGCAATGATATTAAGAACCCCTTTTACTCCGCTTTTTAATTTCAAATTAATTGAGGCTCTTTCCTCTGGTTTAAGATCTTTTAGTGCTTTTACGTCTTGATGGTTTTCAAGAATCTGAATGGTGCTTATATTATTGGGATCTATGCTGTTTGTAGCAATACCGTATTTTCCTCGCAATAAATCAAGTCCTTCGATATAAAAGTTCTTTATTGGCTGTCCTTTATATGAAATTTGTCCGATTGCCGATACCGAAACACCTGGAAGTTTCCTTAACACTTGCGCTACAGTTACGTCGTTTTTGGACAGAAAAGATGAAACATTATAATTTATAGTATCCCCTTTGGAATAGATTTTTTTAGGGCGGATAAATACTTCATTAATAAATTGAGCTTGCTCTTTCACTATTATATCCATGCGTTGCGATCTGTTAACACAATCCAGTTTTACAGGATCGATATTTAAACCCGAAACATTAATACAGATGCTATCTAAAATAGTGTTAAACAACAACGAGAAAGTCCCATCTTGCTCTGTTAAGCAATATTTAATAATGTTTCTTGTATCTATATTGGATACGAATACATTTACGTCCGCAACTCCAGCCCCAGATGCGGTCTTTACAATTCCGTAGATATGCGTCTTTGACTGACCGCTTAAACTTGTAGATGTAAATACATTTACCAATACCAAAAATACTAATACTGCATCTCTCATAATAAACACTTTTTTAGTACATTAATCTATAATATATTGTTTTCTGGTTTAGACTATTTCCCAACAATGTCCAATTTGAAAGGTGTAAATCTTTAATGAAAAGAGATATTTGATCCTTAATAATACCTCCTTGACTGCTTAGGAAAAAAATACAAGAGAGAATAACAATACATACAACAATAGCCTTATATATTTGCCTCATAATATAAATATAAAGTGAAGGAAAATGTTATACGGGCCTAATTTTGTATTACGGGAGCTAATAACACACAAAACTACTGCGACAAGGTAGTAATAAAAAACAAGAAATCAAAAAAAGTGAAAGAAACGAGGTCAGACTAAGATAATTACAATAAAAGGACAGCCGATTATGACTGTCCTTTACTTTTTAGGTAAACAATTTATATGAAGACTATTTAACTGTAGACATGTGTTTAATCAAATCAAGAACCTTGTTTGAATAACCCCACTCGTTGTCATACCATGAAACCAATTTAACAAATGTAGGAGTCAACTGAATACCTGCCTTTGCATCAAAGATAGATGTCCTTGAATCGCTAAGGAAATCAGAAGAAACAACAGCATCCTCTGTATAGCCAAGAATACCTTTCAACTCATTCTCTGAAGCACGTTTAACCTCTGCACAAATCTCATCGTATGTAGCAGGAGTCTTTAAGTTAACTGTAAGGTCAACAACAGAAACATCCAATGTAGGAACACGGAAAGACATACCTGTAAGTTTGCCAAGCAACTCAGGGATAACTTTTCCAACAGCCTTAGCTGCACCTGTGCTTGAAGGGATAATATTGCCTGCTGCTGCACGACCACCTCTCCAGTCTTTCATTGAAGGACCATCTACAGTTTTCTGTGTAGCAGTCGTTGCATGAACTGTTGTCATCAAACCATCTGCAATACCAAACTTGTCATTAATAACCTTTGCTAAAGGAGCCAAGCAGTTTGTAGTACAAGAAGCATTTGAAACTATAGTTTGACCTTTATAAGTAGTGTGGTTGACACCACATACGAACATAGGTGTATCATCTTTTGAAGGGGCAGACATTACAACTCTCTTGGCGCCGGCTTTAAGATGTGCTTCTGCTTTCTCTTTGGTTAGGAACAAACCGGTAGACTCAACAACATACTCTGCTCCAACTGCTCCCCAGTTAATATCTGCAGGGTTTTTCTCAGCTGTAACTCTAATTTCGTTACCGTTTACAACCAATTTGCCATCCTTAACTTCAACAGTTCCGTCGAATCTTCCATGCATTGTATCATATTTAAGCATGTAAGCCATATATTCAACATCGATAAGGTCATTAATTGCAACTACCTGAATATCATCTCTTTTCTGTGCGGCTCTGAAAACCAAACGACCGATACGGCCAAAACCGTTGATACCAACTTTAATTTTACTCATTATTTTAAAATATTTAAAATGTAAAAAATCCTTTTTATAAGCCCTCTTAAATCATCAAAAATCGTGCAAATGTACATATTTTGTTTCAGATGCTGTTAAAATTTTTGTTAAGTTCTTTTGGGATTGCCAAAAAGGCAGCAAAAGAACAGACATCTGTAAATACATAAGAAAAATTTAAGCAGCTGCTTAATTATTGCTATCTTTACAATCGCTTAACATAAGGGGTTATTTTGTGTTTCTGCCAAAACATCTTAATAACCGGATTAAATATTATTAGTTCAATAATGCTCAATAAAAAACTTAAAATTCTTGTCACAAACGACGATGGATACCGCGCCAAGGGGATAAATGTACTAAAGGATCTTATTTCTGCCTACGGGGATGTTACGGTGATTGCTCCGTATGAGCCGCAATCCGGGAAAAGCAGTTCCCTTACATTGGACCGGCCGTTACGATTGGAACACTTGGAGAGAAAAGCAGGTCTCAATGGAAACAGCATAGACACATACACACTGACAGGTACACCTGCCGACTGTGTCAAAATGGCAATGAACACAGTTTTCAGCAGAGATAACAAGCCCGATATCCTTGTATCTGGAATAAACCACGGCTCAAATGCATCAATAGCATCACTATATTCCGGCACATTGGGCGCAGCGGCAGAGGCTACCGTCTATGGAGTACCATCTATAGGACTTTCAATCAATACCCATAACCCTGATGCAGACTTCTCTCCGGTTGAATACTACCTTGAAACAATAATTTCAAAATTCATTCAGTATCCGCCATGCAAGGATGTTTACCTTAATGTAAATTTCCCCAACATGCCGGCAGATGAGATAAAGGGGATCCGTTTTGCAAGCCAAGGCAAAGGGATGTGGATAAATGAATATGAAAGGAGGATAGATCCGCACGGCAAGCCATACTACTGGATGGCAGGGGAGTTCTTAGATACAGATAAATCAGACAATGGAGACCATCATGTTGTGCAGAACGGATATATATCCATTGTACCGCACAGAGTAGACACAACAGATTATAATGAGATGGAAAGGTTGTCTCGTGATTGGAATTTATAAAGGGATATGAGGTATTATATAATAGCCGGAGAGGCTTCGGGGGATCTTCACGGCTCAAATCTTATAAAGGGGATAAAGGAGGTAGACGGCTCAGCAGAGATAAGATGCTGGGGCGGAGATCTAATGCAGAAAGCCGGAGGAGTGTTGGTAAAGCATTACAAAGAGAGTGCGGTAATGGGTTTTGTAGAGGTGCTTGCAAACCTTGGGAAGATAAGCCGCAATTTTACCTTGTGTGAAAAGGATCTTCTTGAGAACCGGCCGGATCTGCTTATTCTCATAGATTATCCCGGCTTCAATCTTAGAATGGCAAAATTTGCAAAGGCCCACAATATACCTGTATTCTACTACATTGCACCAAAAGTCTGGGCTTGGAAAGAGAGCAGGATAAAGCTGCTCAAGAGATATGTAGACAGGCTTTTCATCATATTCCCTTTTGAGATAGAGTACTTTAAAAAACACGGAATAGATGCAATATATAACGGTAATCCGTTGGTAGACAGTATTCAATCCTTTAAAAGCGAGATAGCGGAAAAAGGTAGCAGCTATAGAGAGGAGTTCTATAAGAATAATAATCTGCTTCCCGACAAAAAACTTGTGGCGCTTCTCAGCGGCAGCAGACGTAATGAGATAAGCTACCTGCTGCCAAGAATGTTGGATGCTATAAGGCTCTTCTGTTCGGATCCGCAAAATCATGGAGAACAGGTACAGTTTGCCTTAGCATGCGCACCATCAACAGAACGCTCATTCTATGAGGAGATTATCGGGAAGAATATAGAAAAAAAAGGCAAATTGCCTAATGGCAGTTTTACCCTTGTGGAGAATGCCACCTACTCTGTTCTCTCCTATGCAGATGCGGCAATTATCTCATCGGGAACGGCAAGTCTTGAGACGGCTCTCTTTAAAATTCCGCAGGTTGTTGGGTATGGCGGAAATGAAATATCGTACCAAATTGCAAAACATTTGGTTAAGCTCAACTATATAAGTCTTGCCAATCTTATATTGGACAAGCATATCTTTAAAGAGCTTATCCAGCATGAGTGTACGCCGGAAAATCTTGCCTGTGAGCTTAACAGGTTGCTGTGGGATGATGGTGTACGAGACGAAATGACAGCGGATTACAATAAAGTGACAGAGATGCTTGGCGGTGGAGGTACATCTGCAAGGGTGGCCAAGGCCATGATCAATGAATATAATGCGTTATGCAGGCATTAAAAGCATGGTGCCGGATTGGATGAGATCTCAAAATTAATTTTTAAGAATTATAAAAATAGGTTTTAACATAAAATATTTACAGATGGAACTTCATGTTTACAAATATCAGGGTGCCGGAAATGATTTTGTTATAATTGATAACAGAGCGGGCAATACAGAGTTAACAACAGAGCAGGTAAAATGGCTGTGCGACAGACGTTTTGGAGTTGGCAGCGACGGGCTTATGCTGCTTGGTAAGGCGGACGGCTACGATTTCTCTATGAGATATTTTAATTCGGACGGACCGGAGGGAACCATGTGCGGTAACGGGGGCAGGTGTCTTGTCGCTTTTGCAGACCATTGCGGAATAAAGAATTTTAAATTCATTGCCATAGATGGTGTTCACGAGGCAACTATTCTTGAAAGAGAGGGTTTGAGGAAGATTGTAAAATTAAAGATGATAGATATTAACGGGTTTGAACCGTACTCGGGCAGTGCATATTTTCTAAATACAGGTTCTCCTCACTATGTGGAGTTTGTTGGCAGAGTTGCGGATTATCCTGTTGCGGAAAGAGGCTATTTCTGGAGGCATCACAAAGATTTTAAGGGGGGGACAAATGTGAATTTTGCTGAGTTTGGCGGTTACGGCACGGAGGAGACAGAGCTGAACGGTATAATGGTTCCGCAATATAATAATGATATATTTGTAAGGACATTCGAGCGTGGCGTGGAGGCGGAGACATACGCTTGCGGAACAGGCATAACAGCTTCTGCGTTGTGTACATTTATGAGGTTCAACAGGTCGCAGATGCTTGAGCAGGGCAAGAGTATTGCTGTTTTACACTGCAACGTTAAGGCGCTTGGCGACAGACTTTCCGTAGATGCCGTATGGAATGAACATAAGAAGCTCTTTACGGATGTATGGCTTACCGGCCCGGCAACGCTTGTGTTTGAAACAAATGTTGAGCTTCCTTTGTAAGCGTTGGCGTTGGCAATATGAAGGGTATAGAGGGTAAAGAGGGTAAAGAGAGTAAAGAGAGTAGAGAGAGGAAAGATAGTATAGAGAGTAGAGATGGTAGTGAGGGTGTGAGGAAAAGCTGCTCAAAAGCGAATCTAAAGATATATTAATTTGGATAATATATAATGAAGCCTAATTATTAGGGCGCCCTGGTAAACGGCCGCCCTATAGTTTTATTTATAAATTCTTGGTCCGAATATTTTAGTACCTACACGTATAAGAGTGCTGCCGTTTTCTATGGCAATAGGATAATCTTCGCTCATTCCCATTGAAAGTTCTTTAAAATTAGGGAAGGAGGCCGCATAACGGCTCTTCATATCATCAAAGAGTTGCTTTAGAAGTTTGAATTCGCGTTCTATCTCATTGGTATCATCCGTAAAAGTTGCCATACCCATAAGCCCGCAAATCTCAATACCCTTAGGCCTCTCTTGTGCAACTTTTTCAAGAAAAGCAGATACTTCGTCGGGAAGAAAACCATGCTTTGACTCCTCCTTAGCTATAAAGACTTCAAGCAGGCATCTGCTAACCTTACCCATCTTTTCCGAGTATCTGTTTACCTCATCAAAGAGCTTTGGAGTGTCTATCGAATGTATTAGCGTAGCGTAGGGAACAACCATCTTTATCTTGTTAGACTGGAGATGGCCTATAAAATGCCACTCTATATCTGCAGGTAATATTTTAGCCTTTTCTGCCAACTCCTGAGGTCTGTTCTCTCCAAACAGTCTCTGGCCGGAATTGTATGCCTCCATTATCTCCTTAGGGGAGTGGAATTTTGAAACTGCCACCAACTTGCATGTTGATGGCAGCTCTCTATTTAGATCTTTTATCTCTTGTGAAATACTCATTGTAAATTATCTCTTGCGGTTCTTTTGCTGTTGCATAGCTTGTTGCTGTTTATACATCTCATCCAATCTTTGCTGGAATTTTGATTTTGGTTTTACCTTTGCGTTAGCAGCTTTTGCCTGCAACTGTGCCAACAGCTTCTTCTCGTCTATGAAGTACTTTCTTATTGTTAGTGTCATTAACAGGGTAATGATGTTTGAAAGCATGTAATAATATGACAATCCGCTGGAGAAATTGTTACATATCATTGTAAAGAAGATAGGCATAAAGTAGAGCTGCATCCCCTTCATTCCCGCCATTTGCGAACCCGATGGCATCTGGTCTAAAGACATCCTTGCATAGAAATACATTGATACACCCATTAGCAAAGCAAACAGGCTTACATGGTCTCCGTACAAAGGTATATTAAAAGGAAGATCCAAAATTGAATCGTATGCGCTCAAATCTTTACACCATAAGAACCCCTGCTGTCTTAGCTCAAATGATGCCGGGAAAAATTTAAACATGGCAAACAGTATAGGGAACTGGAGTAACATAGGAAGACAACCTCCAAACATGCTTACTCCTGTTTTCTTGTAGAGAGCCATGGTCTCCTGCTGCTTCTTTAATGCATCCTCTTTTCTTGGATATTTAGCATTTATCTTCTCTAACTCGGGTTTAAGCACCTTCATCTTTGCAGACGACATATAAGACTTGAACGTAAGCGGAGATATTATCAATTTAATAGCAATGGTCATAAGCAGTATTATCAATCCATAGCTTGATATGAATTTGCTGAGATAATCAAAGAAGTTGATAATAAAAACCCTGTTTATCCATCCTATAAGCCAACCGCCAAGCGGTACAATCTTTTCAAATCCATAATTATAACTTTTGAGTGTTTTGTAGTGGTTAGGTCCATAGTAAAATTTGAATGAGAGATTTGTAACATCTTCTGCTTCGTATGGGACCTCCATACTTGCCCTGCAAGCCATAAGGTTTTGGGCAACATCCTCCTTTGGATACATTTTATAGACAAGTCTTCCAGATGTAAAATGTTCCGGAGCAACCATAATTGCAGAGAAGAATTGCTGCTGGAATGCAAACCACTCCAACTTTGTAGGGATATCAGCCTCTGAACTCTCTTTTCTTAAACCAAGGTCCTCCACAGACTTCTCATTTGGGAACTTATATACTAAAGTAGAATAGTTTTTCTCATTGTCATACCCTCTCTCCAATCTTGGGATATCCATATTCCACTCTATACCAAGTTGAGATACATTCCTTGAGATATATTTGTTCATACCTACCATCTTCACGTTAAAGTCAATAAGGTAACTGTCGGATGGAAGTGTATAGCTGTAGTCTACATATGCATTCTCTGCAAAAGAGAGCCTCATTACAACAGTAGTGTCTGTCTTTGAAACAGGCGTAAAGGTGAAGTCCGATGTATTAATCTGCTGATCTGTAAAGAAGTCCATATTAAAGTTGCTGGCATTCTTCTTCATAAGATAGAGATCGAGGCTGTCATACGTGTAATAACCTTTTATCAAGACCTCATACGCCTGTGCACCTTTAGTTGAAAATTTAACTGCAATCTTATCATTCTCCAATGTAAAGAATTCAGGAGCCTTGCCACTGGCAATCTCCAACAATGAATCTTTATAGGTTGGTATTGAAACCGCAGATAATGAATCCGGTGTAGTGTTAATGCTATCCAAAGCCATAGCTGAGGAGTCTACCTGTGGTGCATTTTTCAAAGCTTCTGCTTTAGCAATGGAATCAGCAACGAACTGCTCTCTCTGCTGCCTCTCAAAAACTCTTGTGTTATACCAACTGAAACCTATAAGTATCAGTCCAATAAGCACAAAGCCTGCAATAGTGTTTTTATTCATCTGTTAAATCTAATCTGAGTTTATTCAAATTGTTGTTCTATAATCTTTATTTTCTGTTCAATTGTATCCAATTCTTCCCTCAAAACGGCGATCTTCCTCTCTATCTCCTTTATATAGGATTCCGCGTTTTTTGATTTGGCAAAGAATCCCATATTATTCTCCAATAGTGCAATACCCTGTTCTGTCTTTCTGTATTTTGCTACCAACCTCTCCCTCTCATACCATAGACTCCTGCTTCCTTTTCCGGAACCCTTTATATCTGTTGTGGTCTTTTTGAAATGGTTTAGAGCTTTGTTGTTCTCTGCTGATCTTATATCGTTGAACTTAGCATCTGCTAATCTGTCATATTCACTCTGTAATTTTCCCCGCTCCTTAGACGGAACATATCCTATTGCATTCCACCTCTCTCTAAATGCTCTCATCGCAGAGATATTTTCTGTTTTATCGTCTTTAATCTCAAAGTTCTGCAGCTCTGCAAGCAACTCTTTTTTCAAACGAATATTTTCCTCATATTTCAAACGTTCCTCTTCATAATGACTATTTCTTCTCTCAAAGAATGTGTCGCATGCTTTACGGAACCTCTTCCACACATCATCTGAACGTCTTCTCGTTGTGGGCCCTATCTCTTTCCATTTTTTTTGTAAAAGAATTATCTTATCTGTAGTCTTTTTCCACTCCTCGGAGTTCATCAACGCCTCAGCCTCTTCACAGAGCTCGAATTTTCGTTTCAAGTTCTCTGCCATTGCACTTTTAATACTGTTGTAGTAAGCCCTTTTGGCTGTGTAGAACTTATTGCACGCTTCACAAAATCTGTCATACAACTTCTGATTATCCTTCTTTGCTGCAAATCCTGTCTTTTTCCATTCTGCATGAAGTTCATCCATCTTATCTGAAAGAGAAGCAAATTCTGCAGGGTCTTTTACGGCCATTTCCACCAGCTCCTCTGCTTTTTCACATAATGCGTTTTTTGCATCAAAATTGGCATTCTGTTCTACTTTAAGATTCTCAAAGTAGCTCTGATGTTTTTTATTGATTACAGTTGATATCGCTTTAAATCTCTCCCAGATAGAGTCCCTGTACTCTTTTGCAACAGGGCCTATCTCCTTCCATTCCTCATGTAGTTTATGAAGTTCCTTAAATGCCTTAATAACATTGGGTTCTTTGTCTAACAATTCTGCCTTGTCACAAATAGCGGTCTTGGCTTCCAAGTTCTTTTTAAAATCAAGATCTCTGAATTCATTATTAAGTTTAATATAGTCATAAAACCTTTCCGTGTAGAGTTGGTATGTCTCCCACATATCCTTCAATTTTTCCTGTGGAACTGCACCTATCTGTTTCCATCTGTTTTGTAACTCTCTGAATTCCGGTATAGTCTTGTTTATATCCTCAGTCTTTTCTATCAAAGCCTTAAGCTCCTCAATAATCTGCTGCTTTTTTGAGTAATTCTCCTCCCTTTCTGCCTCTTGTTCCCTTCTAACAATAGCCATAAGACGCTTATAATTTTGGAAAGCAGACTTGAACCTCTCCTCTAAATCGATAAACGGTTTAATAGCTTCATCAGAGATCTCCGCATCATCTTCTTCCAATGCATTTTCGTTTTGCTGATCGCTTAATAATTGTAGTCTCTCCCTATGCAAAGTTCTATAGAATATAGATTTCAAACCTTCTGCTTTCTTGTATAGTTCCGTATGATCCTCCTGTTCAACTAGTTTTTCCAAAAGGGCTACTATATCCCCTAACTTTAAGGATGAATAATCATTCTGTTCTGTCATTTGCTCCGCAGAGCATTGTAACTCTTCATTTAAAGCAGCAGTGTTATTTTCCATATTCGTGATTTTAAACTAACCAAAATTAACAACTTGCAAATATAGGAAATTCTTTACACTTAAAAGCCTATTACCAATAAGATGAGGTGTGGTTTCTTACGTTTTATATCTGTTTTGCACACGCAAAGTTCCATTAGCAGGCTGATATAACACCTTTTATAATTTTTAGTAAGCGTTAAAAAATAAGTTGGTAAAGATTTAGCAGTATTTATGAGGATAGAAATATAGACCGAAAAGACAATTAAAGATTACCAAGTTATTTTTTTAGATTACTTAATCAGATAATTAAAAACAGCTTCCTATCTTTGCACCAAGATTAATAAAAGAGTATTCAAAAATGAGATTTGATATAATAACCGTTGTTCCCGAACTACTTGAGAGTCCTTTTTCATATAGCATATTGAAACGTGCAAAAGAGAAAGGTCTTGCAGAGATAGTTGTACACGATCTTAGGGAGTATGGCAAAGGAAACTACAAACAGGTTGACGATTACAGCTATGGAGGAGATGCCGGAATGGTAATGATGATTGAACCTATTTTCAACATTATAAACGATTTGAAGAGAGAGAGAAATTATGATGAGGTAATCTATATGTCTCCGGATGGAGAGGTTTTGTCACAAGCTGTTGCAAACAGGCTCTCCTGCCTTAACAATGTTATTATCTTATGCGGCCACTACAAGGGGATAGATCATAGGGTAAGGGAGCATCTTATTACAAAAGAGATTTCAATTGGTGATTATGTTCTTAGCGGTGGCGAACTGGCAGCAGCGGTTGTATGCGATGCCGTTATAAGGTTGATTCCCGGGGTTCTTACAGATGAAACTTCTGCTCTATCAGACTCCTTTCAAGACAATCTCCTGTCTCCTCCTATTTATACAAGGCCGGCAGACTTTAACGGATGGAAAGTTCCGCAAGTACTGCTATCCGGCAACCCAAAACTAATCTCAGAATGGCAGGAAGAAAAAGCTATGGAAAGAACAAGACTTTTACGGCCACAGTTGTTGGTAAAGGATTAAAAAATTCTTCCCGACAATTTATTTTTTGTCGGGAAGATAATTTACTTTATTTCAACTGCTTTAATGCTTGAGCAATCTGGTCCGGGCAGGAGGTTCCTCTTTTACCGCAAGGTATTCCCTCTAATTTTTTGATTGCATCTTTTACTTTTAATCCCTCTAAAAGAGTGCTTACACCGCTTCCATTGCCTTTACAACCGCCGGTATAGACAACTTTTTTTATAACATTATGTTTATCTATCTCAATATGAAACAACTTGGCGCAAATTCTTTTGTCGGGAACATATTCCACAATTCTTGTTTTATCCGGAGTAATTGAATCCAAGACAAATGTACTGTATACTTTTTCGTTTTGATTTTGATCTGTCTCATTTGCGCAAATCTCATTGTTGGTTGCAAGGTAGCCAAAAGTTAACAGGGCCATAGCAAATATTTTTTTAATATTCATAAGTATGATTTTAGTTTATAACAAGTAATGCACAAAAATATAAAAAAATGAAATAATACAAAGCAGTTTAGTAAGCGTTAAAAAATAAGTTGGTAAAGATTTAGCAGTATTTTTGAGAAAAGAAATATAGACCGAAAAGACAATTAAAGATTACCAAGTTATTTTTTTAAGATTACTTAATATCTTTGCACGCAAATTTTTCACTATGAAGCTAATTAAATTCATAAAAGACTGGATACTTATCTTCTCTATACTTGCCGGTATTTTTGGATATTTCATATACGTAAATATCCCTTTTTTAGATTCCACCCATGCATTTGCAAATGATGCTGTAAGCATAATACAACCTATGCTTATATTTTCCATGTTGTTTCTTACATTCTGCAGGGTCAACCCAAAGCACTTAAGACTGTGCAGATACCATTGGTGGCTGTTGCTCTTTCAGGCAGGAATGTTCTTGTCATTGGCAGTAGTGGCGGTTCTTATGCCACAAAGCGATGCTCGCGTGCTTGTTGAGGGGGCTATGCTCTGTTTCATCTGCCCTACCGCTACAGCAGGAGCTGTTATTACTAAAAAACTTGGAGGAAACGCCTCCCATATTACTACATACACAATACTCATCAATTTGGTTGTAGCATTGCTGATACCGGCTGTGGTTCCATTTGTTCATCCAAACTCATCCATGACAATGTGGAACGCCTCAATGCTTATTCTGGGCAAGGTATTTCCACTGCTGTTGCTTCCTCTTATTGCAGCTTTTCTTATTAGATGGCTGTCTCCAAGGCTACACTTCATATTATCTCATTTTCAAGAGGTATCTTTCTATCTGTGGGTTATTGCCCTTGCTCTTGCCACGGCAGTAACAACAAGATACATAGTACATAGCAATGTAGCAGTATCTACCCAGCTGTGGCTTGTTGCAATATCATTGATAAGTTGTCTTTTGCAGTTTTATCTTGGAAGAAAGATTGGTGCCATATACAATGATAAAATGACGTCAGGGCAATCTTTAGGGCAGAAAAATACAGTTTTGGCAATATGGATAGGTTATACTTTTTTCTCACCAATAACATCTGTGGTTGGCGGATTCTACAGTATCTGGCATAACATTGTCAACTCGTACCAACTATATATGCACAACAAAAAAAACAGATAAAATGGAAGGGCAATATAAAATACTCTTTGTATGCTTAGGCAATATTTGCAGATCCTCTGCAGCAGAAGGCATAATGCGTAAATTAGTTAAGGAGGAGGGTTTAGACAAGAATTTTATAATAGATTCGGCCGGTCTCATTTCATATCATGAAGGTGAGCTTCCCGACAGTAGAATGAGGGCGCACGCTGCAAGAAGAGGTTACGACTTGACACACCTTTCTCGCCCGATAAAAACAGACGATTTTAGAAAATTCGATCTAATTATAGGAATGGATGATAACAATATAAAACGGCTAAACAGAATAGCATTAGATAATGAGGAAAAATCTAAGATTCACAAGATGACCGAGTTTATGACTAACAAAGTTGCAACAACAGTTCCGGATCCATACTACGGAGGTGCATCAGGATTTGAAAATGTGCTGGACATTTTAGAGGATGCGTGCTGTGGTTTGATGAATTCACTACGATAGCTTTAGCGTTAGCGTTAGCGTTGGCTTTGGCGTTGGCGTTTTTATTGTAAAGAATGTAGAGAGAGTAAAGAACGTAAGGAGGGTATAGAGAGTAAAGAGGGTCACCAAAAAAAAAGGATGACTGACTTTCGTCAATCATCCTCCTTGAAATTGGCAGTCACCTACTCTCCCACTTGGTATAGCAGTACCATCGGCGCTGACGGGCTTAACTTCTCTGTTCGG
>CAKUYQ010000033.1 GCA_934717185.1 uncultured Bacteroidales bacterium | reverse complement strand
CTCAAACGTTACGTGTTGTTTGAATTGAAAACACATCCTCTGACACACGCAGATGTGGGGCAATTGGATATGTATGTTCGGATGTATGATGACCTTGTAAAAGATGAGAATGATAACCCGACAATAGGCATACTGCTTTGCACCGAGACCGATAAAGTCTTGGCTAAATACTCTGTACTTAACGGTAGCGAGCAACTTTTTGCAGCCAAATATATGGCTTATATGCCGACGGAGGAAGAGTTGAGCCGAGAGATAGAACAGCAAAAACGTTTCTTCTTGGAACAACACGGAATGGAGGAGTGATATGGTAGCGAGTAATGTAAAATGGGTTCGGATAGGAGATTACATTGAGCAGTGTGATGAAAGGAATACAGGACTATCTTCGTTGGTTGGTTGACAAACAGATGAACAGCATCTCGACACGCAACAGCCGCCTGGCGGCCATTCGGTCCTTCGTATCATATCTTCAGTACGAATGTGTGGAGCATTTGGATGAATGGCAACGAATCCTGTCCATCAAGAATATGAAGAAGCCACATCCTGTTCCAAAACACTTTTCCTCGGAAGGCATAAGGGAACTATTGAATCAGCCAAATGCTGATAACGCCGGTGAACTTCAGCATTTGGCTATCCTCTCTCTGATGTACGACACCGGTTGCCGGGTCCAAGAACTTGCTGACATAACTTTAGGTGCATTACAAATACGATCTTCACCTTTTACCGTGGTAATCTATGGCAAGGGACGCAAGGTCAGAGCGGTACCCCTGTCAGAAAACGTCGCAGAAATCATAAGGAAGTATATGCATGCTTTCAAAATAGAAGGGCTTGGTACCCGAAGCAAAGCCCCTCTCTTCTTCAATCATACCAACGAGAAACTCACTCGAGCCGGAATAACGTATATCCTCAAGAAATATGCAGACATGGCTCGAGTAAAATGTCCTTCCGGAATCCCGGAATACGTCAGTTGCCACCAACTAAGGCATAGCCGTGCCATACACTTACTGCAATCTGGTACCAATCTGGTGTGGATACGTGACATTCTTGGACATGCTACAATCCAAACGACGGAAATCTATGCAAGGACAGACTCCAGGCAAAGGCGAGAAGCGATTGAAAAAGCCTCGGAGTGCTTGACACCTAAGGGTGTCAAAGGTGATTGGGAGAATAAGAAAGATGTAATCTCTTGGCTGAAATCGTTCAATAGGTAGCGATTATTATGTAAGGTCCAAATGGAAAGATTCTGTATAAAATGTTGATAATCAATGGATGTTCCAGGTGGGCTTTACATAATATAAGACTTGTCATAACCGTTGAGGAGAACCTTATCAATAGTGTCAAGCACACTATTCGTTGTGAGACGCAGGGCTTCTTTGTGTTCCATGTCAGAGAAATCAATGACTGTCTGACCTCCATATTCAGAAATCCACCTTGACGCTTGGAGTTCCAATTCTTTTAGAGTCGTTTCATCAGAGGACGCTCCAAAAGACCTCTCCAATTTGTATTTACCATCAAATTTGGAGACTACATGTACGCTGAACGTGCCACTTTTATTGGGTTTCCTACGGATAAACATGGTCCAAAGTTACAAAATTATCACACGGGACACCCAAATCGGTGTCTTAAAAATCATATCTGCTTGATTTTAAATTATGTGCAAAAATAGTGTCCAAAATCTGTCAAAGTCAGGACAATGTTTCTATAACTAAGGAGGTTATGCTATTAAATATTACCCAACGGCCTTAATTTAGTTGAAAGTGTATAGTTTATAGTGTATAGAGAGCATTGGCTTTGGCGTTAGCTTTGGCAATTCATAAAAGTAAAGAGGGGAAAGAAGGCAAACACAGTTGATTGGTACGGAGAGAAGAACTGGTTCTAATTATGAGTTAAAAAGTATTGGCTTTTAAAATTAAAGAAGGCTAACGCTAAAGCCAACGCCAACGCTAAAGCCAACGCCAACGCTAAAGCTATATTTTTAGTACCTTTGCAGCTGGAAACCATATAAAATCTTGTATCATGAAATTTAGTCTCACTAAGGGTGCTGTTGCAGCTGCACTGCTTTTATTTCCAACTCTCTGTATAGCTCAGAATTACGGCAAATTCAGGCTTGTTGAGGTTGCCAACACAACAGCAAAAGATCATATGCCTATAATTGGTTCTGTAAAATCCGGAGAAACTTTTAACGTAAACGGCAAAGAGGTAATATTTAACAAGGATGAGCGCAACGCATCGTCTCTGTTTAAGGTAAAGATAAACGGAAATGAGGTAAAGGTTTACAAGACAGGCTCTTTTGGGACAGATGTAAAACTAAAGCCCGGGGAGAATATTGTTAAAGTGGAGCTTTTCTCTGCAGACGGTTCTCTGCTTGCAAGCGGTGAAAAGACTGTTTCAAGGGTTGAACAGGCAAAGAATGAGGCAGACAACACAAAAGGAAACAAAAACTGTGTTGTAAGGGATGCTGCCGGGAATGAGGTGGTTCAGGTTAACCATATTGTAAGGACATTGGACGGAGCCTATCTTACTTACAGCCCCGCCGGAGACAGGTTGGGCGGAAGCAAGATTAACTTCCTGCCTGCAGGCGTCCCTCTTCATGTTGTGGAGAGTCATGGAAAATTATACAAAGTATCTTTGTCGGGAAGCAGATATGCATACATACAGAAGGAGAGCACAGAACTTACTGCAGATGAGCCTGATTCTCTTTACAGAGGCGGTTACGGCCTAAAGGCAACCATTGTAGACGGCATTACAACACAGGCGGATGTTGAGGTGAGGGCTGCAAAGAGTATAAATGGTAAGAGTCTTCCCGACAAAAAAGCGGATGTGGTTAATATAAGCATGGGGGAGAGAAGGCCGTATATCGTTTATGAGGAGGTTGAGCCAAGGAGGATTGTTGTGGAACTGTTTGGTGTTGAGTGTAATGCAAACTGGATGACTCAAGATTACAAGATGAAAACCGTAAAGGATATTCAGTTCAGACAGAGTGGTGGCGATGTAATGAAGGTGTATATAAACTTGAATAATAGGGAGTCTTGGGGTTATGATGTGGATTATGTTGGAAACACTCTTGTTGTTAAGGTTAACGAGAGACCAATGGAGAAGCTGTCGCTTAAGGGTATGCTCATTGGTGTTGATGCAGGACATGGAGCAGAGAATCCGGGTGCCATAAGCATTAGCGGATACGAGGAGAAGACACTTAATCTTGCAATGGCACACATGCTTAAAAGATTGTTGGAGAGGGAGGGGGCTGCTGTTGTACTTACAAGAGAGGGAGACCAGGGTCCTACTATGCCGGAGCGTAAGGCTTTACTTAAGAGAACCGGTGTTGACATGCTTGTTTCAATTCATTGCAATGCAGGTGGTAATCCGTTGGTTACGGGCGGTACAAGCACATATTACAAGCATTGGGTAAACCGTGCTTTGGCTAAAGCCGTTTTGGAGAGACTTGCATCTTTAGATGGTGTCAGAACGTTCGGATTGGTTGGAAACTTCAATTTCAGCCTTAATGCTCCAACGGAATACCCTGCAATTTTGGTTGAGACGCTGTTTATGTCTAATCTCAATGATGAGGAGCTTATAACAGATCCTAAGTTTGAGGAGAGGATGATGGAAGAGGTTGTAAAGGGTTTGAAGGATTATCTTAAGGGGTTGAACAGATAAAAGTTTATAGTTGAGAGTTTATAGAAAGCCAAAGCCAACGCTGATAACTGACTTTAAACAATAAACTATAAACCATAAACTAATATGGCATTGGCTTTCAAAATTAAATTAGCCAACGCTAAAGCCAAAGCCAAAGCTAACGCTAACGCTAACGCTAACGCTAACGCTAACGCTAACGCCAAAGCTATATAGAAGATATTTGATAATTTATGGATTTTAAAATAGAATCGCCATACAAGCCCACGGGGGATCAGCCCGGAGCGATAGCCGGAATAACAGAGGCGGTACAGGATGGCAATCCTGCTGTAACGCTTTTGGGAGTTACAGGTTCCGGAAAGACATTTACAATGGCGAATGTCATACAGAACCTTAACAGGCCTGCACTTGTATTAAGCCATAACAAGACTTTGGCAGCGCAGCTTTACGGTGAGTTCAAGAGCTTCTTTCCTCATAACGCGGTTGAGTATTTTGTCTCATACTACGACTACTACCAGCCTGAGGCGTATATGCCTGTTACAGATACATATATAGAGAAGGATCTTAGTATTAACGATGAAATTGAGAAGTTGAGGCTGAGTTGTTCGAGTGCGCTGTTAAGTGGTAGGAGAGATGTTATAGTTGTCTCCAGCGTCTCCTGCCTTTACGGTATTGGCAACCCTGCAGACTTCCATACAAATACCATAAGCATAAAAGTGGGTCAGCATATTTCCCGTACTGCATTGCTTTACAGGCTTATAGACAGCTTGTATAATAGGAGCGACGTTGAGTTCAAGCGCGGCAGTTTCAGGGTAAAGGGAGATTCTGTTGACATTTTCTTGGCTTACGGAGACAATGCGGTGAGGGTGACATTCTTTGGCGATGACATAGAGGAGATAGAGATCTTTGATCCCGTGAGCGGGGCGATTTTAGATAGCGTAGAGGAGATTTCAATCTACCCTGGCAACATTTTCAGTACTACAAAAGAGCGCGTAAAGAGTGCTATATGCAATATTCAGGATGACCTTGTAAAGCAGTGCGACTATTTTAATGACATAGGTAAATTCGTTGAGGCCAAGAGACTTAAACAGCGTGTTGAGTACGATTTGGAGATGATAAAGGAGATTGGTTACTGCAGCGGTATTGAGAACTATTCACGTTACTTTGACGGCAGGGCGGCCGGTACAAGACCATTCTGTCTTTTAGATTATTTTCCCGACGATTTTGTCACTTTTATTGACGAGAGCCACGTTACAATCCCTCAGATAAGGGCAATGTATGGCGGAGACCGTTCAAGAAAGGAGACACTTATAGAGTATGGTTTCCGGCTCCCGGCAGCTGCAGATAACAGACCGCTTAAGTTTGATGAGTTTGAGAAGTTGGCAAAGCAGTGCGTCTATGTTAGCGCCACCCCTGCTCCGTATGAATTGGAGAAGAGCGAAGGGCTTATAGTAGAGCAGGTTATAAGACCAACCGGGCTGTTGGAACCGCCTATAGATGTTCGCCCTACAAAGAACCAGATAGATGACCTTATGGAGGAGGTTCAAGTTAGGGTTGAGAAGGATGAGCGTGTGCTTGTTACAACTCTAACCAAGAGGATGGCCGAGGAGTTGGACAAATATATGGAGAAGATGGGGGTAAGGTGCAGGTATATCCATTCTGATGTTGATACATTGGAGAGGATAGAGATTATTGAGGATTTCCAGATGGGGCGTTTTGATGTGCTTATAGGTGTTAACCTGTTGAGGGAGGGGTTGGATCTGCCGCAGGTATCTTTGGTTGCAATCTTGGATGCAGACAAGGAGGGCTTTTTGAGGAGCGAGACGGCTCTGACCCAGACAGCGGGAAGGGCTGCACGAAACATAAACGGATTGGTCATAATGTATGCAGATAACATAACAGGCAGTATGCAGCGTACAATAGATGAGACCAACCGCAGACGCGAGAAGCAGATGGCATACAACAAGGAGCACAATATTATTCCTACTCAGATATATAAGACAGAGCGAAATGTGCTTGGCCGTGATGTCTCTGCATATGAGCAGGAGCGTGAAAGAGAGGGTGTTTTGGAGGATCCTATTGTGGCTCACATGACAAAGGAACAGTTAGCCAAGGCTGTTGCTAACGCTAAAAAGGAGATGGAGAAGGCTGCGTCTGAGTTAGACTTTATGCGTGCGGCCAAGTTCAGGGATGAGATGAAGGCTCTTAAACAGAGGTTGGAAGCCTTGTCATAGTTTGTCGGGAAGCAAAATTTACTTATTTTTGTGGGTTAAAAGATTAGAAAAGAATATTTATGAGCGAAAATAGCCTTATTGAAAAGATTGAGGGGTTACGTACCAAATATGATAGTTTGCAGCAGCAGATCTCAGATCCTGCTCTTATGTCCGACATGAAAAAATATGTCCAGCTTAACAAGGAGTACAAGGAGCTGGGCCCTATAATTGCGGCGGGCGAGAAGTATAAGAAGATGGTTGAGGATTATGAGATGGCAAAGGATATACTTCAGAATGAGAAGGATGAGGAGCTTAGGGAGATGGCCAAGGAGGAGGTGGCGCAGTTGGAGTCTGTACTTCCGAGCAAAGAGGAGGAGATAAAGTTGTTGCTTATTCCTGCTGATCCTCAGGATGCGAAGAATGCTATTGTGGAGATTAGGGGCGGTGCCGGTGGCGACGAGGCTTCTATCTTTGCGGGTGATCTGTTCAGGATGTATGCAAAGTTTATTGAGCGTAAGGGGTGGAAGATGGAGATTACAAGCCAAAGTGAGGGTACATCGGGTGGATTTAAGGAGATTATCTTTAAGGTTATAGGCGATGGTGTTTACGGTGTGCTAAAATATGAATCCGGTGTTCACCGTGTTCAGCGTGTACCTCAGACAGAGACACAGGGTCGTGTGCATACCTCGGCGGCGTCCGTTGCAGTGCTTCCTGAGGCCGATGAGTTTGATATTGAGCTTAATGAGAAGGATATTCGTAAGGATACCTTCTGTTCATCCGGCCCCGGCGGACAGTCTGTAAACACCACATATTCGGCAATCAGACTAACGCACATACCATCAGGTATTGTTGTTCAGTGTCAGGATGAGAAGAGCCAGCTGAAAAACTACGACAAGGCGTTGCAGGAGCTTCGTACCCGTCTGTACAATATGGAGTATGAGAAATATCTTAATGAGATCTCTGCCAAGCGTAAGACAATGGTCTCTACAGGAGACCGTTCTGCAAAGATTAGGACTTACAACTATCCGCAGAGCCGTGTTACGGATCACCGTATAAATTGGACCATGTACAACCTGCCTGTGTTTATGGATGGTGATATTCAGGAGGTTATAGATCAGTTGCAGATTGCGGAGAATGCAGAGAGACTTAAGGAGAGCGATCTGTAGGGGCGTTGGCCTTAATTTAGTTGATAGTTAAGGGTTTATAGTGTATAGAGTGTATAGAGAGTAAAGATGGGATAGAGGGGATAGAAAGTAAAGAGGGTAAAGAGAGGATAGAAAGTAAAGGGGTAATCACTTTTTGGGTTACCCCTGTTTTTTTATGTAAAACGCCTTTAGCAGAGGGCATAGTCCGCATAGCCAGTAAAGCAGTGAAAGCAAACAAAGCCCTCCGGCAAATATGCCTATATATGAGATAGATATATTATCGCATACGTATCCGCCTATTAAAGCTCCGGAACCAATTCCAAGATTGAATATTCCGGAGAATATAGACATTGACACAGCTGTTGTCCCCTCCGGTGAGACACTTATAATCTCGGACTGCATGGATACATTGTATGCAGTTTGCGTTATACCCCATATTATGCAGAGACCAATGGTAAAAGGAATGCTTGCAGATGCGGGGAGCAAAAGTGTCAGTGCAGCGGCGCAACATGCAAGCACCATGTTCATAAAACGAAACCTGTTCTTTGTGTAAAACAAGGAAAAGGCTACGCTTCCAATAAAACCTGCAACACCAAATATCATAAGAGTGTATGTTATCCATTGGTCAGACATCTGTGCAACCTGCCCTAAGAACGGTTCAATATAACTGTAACCTATAAAGAAAGAGGTTGCCACCATCAGCGTAAATATGTACATATTTATCAAGGTCCTGTTCTTTAGAAGTGCCGGTAGCTCCTTAACAGAGAACTTATCCTTTGCCGGAAGCGCAGGAAGTGTACTCAGCAGGTAGATGAATGTAAGGATTGCAAAGATACCTATGCTGAGAAAGGTCATTCTCCATCCAATCTGCAAACCTATTATTCTGCCTATAGGCAATCCCAATACCATTGCAAGTGACGAGCCTGTGACAACCGAGCTTAGCGCTACGGAGCTGTATTTTGCAGGGACAATACGAACGGCAATAACAGAGACAATGGACCAGAAGATGGCATGGGTGCATGCAACGCCAATTCTCGATGCCATAAGCATATAGTAGCCCGTTGATAGAAAAGAGGTTATTTGAAATCCGGCAAACAGAGCAACCAACCGGAGCATAAGTCTCCTGAGTTCAACTTTAGATGCCATAATCATTAGTGGCAGAGAGAGAAGCATTACCATCCAGGCATATACGGAGATAAGCATACCGGCTTTTGCCTCTGTTATGCCAAAATCTGACTGAATATCAGATAACAGAGCTATTGGTATAAACTCAGATGTATTGAATACGAAAGCGGCAAATGTAAGGCCTGTTAGTGTAATCCAATTCTTTAAAGACATATTCTCTCTAATCTGTATATTTCCATCCATAAACTGCAAGATTATGGTAATAATCATCACCTTTTTGGGGCTGCAAAACTAATAATTTTTCAACTGACTATAAACAATAAACAATACACTATAAATTATCAAGGCCTGCATAGAAGTTGGCTTTGGCTTTAGCGTTGGCTTTGGCTAAATTTAAGCTATAAACTATGTAGGCCCTGATTAGTGAATATTTAAATCTTCTTCCCGATATAAAAAGCATAACCGTAGTAGGTGCCGTACTTTTTGTAAAGCTCCTCTTCATAAAGGGAGAAGTCTACCCATTTTTGTGCAGCAGGGTTGTCTGCATGTTCTGCAAGAAAATCTCTCCTTGTTTGAGCCAAAGGGGTGTAATAATTATCTGTCCAACAATTGTCGGGAAGAATAAACGCTGCAACAGGCATATAGCCCGCTACAAGCATCTGCTCAATCTTTGCCGGCATTGTGCCTATTTGAGGATACCCTGCCATCCAAAAATCATTAATCTCGCCGGGGCGCTCATTGGTAAACCATGTGCTCTCTGTAACGGCAATATAGCCGTTTGGTTTGAGATAATCTCTCCAATACTGCAAGCCTTTCTCATATCCAATATGATAGATTGCCCCCTCACTCCAGATTATATCTAAAGAGTTCTTCTCAAACGGCAGATTGTCCATTGAGCCTGTTACGGCTTTGACTCTATGGCCCAAGTTCTTTTTGGTAATGGTGTTGTTGAGTTTCTCTATGCTTGCCGGAGCAATATCCAATGCGGTTATCTGAGCAGGAGTATTGTTTGCCAAATAGATTGTCTGGCATCCCGTACCACATCCCAAATCCGCAATAATGGTATCCTCTGTTATACCATCTATAAAGCTTAAGGCCTTTACTGTAGCCTCTTCGCTACCGGGCCCCTGACGTTTGGCATTGAGAAAAAATTCGCTTATTAAATTAAAATCAAAATCGTATGCAGATTCACTGTTTTCTTTATTCATTGCTCTATTGTTTTATTTTGTACATCTTGGTTGTCAGCTTATTATGAGCTTTTTTACCACTGTTTTGTGGTTGATTTTTTTGCAGCTTGGTTTTCTGCCGTCAACTCATCTTTAGCCTTGCAAACAAAATGTGCGTTACTGTTTTGTGTAAAATGTGTATTAAGTAATCTTAAAAAATGGTGCAAAACACCCCACGCTCTCAAAAAGATTGTCTTTGAGAGGTCTTAGAAGGTGCAATCTTGCGTCTTATAGAAGACGCTCAGACTGCTTATAGAACAATATCCAAAATTGTGTTATTTGTCATAGGCCGGCAAAGATACAGAATAAATGATAATATTATCCTCATTTTTTACGGCACAGACCTATAGAATCTTAAAAAAATAACTTGGTAATCTTTAAATGTCTTTTCGGTCTATATTTCTTTTCTCAAAAATACTGCTAAATCTTTACCAACTTATTTTTTAGCGTTTACTTAATAAATGGATACAAGCAAGATTTTAACTATTTTTGTCCTTGTCAAAAAGATAAAACATATAAGAATGGCAACAAAATATGGAAAAACGTGGTGGGGTCAGCAATGGCTTGGTGCACTCAAAAATATAGATTACAGTAACAGATTGTCTCGAGGTGCATCATACGCAAAAAACGGAATGGTGCAGGAGATTATATTCAATGGCAATGTCATTAAGGCAAAGGTTAAGGGAAGCAGACGAACTCCATACAATGAAACAATAGTGTTGCCAATCTTTTACAATAAAGAGATAGACAAGTTAATTGAACTTATAAGAAATCAGCCTGTAGTGTTGAGTAAGCTCTTCAACAGACAATTAGATGAATCTGTTGCACAAATGGCAGACAAAGCAGGAATACCCCTTTTCCCAAAAGAGTGGTCAGACCTGCAGATGTATTGCTCGTGTCCGGATTGGGCTGTGCCATGTAAACATCTTGCCGCTGTCATCTACAAAATCTGCATGGAGATAGACAATAACCCTTTTCTTGTCTTCTCACTTCATGGTGTAGACCTTTTGGCAGAGTTGGAGCATCGTGGCATTGTGGCAGATTCCTCGGAGATAATGGAGGTAGAGAGCATAGACAAAGTTTATAACGAACCATTCTCATTGAATACAGATAATGAAACCATTGTCGTAGATTATTCGCAATTGAGAGACCTTACATTACCTCTTTCAAACCTTTTGCCACCTTCACCGGCCTTCTGCAATGACGGTAATTTTCAGGTGGCTTATCAAAAAGAGTTGGTATACATAGCCAAAGAGGCAGACAAGGTGTTGCAGGACAAGCGGCAACTTCTTGATGTATTAAACGACAAAATAACAAAGAGTGCCGCATGCAGTGCCGAAAATTTTACGCCTTCATTCTATCAGCAACTGTTGGAGGTCAATACCGATATGCTTCCCGACTATCATCCCACGGTGGTGGCAGCAAGAGGCATTGTGGTTTGTGCCCTGCAGCTGATAGCTCATGGCTGTGTAGTACCGCAGATATATTGCGAGACCATCATACGCAAAGGACGTGGACGGGCAAAAAGTACGCAGAGCAAAAAATACCAAATCATTTGGCAACCGGCTGCAATTGATGAAGATACTCGCTATGTTGTGGAGCATTTGAAACAGCAACCATCCATAGTAAGCAAGGTTGTTACAGATATTGTCCATCTATTGGCGCATGGTGGAAATGCCAACGATTTTTGTAAGATGTTCTTTAATGGGGGAGAATATGCTTTTGATGGTATAGGAGAAAACAATACCCCCGGCGGAATACGTTCTTGGTTAGATCGTTACTTTATGCAGAGCAAGTATAAGGTGACATTTAAAATAGAGGAGGCAGAGGAGGGTTTTGCAGTTGATGTCTTGGTAGACAGCCACTCTTTAGAGGAGATCATGACAGAACCTCATTTTGACTCGCAAAGGATGGAGATATTAAAACAGCTTGCTATCCTTTGCGATATAGTGGGGGAGTTGAATCAGTATATTAACAACGGAGGAAAACAGAGCATCCTTTTATCGTTGCAGTCGTTTTCAGGTTTTCTGCAACAGGTAATTCCGGCAGTAAAGCTTCTTGGTGTAAATGTTATGTTGCCAAAGGCACTTCAACATCTTATCAAGCCGCAGATAACAGTAAGATTAAAATCCAAGCAGAAGGAATCCGGAGGTTACATGTCTATGAGCGATCTTTTAGCATTTGACTGGCGTATTGCCATAGATAATGAGATGTTTTCTCCTGAGGAATTTACCAAAATGCTCGGTAGTGCCAGAGGATTGCTAAAATTTAAGGAACAGTATATCTTTATAGATGAAGCGGCAATGGCAAAACTGAAAAAGGTACTGAATACTCCAAGCAAACTAAAACCCGGCGAACTGCTTCAAACCGCATTGAGCGGCGAGTACCTTGGAACCCCAATTGAACTTACAGATGAGATTCGGGATATGATAAGAAGGTTTACATCGCAGGCTGTTATTCCACTTCCAAAGAGGATAAAGGCAACGTTAAGACCTTATCAGGAGCGAGGCTTTTCGTGGATGTACCGCAATATGAAGATAGGCTTTGGCAGTATCATAGCAGATGATATGGGTTTAGGTAAAACTTTGCAAGTCATTACATTACTCCAAAAGGTGAAAGAGGAGGGTGGATTAGATAAGAAGAAGGTGCTTGTAGTTGTACCTACCGGTTTGCTCCACAATTGGGAGTCTGAGGTTGCCCGTTTTGCCCCGCAATTAACGACTGCAATATATCATGGTTCGTCAAGAGATCTTATATCCGACGAATGCAAAACATCGGATATTCTCCTTACAACATACGGAGTTGTGCGTTCAGATGCAGATAAACTAAAGAAACTTAAATGGCAGATGCTTGTCATTGACGAAGCACAAAACATAAAGAACAGTGATACAAGCCAAAGCAAGGCGATTCACAGCATTCCGGCAGAGTCATATATTGCAATGAGCGGAACACCGGTAGAGAACCGTCTGTCTGAGTTCTGGAGCATTATTGATTTTACCAACAAAGGTTATCTCGGCTCGCAGAAGGAGTTTGTTCAAAATTATGCCCGCCCTATACAGAAGTATGGAGACCGGCATGTAGCGGAACGTTTCAAGAAGGTTACGGCACCGTTTATGATGAGACGTCTTAAGACAGATAAAAGTATTATTTCAGATCTTCCCGACAAAATAGAACGTAACGAGTTTGCCTCTCTTACGGCGGAGCAGGCAGCCCTTTATCATGAGACCCTTACACGCTGTATGTCTGTCATAGAAGGAATAGAGGTAGATGATAGCAAATCCCTCTTTAAACGTCAAGGCCTTATCCTGCAGATGATGTTGGCTTTAAAGCAGATATGCAATCACCCAACGCAATTTCTAAAAGATAACCATATTGATGCACATCTTTCCGGTAAGACAGAGATGTTGTTGGATCTGCTTAAAAGTATTGTTGATGCCAATGAAAAAGTACTCATCTTTACTCAGTTTAAGGAGATGGGAGATCTGCTTGTGCACTTTATCCGCAAGGAGTTAGGTGAAGATCCTATGTTTTACCATGGCGGTTGTACCTTAAAACAACGGGGATCTATGGTTGAACGCTTTCAGAATGACCGCAACAGCAAAATTTTCATTCTCTCTCTAAAGGCTGCAGGTACAGGACTTAATCTTACTGCGGCAACTCATGTAATACATTACGATCTTTGGTGGAACCCTGCCGTTGAGGCTCAAGCCACAGACAGAGCCTATCGTATAGGGCAACATAATAATGTACAGGTATATCGCTTTATTACGCAGAATACCTTTGAGGAGAAGATAGATGCCATGATACAAAATAAGAAACATTTGGCGGAGATGACAGTATCAACGGGCGAGAACTGGATAGGAAAGCTCTCCAACAAAGAGCTCCACGAGATTTTTGGAAGGTAGCCATATGATTGGCTTTAGCGTTGGCTGAAAGAAGGTTTATGGTTTATGGACTGCAGAGAAGTTGATTTAAAATCAGCTTTGTTGTGGTTTAATCGCTTGATGCATAAGCATCATTTGGTACTGTAAATTATATGTTAAAGATATATTTGTTGTTATGGAAACAGGTTATATTCATGTTTATACAGGTAATGGCAAAGGTAAGACGACTGCTGCATTCGGGCTTGCTGTACGCGCGCTGTGTGCCGGCAAGAGTGTGTTTATAGGGCAGTTTGTCAAATCCATGAAATACAATGAGACGAGGCTTTGTGACCTGCTTGCAGACCGTTTTGATGCAGATGGCTTTGGCAAGATTTACATTGAGCAGTTTGGAAATGGTTGTCTGTTTGATAGAAAACCTGTTCAGGCTGATATTGAAGTTGCAAAAAAGGGATTGCGTGAGTGTGCAGAGAAAATCTCTTCCGGGAAATGGGATGTTGTGATTTTGGATGAGCTTACTGTTGCCATTTATTTGGGGCTGTTGACAGAGGATGCTGTTTTATGTGCGCTACACATGCGACAACCTGCCGTTGAGGTGGTGATAACAGGCCGTTATGCCTCCCAAAAACTTATAGATATTGCAGACCTTGTTACAGATATGCAGGAGGTTAAGCACTATTACACTAAAGGAGTCCTATCGAGAGACGGTATAGACAGGTGAGGTAAAAAGGCAGATATGTTTAACTAAATGTTTTGGGCAATCATATATTGTAATATCTAAAAGGATTGGATGATATATGCCGTAAAACTATTATTTAGAATAAGTAGGAATGACCCGTTACAAACGGTGACAAATCGTCACCGTTTGCCGAATCTGATTTATTAGTAATCCAATAAAATTGGCACTTGTTGTTCAGTGGCAAAACTTACAGCTTGATACAGCATTGAATAGGCACATTGAGCCAGTTCTTCTGTGCGATATCTCTCTTGTTTATTTGTACGACGGATGAACCCGAGAAAGAGTTTAGGCTCTTTTTGTTTTGCAGGAACATAGTATTTGTCGTTTCTCCAAGAGAGTATGGTAGCTTCGTCTGCTTTCCAGAGCTGTTGGTTCAGCTCCTCTAATTCCTGTTTTAACAGTGAGACTGTAGAGATAGATACTTCTTCTCCTGTTGGCAACGTTGTGACGAAAATGGCTTTTCTTGGAATAGGAAGCCAAAAGCTTACGTTGGATAGCAAAGAATTGACAGTTTCCTGAGACATGGCTTTTTTGACAACAGGGTCATTAAAAGCATTCCAACCAATTCTTACATATTCGGGCCAAGGATGATTTTGCAGACAGCAAGCCTGTAACATTACTAAAGCCCCATAAGCTTCCCAATCCGGTTTGTCGGTAAAATAGTCGTGCTCACTTTTCTCGTCCCATAATGGAGAAGGTAGAGGCGGATCAATGCTTGTAGCAAAATTGTCAGCCCATTGGCATACTATGTCGCAAATCTGCTCTATTTCCTCCTTGCTCTCCACAGGCTTTATCTCATTACCATTGCCGTCTTTCATTACGCATTTCTGCCCATTTTCTTCCGAAAGTTGCTGTACTATATTCTTCCAGTTACGGCTGTAATAGCGTGTCAGTGTCCCTGCATAAATATCTAATCCCATAGTTTTGTAGTGTTTAGTAGTTCGCTTTCGCGCAGCTTTTCCTCGCCATGGCAAAGCTCAAACAAGTTTACTTTGCTCATCTGGCTTATGGAAAAGGTTCATATTGAGTATTCAAGTGCAAGCTCATTCATATGCAGAAGAGAGCTTGCCAGTTTAATTATTTAAAAATTACATCAAATCACAACGGATGGCTTCCTGCCGTTTTTCTTCGGCTGGTTGGATGCACTGAATCTTACTCCGTATTGATGCCCTTTTGTAAACATCTCCCTATCGTTTTACTATCGTTTGCTGTGCTTAATAAGCATAAAATTTGATGCAACACAAAGCGGGTATTCAGCCTGCTATGTGTTGCTAACCTAAGCGATACCCTCTTGTTCTTTATATTTGTCCCAGAACCAGGCTATCATATCGTCATATTCTTCGTACCCAAGTTCCTCATCAAGAGCCTCTGCCTTGTCTATTATCTCATTGTAGGCTTTTTGCTCCTCCTCCGATGCTAAGAACGGGCTATACTCGCCTTTAAGTTGCTTCTGAATAAGCAGCCTTTGTAAGTCAGTCAATTCTATTTTCGTCATGAACTCTATAATTTATTGATTTATAATACAAATTTAATCAAAGTTTATATTTTTTGGCAATAGCTTTTACTGCTATTGTGTATTTATCAGCCTTGCCATGAACCGCCTTTGTTATTGTTTCAGCCCAAAATTCATCAACATTTGAACGTGCATATTTTCCATATCCTGTTTTTCTTCTGTCATTCTTCCATTTGTTATACAACTTATTTATTTCTTTTCCCGCAGCTCTCTGATTTGCTCCACTTAAATCTTTGTTCCAAGTTGCATGCGCAAGTTCATGGGTCACGATATGAGCAACAGGCTTATTTGTTTGGGTAAGATGCCCTGAATTGTATCCGGCTTTAGCCCAAGCAGCGACACTCTGTGTCGTGGTCCCTCTCCTGTTAAAAATTGACTTATTTAACACTACCACTTGGCTTTTCCCGCCTTGACTGAGATGAACACCGCCATATCCGCTATACATGATCGCAAGTTTAACGTTGCGCTCCCTTACACCAAGAACGGAGTGAAACCTGGAGATTGCAGAAGTGACAGCTTTGTATACAGCACGATTTTGAATCGTGTTTAGGCTTTCCAACTTTCCTATAACACCTTTAAAATTTGAATCATTCTCCTTCAGGCCTCCTTGTGCATTAGGAATATTACCTCCGCTATTTCTTCCCATTATTTTTACGTCTTTTCAAAATTTCTTGATATTTAGGGATAGCATCATGTATCTTTTTTAGATTTGATTGCCTAATGATTTCTGATTTTATTCCGCTATAATTTCCGCTTCCAAAATTGCCTCCTAATCTTTTTCCTTCTTTTATAGCGTTAATTATAGCTTTTTCTAAATCCCCCTGTTTATAGGTTTTGCCTTTCTTGATTAACTGTTTTAAACGTTTATCATCCATTTTGCTATAATCTGCCCTTGAACCATACAACCCTTTGACAAACTTTCTAACATCTTTAGCAAAACTCCCCCCCCTAAAAGAAGAAAGTACACCTCCTGAATTTCGTCCCATTTGTTATAACTTTTTAGCATTTATAAAATCAGTCATGTATAACAGTCCATTCTGCCTATGGGAAACTTATTGATATTGCAGACCTTATTACAGATATGCATGAGATCAAGCACTATTACACTAAAGGTGGCTATCAAGAGACGGTATAGATGGGTGATGTAAAAAGTTTAGAGATATGCTTGCATCGGAACAGCTTTTTTATATAACTTAAACTATGAAAATTCGTAGTAAAATTTGTATACTATGAAAAATCATAGTATATTTGCGGCGTGATTAAAAATGTAATTTCTAGTGAAGAAAGATTTAACTGAAAAAGAGTATGAACTCTTGGAGGCGATTAGAAATTACAAAAAATCGCTACACAATGCATCACAACAACTTGAGGAGTATGCTCAAGAGCTGTTCAATGAATTGATGTACGATAGAGATTAATCGCCTATTCCTCCTCACTAGGTGGGGAGGAATTTAAGTAAGAATTTTTTAATTAATCATTATATGAAAGAGATAAGAAATACTCCTATAAAAATGGCTTTGAAAGATATTTTTTTATTCATTGTCTGGGGAAAATTTGCAAATGTATACTTTGATAGGTCAAGCTCTTGGTTATACAATAAATTTAATGGAAGGGATGGCAATGGAGGTATTGGAGAGTTTACAGAAGCAGAAAAAGAACAGCTCAAAATGTCATTACTTGATTTTTCAGATAAAATACGTAAAACAGCAGAGTCCTTATAGAAATTATATTTAAATCACGCAAGGGAGATGACACATTTGATGTTGTCTCCTTTTTTATGCCATAACCTTATATCGTAAGAATTTATTTATTCTACATACAGCGACACTTTGTCGGGAATAAAAATGATAACAGCTTATTACATGTGATGCTTTGGTATGTTGGATAAAAAAATAAGAATGTGGTATATTATTCTTGTATATTTGCTTAAAAGACGCTACCTTTATTGCTGTTAAATATATGATTTTCAAGCAAACTATAATATGAAATTTAAATTGACGCTAAATATAAACCGAAAATATGGCAGCTGTTTGCCTTTCAACTATCAATACGAGCAGTCGGCTGTTGTTTACAATATATTGGCACAAGCTGATAGACAATATTCGGCATGGCTGCATGAGAATGGATATATGCTTGATAATGGCAAGAGATTCAAACTGTTTTCCTATTCCCCGTTTTTCCCGACAAAATATCGCGCAATACCAAGTGCCGGTTGTTTGGAAATAATAGGCGATAAAGTTATTTGGTATATAAGTTTTATTCCAGAGAAGAGCACCGTAGAGTTTATCCAAGGATTATTTGACAAGCAGTCTTTTGTTATTGGCAGTAAGAAATTTAAAGTGGCTTTTGATATTGTAGGAGTGGAAGCTTTACCTTCTGCCGCAGCATTGGAAGAAATGAGGTTCAAGGCGCAGTCTCCGGTATGCATAAAGCATAATACTAACGGGCGGGTGGAATACATGTCGCCTGATACTCCACAGTTCAAGTTGGGCGTACTCAAAGGTTTGATGTCAAAATATGAGAGTATTTACGGACATCCGCTTGATTTTGATATTGCAGATTTTGATTTTGTAGTAGAAAAAAAGACTGTAAGATCTAAACTTATAACCATCAAAGTGGAAACAAATGAAGAGACCCGCGTGCGTGGATTTCTATTTTGCTTTACTATGAAGGCTCCTTTAGAACTGATGAGAATTGCCTGCGATGGAGGCATAGGAGAACAATGTTCGCAAGGTTTTGGATTTATAAATACAATATAAATAATAAATATGGTAACATCAACAATAGACATATCAATGCTCCGTAACTCGCAATATTGCAAGGTAAATGCAATGTTGAAGATAAGACCATTGGCACCACTATCTATGGTCAGTGAGATGCCTGGCTCTTTTTACAAGACATTGCGATATCCGAGTAAAAAGATGCTTTGTGGACTGTTTGAGAATATGCTTGGCTGGCATTTTGACAAGAACTTGCGGCTGGAGATATTCAACAACATGGCAAAATTGCGTAAGAAAAGCGGGCAGGAGATACGGAAAGAACAACAAGGTTCTACTTATTTGCCGCTTCTTATGGAGTATTTTGAAATTACGGGTAAAGTGAGCTTTAAAGAATTTAAGAGCGTGTTCAATTACAGTGATTTATGGAATAGAGGTTACCGCCGTTCTGACTCTAATAAACATTTGAACGGATGTCGCAATATTGATATCAGTCTTGTTGCAGAAAGACTTAGTTTGTATGAAGATTGTAAAGCTATGGGTCGCGATGGTGCTGAAAAAAAGAAAGACGATTGGTTCAAGAAGAATATTGGCAAGATACCATTTTTCTACACAACACCTACAAGTAGGGAGTATGTAGCCTTGGACACTGTGATAATGATACCGTTACTTGTGGACGTACGATTAATGGATATGCTGTGTCAGAGAATTAAAGAGTCAAATATAGGCTATCTTGGTAATAGCGAAGGGTGGGTTGATATAAAATTGGAAAAACAATGAATACACATGCTTTCATAAAGTATGCAATAGGACTTCTTATGGAGGATTATGGCCTGCAAGATGAGCAGTCCATTACTTTTGTGATGATAAGAGATAAATTGATGGAGGGCTTGGAAGCTTTCTGTGTTAAACCAATTGAAGATTATGTGGGAAAGACGGAGGTAAAATTTAAATTTACATCCGACAAGAATAATGCGAAGTCCTATGTATATCTATCGCCCAACTGTATAACATCCGAGATGAAGGCAGGCAACCTTTACAATGCGGTAAAGGATATTTGTAAGAATACGGAGATGGACTTGTCTAAACCATGCAAAGTTTTGCAATCGGAAATGCCTACGGCAGGAGAGTTTAACGTTTTCTCCGATAAAGGGTACATCAGCCGGGGCAAGCCCTCAGCTACGGTGTTGTCGCAATGTTTGGCTCTTATCACATCTACTACACCTTTAAAACCATGTTTGCAGTATAAGTCGGGAACAGGAAAGGTGACGACAGACAATGTATGTCTTATTCCAGACATAGAATTGGGTGAATTGGTTGATTTCATAAAACTGTTTAAGCGTATCCAGATACAGCGGCTTGGCTCTTCTTTAATGGTTGGTAAAGTTAAGCAGACCGATGGTAAGGTGTTGAAGTATGAACCCAAACGTCCGTATATTTTCAATGGTAACTTTCCCGATGCTCCGCGTAGCAGTGCTTTAGGGGCAGTAGCGTTACTTGGAGCAATAGGCGAGATGACAAAAGAAGATGATACATCGCAGTTGGCGCATAAAGTGTTGGAGAGTTTGAAGAATGCCAATTTCTATCTGTTCAAGTATGGCGATGCTCAAGTGTTCTCGTTTAACAACTATGTGATAGACATTGCATCAAAGGGTCAGCTTAGACAGATTGTGGACAGCTTATATTACGTCAAACTTTACAATTATGAAGGAAGAACTACAGACAATTCATTCGAATATCAGAAGTTTGACCTGTTTGCGAGCCGCTTTCTGCAAATGTTCAACCGTGTGGCATTTAAGGATTTCCTTTCCTTTAAGGCTGAATATCCAAGTGAGATTGCATTATTACTAAATATATACTTTAATAATATGGAAAAAATAAGTGAGGATATAGTCAGATCTGCCAGAGAATTGGGCAGATGGCTTAACAAGGTGGCGTATTTTTCGGCTAAGTGTACCACTGACAGTAAAAGCGAGGAAGACATAAGAAAGGCGAAAGCGAAAGTTCTTGTAGAGCTTGAAAGTTCTGTGTTTGCAGCCAAGTCAGGTGATGCACTGATAGCGCATACCATAGCAAGAGCCGGACGTCTGTCGGGCATGGATGCACCAGAGTCAGCAACATTATTCATGGAAAGTACGGCGAGCGGCCTGCTTCCTCTTGAAAAGGCAAAAAACCTGCTGATAGCATTCTCAAGACTTCAGTTTAATAAGAAAAATAAAAGCGGCATTATTGACGAAGGGCCACAAACAGAGTCATATTTTGAACAGACAGAAGATTTAAGTGATATATAAAATTTAATGACATAAAAGATTTAAGATTATGGAGATAAAAGGAATATTTGTTTCGGTGTTGGCTCCTTTCGAGGACCATATAGCTAATGGTGGTGAAAAACTGCTGGGTAATGCGATGTCAATAAAGCGCCGTCCGGACGGCAGGGTATATGTGTCTGGTCAGATGCAGCGCCATGTTCTGTTTTCTGCGATAGACCGTTTGAATATGGCAAACAAGGATAAGGGCGATACTTTTGTGTCTAATGGCGATGGTATTACATATAAGATAGAGTGCGACTTGCGTGCTGATATGGGCGGTTTTATGCACCCGTCGAAGGGTGACTATTCTGGTAGAAGGACTGCTCCGCTATCTGTCACGCCTGCTGTGGCAATGAAGGAAAGTGAGGTGGGACGCGACCTGCTCATGCGTCTCAAGGTGAACACTGATGGTGCCAACTCAAACGAGCAGGCCATTGCTACAAGAGAGTTCAGTCAGTACGATCTTATGCGCATGAACTTCTTCCTTGACATAACAGAACTCAGCATATCCAAGGCATACGAGTACGAGAATAGTTTCAATGTGCGCACAACATTTTACAAGCATGCTACTGAGGCAGAGAGAAAGAGAAGGGCACTGCTTTTTCTTAACGCAACACGAATGATGAACGACTATGCTAACCAGGCTCGTAATGCTGTTTGCGGCGAGCCTCAACAGGTGCTTATTGTTCTTGACAATGTGCTTAGCCGCAAAGCAGCGCGTTATTTCGAAGCAGAGGAGACAGAGCGCGAGAACATTCTTCACGAGTTTGAAGCAAGAGGAGCTGCTTATTTCATTGGTGATGACCGAAGCGAGAATAGTGTTATGAAGGCATATAATGATGCTTTGGCATTTATTGAGGACAATAGATTATATACTTGTGATGAGGACGACAGCGTTGTAAAGAGCTTTGATGAGGTATACGTGATTGGTAAGAACAATTCCAAAAAAATGAAAACTAAGAAAACGGAAAAGGAGGAAGAACACAAGGACGAGTCACTGTCGTTATTCAAAGAATAAAATGTAACTCAATATGCAAGAAATTAACAAGAGCAAAATATTGGCAAAGCCGTCTGGTATAACATTAGCCAAACACGAAGCAGATGTTGTGTCGGAGACGATAGCCATCTGCCGGATGATTCCAGCCAGCGTTGAATGTTATTCAATGTTGACAGGAAAAGATTTGGAGAAACGGCTACGTGAGGTTGCATCGTTGCACGATGAGGGAAAGGCGTTGTGCAATAGATGGCAGGATGCGTGCCGTAAGGACTATGTTAAATTCTTGCAATGGAAAGAAAGCAATCCTTTGGGGAATTTCATAGATTATAGTCACAATAACCCTAATGAGGCAGGAGGTAATTTGCGCAAGTCTGGTGTAAGGCATGAGATGTTTTCACTTAAACCTGCTAAGGAAAAAAATCTTCCTATGCCATTGCTTGCAGCGATAGCCGCGCACCATTCAAAATTAGGAAATGGTTTCAAAGAGAAGTGGACGCAAAAGCATTCGTCTGAATGGAAAGATTTTGCCTGTGCCTCAAATGAGGTTATTGAAAGTAAAAACCTACAGCTTGTCTGCGATAAGGCCTACGAGTTTTGGGGGATAAGGGGGTTGCTTCAACTTGCCGACAAACGCGCAAGTGCAAGAGAAGAAGGTGAATATGTAGTTGATATTAAGCAATTCTCTTATAGCTTTCCCTTTGCACAGAAACGTGGCATACAGCGGCTTATTGAACAAAATTGGGACAATGACCTACTTCTTGTGCGTGCTCCAACGGGAGCAGGCAAGACGGATGCCTCACTTTTGTGGGCTTCGCGTCAGATTGAAGCGCACAAGGCCGATCGCTTGGTGGTGGCTATGCCCACAAGGTTTACGGCAAATGCACTTGCCGTGAATGTGACTGAAACATTGTCATCAACAGGTATATACCATTCAAGTGCATGGTTCTCTAAGCGAAAATCGGTGAACAACGGAGATATATCACGACAGGAAGCCTTGGCGCAGCATAAGATGGCAAGATTGCTTGCCACGCCGGTGACAGTGTGTACGATAGATCATCTACTGATGTCGCTAACGCTAACACGTGAGGACCACCACCTTATAGACTTCAATCTTGCAAATTCGTGCGTTGTAATTGATGAGGCTGACTTTTATGATGAATTTACGCTTGCTAACATTAGGTTTCTTTTGGAGGTTTTGCGATTGTGGAAGGTGCCGGTGCTTATTATGAGTGCATCGCTACCAGAGTCATCGTTGGAAATGTACCGTAGCATAGGATACGATGTTAAAGAAATATTGGAGGATTCAAATAATACGGACAACAAGCGAGACCGTTTGGAGATATGCGACATAATAGACTATGAGTTTGTCAATGAACTTGCATATATAGTTGATATATGCATAGAAAGAGAAAACGGTATCATCTACTTGAATACTGTTGATAAGGCCGTGGCTACCTATCGTCTTGTTAAAAAGAGAGTGGAAGAGAGTGGAAAGGGCATTCCAGTTATTATGTATCATAGCCGCTTTACCGAACCAGATAAATTACAGAAAGAGCAGATGCTTCTTGATGCCCTTGGACGAAAAGCATGGGAAAACGGTTCTGCCAAAGGAATTGCTATCTTGACACAGATAGGAGAGATAAGCATAAATATCAGTTCGGAAGTCATGGTGACGGATTTGTGCCCAATAGATCGTCTTATACAACGTGCTGGACGATTATGTCGTTTTGGCAACAAGGTTGGGCTAATGTATGTAGTTGTTCCTTATAAAGACAGTGTGATTTATCCTGCTCCTTATGGTAGCTATTTGCAGGAAACTAATGCATGGAGGCCTTGTAAAGCTTTTATTGATACAAAGGATGTTTTGAAATGTGGCAGATATTCTGCTGATGCATTGGTTGAACTACTTAATGGAGTGTATTTGGGAGCACCGCAGCTTGATACAAATACAAAGGCATGTGCCAATGCCAAGACACTTAAGAGTATGTTCGTGAATAATTGGCTTATAAATCCTGTGGAGCAATGGCATGAAGATGACACTTGTACAAATAATTGGAGTAGCCGTGATATTGATCCACAAGGACTTGCGTTCATCTGTCAACCCGATAGTGCGTATTTCTGTAACTATTCCGAATACATGGAGTTTCAATTGTTGAAGTCGGTGAGTATGTCTGCTTATCTTTTAGAGAAGGGGCGCAAAGAGCATAAGATAGATCTACATAAAATAACAATAGGTAACGATGGCTCATTCTATATTAATGTTATACGTGAAGGCTTTTATAATTTCGATACAGGATTTGATCTGTCAGAAACGTTGGAGGATAATTTCCTATGATAGTAACCGGAACACATTTCAATTATTACCAACTGTGCCATCGTAAGCTATGGCTTTTTGCAAATGGTATTAACATGGAACAGGTGTCTGACTTGGTCTATGAGGGAAAGTTGATACATGAATCAAGTTATCCGCAGCGGGCATCACAGTATGAGGAAATTGAGATTGATGGCATTAAGGTGGATTACTTTGATGCAAAGAATAAAGTTATTCATGAGATTAAGAAATCTAACAAAGTAGAGAAAGCTCATGAGTGGCAACTCAAATACTATATGTACGTGTTTGAACAGCACGGCATCTTTGATGTGACTGGTGTGCTTGAATATCCTCTGTTGCGAAAGACGGAAGTTGTACTGCTCAGTGATATTGACCGTGAGGATATACGCCAGATGATTGACGGCATTTTGCATGTCGTCAGTTTGCCGGAATGTCCGCCACTTGTAAAAAAAGGAATCTGCAAGAACTGCAGCTACTACGAACTTTGTTACACTAATGAAAATGAAGATGAGTAATGAAGAGAACTTTCTATCTGTTTAACCCAGGCATAATGGAGCGTAAGGACAACACGTTGAAGTTTACGCCGGTGACAGTGAATGATGATGGCGAAGAGACGCGCCAGCAACCACGCTACATTCCTGTGGAGGATGTGGCTGAGCTTTATGCTTTTGGAAGCCTTATGGCAAATAGTGCCTTGTTCAACTTCTTAGGACAAAAAGATATTCCTGTGCATTTCTTTGATTACTATGAGAACTACACAGGCAGCTTCATGCCCCGCGACGGACTGCTATCTGGCAAGGCTCTTATTGCACAGGCAAATGCTTATCAAAGTAAGAAAAAACGTGTGGAACTAGCTCGCAAGTTTATTCAAGGTGCAGCTTGGAATATGACGATGAACCTTAACTACTATAACCGTCGCGGCAAGGATCTTCAGGCGGTTATTGACTTGATAAAAGGCTACGCTGCAAGTCTTGTTGAAGCGAAGAGTGTTGAGGAGATAATGGGCATAGAGGGCAATATAAGGCAGAGCTATTATTCTGCTTTTGATATTATTCTTGACGATTTCAATATGGGTTCACGTACAAAACAACCGCCTGAAAATGAGGTGAATGCTCTTATATCATTCGGCAATATGATGTGCTACGCAGAGACTCTGCGTGCTGTGCACCAAACGCAGCTCAATCCCACAATAAGTTTTCTGCACACACCGGGAGACCGACGCTATTCGCTATGTCTTGATATATCAGAGATATTCAAACCTATTATCGTTGACCGTGTTATATTTAAGGTGCTTAACAAGCATGCTCTGTCGTCAACGCATTTTGACAAAAAACTTAACAAGTGTTTTCTTAACGAAAAGGGAAAGAAGATTTTTGTCAAGGCTATGGAGGAACGTTATGACGAGACTTTTCGACACCGCTCGCTCGGAAGGAACGTGAGCTATAAGCACCTAATAAAACTTGAGTGCTACAAGTTAATGAAAGACTTGTTGGGCATTGAGGAGTATAAACCGTTTAAAATGTATTGGTGATTATATGTATGTGATCGTAGTTTATGATGTGAGAGAGAAGCGTGTTGGTAAAATGCTAAAACTCTGCCGACAGTATCTCAATTGGATTCAGAATTCAGTTTTGGAGGGTGAACTTTCAGAGGTGAAGTTGCGCGAACTGAAGATAAGGATGAAAAGTATTATTCAAGAAGATGAAGACAGTGTTATTATATTCTTGAATAAAATGGGTTATAGCATGGACAAGCAGATTCTTGGAAAAGAACGGATGACTACTGACAATTTCCTATAATGTTTGTTGTCGATGGCGTTATTTTAATATCATCAAATAGAAAAAAGCTCATTAATAGTTCTTTGACTTATTGATACAGCTATAGATAAAGGGGTTGTCGTAGGTGTGAGAAAAAAATGTTATTATGCATTGACATTTTATTTGGTTGTTTTTTCGTAACTTCGCATTCATTAACTTGTTGTATTGGTGCCTGTTCTGTCTATAGAAAGAACGGGTCTTAATCGAACCTTTATGGAATTGAAATTTCGATAAGGTATTAGTAAGAAACTATGATTGTGGTCTTAATCGAACCTTTATGGAATTGAAATGTAATATTATTTTCCATATCTCTTAACTTTAAATTCTGTCTTAATCGAACCTTTATGGAATTGAAATTTGTTTGTTTCGTTTGCCTCAACGAATTGCTTATAGTCTTAATCGAACCTTTATGGAATTGAAATAAATATCCTTAGAAATTTATTCATTTCTTCTTCACGTCTTAATCGAACCTTTATGGAATTGAAATACACTCAATCTCCTTATTAAAAGTCCCTATATCAGTCTTAATCGAACCTTTATGGAATTGAAATATGGCCGGTGCTCTTACGGTTGCAAAGCAGATAGTGTCTTAATCGAACCTTTATGGAATTGAAATTAAATTTTATGAATCTTCTCTGAATTTTTAAAATGTCTTAATCGAACCTTTATGGAATTGAAATTTTATTTAGTTCGTCAAATAATTGTCTGTTCATAGTCTTAATCGAACCTTTATGGAATTGAAATTCCCTTTGATAGAGATTTGATATCTGGTCTTTGAGTCTTAATCGAACCTTTATGGAATTGAAATAACATCTAATACCTCGTCCATTTGCTTTTTAGCCAGTCTTAATCGAACCTTTATGGAATTGAAATTATATCTCTATATTGCAACATTAACCACCTCATAGTCTTAATCGAACCTTTATGGAATTGAAATTTTGCTCCGCCTGCTACCGAGCCGATTTCGGAAGTGGTCTTAATCGAACCTTTATGGAATTGAAATTTGGTTTTACTTTTAGCTCAGAAGTGCATGCCCGCCTGTCTTAATCGAACCTTTATGGAATTGAAATATGGAGGTGTTCTTTCTGTGCATTCTGCTTTAGAAGGTCTTAATCGAACCTTTATGGAATTGAAATAAGGCAATGAAATTCTCGTACTGGTCTCGCAATACGTCTTAATCGAACCTTTATGGAATTGAAATTTGTCAACCCCATGCTCGAAGATGCAAGTATTTTCAGGTCTTAATCGAACCTTTATGGAATTGAAATTTTACCGGCAGTAGTGTCATACGTTCCCGTCTGCGTCTTAATCGAACCTTTATGGAATTGAAATAGAAACAAGGGGCTTCCGGATTAGGCTTGGAAGCGGTCTTAATCGAACCTTTATGGAATTGAAATGGTTCCTTTGCCGCTAATCTTATCTATTATATAAGGGTCTTAATCGAACCTTTATGGAATTGAAATGAGTATGTCTGTAGCCGCCTTGTCTATCCTTTTGGTCTTAATCGAACCTTTATGGAATTGAAATTGACAAACATCTTGTTATAATATCCGGCTTCGCTTTGTCTTAATCGAACCTTTATGGAATTGAAATCGGAATAGGGTTTCTTGCAACTTTCTCCATGCGCAAGTCTTAATCGAACCTTTATGGAATTGAAATTTATCTGATAATAGCAACAATGTGTGGCGTGGCGTCTTAATCGAACCTTTATGGAATTGAAATCAATATAACGCAAGTTCGCGGCTCTTTAAGCAAAGGTCTTAATCGAACCTTTATGGAATTGAAATCTATCTCATGAAGCGAACAGAACAGGATGACAGGCGGGTCTTAATCGAACCTTTATGGAATTGAAATATCTAAATTGTAATATATTAAATATCCCATACTAGTCTTAATCGAACCTTTATGGAATTGAAAT
>CAKUYQ010000032.1 GCA_934717185.1 uncultured Bacteroidales bacterium | reverse complement strand
CAACGCCAACGCCAACGCCAACGCCAACGCCAACGCCAACGCCAACGCCAACGCCAACGCCAACGCCAACGCCAACGCCAACGACAACGCCAACGACAACGACAACGCCAACGACAACGACTGGCAAGGTAGTAACATATACAATGTACAATTGGGTAAAATGTAGTTATTTACGTAAAAGTTTTATTAATTTTGCGCACTTGTACCGGGCTTTGGACCAAAGCCTTGGTAATGAAGTGATTTTTTAAATTAAATTATATAGAGATGGCATTAAAATGTGGAATTGTCGGACTTCCAAATGTAGGTAAATCAACACTTTTTAACTGTATAAGTTCGGGCAAGGCGCAATCTGCAAATTTTCCGTTCTGCACAATAGAGCCTAATATAGGCTCCACAATAGTACCGGACGACAGGCTTGCCGTGCTTGAAAAATTGGTAAAACCGGGCAGGGTTGTTCCCGCTACAGTTGAGATAGTGGATATTGCAGGCCTTGTTAAGGGAGCCAGCAAAGGGGAGGGCCTTGGAAATCAGTTTTTGGCAAATATAAGGGAGACAGATGCAATACTTCATGTATTGAGATGTTTTGATGATCCCAATATTGTTCATGTAGACGGAAGTGTGGATCCTGTAAGGGATAAAGAGGTTATTGATACAGAGCTGCAGCTTAAAGATTTGGAAACCATTGAGAACAGGATTAGCAAGGTTGCAAAACAGGCTCAGACAGGCGGTGACAAGGCCGCCAAAAAGATGTATGAGGTATTGGTAAAATACAAAGCGGCATTGGACCAGGGAAAATCTGCAAGAACAGTTACCTTTGATAATCCGGAAGATATAAAGATTGCTAAAGAGCTTATGCTCCTTACAAGCAAACCTGTAATGTATGTTTGCAATGTGGATGAAAACAGCGCAAAGGATGGCAATGAGTACGTTGAGCGTGTAAGAGAGGCTGTAAAGGATGAGAATGCAGAAATTTTAGTTATAGCAGCAAAGATTGAATCTGAAATTGCGGAATTGGAGAGTTTTGAGGAGCGTAAAATGTTCCTCGAAGAGATTGGTCTGGAGAAATCGGGAGTTGAGCGTCTTATTAGAAGTGCCTACTCTCTGCTTAATCTTGAAACATTCTTTACTGCAGGGCCTATGGAGGTTAAAGCATGGACATACAATAAAGGTGATAAAGCTCCAAAAACAGCCGGTGTTATCCATTCAGATTTTGAAAAAGGATTCATTAGGGCAGAGGTAATCAAATATGATGATTTTGTGCATTACGGCTCGGAGGCTGCTTGCCGTGCTGCCGGTAAGCTTGGGGTTGAAGGAAAGGACTATGTGGTACAGGATGGAGATATAATGCATTTTCTGTTTAATGTATAAACAAAGACAATAAATAAAAATTATGGAGGGTGGCCGAACTGACCACCCTCTCTTATCTTTAAACCTTCTATATAACCGCTCTATTAAAAGAACTTGCTTCTATTATCCTTAATCTCAACCTTGCTCGACATTATATTAGGAATAGCTCTTGAGATATAGGCAAATTCTTGTGCCTTTCTCTGTTTGGCATCTGCCTCTGTATAGAATTCGCCAACCTCTTTATTCTTAATAACAAAGTAGTAAACACCAAAGTTTCCTACAACAGGCCCTACCAATGTATTCTCTTTCGCTGCTGCAATAGCGCCTACAAACTTAGGATCTAACTGCTGTGAAACAGAAGCAAATGAGATTCCGCTTCTGTTAGAAACGGTTAAACCAAGCTTCTCTGCAACCTGCTCAAGTGAACCCGCACCTTCAACAGCCTTCTTAACCTCCTCGGCAACTTTCCGACCCTGTTTCTCAAAAGTCAATATCTGTCTTATCTGTGACGCAACCTCCTTCTCAGACGCAATACCCTGCTCATGCTTGGCTGTTACACCCAATACAAGGAAGCAGCTGCCGTTAGCAATATCAAACTCCTCTGTGTTAACAACACCCGGCTTATTATCGTTTATCCAACGCACAACCTCTCTCGCATCTGCAATGTTGTTTATCTGTTTTGCTCTTGGATTTACCCCTCTTGCAGGAATTACAGCATAGCCTTTCTCATTTGCAGCCTGCCTGAACTTCTCAATTGATCCTGCACCGGCAGATGCAAGATCCATTGCCTGCTGACGATACTCGTTACGTGTTCTGTCACTTGGAACAGACTCTTTAACCAACATTGCGACATTGTATCTCTTTGCATAGTTTTTGGCATCTTTAACCTTAACGATGTGAGTACCGTATGTTGTAGTTAATTTAAGAATCTCACCCTTCTTTGCTTTGAATATGCTTTCAAAACCCGGGATAGAGTATCTCTGTGTCATCCAGCCAAGATCTCCTGTCTCCTCTACATTAGGATTCTTGTCTGCAGAGAACTGTGCAGCAAGCTCTGCGAAAGATTTTCCTCCATTAATCTCATTAATAAGACTGTCTGCTTTTTCGGCATTGTTACCTTGAAGCAATATATGCTGTACAAATACAGAGTCCGGCATATCCCTTACATCTGCCACCTTTGCGGCAATAAATGAATTATCCTTTCTGAAATGAGGAAGGAAAGAGCCTGAAACGGCTGTTTTTGCAAACTCACCCAATTCGTCGCTAACAGATGCCAACTCATTCTCTGTAAAATACATTTCGTTGTATGGCTGATCTGAATTTCTGGTTACAAAAGCCTTTATATTTGTTGTAGTTTGAAATTCAGGTTCAAGAGCCTCTATCTCTTTTTCTGTCTTGTCTATATCCTCTCCGGACGGAACAACAACAAACTGAACATACTCAACATCGCTGCTGTTATCTACATTCTTGTAAAGTTCTTTGTGTTTGTTATAGTACGCACTAACCTCCGAATCAGATACTGTAACTGTTGAGTCCTGCTGAAAACCAAATGGTTTTACAACAAAGTCAACATCAAATGTAGTATTGTTGTCGGCTATAGTTCTCTTTACATCCAACGGATTTACCACATTACTCTTTTCAAGAAGAGATGCATATTTTGTGAAGAATCTTTCTGCCTTTGCTTGATCCTCTATATAATTCCAGTACTGTCTCAAACCGCCTGACTGATCTTGCGGTATAGCTTGAATAAACTGGGCTACCCTTGCCGGATCAAATTCTCCTTTCTCATTTACAAAGTATTGCTGGTTTGCGAAAACAGGAGATAAACTCTGCCCGTTTATCATGGCAACCATCTCTTCGTCACCAACTCTTACGCCTGCGGCCTGTATCTCAGGGATCAGAACTATCTCATTTATGAACTCCTGCCATGCAGCGTTGTTCATATTCTCCTGAGCCTGTTCATCCGCTCTTCCGTAAATACCCTTTAAAGTCTCCAATTTTGAATTAAAATCCTGATAAGAGATAGTTGTTCCATCTATCTTACCCATATTGTTATCGGAAGATATGACTCTTGCAAGATCATCCCAATTGATGATAAATCCCACAAGCGCTATTCCTATTAGGATAGTAATGAACGCGCCCATTTTTACGCGTATTTTCTCTAGAACTGCCATTGTTTATATAAATTTAAAATATTTTCAAGTTTAGACCACACTATTTGGGAGGGGCGAAGTTAATAATTTTAATACAAATAATAAAAAAATAACCGTCTAAATAGCTGTTACTCGCTTAATATTTTCAGACTTACCGTTTCGAGGCGGTTTTTAGATGTCTTAAGAACAGTAAATATAAAATTTTCTATACGAACCTCCTCTTTCTCTTTTGGAATATTTTCATTGTAGTAAATTATCAGTCCACCCAATGTTTCATACTCATCGTTGTCGGGAAGCCCTATATCATACTTCTTATTAATCTCTTTAACCTCTAATCTTGCAGCAAAGATATATTCTGAATCGCTAATCTTCTTCTCTGTAAGTTCATCTTTGTCTAACTCATCACTTATATCGCCAAAAATCTCCTCTATAAGATCCTCCATCGTAACAATTCCGCTCGTTCCTCCCCATTCATCTTTTATAACGGCTAACGGTTGTCTGTTTTTTATAAGATAGGCTAAAAGTGTCTGCGCCCTTGTCTGTTCATCTCTGAACACAACGGGTCTTATATATTGTCCTATGGTTTCTGCTTTTTTATAGATAAGATCCTTTGAATGGACATACCCTATTATATTGTCTATATTCTCTTTATACACCGGAATACGCGAATACCCGGATTCTATGAACAACTCCAGAAGGTTGCTTACAGGTTCCTCCGTATCTATAGCTGTAATCTCCGTCCTTGGCACCATACACTCCTTAACCTTTACCTCAGAGAAATTAAGGGCATTCTGGAAAATCTCAATATCGTTTTTGTGTTCGTCATCCTCTTTTTCATCTCCTGTAAGTTCCTCAGATAGATCCATCAAGTCACTCTTGCCAAAGATATAGCTTCTGTTGTTTTCTCTCTTCTTAAAGCCCAAAAGACTTATTATCACAAAAGACAGCCTATTGGTTATATATGTCAACGGATAAAAAAGATAGTAAAAGAATATTGTAAGCCAGTACAGAGAGGAGAAAACACTGTTTGGTGATACCTTTCCCAACATTTTTGGAAGGAATTCTGCTGTAATAAGCACAATCAATGTTGCAACTACCGTCTCTATAGCCAAAACGCCTCCAAGATTAGTTGTTATGTAATGCTCTATAAGCGGATTAAGAATTTTTGCAATGGCAATACCGTAGACAACCAAGGCTACGTTATTACCCATAAGAAGACATGAAACAAGCTCTTCTGGTTTTTGCAGGAACTTGCTCATTATCAGAGCATATCTCTTTCCGGCTTTTCTGTCTAACTCTATTCTTAGTTTATTGCTTGAAAAGAATGAAATTTCGTAAGCAGAAAAAAAAGCCGAAAATACTAATGATATTATTGTAATTATCCAGGGTGACATTACTATCTTTTTATAGGACCTATTAAATTAACAGTATCTATATAACCTGTTTTGGTAGAATCGTTGTCAATTATACCGTAACTATTAAACGGCCTTAAAATAGTTGCATTCTTGGCCATTTCATCGCTCTTCATTCCAAAACCTTGGAGGTAACCTTGCGGAGAAAACATCTTTACAAAAGAATGCGTGTATATTGTGTGATCCATCTGATCCCAATAAAGGGTATCTGTCTCCATTCTCTCACCCTTTATATAGTTGTAAATCTTAACATTACCTGTAGCTTCCCACTGTTCTTCCCTCCCCTGTTTTGTATGTTTTGCCCTATCTGATCTAATCTTTGTCTCCAAATCCCCCTCTTTGGTATAGCCGTAAACATTAAATCCTGCAGGAAACAATTCAAAGGAGGAGGTATCGTTTGAATAGCTCTCCATAACATCTGCCTCCATCTGCATTACCACCCCTCCGTTCCTTGATTGCACAGCCTTCATGTTTTTTATTACCTGACGCGGAGCCGAATTAAAGTCAATGGGATCTATCCCTTTGTCCTTGTTTTTACATGATACAAAGCCGGTGGTTGTTATAAAGATAACAGCCACCAGCTTTAAAAGAAATATGTTCGCTTTTGCGCAGCTTCTCCTTACCATGTAATTAGCTTTGGCTTTAGCCTTGGCTTTAGCTAATTAGTTTATTGTTTATAGTTTAAAGTTAAAAGTCAGTTTATCAGCTTGTAGTTTTAAAGATATTAGTTTTTATTTTAAGCCTTAATGCTATTAGCTTAAAACCCGTCTATACACTATAAACTATTAACTATAAACTCAATTATGGCTAACGCCAATGCCTAACAGGCTTCTTTCCATAAGCCTATTTAATAGTTCTTACTGTAGTTGTTGCGTTAAGACCACCGCAAGAAACAGAGTAAGAAGCACCATCTACAAGGTCATACATGAAAGCATCCGCTGCCTGTGGGAAATACTGTCTGTATTGACGCAAAAGTTTGTCTGCTTCCTCATTAACAGATGGATCCAAAGCCTTTGCTCTGTTTAGGTAATCTGTTGCAACCCAGTATTTAGCACGTGATTCAATATCATTGCTTCCCTTACAGCTTGTAGCAACCCATATATTTGCTATAAGGAAGTTTGCTCTCGCAGCATGACTGTTATCTATCTCCATAGCCTCTTTTGCGTATGCAACAGCCTTTGCAGAACCTAACTTATTCTTATAAGTGTAAACTGCCAACTCCATAAGAAGTTCTGCTTTTTTACCTGCTTCAATATCCTCATAATTAAGAGCCTCTTGCAACATCTCAATAGCCTTACCCTCTTCACCCTTACTTGCATACAACTTGTAAAGATAATAAGCACTGTTATATGAAGGCTCAAGCTGGTGCATTTTAACAACCGCAGAAAGATAAAGGTCTTCATTCATACACTCTCTGTCTGCAAGTACTTTAACAATAGTTTTTGCAAGTTCAAGATCCTCTTGATTAGCCTGGAATCTAGGTTCAAACACCTTTACCAAATTCTCACAAGTTGCAACTCCACTATTGATGAAGAAATTCTCAAAAGCCTGATACGCACTCTTATTCTGGTCAGAAGGATCTGCATCTACCTTCTTCTGGAAAACTTCTGAATATTTTGAATAGTCATTAAGGACCTCTTCTGCAGATATTTTCTGTGCAATATAGAGATTCTTTGTACGCTCCATATATGTTACATACAGAACAGAATTTGCCTTATTTGCATTCATTGATATAACCTCTGCGATCATATCTCTTACTTTTTGATCATCTTTAACAAGGTTAATATAATCAATAGCTTTGTTCTCTTTAGCCTTGAATGCATATTTTGGATAATATTCTGCACGAAGATCGTGAAGAATCATTATGGAATCTACACAATTCTGATACTCGGGAGTACCCGGTTTGTAACTTCTCATTATATATTTAAAAATCTTGTTACCATCCATAAGCAGGTTCTGGCTGGCTGTAGGAGGGCAAGACTTCATTGCTTTCTGCCATAGCGGAGCAGCTTCCTTAAGATTATTCTGTTTAAAGAAATCTTTGTAAAAATTTAAAAAACTAACACAATTGGCACTATCTGCTCCAAATCTTCCTTGAGCATTCAACCCAATTGTTCCAACAATTGAAACAAGAGCCAATGTGATAAACAAGCGCATAGTTTTCATAAAAAAGATGTGATTTTATTAGTTATTTGTTATATTTCATTAATTTCCAATCCTATTGATATCTGTATTTTACGAACCAAATATCATGAAGACTTATATTTATTATAAACTTTATATATCTTTCCCTTACCAAATTATCCTTTATACTTCCCCTCTGCCCCAAATCTATTGAAAAATTGGCTGCATTATACCATCTGTGAATAGGAAGCGATGTTCCAACCGTTACACCAAAACCTTTGACCTGTCTGTTGTTTACCTTAACGTATGATTCTTCGTAATAGGCACCTATTCTATATGTAGCCCTTTTCATATAGGATTTTATATCGTATTTGTTTGGAATATACTCAAAACCTATATTATAGCTATTTGCTGCTACAGGTTTGAAATTAACACCGTTATACTCCGGTATATCAGATCCTTTCCAACTCTGGTGAGAGAAATCAGCACCTATCATCCATTTATCCCTCTTTCTAAGGGATACACCAAATCCAATCTCAGATGGGATGTGTAGGTTAGGATCCTTTATAGTACTGTTAACTATTGTATCTTTCGAATAAGAATTATCCGAAGCTATCACCTCTCTCTTTAAATCTCCTTTCAACTTTGATTTAAGTCTATATGTTGCTCCCGCTGTTATCTCCATTTTCTTCCCGATACTCGCGAAATACTGAAGTCCGAACTGTGCAGAATGTGCGCTTACCGAATAGTCCCACCTGTTAATAATATTCCTCACAGATGTAGTAGAACCGAAATATATATTGCTGTACTTATCCAAGGAACCAAAATAGTAAACGTATTGCGCACCTACGGAGAAGTTCTCAAGTAAATTCACTGCGCCTCCAACAAAAAACTGATTTATGCTTCCCTCTCCATACTTCTGGTACTGTATATCTCCATACTTGGACACAAGTTCATCATCGTTCTCTACAGCTTTAAACTTATATCCAACATTGCTATATGGTGTAATACCAACAATTAGAGCAGATTTTTTATAGATAGGTGCAGTAAATATAACATTCTGCATATTAAAGGTGTTATATGCAGAGTTTATATCTCCATTTGAATTGTAAAAATTATGTTGGTTTAATCCAAAATCCAACATAAAAGAGAGTGTGTCTCTGGCTGTAATAGATGCAGGATTAAGATAATTGATAAATCTGTTATCTCTAACACCTATACCTATTCCGCCCATTCCCCTGTTAAATGCCGTACCTTGTCTTGCAATATCTCCTATTCCAAAGAGAGAATAGGGGGTGTACGTTCCCAAAGCGTCTGTCGTCTGGCCGCTTAACCGAACACTTGCCGCAAAAACAGCAAGGATAAAGAGAATACCTTTAATTCTTATTGACATCTGCTGCATAATAATCTGCTATTAGCCCTAGTCCTAAAAGCACTAAGTTTTTTATTACAAAAATCTTTCTTTTTAATTTACCGGCAAAATAAAGAGAATCCCCTCCGGTAAAGATAATTTTTCTGTCGGGATACTTATCTATATATCCACCCACTTCAAATATTAAGCCTAACTCAACACCTGCAGTAATAGCCCCGCTCGTATTTATTCCTATATCGGGACAATCAACATCCGGCTCAATCAAAGGAAGACGTTTTGTAAAATGATTCAAAGCTTTCAGTCTTGTTTTAAAACCAAGAGAGATATTTCCGCCTGCATAATACGCACCTTTATCTATAAAGTCTACTGTGAGAGCGGTTCCAAAATCAAACTTTATACAGTCATAATTCGGAAACATCATTGTAACAGCCAAAGCTCCGGCAAGTCTGTCCGCTCCAAGACCGGTAGGCACAAAACCGTATCTCATCTCTACAGGCAACTCCATATCATCCTTCACCACAACCAATTTATTGCAAATCTCTCTCAATCTATCTTCAAACAGAGGCATCTCATCCCTAACATTTGAGAATACTATAATATCTATGGAGGAACCCTTAAAGAAACTTTTCCACTCTTTTACAAGAAAATCCAAGAAAAGATTAAGATCCTCTCCGCTATCCTTATAAACCTGTACAAGCTCCCCCCTGTAATGGAAAGCAGCTTTACAGTTAGAATTTCCCAAATCTATAAGTAAGTCAGCCACGTTTTTAAAATTCAAGGCTACAAATATAGTAATTATATCAATTCCATCTAACAAAGTTTTGTTTTTGCAATTTCTCTTTCAACTGTAAAACAATATTATAAGCCATCTCTACATTTCCAACATCGTTTGCCGTCATCATTAATTTATTATTCTGCTCCTTAAGAACAAAAGCATTAAAACCTGAGCTTACAACAGATAAAATTCCCTCAAATACAGGAGAAGCATAGTAAGGGGACCTACCATCATGCACAAAATAGACGAGCATCTTATTGTTTTTCAACACTATCCTTTCAAAACCAAGTTTTATTGCTTCTCTTCTCAACCTTACCACATACATAAGCTGCCTTAACTGATCCGGAAGTTCTCCAAACCTGTCCATGAGATTATCTTCAAACTTTTTAAGATCATCCTCCCTTGAGAGGGTATCAAGCTCCTTATACAGTCTTATCTTCTCGGAAACTTGAGAGATGTAGTTGTCGGGAATAAGAAGCTCCAAATCTGTATCTATAGTACAATCAGTTATATACCGGTCTGCAAGTTTTGTCTTTTCAACTGCCTCCTCAAACTCCTCGCTATTCTTTTCACCTCTCGTCAAATCTATTTTTCTTGCCTTTTTTAACTCTTTGCTTCCCGACAAATCACTCTCCTCTCCCCCACTCTTAAGATACTCCTCCTGCTTAAGCTCCATAAACGCCTCCTCAAGAATACGCTGGTATGTTTCAAAACCCATCTCGGCTATAAACCCGCTCTGCTCCCCACCAAGAAGATTACCGGCACCCCTTATATCCAAATCCTGCATTGCTATATTAAAACCACTGCCAAGATCGGAGAAAGCCTCTATTGCACGTAACCTTCTTCTTGCATCATCTGATATTGAAACCATTGGAGGAACAATAAGATAACAGTATGCCTTCTGGTTAGAACGCCCTACCCTGCCCCTCAACTGATGCAGATCGCTGAGTCCGAAATTCTGAGCCTGATTTATAATAATAGTATTGGCATTAGGAACATCTATACCGTTTTCAACTATTGTAGTTGCGACCAATACATCATAATCACCGGCCATAAAATCCAATACTATGGATTCAAGCTCCTTTGGCTCCATCTTACCATGCCCCACTGCCGTCTTTACACCGGGACATATTCTCTTTATTATATCCTCAATTGCAAGAATATCCTCAACCTTATTATGAACAAAGAATACCTGTCCCCCTCTCTCAATCTCATTGGTTATTATCTCTCTTATAAGATCCTCGTCAAAATCTATTATCTCTGTCTGAACAGGCAACCTGTTTGGCGGAGGGGTATTTATAATAGAGAGATCCCTTGCACCTAAAAGTGAGAACTGAAGAGTTCTCGGTATTGGGGTGGCAGTTAGAGTAAGTGTATCTATAGACATCTTCATCTGCCTCAATTTCTCCTTTGCAGCCACACCAAACTTCTGTTCCTCATCTATAATAAGCAACCCTAAATCTTTAAATTTTATCTCCTTATTAAGCAGACGATGCGTACCTATTATTATATCTATCTTACCATTAGCCAATTCTTCACTTATAGCCCGTATCTCTTTTGCACTCTTTAACCTGCTTAAATATTCAACTTTACAAGGAAAATCCTTTAGCCTTTTAACAAAAGTCTTGTAATGCTGCAAAGCAAGAATTGTAGTAGGAACAAGCACAGCAACCTGCTTACTGTCTGCAACAGCCTTAAAAGCAGCCCTTACAGCTATCTCCGTCTTGCCGAAACCTACATCACCACAAACCAATCTGTCCATAGGGCAATCCTTCTCCATATCTTCCTTTACAGACTGAATGGTTTTCAACTGATCAGGAGTATCCTCATATATAAAAGATGCCTCAAGCTCGTTTTGCATATATGTATCTGCAGAAAATGCAAAACCTTTTGCCTGTCTTCTTTCTGCATAAAGTTTTATAAGATCCCTTGCAATATCCTTAACCTTACTCTTAGTCTGAGTTTTGAGTTTTTCCCACGCTCCATTACCAAGTTTATAGATCTTTGGAGGAGTTCCATCCTTACTTTTGAATCTGGAAATTCTGTGAATACCGTGAATAGAGACAAATATCACATCATTATCCTTATATATAAGTTTTATAGCCTCCTGAACCTTTCCATTAAGATTAGTCTTTACAAGTCCTCCAAAAATACCTACACCATGATCTATATGAACTACATAATCACCAATCTGAAAAGCATTAAGTTCATTTAAAGTAAGTTTCTCGCTTCTTGCAACCTCTCTTTTTATCTTTATCCTGTGATAACGGTCGAATATCTGATGATCTGTATATACACATACCCTTGCTTTATTATCTATGAATCCTCCCGACAAAGCATATCTTAACTCCGTAAATCTTGGCACCTTACTCAAATCATCCTTCTCATTATGAGCAAATATACTACGCAATCTTTCAAACTGTTTTGGATTATCTGAACTTATATATATAGAATAACCCTCATCTATCCTCCTTTTAAGATCAGACTCGAGCAGATTAAAATTCTTATTAAAAGATGGTTGGGGAGAAACATTGAATATAACCTCCTCTGTATTATAACCCTGTACATCCTTGTTATAATCTATTTCACCAAGAATAATAAGCTTATTTTTATAAAAATCTTCAAAAAGAGATGAACTATTGCTCTTTGCAACATCATCCATAAGTTTTATCTGATCCTTTACATAATCTATTGTATCAATCCATATATATGATTCTCTTTTACTTATAAAATCTGTAATAAAAACCTCATCCTTATGAGTATCAACCTCATCATTATATATATTAGGATAGACATCTATACTGTTAATATCTTTTATAGAGCGTTGGGTATTAATATCAAACTGTTTTATCTCCTCTATCTCATCTCCAAAAAAATCTAACCTATAAGGTTTGTCATCTGAAAAAGAAAAAAGATCTATAATACCACCTCTTACAGCATATTCACCAGGTTCACCAACAAAATCAACTCTATTAAAACCATATTCGGCAAGAGTTTCCTTTATAAAATCATGAGAAAGTTTATCCCCCTTCCTTATTTTAAGAATAGAATTATCCAACTCCACCTTATTCATGATCTTCTCATGTATTGCAGCCGGATATGTTATCAACACTATATAACTACTCTTAGACGAACCATCTATAAAACTATTAAGAGCGTTTATTGCAGCTGTTCTCTGTACCTTATGAGAGGAGTCGTTTATTGAACTTATCCTCGATACTGTTCCTTTTGAGGTAGGAAGATAAAACACATTGTCATCCCCCAACAACACATAAAGATCATTAGCAAACATCTGCGCCTGTTCTTTAGTATCTGCAATAACTAAATGAATACCGCTTATAACCGCACCCGATATAGCAAATGATTTAGAAGATGAGAATAATCCGTTAATTCTGACTATTTTGACGCTTTTATCCTTTAAAGCTTTATTAATCTGTTTTTGAGCAGGTTGCTCAAATAAAAAGCCTTTTAAATCTGCATTCTCCATAATAGAATGCAAAATAAATACAGTTTTCAACAATATTCAAAAAAAGCTGTTGAAAACTTATTAATAACACGGTTAATAACTAATATTAACTATATTTTAAAATAAGATAAAAAGTGATATATAAAATTATTCACATTAGATACAATAATCAAATACTATCATTTATATAAACTTTTCAACATGGTTTATCAACTGTTAAATATGTTAAAACATATTGCAATATATTTTTAAACATATGTTAATAAATATACTTTAATTATTATTAGTCAAATAATTAAGTACGCATAAACCTGTTGATAAACATGTTTAATAAGTAATACTAAAATGAAGTATCTGTTAGTATTTAATTTTATCAACATATTAACATAGCAATAATAAAAATCAATAATTTTTAGATAAAAATTATTTATTTTTGTATTGTAAGATATTTTTGAATTTTGAATGTCTTATTATTGATTTTGGTATGATGCGAAGTGAGAATAATTTTAATCCACGAGAGGAGTCTAAATATTCTGATTCCGAATTAGAGGGTGTGATAAGACCCAAAGACTTTTCAAACTTTAGCGGACAGGCAAAAGTAATAAAGAATTTAAAGATTTTTGTCAAGGCTGCCGTAAAGAGAGGTGAATCTTTGGATCATGTCCTTTTACACGGCCCTCCGGGCTTGGGAAAGACAACATTAGCTAATATTATAGCAAATGAACTTGGTGTAAAGATGAAGATAACATCCGGTCCTGTATTGGATAAACCGGGTGACCTTGCCGGTCTTCTTACAAGTTTGGATGAGGGAGATGTTCTCTTTATAGATGAGATACACAGGCTCTCTCCTGTAGTAGAGGAGTATCTGTATTCTGCAATGGAGGATTATAGAATTGATATAATGTTAGATAAAGGACCGGGGGCAAGAAGTGTGCAGATATCTCTTAACCCTTTTACATTGGTTGGAGCAACAACTCGTAGCGGAATGCTTACCTCCCCTTTGAGAGCCAGATTTGGAATACAGTGTCATCTTGAATATTACGATGCAGCGGTTCTTGAGAAGATTATAAAAAGAAGTGCAGGTATATTGAATATACCTATAGACGATGAGGCTGCCATGGAAATTGCATTAAGAAGCAGAGGTACACCAAGAATAGCCAACTCCCTTCTTAGAAGAGTAAGGGATTTTGCTCAGGTGGAGGGGAATGGAACAATAGACATACATATAACAAAATATGCTTTAGATGCCTTGAATATAGATAAAAGAGGTTTGGATTTTATGGATAACAAACTACTTTCAACTATTATAGACAAATTCAAGGGGGGGCCTGTGGGTTTGAATACCATAGCAACCGCAATAGGGGAGGACTCCGGAACAGTTGAAGAGGTTTACGAACCATTCCTTATAAAGGAGGGATTTATTCAGAGAACGCCAAGAGGAAGAGAGGTTACAGAATTGGCATACAAACATTTGGGAATATTATATAATAAAGATAATACACTATTTTAACTTTTTTAACTATGATTAAAAACCTATTTTTAAAGACTGTTCTTTGTATATCATTATTTTTAATGGTGTACACCCCTGCAGATTCCTGCACCTCTGCAATCTTTACAAGTAAAGTAAACAAAGACGGTAAACCTGTAATGTGGAAACATAGAGATACCGGAGAGGAGAATAATAGAATAGAGTATTTCAAAGGACCTAAATACAGTTTCTATGCTTTGGTAAATTCTCCTTTGGTAATAAAGGGTGGAAGAAGATCGTTTGAGGCTTGGAGCGGTTCAAACGACGCAGGTTTCTGTATAATGAATACAGCCTCATATAACCTTAAAAATGATAATATTCCTGATTCAAAAATGGATAATGAGGGAACACTTATGTTTAAGGCACTTGGAAGATGCAAGAATCTCGCAGATTTTGAAAAATTACTCGATACTCTTAAAAGGCCAATGGGTGTTGAAACCAATTTTGGTGTTATAGATAGTGAAGGAGGGGCTGCATATTATGAGGTGAATAATACAAGCTGGACAAAAATAGATGTAAATGATCCAAAGATAGCGCCTCAGGGATATTTGGTATATACAAACCATTCTTATACCGGAAGAAAGGATGAAGGAATGGGATATATAAGATATACAACTGCAGATAATACAATCAAGAAGAGGATTGCAAGAGGAGGTGATATAACTCCTCGTTGGATTTTAGATAATCTTTCACGTTCATTTTATCATTCTCTTTTGGATATTGACCTAAAAGAGGAGGCTGTAAAGAATAATGGGTTGGAGTGGTTTATAGATCAGGATTTTATTCCACGTAAATCAAGTACCGCAGTTGTTATTTTTCATGGCAGTGAAAACCCTTTGATGTGGACTGTTTTAGGTTATCCACCTGCAGCTGTTGCCGTGCCTTTATGTGTAAAAGCGGGGGAGGAGGGGATTCCATCTTTTATGAAGTCTTCTATTAAAGTTCCCGACAATGTAAAAGATGGTTTTGACAAGAAGGATAAAAGGTTGAATGCTCCTATATGTGACCTTTCTTTGCAGGCTAAGAGAGCAATTTTCCCTGTAAAAAGAGGTAACGGCAATAAATATTTTAATTTTTCTCTTTTATGGAATATAGAAAAAACAGGATGGATTCAGCGTATACAACCTGTTGAAGATTATATATTTACCGAAGCTGAAAAGATAGATTGGAATAAAAAAGGGGATACACATGCAGAATACTATTCTTCTGTATGGGAGAAGGTAAAAGTGTTGTATGAATAAAAAAAGAGGGTCACAGCCCTCTTTTTTTTATTATTTTTCTATTCTAAGGTCTTGTATGGAAAGGTTACTTCCATCCGAATAGCCGTCTGCTACAATCTTAACAGCCCTAACAGCTTTTATTGGTTTTATAACGGCAATATTATCTATAAAATTTTCTCCTCTTTCAAAATTTACACCGTCGTATGAATACTCAATATGGCCGTCTGTAAGGCCATACGCAGTAATTTTTGGAATACCAACTTCAACGGTTATTTTAGAACACTCAACAGGCTCTGTAAAACTGTATAAAACCCAATCTCCATTATCTATATTCTTTTTACTTCTTGAATATGTGTTAAAATTATAATCCTCTGCGTTTAATAGTGGAAACTTTGGATTGGCTTCATAACTTGCAGTAACCTTTACATTAGGTTTAAGATAATCTGTCTTAAGATTCAAAGCTTTAACGGTTATACTCTTTAGAATATCTTTGTAAAAGGAGGCAAATCTAAAATTATGAGGTTCGTATGTTACAATATCGCCTGTATAAACAGGTGAATTACATGTGGGTTCGCTACCATCTGATGTATATCTCACTACCATCCAATCATATGGTAGCTCTACCTTTAATGTATGTTTTTCATAAACAATATTAGGGTAAGGAACTCTAAAAGCTATTCCCATATTAAACATCCTTTCATAGTGTTTTTGAGATAGTCTTTTGTCAAAATCTTCCCATTTTCTTAAAGATTGATTAGTCCATCCTATCTCTGCCAAAGCAGCGTTTCTTGGCCAGGTCTGGTATTCAAGGAACCTTACAGGTCTGTTCAGAAGTTCGCACCACAAACCGCTTTGCGGTCCAAGTATATATTTTTCTTCATCTTTTGTAACACCAAGAGTACCAATTGGATCAAAGCTATACGCCTTCTCTAAGCTTGTAATTGATGCCCAACTGTGACCTCTCTCAATAGGGGTATGTTTCATATCGAAATAGAGATATTGACACACCTGCGTTACAACATTAATTCCTTTTGCGGCAGCCTCTTTACCCTTTTTGGCACTGTTCCAAGCGTATGCGACGGAATTGTCGGGAAGATTATTAACGGCAATTATCTCATCCCATCCTGCCATATTTTTGCCGTATTTCTTTATAATTTTTCCAACCTGCTCCATAAAATAGTTTTGAAGTTCGGGTTCTGACTTTATCCCTTTTTCTTTCATTAATGCCTGACAATGAGGACATTCTTTCCATATACTAAAGTTTACTTCATCACCGCCTATATGGATTGTCTTGCTTGGAAACAGAGCTGAAATCTCCTTTATTATATCATCCAACATCTTAAAATTACTCTTTTGGGCCTTTCCAACACACCAAGCGTTAAAAGCCTCTCCGTTTACACTCTCTGTATAATTAGCTATATCACATCTCATTTGAGGGTAAGTTGCAACTATAGATTTGCTATGCCCGGGCATATCTATCTCCGGTATAATCTCAATGTTTCTGTCTGATGCGTATTTTATTATCTCCTTAATCTCCTTCTGAGTATAGTAACCTCCGTATCTTTTGTTACCGGAACCGTATGCTGGTGGAAGAACCTCTCCGGGACCTCTCCAAGCCCCTTTTTCTGTTAGAAGAGGATATTTCTTTATCTCTACTCTCCATCCGTTGTCATCTATGAGATGCCAGTGGAACTTGTTTATCTTGTGGTATGCAAGCCAGTCCAATACTTTGTAGATTACATCTGTTCCAAAGAAGGTTCTCGATACATCCAACATAAATCCTCTGTAATTGAATCTTGGAGAATCAATTATTTCCACAGCTGGAATATTCCATTTCTCCCAACCTGTTGCATTTCCGTAAACGGTAGGAGGGAGGAGTTGTAAAAGGGTCTGTATGGCGTAAAATTCTCCTGCAGCGGATGATGATTTTACCTCTATTCTGTTTGGAAGTACTCTAAGTTCATACCCTTCATTTGGAATATTGAAATCTTTTGAATTATAGAAAACAATTGCATTATTTCCGTCTGCCACTTTTTCTATAGGCATTGGAAATTTTGTTGCTGCCTTTAAAATGCCGGCAAGATACTCTCCGTTAAATCTGTTGGAACAAACTATGTGTGTGTTTTCATCTAAGGAAAAATTACCTTCATTGAGTTTTATATAGTTGGGAAGAGGTATAAGATTAAGGTTATCTTGTCCTAATGCACTGTTACATAAAGCTGTAAATGTAACAACACAGCATAAAAGAATTGTTTTTATTGTCATAATGCAATTTATTTTTTCTTTGTGATAATTTCACAAATATAGCTCTAATTTTTTTATACAGCTTTGGCATTGGCTGTTTTTAAATTCAAAAAATTCAGGAGGTTTGCCATAAAATTGAGCATTTGTCAATATTAGTTGGTAAATTCATAAAAAGTAACTAAAATTGTGGAAAATTTTCTAGAAACTAGTTTCAAAAATTAATAAATAATGGCCGAAAAATTAATATCAAAAATTCCTGAAGGAGCTTTGGCTGATAAGTGGACGAATCACAAAGCTCATATTCGCGTAGTTAGTCCGGCTAATAAGCGTAAATTAGACATTATAGTTATAGGAACAGGTTTGGGAGGTGCTTCTGCAGCTGCTTCACTTGGAGAACTTGGCTACAATGTTAAAGTATTTTGTATAAGCGATTCGCCAAGACGTGCGCACTCAATTGCCGCTCAGGGTGGTATAAATGCCGCAAAGAACTATCAGAACGACAACGACTCTATCTATCGTCTGTTCTATGATACAATCAAGGGCGGAGATTATCGTTCAAGAGAGGCAAACGTTTACAGACTTGCAGAGGTGAGCAACAACATCATCGACCAGTGCGTTGCCCAGGGTGTTCCTTTTGCAAGAGATTACGGTGGATTGTTGGATAACAGATCATTTGGAGGTGCACAGGTAAGCCGTACCTTCTATGCCCGCGGTCAAACCGGACAGCAGCTTCTTTTGGGTGCATACGCTGCATTGAACAGAGCAGTTTCAAAAGGACAGGTAAAATCTTACCCAAGACATGAGATGCTTGATCTTGTTGTTATAGACGGTGAAGCAAAAGGTATTATTGCGAGAAATATAGTAACAGGAGAAATTGAGAGATTCGGTGCTCATGCAGTTGTGATTGCATCAGGCGGATACGGTAACGTATTCTTCCTTTCAACCAATGCAATGAACAGTAACGGTTCTGCTGCATGGCAGTGCTACAAGAAGGGAGCATTCTTTGCAAACCCATGTTTCGCTCAGATTCACCCAACATGTATCCCTGTACACGGAGATCAGCAGTCTAAACTTACCCTTATGTCTGAGTCGTTGAGAAACGATGGTAGAATATGGGTACCTAAGAAGAAAGAGGATGTTGAGAGATTGCGTAAAAAACAGGTTAAAGCATCACAGATACCTGAAGAGGATAGAGATTACTATTTGGAGAGAAGGTATCCTGCATTCGGTAACCTTGTACCAAGAGATGTTGCTTCACGTGCTGCAAAAGAGAGATGTGATGCCGGTTTTGGTGTAAACGAGACAGGACTTGCAGTATTCTTGGACTTTAAATCTGCAATCGAGCGTCTTGGTAAGGATGTGATTACCGCACGTTACGGTAACCTGTTCCAGATGTACGAGAAGATTACAGATGTTAACCCATACGAGGAGCCAATGATGATTTACCCTGCCATCCACTATACAATGGGCGGACTTTGGGTAGACTATAACCTTATGACAACTGTTCCGGGTCTGTATGCTATTGGAGAGGCCAACTTCTCGGATCATGGTGGAAACAGGCTTGGTGCTTCTGCACTTATGCAGGGACTTGCAGATGGTTATTTCATCCTTCCTTACACAATTGGAGATTATCTGTCACACAAGATTCAGGCACCTAAGGTAGATACCAACGCCCCTGAATTTGCAGAGGCAGAGAAAGCTGTTAAAGAGAAGATTGCAAAACTTCTTTCTATTAAAGGAAAGAAATCTGTTGATACCCTTCATAAGGAGCTTGGACATATCATGTGGGAATACGTTGGTATGGCCCGCAGTGAAGAGGGTTTGAAGACTGCTATAGAGAAGATTAAAGTTCTTAGAAAAGAGTTCTGGAGCAATGTTTATGTAGCAGGAACAAACGAGCAGTTCAACCAGGAGTTGGAGAAGGCTCTAAGATTGGCAGATTTCCTTGAGATAGGCGAGCTTATGGCTATCGACGCATTGGACAGAAACGAGTCTTGCGGCGGTCACTTTAGAGTTGAAATGCAGACTCCGGATGGAGAAACCAAGCGAGATGATGTAAACTACATGTATGTAGCTGCTTGGGAGTATCAGGGTCCCGACAAACAGCCTGTACTTCATAAAGAACCGCTTAAATATGAATACATTGAGGTAGCAACAAGAAACTATAAAGACTAGAAAGGAGATAGTAGATATGGATTTAACATTAAAAGTTTGGCGTCAGAAAAACGCAAAAGAAAAAGGTCATTTTGAGACATATCAAGTAAAAAATATATCTCCCGACAGTTCTTTTCTGGAGATGATGGATATTCTCAATGAGCAGCTTATAGCACAGCAGATAGACCCTGTTGCGGTAAACAAAGGCTGTAAATCAGAAGGCCCCGTAAGTTTCGACCACGATTGTCGTGAGGGTATTTGCGGAGCTTGTTCATTATATATTAACGGTCATGCGCATGGCCCAGACAGCGAGATTACAACATGTCAGCTTCACATGCGTAAATTCAAAGATGGCGATACCATTACAATTGAGCCATGGAGAAGTGCTGCTTTTCCTGTTATAAAAGACCTTGTTGTAGATAGAGGTGCTTTTGACAAGATTCTTCAGGCAGGTGGCTTTATATCTGTAAATACAGGCGGAGTTCCTGATGCGAACGCAATTCCTATCCAGAAAAAGAAGGCAGATGAGAGTATGGATGCTGCTGCTTGTGTAGGATGCGGTGCATGTGTTGCTACTTGTAAGAACGGTTCTGCCATGTTGTTTGTATCTGCAAGGGTAAGTTCACTTGCATTGTTGCCACAGGGTAGGGTAGAGGCTGTAAGAAGAGCCAAGAATATGGTTGCAAAGATGGATGAACTTGGTTTTGGTGCATGTACAAACACACGTGCTTGTGAGATGGAGTGCCCTAAGGCTATTTCGGTTACTCATATTGCAAGACTTAACCGTGAGTTCTTGTGTGCTAAATTGAAAGACTAAGAATAAATATCTTATTAATTGTTTGTTTAAGGGCGGTGTGCTTGTACTGTTCACCGCCTTTTTAATAACATGAAAAAATAAGTTACTTAAATAGCTTTTTATGGAATTTTACGCAATATCCCGGGGTATTCCGGTTCATATATCGGATACGCAAAAGGGTGATACAGCGATTGTGCTTCTGCATGGATATCTTGAAACTCTCTATATTTTCAGCGAATTTGAAGAGAGACTTTCTCCGTATGTAAGGGTAATATCTTTGGATCTTCCGGGGCATGGTTTAACCGGTACAAAGGAGGTTAACACAATGGAGTTTATGGCAGATGTTGTTGCAGGGGTATTGGATAAATGCAATGTAGCTTCCGCTTATATTGCAGGTCACTCCATGGGAGGTTATGTTGCACAAGAGTTTATAAAAAAGTATCCTGCCCATTCAAAGGGTGTGATACTTCTTAATTCCACCCCTTTTGCAGATGATCCCCAAAAACTGCATGACAGGGAGAGAGAGATAGAACTTATTGAAAAAGGAAAACTAACAGCCATAGCCCAGCTTGGTATTCCAAAAATGTATGCTCCTGAGAATCTCAGGAGATTCGGAGACAAGATAGAAGAAACGGTAGAAAATGTAGATGCACACGATCCTGCCGGTATCATAGCATCAATCAAAGGATTGGTATCAAGGGCAGATAATTCTTCATTCATTAAAACTCTAAATGGCGGTCTTATGATCTTTGGGGACAAAGACTCGTTTATCGGGAAGGAGAATTATGAAAAGATAATCTCCTTTAATCCCAATATCAAATCTGTTTTGTTGCCGAACACAGGCCACAACTGCTTCATTGAGGAGGAGGATAAGACAGTTGGGTTAGTGTTTGATTTTATGCATATTCTACCATAGGAAATTATCAAAAGGATAGCGTCCGGCATGAATCTCCGCCACCATTTTGTAAAGATCGTTGCGGAGTTTGTCTATATGCAGTTTCTGTTTAGCAGAGATGAATATTGCAGGGGTATTCTCTTTGTACATCCATGAGTTCTTAAGCTCCTCTAAACTTATATTTTCCTGCTTTTTAGGCCCTATTTCAAACTCATCTGCCTCAACATACCTGTAAGCATCTATCTTATTAAAAATCATAAATACGGGCTTGTTTCCGGCCCCTATCTCCTGCAGAGTCTGCTTTACTACACGTATATGATCCTCAAAGTTGGGATGCGAAATATCTACAACGTGCATGAGTATATCGGCCTCCCTAACCTCATCCAAGGTGCTCTTGAATGATTCAACCAATTGGGTTGGCAGTTTCCTTATAAAACCAACTGTGTCGCTGAGCAGGAAAGGAACATTCTCTATAACAACCTTTCTTACTGTGGTGTCCAATGTTGCAAAGAGCTTGTTCTCTGCAAAAACATCGCTTTTGGCAAGTAGATTCATAAGGGTGCTTTTACCAACATTGGTGTACCCTACAAGGGAGATTCTTACCATATTGCCTCTGTTTCCGCGTTGTGAGGCCATCTGTTTGTCTATCTTTTTAAGCTGCTCCTTAAGCCTGCTTATCTTGTCTAAGATAATACGTCTGTCTGTCTCTATCTGGCTCTCTCCCGGGCCTCTCATACCAATACCTCCTCTCTGCCTCTCCAAGTGTGTCCACATTCTTGTAAGTCTTGGCAGAAGATATTGGTACTGTGCAAGTTCAACCTGTGTTTTTGCGTATGCTGTCTTAGCTCTTTGCGCAAAAATATCCAATATAAGGTTGGTTCTGTCTAATATCCTGCATTCAAGTTCACGCTCTATGTTTCTTAGCTGGGATGGGGACAGTTCGTCATCGAAAATAACGAGACCAATCTCTTTTTCTGTTATATATGTCTTTATCTCCTCTAATTTTCCGGCACCGACGTATGTTTTGGAATTTGGTTTTTCCATGTTCTGAATAAAACGTTTTTCACCCTCAACGCCTGCGGTTTCGGCCAGAAACTGCAACTCATCTAAATACTCGTTTATCTCATCTATTGTATTATTAACAGAACATACACTTACAAATACGCATTTTTCCATCTTTTCAGCTCATTTTGTAAACAATAACACAAAAGTAAAAACTATCTTTGTATATACATTCAAATATTACGTTTATGAAGCATTTTTACTTAAAATCGGCTGCATTTCTCTCTGTTCTCCTTATGGGCAATGCAGTTATGCCATTGCAGAACCTTTCTGCCCAAAACAGGGTAAGAGACTATAATGTTGAGTTGGGTATTTTCCAACCCGGAAAATATAATGCAATTACGGATGTACAGGGGGTTAAAGTGGGGCAATTTACACTTAATGAGGGGAATGATAAACGCACAGGCGTTACCGCCATTATTCCTCATGATGGGAATATATTCAGAAAAAAGGTTCCTGCGGCAATATATATTGGGAACGGTTTTGGCAAACTTGCCGGATACACTCAGGTAAAGGAGTTAGGTAATATTGAAACGCCAATTGTATTGACAAATACTCTTAATGTGGCGGCCGGTCTTGATGCTCTCATTACATATACGTTGGCGCAGCCTGGCAATGAGAATGTAAGGTCTGTAAATGCTGTTGTGGGAGAGACAAATGATGGCGGATTAAATGATATACGTTCAAGGTTCATCAAACCTGAAATGGTTTTAAAGGCTTTGGAAGAGGCTAAAGGCGGGCCTGTTGAGGAGGGTAATGTTGGGGCAGGTACAGGTACTCAGATTTTTGGTTTTAAGGGTGGAATAGGGACATCTTCCCGCGTATTGCCAAAATCGCTTGGTGGTTATACGGTGGGTGTTTTGGTTCAGTCAAATTATGGTGGTGTATTGCAGATTGGCGGAGTTCCGGTAGGGGAGATGTTGGGGCAGTACTCATTTAAATCTGCTTTGGAAAAGGCAGATGGTTCCTGTATGATGGTTGTGGTTACAGATGCTCCTGTTGATGCCAGAAACCTCGAAAGAATTGCCAAAAGGGCTATGTTGGGACTTGCCAGAACAGGCGGTATTGCCTCTAACGGCAGTGGTGATTATGTAATAGCTCTCTCTGTTAACAAAGATAATCTTATAGATGAGAGCAGTAAGACATATAATCCTGTACTTCTCCATAATGATGATATGTCTGCCCTCTTCTTGGCTACAATTGAGGCAACAGCGGAGGCGTTATGGAACTCTATGTTTGCTGCGGAGGATTCTGTTGGTTACAACGGCAAGACTGTTAAGGCTTTGCCTAAGGATAAAATGAGGGAGATTTTTGGACTGAAGAAGAGTAAATAGGCTTTGGCGTTGGCGTTAGCTTTGTCTTTGGCTTGGTTTTGACTATAAACTTAGAGAGGATGAACAGTTTTTTGTTCACCCTCTCTGATTTTTGTATTATTCGGCTTTCTGTGTATCCTCTTTTATTCCTCTATAGCCTCTATATTATTGATATCAAATTGTGCTTTAATCCACCCTTCTTTTTTATAATCTTCTACCAACTCTTTTGGAACTTTAAGCTTAATTTTAGGTATTTTAGAATAGCCAAAAGGTTTAATTGAACTACTTTTTGAATTATCGAATTTTAGAGTTGTTGTGGAATGGAGTATGATAGTATCTATATAATAGATTCTCTCGTCTTCATTTGAATTATCATCATGGCATATAAATGCGCCTGAACCAATTACTTTCAGCGATGCAGGCAGCTCTATGGTTCTGGAACTTGGAACATATTTAAAATTAAATACATAATAACCTATTGACTCCAATTTAGAGTCTTTTGATATTGTTATTTTTGTTACTTTATCGCATTTAGAGAAGCAAGATTCTTGTAGTTTAACTACGTTGTCGGGAATAGTAATCTCTGTAAGTCCACAATTGTAAAAAGCTTCTTTATGTATTTCTTTGAGAGATTCCGGTAACTTAATTGATTCAAGCGATTTACAGGAATAAAACGCTTGTACAAATATTTTTTCCAATATGCTTCCCTCTGCAAATGTGACGGATTTAAGGTTCTTCTGACGATAAAAACAATGACTGTTAATCTCTTTCAGCCCTGAACCAATAACAACTGATTCAAGCTTATAATTAGGGTCTTTTTCAGCTGATGCATTACCACTAATTGTGGCCCATGCCGAAAAGGCTTGGCTGCCTATCTCTGTTACGCTATTAGGTATAACTATACTCTTTAGTGAGCTTCTGCAAAATGCCAGATCGCCAATTTTTTGGAGAGTTTCGGGCAATATGGCCTCTTCAAGTGCTCTGAAATCTTTAAAAGTTTCGTTAGGGATCTCTGTAACATCTTTTATTTGTGAAAGATCTATGCTCTCAAGAGTGCTCTTAAAGTTAGTTGTTATGTATGTAAAGTCATCTGCGTTAAGAGAACCGTTAAGTTTTAGCTTTGTTATGCTTGCGGGGGCTATGCCTAACTCGTTTATTACGGCTTCAAGGCCACCTGCAGTAACGTCTGTATCAACAGTTTTGTCGCATACTAATATGCGTGAAGCGGAGATCTCCTGCCCGTTGCCTGTAATAAGGGTTATCTTCAAGACAGCCTTTTCTCCATCTTTTGCATCTGAAGGCATCTTTATCTTAACCTTTGCATCATTGTTATATTTGCCATCTGTAAATGTTGGTTCTGTTATCTTAACACTCCATGCAGATGATGGGTCTGCCTTTGTGTAGATATCCATACCTGTACCTGTCTCGCTCTTAACCTCTGCCACCAATGCTGTAAAGTCAGATTCCTTGAGTGTTGAAGGAAGAATAATTGCAATCTCATTCTCACCCAAATTTACAGTGAATGAATCAAAGCTGTCAAAACCTACTGCCAACTCTTTTGCCTTTGGAATGGTAAGTGTTGTACCGTCTGCAAGGGTAAAGATAACGTTATCGGGGTCGCTCTCTGTATCTATGCCATCCTCAGCAAAGATTGCATCGCCCTTGTCTCCTTTTTCTCCTTTATCACCCTTCTCACCATTCTCTCCCTTGTCCCCTTTATCACCTTTTTCACCGTTCTCTCCCTTGTCCCCTTTATCACCCTTCTCGCCTTTTTCTCCCTTTTCACCATTCTCTCCGTTTGCACCTGTTGCTTTTACCCCTGTGCCTGTCCATGTCTCGCCGCCGTCTGTAGAAAGCTCCCATTCGTTGCTCTCTGTGTTGATTCTAACCTTTGGTGCTACTGCATCTGCTCCGTCCTCACCTTTAGGACCTGTTACAGGCATCTTGTTCCCATCTGCATCTGTCATGAACACTGCGTCTGCATCGCCTGTCTTAATAGTCCAGTAGTAGATGTCTCCCTCTTTTGCCACACCTATGATTGGAGTCTTGCCGTTTACACCGTTTTTAATGGTAATTGATTTTCCTGTCTGGAATGTGATTGTATAACCAACCTCCTCTCCACCCTCTGTTACAGGGGTTACATCTGTAATAAAGTTCTTCTGTTGGAGTGCCTCCACCAAACCTTTAATGGATGTAATGTCTGAGTTAACACTCTTCTGCCACTCCTCTAATTTGGCAACGCGGTCTTTTACATCCTGAATCTCTTTCTTAATCTCTGTATCATCGTAGTCATCACTGCAAGACGGCAATCCTGCTGCACAAAGACTCATAACGGCACACACGATTCCGTAGTGAGTTAGTTGTTTTAGTTTTTTCATACTTGTTCCTCAATTTAAATCTTTCTACAAATTTGGCTTAAATTAGGTGAATTAGAGGTAGATGCGGTGGTTTAAATGGTTTTTACATATAAAATAAACCACTATTGGTTATTATCTGATTATTCTACTGTTATAAGGTCTTGTAGTATCTTAGCTCTTTTATATAATTATGCTTTGGCGTTAGCGTTGGCATTGGCCTTAATTGAGCTTATAATTTTTTAGCAATAATTTGGAGCAAAAACTTCATTCAGTACTATAAATGCGTATATTGAAAATTCTTTAGTACATTTGTCTCTGTTGACAGATTTTTGATAGTAATGCCATACACTATATATACCCTTTTATCCTTTGCCTCTGCAATCTCGCTTACAGTATTATGCTGTATAATATTGGGGATTAGTATACCATACATTGAAGGAAGCAGAAAAGTACGTTATGCCAGAGTTGTTCTTGCTGTTGCATATTTTGTAATAGCTCTGCCCGGATATTTGGAGTTGATAAGCGCACCGGTAGTTGATCCGCTAATTGTTGCTGCATTTACAATTAGTGCTGCTGCTTATGAGGCATTGCTTATAACAGAAACCTTAATTACGCTAATGTGTCCGCAGGATATAAACAGGAAAAGTATTTTTTTACATCTTGTATCGGTCTCGGCGGTTGTAATGCTATTCTTATTGTCTGTTTTTGTATATAGAAAGTTTTTCATCCTCTGCTTGGGAGCAGTTTCCTGTATTTTCTTGTATATATATTATATCCGTCTCTTTAACATTGAATACAAAAAATTTAGAACCAAAATGGAGGAGTATTACGATGAGGGACAATATTATAAATTAAGATGGTGTGTTATCAGCTTCTATTCATCGCTTGTTGTTGGCTTGCTTGCACTTGTAGCTCCATTTGGTCCTATTGTTTTATATGACATATTTACAATAGGTTATATAATTTTTTATATAATGTTTACTATTAGGTTTGGTAACTATGTAATGCAGCTTAATTATTATCTTCCTGCAATATTAAGTAAGAATAGCGTTACAAAGCCGGATGAAGGGAATACAGATAATGGTGACAAGGTAAAGTTAAATGAAGCAACTGTTGGCAGTAAATTAAAAGGTAATAAAGAGATAGATAAACTAAGAAATTCTCTGCAAGAGTGGGTAAGAAATGAGCAATATCTCAATTCGGATAAAAGCATAGAGGAGGTTGCCCACGAATTAGGTACAGATATATCTTTTTTAAGATGGTACTTTAATACCCAGATGGACAAGGACTTTAGGACTTACAGAGTTGAGCTGAGAATTGAATATGCTAAAAGGCTTTTAGCTGAAAATCCCCAACTGTCAATCAATTCCATCTCTTACAGAGCCGGGTTTAATACAAAGGCTAATTTCTATACATATTTTAAAAAATATGTTGGGGTTAGTCCTGCCGAATATTTAAGTAATCTTAAAAAAATAACTTGGTAATCTTTAATTGTCTTATCGGTCTATATTTTTTCTCAAAAATACTGCTAAATCTTTACCAACTTATTTTTAACGCTTACTAAGGGATTTAAAAAGGGGTAACTAACTATATAGTCACCCCTCTTTATGGTTTTGAAGTTTTTCAGGCTATCCTTTATTCCTCAATCGCTTCTATATAATTGATGTCAAAATTTTTTATAACCCAGTGCTTGTTTTTATATTCCTCTACCAACTCTTTTGGAACCTTTAGTTTTATTTTAAGGTTAGAATTATATGGGGTTGGGCCAAAAGGCCAGTGATTTGTATAACCTCCACCACCTGTGAAATATAGAACTTTTGGTGAATGGAGTATGATGGTTTCTATGTAGTAGATTCTATCATCCGTTGCTTTACCATTATGACAATTAAATATATTCTGTCCAATTTCTTCCAAAGATGCAGGCAGCTCTATGGTTTTAGAACTTGGAGCATATTTAAAACTAAATGCAAAATTACCTATGAACTTCAATTTAGAGTCTTTTGATATTGTTATTTTTGTTACTTCGTCGCAACCTGAGAAACAATACGTTTCCAATGCGGTTACATTGTCGGGAATAGTAATCTCTGTAAGTCCACACCTCCTAAAGGAGCTATGCCATATATGGTTAAGTGTTTCAGGTAATTTTATCTGTTTGAGTGATTTGCAGTCACAAAATGCATAATCGCCTATATTTTCCAATATACTCCCCTCTGCAAATGTGACAGATTTAAGGTTTTCCTGATGATAAAAGCTATATTTAGTAATCTCTTTAAGCCCCGAACCTATAACAACTGATTCAAGTTTACAATTAGGGTCTTTTTCATCTTTTTCATCTGTTGATGTAGTAGCCCATGCTGAAAATGCTTGTTGACCAATCTCTGTTACGCTATTAGGTATTACTATACTCTTTAAGGAGCTTCTGCAAAATGCTAGATCGCCAATTTTTTGGAGAGTTTCAGGCAGTACGGCCTCTTCAAGGGCTCTGAAATCTTTAAAAGTTTCGTTAGGGATCTCTGTAACATTTTTTATTTGTGAAAGATCTATGCTCTCAAGAGTGCTCTTAAAGTTATTTGTTATGTATGTAAAGTCATCTGCGTTAAGAGAACCGTTAAGTTTTAGCTTTGTTATGCTTGCGGGGGCTATGCCT
>CAKUYQ010000031.1 GCA_934717185.1 uncultured Bacteroidales bacterium | reverse complement strand
GTAACTCTAATTCTTCAAATGATAATCTATCCATAATTGCTTTGCTGGTTATTGGTTTATTGATTGCGCAAAGCTACATGCTACATGTAGCGCTAACAATGAGTATTTCTCCGAATGCTTACACTGATTGGTGTCAGATCCTGTTGTTTGATACCGACCTTATCGGCAGCGTATTTCTTGTACCAGTAGCGGTAGGTTGAATAACTTACTCCTGCTTGTTGAAGGTATGACCTCCTTGATAGCCCACTTTGTTGCATTTGTAACTCTAATTCTTCAAATGATAATCTATCCATAATTGCTTTGCTGGTTATTGGTTTATTGATTGCGCAAAGCTACTTGCTACATGCTGGGTTAACAATGTGTATTTCTTCGAATGCTTACACTTATGTGAATTAATTAAAAAGAGATTTTTCGCTTTTGTAACTCATTACTATCTTAAAACAACGTTCCATCGTTTTTATACCTATGCCAGGATAATTAATTAGGGCTATCATTGACTTGACATTATCTATGTTTACTGCCTTATCTATTGTATCAATTTGTTTCTGTTGTCTAATGCCAAGTTGCTTCTTCTTGTCCACAAATGGAATTTCATTCCATTTGTACTTAAAAGTATCAAATAAGTCATCAGGAGCAGATGGATCATATTGGTAAATTTCAACAGGAATATCGCATTTAGAGAGATAATTATGCATTATCTCCATAACTTTATCCTTATCGAGGCCACCATTATTTGCTCCTAATAAAGGAAAAGCTATTGATGTGATTCCTTTAGCTTTATAGGTTTCAACGAACTTTTGAAGACCTTTCTCAATGTATCCATACTCACTTGGAAGTTTCCAATGCGTCTTGGTTGGGAAGTTTAATACCCACGGGTCTGAAGAATCACCTTTATAAATCCACAACTTACCAACCGCAATAAGTTTCTGTTTGCAGTATTCTTGATATTGCTCAAACATTGAAGGATATCTTAACTTAAATACTAAAGCAATACCCTTGCCCATAACACCAACACAGTTCACAGTATTAACTATAGTTTGTGCTTTTGTATTAAATATATTGCCATTTATGACTGTTATATTGTTTGCCATTTTTACTTATTTTTATATACTAACCAACTGCCAATCCTCGGACTATTCACTTCAAAATAGACCTCAAATGGTGCATCCTTCTTTATCTCTATAGAAGACGCAACATAGATGTTTTTACCTCGTTGACGTATAACATCACATTTATTGACGATCGATGGAGCTTGCTCCCCGCTATATGATACTTTAAGTTCATAAGGAGATTTATAATCTGTTCTAATCGAGATAGTATCACTTGTTTCGCTAAAATATAGCACCTTATTGCTTCTCTCGTATAGACCTTGCCCACATGAAACAATATTTTCCCATTTTGTGCCTTTTAACTCCTTGCGAAGCATTTCTGCTTGAAACTCATCGTAACAACATATTTGCACTTTTTTTAATTTGGAAAAATCCAGTTCACCATCAATGAGAAATTCTTGTTGCCTTTCATCGAAGGCATCAAAGCTATTTATGTATATTTCACGAGCTTTAATCCTATTCGGCTCTTCAACAACTTTGAAACACCGTGATGAGTCTTTCTGCATGTTTCCATTGCTATAATAGCAAGAATCCGGGAAAACAGACAATAATTCCTCTACGTCAAAAACAAAGAATACAGGAAGTGGACATTTGGGAAGACCTAAATTAAAGGCCCTTCCATAATACTTTCTGTCTTCTATGTCTTTTCCCAAGCATTCGTTGTAAAATTGCGTTGGAGATTTCGGCACAAAATAAAATCTTGCAAAACGATGTGCTTTACTTGTTCTATGTACATTACTTCCTGCGCTATTTGAGAAGTTTCCTTCAGCATAATTGCGACTTTGCAGTTTCATTGCACGAATAATCTTGACAGCATTATCCATGTGAGTAAAGTGATATGCTTTAGGCTTTCTTGGGAATTGTGATATAAATTCTACAATATTCAGTTGCTTCACATATGGCATATCAGAGACGTCAACTGTGTTGTTGAAAGCTTTATTTCGCACCAACACTGGCCAGTTCCACTTGTCCTTATACCTGTCAACCAACTCTCTTGAGAATATAATATCTTTAGAATCGGATGCGAGATTCCAATCTATATAGTCTGCGAATAATCCAAGGATATCATTGCTGAATTTAAAATTATCCTTCTTGCAAATAATGCTCCAGTCAATATACTCTTTATACTTTAAGAGGAATTTTATGTCCAACAAATCAATATTTCTATTATTTGACAATACTGTCCAGTCAATGAATTTTTTATATGCATCAATGAATGGGACTATTGTTTTACGACCAGAGAGGGCTTTCCAGTTAATTTCTTCAACCGGAATAACACCAAGAACTCCATCTGTTAATGGAAAATCTTTTAGAGAGGAAACTGCATACCAATTTATTCTGTTACAAATGGAATCATCCGAAGCTACGTCAATTAAGAGTTGCTCATCAGACCATGCTTGTGGATTATCTTGTACAGACAACATTTCCCAATTTATATTATCACACTTAATATGCGAGCGCAGGAATTTGGCTGTTGGATAGAATGTTTTTGTTGAAGATGTAATAAGCTTCCAGTCCCAAGGATAATCAGCTTTTTCTTCAACAAGTTGCTTGGTGGCTTTAATTATTCCATTCTCAACAAGTTTATTGTAATCAAATTCTGCCTTCGGGACGATTTTAATAATTTGCTCAATATCAATATCATTCCTTTCGGATATCAGCTTGAAATTTATATACTTTTTGAATGCCTCGATAATCTCATTAAGTTGTTGTTTATCCCCAACACAGAACACTTTGCTTGATTGAGAAATATAATCCCAATCAATCTTGTCCTTATATTGAGAAATAAACCAGCGCTCATCACGAAGGCTTTCAAAATGTGACAATAATTTGTAATTCCAACGATTTCTATCGTCAGAAAGGACCTTGCGCACTTCATCGCGCCATGCCTTTTCCTTAATACCCATCTTGGGGTTATATTTGAAACTATTGTCAACTGAAGTTGAGCTTGATAGAGTATTCCAGTCTACAATATTTCTACACTCTTCAAGATCTCGAAAAACATGAAACTCCCGGTGTTGACAGAAATAATCAACATCCCACCAGTAAGCACGTTTTCTAACAGTGTCTTTTAATATTTTCTTAAGTTCCTTGAAGGAATACTGTTTTGTCAAAGCTGTCCATGCTGCTTGACATTGTTCTTTTCCTGGTATATTTGTTAGAACAACGGCAAGTTCATCAAGGAAATTATAATCAAATCTATTTTCAGTGTTCAATATACGAGGTAACAATACCTCCCAATTCCAGTACTTACTATATTTCTCAAGATTATCACTCAAGAATTCAGTAGATACATGTTCAGACAGGTATGTCCAATCCCACTTATCAACGAACAACGCATTTCCTAAGTTTTCCAGCTTTAGTCTATGGAACATTCTTTCAGTCAAGACGGTCCAATCCCAAGGAAATTGAAAGTCTTTGTATTTGCTGACAACATAGTCTATACTTGCAAGAGAAGAGAATGCGGTCCACGCTTCCTTGTCTTCTCCTATCATAGACTTGATATCATCAATTGACTGAATGAATGAAGCATCTGTCTGATTTGCAAATACTAACTTCCAATTAAGCTTAGAGCCAAACTTAGAAAACAAAACTCTCTCGGAAAGCAGGTGCTTATTTGAAGATATTGCATCCCAGTCCCAAGGGTAATCCCCTGAGCCTTTTAATATTTCAATATCAGAAATCTTAGAAGATACATATTGCCTTCCTTCTGCAGTTTGTATATTCGAAGCATAATTGTCAAAGAAATCTTTCGTCCAGACCAAATGGGTATTACATTCAAATCCCTTCATATAAGGAGATGAATTCCAACATAATAGCCCATTGTTCAAGAAAAGCTCAATAATATCAGTTGTCCATATGTAATCTTTGTCATTAAAGATAGCAGAAGACAGTGATCCATCATCCTTGCTAGCTTCACTGATGATGGTCTCGAATCGGGGATTACATGCGAACTTTGGTCCCCATTCAGGATCTCTAAACACTCTATCAAAAAGTTTTGTCAATCCCAAATGCGAACCTAAAACTGCAATATTATTATAGATAAACTCTAAACAGAATTCACTCTCGATTTTATCCCAATCCCATCTTTTATCACTATAGCGTAAGATTGCCATTCGTACATCATCCGAATCATTTGTGTACGAGGCAAGGTTCACCTTGACCAAGTCAAGATGTGAAAGGACAAAATCCTGTGATAATCTTGTCCCTAACTCTTCCCAGTTCCAGTCTTCTACAGTTTGCTTTTGTAGAAGGATGAGTTTTTCTATGACTTCTACTTTTCTATTAAAATCGACTGACAAGACTTCTAGATCCCATGGATACATCAAGAAAGTATCAATTAGATACGAATCATCAATTCGCTCCGATAGGATTGGCCAGTCAAGAGTATCTACATGTTCGTCAATAATGTCTTTAAGAACTGCAATATCGCAATGTCTTGTAATATTTCTCCAGCATGTAGGAGTAGCTCTTTCCACAATTACCTTGAAAAGTTTCGAATCAGCCCAAACAGTGCGTGAATCTTTTGTCAATTCTTCATAATCGACTAATTCAAGATAAGGCTCAAGAGCATGATAGTTAAGAATAGAGGATCTGTCATCCCACAGCTTTTGGAACAAGCACTCTATGACGATATTTTCTCTTCTAATTGAATTAAGTTCCTCACAGAGTAATTCTGTAGCACGCACAGCAATATTATTGCCATTCATAACAGCTGGAATATACTCCTCTTCATGCTTGAATAGCTTTATTGGAACCTTGATGGTTTCTATGTCATAGTAATCCTCTAGTTCTGCATAATAAATATTGCAACTTTCTTTTGAATGTAATTCTAGTCGTTTCTTTAGTTGGTCATTTTCGAAGTATATGATATCCTTAATATCATCATCTTCTGGCCATATTTGCTTATTCGTCTTGACGGAAGTGCTAATTCCCATGTCTTTGAAAAATGGGAACATTAGCAAAGCCATTGGCATCTCAGACTTTATCATTGAGTGCTCATATACATCTTGAGTACCAGAAAAGAACTGATAATGTTTCCCTTCTTTTAAAGAAACTTGACCTAATCGTGTTAAGTAAATATCGCGATCAACAATTCGAATAAGATGTTCTCCTTCTACTTTAGCCAAGATGTCCTCATACATTTTGAGTTCTGCAGTGTCGTAATAAGTACGATAATCGCCAAGGTCTTGATTTACTACAGAAAATCCAAGAAGTAGGCCAAGGCTACGCTTATCATAGGACTTGTTTTCTGTAGAATTTAATATCGAACAAATCACGAAGTAAAGGTCATCAAGAGGCTCTTCTGTGAAGTAGGCAACATCACAGACATACTTTTTCAACCCCCACTTGGTGTTGGCTGAATATACATACTCTGAAGAGTTTATTTTATCTGTTAATATGTTCATACTTCTTCCTGTTTGATAACTTTGTTATTTTTATTAGCATCTATTGTAAGGAATAGCCTATGATAGATTTCGAGTGATGAGAATAATTCTCTATTTCCTACAATAATCAGTAGTCGTTTTGCTCGTGACAACGCAACATTAAGTCGGTTTGGGGATTGAGCAAAGCCCAAAGAATTTTGTTTGGGATAACCTAACTCAGGGTATCGTTTCCAATCAGGTTGTTGATTCCTGGAACTTTGGATAGTATTACTTCTTACCATGGACACAATTACAATGTTCCTCTCCATACCTTGGAAACGGTCTACCGTACTGACACGAATTGGTAAAGTCGGATGACTATGGGCAACAGACCTAAGTTGTTTTATTTGTTTTCCGTAGAAACTAATAACACCAATTTGCTTATCTTCCTCCTTGTTGAATTTATTCAGGTATCGCTGGAACGAACCTGATTCTTCAAATCGTTTCAGAAGCTTGTCAATAGTATCTACTTCTCCATAGTTAACACGAGACGTACCATCCATCATTTCGGGTGAATTAGTGTCAATAAATAGAACATGCGTGTTGTGACCGATCAATCCTGGTATATCAAGTCCATGATATCGAGATGCAGGATTGCTCATGTCTGGATCATTTACGCCAAGGTCGGTTGGCTTCACCAATCCACAATACAAGCCTCCATCCTCACGATAGAATTGCTCGATTACCTCATTTATATCTGGGTGCATTCGATACTGAAGATTGAAAGTACCTTTTAATGACTCATCAATATTCTTGTACAAGTTCTCAAAGTGAGACACTTCCATCTCATCAAAGTGCTCATCTACGAACTCCCTTAAATTCTGAATCTCTTTCCGATCATTTCCGTCAACTGCGATTCTATGGGCATAATCTAACGATTCTTCAAATTCCTCTTTGTCGAGCATAGGGGGAAGCTGCCTATGATCGCCAATTACAATGGCTCGATGTCCATATACAAAAGGCAAAACCAATTCGGCTGGTGTAGCTTTAGAAGATTCGTCTTGAATAACCGTGGTAAACTCAATTTTTGCTTTTCCAATTTTCTGCTTAAATACCTCACAGAAATATCTGAAAAAAGGAGTAAAACCATTGAACTCTTCGTTACCGGCACGTCTATCTCCAATAGAACTGCATGTGGCGCCAATTACATTCGCGTTCTCAATGTATCTATTATATACGATTTCACGCAAAGTACGACTCGGATTATCTAGATAATTTCGCCAACGCCTTATTACTTCATTATCTTCTGAATCTGTTCGATAGAAAGAACGTGAAGAAATATTGGACAGCCAATTTTTAAGAATCAAATTATTATGTACAATAGTATCAGTCTCTTCATCTGTTTCTGAATCGACAAGACATGAGTCACCCTCTTCAACCCAGCGTTTCATCAACTCAATAGAGAACTGAAGACCTTCGGATTCCAGTTTTTCCTCACCGCCAAAACGAACAGGCTTAACTAAGTTTGTTTTATCGTTTATAATTCTTGAGATGGCGTTATCTACAGCGAGATTAGTTTCTGATGTGAGCAATATTCTTTCTCGTTTATTACCTTGCTGTAGACCTTTTCTAACAAGCTGCCAAACCATCTCGGCAATAGCCGTAGATTTACCTGTACCAGGAGGTCCCTGAATCACAGCTAAATCCTCTGCATACATAGCTTTGATAATTGCAGCTTTTTGAGACTCGTTTACTCTTGAATTAAGCAAATGTTCGCATAATTCTTTATAAACTACGCCATCTTTACGAAGCATTGAATCAATGTTTTGAGTTTTTGTAGCCTCTGCTGAATTAAAGATATACCGTTGTAATCGCGGGTTAACTAATTCTGCTCCTGTAGTGGCTTTGGTAAAAGTATTCTTTAATCGAGATATCTTTTCCAAGTCACCTGTCAGAATTGGAATAATCGTATTAACTGCCTTAGCTTCAAGGGCTTCAATAATTAGACTTTTCTTTTCGTCATCAACATCTATGTCAAAAACGAGATCTGGATAGTTCGCTTTCAAGAGTTTTCCGAATGGGATCTCCTTCTCACCTAGCACAAAACCGAAGTCAGCTCTGCGCATTTCGTTAATGCTATCTTCTAAATCCTCTAAACGTGAATTCTTGTTATATATGACATTGAGTCTAATTTTGCCAGGTACTTTTTCTGCAAATTGAACTTCGATACCAGACACAGACAACTGGAGCAAATCACTTTCAAGACTTGCCCGTTTGATATCATAATACTCTGCCTCAAGATATGGCAAACGAATCTTTATTTGGTGATATACACTATCATTTTGAATGTCAATATCATCATATTTATCCTCTAACGTTTTTTTAAGTTCATCATAACCAACAATTTGAGATGAGACAGAGCATTTAAATCGATGATCTTCATGAACGTTTACCTTTACAAAAGGATTCTCTCGTTCTATCTCGGACAGGATTTCTTCTATATTATCTGTTCTCCAATTAAAATCAATTCCAATTGCTCCAGTTTCATCGTTAAAACTATATCCTTCACCTTTATTTCTGATGTGTTGTCCTACTTCTACGAATTTTGCCTTAATAAGTTGATACTTGGATATTGTATATACAAATACTACCTCCATCTCGATATCATCTTTGGAGCAATATATCATGGCCTCATCCATAAAGGCATTAATATTATTATTTGCCTCTGCTACATAATCCTTGTGGCAAGGATCCTTCTTAGTAAAGTCTCTACAAAACTCAAAGGTGTCTGTTTTAGGATAATAACAGTCGTAACAATCCTTTAGCACCTCATTTGCTTTTGGATTGTTAATTTTAAATATTAGTGTATAATGCTTGCAATTTAAGCCTAAATGAGCATATTGTTTCATCACATCCCAGGGAATATACTGGTTGTGATATTCTAACAATTCTACGATCTTGGAGTCCTGTTGATTTTTCTTCTTTTTCTCGTATGTTACATAGTGATTTCCGAATAGATATTTCATATATCCTTCGCGATCAACATTTACTTTGGAGATAAATGCAGCAGAATCATTGATGGTTCCCTCTATTAGATTTCCGTTTTTAAGGATTAAGTCAAGTTGACGCAATTCATCAATTGACAATTGGTCACAACGATCCATGTCACCACCATAATTGATTGTGACATTAATAGACGGAGTAGTGTCAAGTTCAACATAACACTCTGATAAATCTTTTCTAACCTGTTCCAGGTCTGTTTCGGTCAAAGCATTCCACTTAGACTCATCAACAAGAATGTAGCTAGACTCAAGATCATACGAATCAAGCCCTAATTTACCTTCCAAGAGAGAATTTAACTGCTGCTCATTTCGGCTTTCATCTACTGTTACGTAGAGCTTGTCATTATCCACATCGATACTGTCTGGTATAATCGTAATCGGTGAACAACGCTGCTTAATGAGTTTCTCTTGAATGTCAACGAAACGCTGCCAGATGTCTCGAATAGCACATTGACTGTTGCCTGAATCAACAGTTTTCACCTGACTTTTCTGTTGTTTTTCTATTTGATGCTGAACATGTCTCTCGTTACGTTCTTTTCTTCTTTCCTCTTTATTTTTTCTTTGAGAGCGAGTAGTAGAATTAAGAGCGTTAAGATCAATTTTCCCTATGACAGATAGCTTAGGAACATTTGTCTGTTGTTTAAATCTGAATTTCTCTTGTAAAAATTTTTGTTCGCCATTATTTTCACATGCTCCAGTAACAAAATGTCTAACAATCATCTCATGTAGGTCGTCAGAAATAATGCATGACGGATTACATTCAATAGTATAACCATTTCGTTTAAAAAAATCAATGGCTGTCCTAAGTCCAATATTCAGCTCTTTTAATACTCTACTCAGTCTTATTGACATATTCCATTTTTTAGAATTAAAGTACTTTTCCGCCGTTGAAATCGTGTAGACATTGTTTTTAACAACCATCACGCTTTAGCTATTAAAAGAGAAAAAAATTTTCTCCTTCAATATCAAGTTCAACTTCTGCCCAAACACTACAATTACTACCCAAAATCATAAATTCTGCTCCTCACTAATTACCACTTAATTAAATTTCGCAAGAAAAAATAAAAAAGTTATTATTAAAAATAATGAAATAATTACCTATATCATTATTTTCTGTATATTAGTTGTGAGCGAACAACAATATACACATAGCATGAACAAACGTATATAAAATCTGACGATTTTACGCCCGTTAATATAAAAATCAAGACCACATATTATCTTTGTTGGCAAGCGGACATCACCTAACGGCGCTCCGCAAAGTTTAATGTAAAACGGGCTTAGTGTCCCAATAATTTTTTTTATGCCTATGCGACAAGTATGTGGTCTTGATGTGCACAAACCTTAGATTTGCAGCTCAGTTGTCTGCTCTAAGACTTGCAAACACAAAAATAGTATATTTATGCCGATAAAGAAAGTATAACAAAGGACAATGGAGCCGAGCGGTACTCAATACGCACAAAGGTAGTGTTTTTTTTGTATTCTCAACGATAAAGGTATCGTTTTTCAAGGTAAGTACTGAGTATTTACAACAGAACTAAATACTGTGGCATTTTTGGATATAAAGATATTTTAAAAAGGAAGATCATCATCATTTGCTATAGTAGTAGGCTCTTGCCAATTACGCACTGTTTTCACTGTACGAGAAAAATTGGAATTAGGTTCTTTCCAATGATACTTATGTATATATTCCTCAATTACAATTTTTTGAGCCTTAGAAGAGAAATTGTGTCTATGAGCATCATCTACTTCTGAATGACATTTTACACATAAGCATTCAAGGTTACTTTCACGATTATCAGTTTTTATACCGTTTTTGTGATGAGTCTGCATATAAAAATGATCAAGCCCTTCAACATGAGTTCCACAGCGTTCACAAGTAAATTCTTTTTTTTTACGATAAGCAAGTGATATTTCTTCCCAATTTTTGGTATATCCAAAAATATCCACATCGGATGATGCTGGTTCTGTATCACAACTTGCTTTTTTTAAAATCTCGACAAAATCAGTTGAATCATTTACTTGTAATGCTTCTTCTGTTATTAGCATACGTTTACAAAATTGGCACAATTCCATCCCAGTTACTTCAACTTCTCTGTAGAGATTTTTTGAATAAACCCTTATAGGCTCTGCATTAGCAAAACGATATGCGTCTTTGCCGAAACAATTGATAGCATCACATTGAAAAACATGAAATTTTGGCTTTTGTTTACATCCTTTCCACTCAAAATAGAAGCTAGCTTTATACATAAATCCACGGCGTTTTATTCCATCATCATCAATATAAAATATTCCACCGTCTTCAAAAAAAACACGCTCTCCGATATCTTTAGGTAATACATCTACTGTACCCACCGAACGCCATATACCAGCCTTTCCAATTTTTATGCCCATATTTACAAGGCTTTTTTTTAAATTAGGAAAGTCACAAATTGGATCAGAATTTAATAAGTAATCTTCTATATCAAAGTTGGATCTCATTTGTTATTCTCTTTTACAAAGTTTTCAAGAATCTCATCACCGGAAGTCACAATACGAAATTCTACACGACGTGAATGTGCTCGGTCAATTGATTTTCCAGAACGAATGATAAAATCACCATCTGAGTCAAGGGCCTTTCCATAAGAAAGTCCATTGGCGGTAAACCAATATTCAAGTAACTGTTTTTGTTTATCCGTATATTCATTAAATTTATACATTGTGCGGAAATACTTAATTACAGCTAGTGCCCTCTCCTGGGAAAGCATAGCATTGGCAATATAAGGGTCGGGGTGTTTACCTGACATTGGTACATCATCTGTATGCCCCTCAATACGAATTTCCTGAATATTAGAGCGTAAACTATCGTTTAACAGAATATTAAAATAGCGAGGTAAGAATTCATCAAGAATTTCTTTGAAACGTGGCGTTAATTCAGATGAACCTGTCGAAAAAAGGACAGTTGGTTCTTTGAACTTCATAGTAAGGTCTTTGCCAATATTCATTTGCCATTTGAGAGTATCTCCTCCAAACTCCTTAACAAGTTTGTTATGCAACTCATTCTTCGTTTCGATATAATCTGTTAGTACTGATTGATTTTTCTGTACACGACTAATGTAGGCGATCGCGACAAAAAGGAAAATCACCATCAATCCTGTCATAAGATCTGAAACCGACATCCATATATTTGTCTTAGCCATAACTATCTACGATTACCGATTTGTTCAACCATTTTAGTTATACAGTTATCAAGTTCAGCAAGAGTAGCACTCAGTCGACCATAAAATTGACGGTCAAGTGAGGTAAGTTGTGTGTTGAGTGTCTGTGAACCCTTCGCAATAATACTAACTCCTTCCTCCATCTTATCTTTCGTTCCCTTCCAAAACTGTTCACCATAATCACGGATCTTGTTGAGTTCCTCAAGTTTAGCAATAAGAAGTTGTACTCCGTCCACAAATTTACGTTGTTTTCGTACCCATTCATTAAGAGATAAGGTGGAATTATTGAATAACTCCATATTGGACTTGGAAAGATTAGCTGTTTCATGCAATTCCTTGGTGACTTTAATAAACCGCTCATCTTTTACGATAACTTGATTAAGCGCATCAACAAGCTGACGTAATTTTCCTCCTTCACTAACTAGAGCGGCTGTATCATCTTTAACACGAGTAAGCGAAGAAGATGTAGCCTCAAAGTTGTCAGACATCTCCTTGTACTGTTGAGTGAGGGATGCAATCATCTCTTTGTTTTCCTGCTGCCACTGGTTTAATTTTTCTACCGATTTGTTGAGTTGGTCAAAGTTCTCTTGAATAAGTTTGTTTATAAGTGCGTTCATCTGCTTTTGGAATTCTTCGGTAACTTTCTTCATCACCTCAACAAGTGCTTCTGTATTACTCTTTTTAAGCAGTTCTGTAAACTCATCAAATTTATTTTCTAACAAATTGTTCGTTTTTGACATATAATCCTCAATCTCAATAACCTCACTATGTATAATTTCTTTCAATTTACTTACTTTTTCATTAATTTCTTCTTCTATTCCACTTATTCCGGAGATTACATCAAGCATTTCGCCAAGGTGATGTGTATATTCGCTTACCTCTTGTGTGTTTTTTTCAACGGAGTTAATAGATGAGGTCTGTTTAGCCGCAAATTCTTCAAGGTTACCAAACGAAACAAGTATGGAAGAGCTGACCTCTTTTATGTCAGTAAGAGTGTTTTCCTGGCTACGTTGCAACACCACTAATGAATCAATGGCTTCAGACATTTTAGACATTACATCACCAACCGCACTGTAAAAAGCTTTACGATCGGCATCTTGTTCTGCTAACTGTTGTTGAATATAGCGTATAGTCTGAGTATTTGCATCACTCATCGCCTTTACAGATTGTGTTATTTCACCCGCAGCTTGATTAATATCAGAAACTCCCCCGTCTTTCTTATCTTGCCTCCTACTAATGAAAGTAGAGAGAATCATAGAGCCTACCATCCCTGCCAAAGATGTAAAAAATGCTGTTTTCAAGCCATCAAGCAACCCAGGGATGGAGTTATCAAGATCAGTAGTGTCAAAAGCTATCAAGCCTTTAGTGATTCCCCAAAATGTACCCAATACACCAAGTGTGGAAACCAGTGATGGAAAATACTCAACTATACGACGATTAGCTACTAACTTTTCACTATTCCTGTATCTAAGAACAAATACAAAGCAAAATATAAATGCTGCTGCTATAATGCCTAAGCAAATCCACGTATCATTTGAAATAGTTAAATTCATGTTATAATATTGTTTTATTTCATTTTTTTCGCTAAAACTAAAGACTCATTTTCATCGGCCAAAAGAAAGCATTAAACATATTACAAATATGTATTATTTTATTTGAGTAAGCAAATTTTATCTAGTAAATTATCATAAATAAATTATATTCTATTAATATTTGTTTCAATTAGCTTGTATTTGTAATATGCAACTGCCAAAGAACTGTCAGCAATGCATATCTGTAAAGTCTCACAAATAGTAGAACCTGTTGGCTCCTGCATATTAGTAGAATAATTATCTTTTCTTGGTTCTGCGAGCAAGTTCTTCGGGATCAATAAACCCTACTAGCTTAATAGCAGCTCCTTCTATTTTTTTTGGAGAAATTGTTTTACAGAAATCTAGTATTGTGGGAATATAAGGATAACCACCTTTTATATATTCAACATATTGTGCCAACACACCGAGAAATTTAAAATAATAGAGTGATTTCAAAGGGATTATTCTATCATAGGTTTTCTTTTCCCACTGGTTTAGAGAGTTTCCGCGATGATTCATATTGCGGCATTGATAAATGTCATTTAGCAGTGATGTAAATTCAACAAATGAGTCATAATCACTGCTCTCCATCTCTGCTTTATAGCCCAAGAAATATACAATCGTGCGTATCTTGTCTATCGCATATTGTGTTTGCAATGGTTTTCTTGATTTCTCAAAAGCATTGGTATTTCCTGATTGTTTGTTATCATAAGGGAACAATAGGCTTGCGATTGTATAGTCACCACTTCTGTTATAGATGGATGGCTCTTTGCCCTTTTCTATCTTCACATATGCAGGGTGGCCCCACATTTTTTCTGTAATATCGTACAAATTCTTGTCCTCGCACAGACTATTGGTCATACACTCTATTTGTTGATAAAGTGACAAACAAAAGTCTCCGAAATTATCTTTTCTTCTAAATGACTCCATCCGGACGTAATCTCCAATCAGAATATCCTTTATTGATTGTAAAGGAAAGTCTGCATAAAATTCAATGGCTTGTTGCCTTATAATTTTCTCAATACAGTACTCATAAATTTCTGCAATTTTTTTATCTTCTTTATTTGTATTATTGCCAAGTACAAAATCATCTAACCCGGCAGCAAATTCTTTGTTGTCGGGATTATTATATAATTCTTTAACGAAATCTAACAGTTTCGTTAACTGCTTTTTATTTTGTTCCATCCATCAAGCGTATTTAAATCAAAATCTGATGAGACCAGCTCTTGTAGGATCTTATCTGTATTATCTTCCTTATTATCTGATAATGAGTCCTTATTATCTCCATTTATTTTTTCCACATCGTCTGAATTCGTTTCTCCACCATAAAGAGCCAAAAACTCCGAGATTGACATGGTGCTAACAGCGCTCCTCTTTCTTTCAATTCTCCAAAAACTGTTGTTACAATCCTCATAAAAGATAATGAGATATGAAGACTTAAATTTATTGATTGCCTTAGCATCTTGTTTAGATACAAGATTTGTTAATCTGGTTCTAACATATTTACTTAAGGTAACCGATGTCCGGCCTCCGTTGATGCTAAAGTAACAATGCAGTATACCATTTTTATCATCTTCAAATTGCAATTGCGTATTTACCTTCTTCTCAAAATCTGAAATCAAGTACTTATATTTTATTTGAGCAGTCTCTGTAACTGATTTTGCTCCTACAAGCTTGTTAAACCTGCGTTGTAGACCTCTCCATACTTCATTGTCTGCACCTTTAACCATCTTTAGATAATTCAGTTTTCCCTGAAGGATGAATCTCATATTAGGTTTGTGTTTATGGTGCGTAATCTTTGGTACATAATGGATTAAGAAACGAGCATAGGCTTCGGTTTCTCCATATTTTTCCCATATATAGAGTATGTTGTCAATTTCCCGTATATACTCTTTAGTAACATTTACCCTGTCGCTTACAACAAGGCCTGTAACTTCTTGACGTTGATTTTTCTTTTGTAGTCTGGTTTTCTTATCATTAATTGTAAAATGTTGAGTATTAATGATATGTTCTAATTCTTGCTGAAATGTCTCTCCCTTTTTAAATACATTTCTATTACCACTGAATGTTATATCATCTGCATATCTTGAATAACGTAATTTAAACTTTTTGGCAAGACCGTACAGACGTCTGTCTAATGTCTTACAGACTATGTTGGTAATTATTGGAGAACATGGGGAACCTTGTGGCAGCACCCGGCATTTCTTCCCTTCTATTTTCATTTCAGTACAGCATAGACCGGCAATGGCATCGGCTATCGTATCATTAAAATTAAAAGGTGCATATTTCAATGCAGCCCAAACTCTCGATTTAGTAATACTCGGAAAGAAATCTTTTAGATCTGTATTGAAGACATAGTTCTTGCCTATATGTATTTCTGCATTGTCTACTACAGATTTGCCTGGGACAAAACCTGTAATATATTCAGGAGCCTCGTAGAATGCTTGTAATAACTTATTTGTGTAAGTTAAAAATGATTTAAGCATAGACGTTGGGGCTGATATTTTTCTTACTCCACCTGATTTCTTGGGTATATAGAAAGATTTATAATTTCTTTTGTTACGGGCCGGATGAATAAAGAAGTTTAAATGAGGCATAATGAAAGGATGCCCTTTATCCCCTAATTCCGCCATCTTGATTTTGTTTAAGAGCACTAAAAGGTCATGAGTGGTTTCCAATTCTTTTGCTTCCGATATAATAGCCTCTTTAGTCATAGTTATGCCAACATACATAAATGATCTAAGACATACTGAAGTTTATTTTCTTTGTCTACGTACTCGCAGAGTGCGGAAAAATAGAATTTTTATATTCTATTTTTATTCTATAATATAATTATATTGAGGAATACTCAACTGTTGATTTTATAGAAGAATTCTATTAAAATCAGAGTAACGAGTAACCCTTTGTTAAGTATCCGATTTTACGGACATCTGTCAAACATGACAGACGATAGTCAAAAGTTTGCTCCAGTATGTCAAAGACCTTATGTTCTACAAAAATAGTTATTTTCTTTCAAATGTCTACGCAAAGGTAAAACTCTATTGCGAACTCTTGATTCGCACTAAACATGTTTGACTCGGAACATATCAAACATATCATCTACGCATGTGGCATCATATCACTGCACATTTTCAGTAAAAAAATTGCAATAGCAACAGGAAGCATCCAATAATTCCTCTCTATCCAAGATTTTTTCTTCTCTTGCTCTTCTGTCTTGTTTTCAGGCTTGGAAGAATTACCTTGGACCGTTGAATCAGATTCTTGATTCTTATTTGCAATGTTAGAAGAGTTTTTTATTTCAGATTGAGGCTGTTCACTTTTATCCTTAAAAAAAAGTGGTTTAAGCAGATACATTATAAATGCAATAATAATTGTTAAAATTAATGTTGTTATCATAGCAAAAAATTTTAGTTAAACATACACCGGCCTCATGCGTGTTATTATTGCACAAATGTAGAAATGGAATTTCATCTGTAATATTTTCCGCAAGGCTTGCGATTATTTGTTATTTTGATTTTCCCATTTAATCAAGTTTTTTGGGAGCTTTATCCTCTTCTTCTCCCCTTTTTTGCCTGTAATTGTATATAACTCTACTAATTCTTCACGTATAACAGTAGCAAAGGCATTCCTTATCCGTGCACATTTCTCATTAATAGAGTTATCGTACGGATCAACCAATCTATCTATGCTCTCTTTAATCATATCCTTGTCATCTCTGCCCGTAAGCGACTCGTATATTGAACATAGTTCACCCTTATATTGCTCAAGATCTTTGAAATAGATACCATCACCGTGGCGTAAAAACAGAAAATATACAGCCTTTTGAATAGGAGATAATTTAATCTCAATATCGTAATCCGGCAAAAAGATTCTATTATGTTTATCAATTACTAACTTACTTAATTTTAGCTTTGCTCCCTCTCCCAATAATTTTTTTATAGCTATTGAAGATACTCCCATTTCTCGCAATTTTTCGGTCCTCTCATTAATCTCCTTCCCGATAAGATATATATCTTTCTCGAATCTCTCATCTGCTATCTGCCCTTTTAGGATTTCTCGCAGTTCATCGTCGGTAATTACACGATACCTTGGCCGGAATGCCAAGCAGTTGCGTGTATAGTATTCAACCTCCCGGAAAAAGATATCCTTATAAAGATTATTACTCTCATCTGCCGCATCTTTTCTGTTTGTGAACAGTTCGTTTGTTTCAAGCTCCTTAATTGAGATAAAGACAAATGGTGGTGTTATTTTTTCACAACATATAAAACATGGGCTGGTAACATAGTCTGGAATTGCTATATATGTTGCTAAATCTTTGTAGGATATTATATCATCTTCAATGAAAAGATCCGTTGTAGAAATATTGGGGAAGTTATATTTAACTATCTCCTTAACTACGTTTGTGCTCAAATCTTTAGATATTTTAGGTAAGTATATAAACTTTGCACGCCTGCTGTTCCAAAAAGCTTTTTTTATCTCTTCATAGTTATTGGATATGAATTCATTATACTCATTATTGTATTTTGTCTCATAGTAATAGATCTCGCTATCAGCCGGAGCAAAGGAGAATAACCCCTCCGGAACTTTATAGCATAACTCTTTTTTCCCAAATTTAACCTGTTTATTTTCACTTTCCCTCTGCTGCTTTGTGCATCTTTTAATATTTATGAAACGTATAATCCCGACAACAATAAATAGAACACAGATTATGCCAATTATATAACCAATTATCATAAGACTTTCAATTCAATCAAAATTTAACTTAAATAACTCAAAATTTGTCGGGAAGAGAATCAGCTTTCTTTATAGGCCTTCATCATGGCGGCAATTCGCTCTGTCACCTTATCTCTAATGTGGGCAGGTGAGAGTACAATCAGCTGTGGGCCAAATGAACAAAGCTCCCTAATCAATTCGTAATTATATTTGCAATCTATTGAGAAAAAAGCACCTCCGCCAAGTTCGGGATGTTCTGCCCTCAAGCACGACTCCTTTTGAATAATCCTTTTTTGAGAGTCGTGAATAGGTTTGGTGGTTATGTAGTTGAAAGCGTTGTCATCTACCCAGAATTCAATATGGTTAACAGGTTCTTCTGTGTAATTGGTAACACCTATTATATCATCAAAATACTCCTCAAAATCGCCATTATATTCCTTATAATCTATGTTTGTGCACCGTTCAATCTTTACCATCCTCTCCAATCCAAAGCAGAACAGACTATGGCTCTCAGCCCCTTCTATTAAGGCAAAAAGAAACCAGCGCATATTATATTCCTTAAGATATTGCGGATGCAGTACAATATCCTCCTCCAACATATCCTTGCCAAATTTTTTGTATGTTATTTTTATTGGCGTTTTGTTTAGGATATCTGAATAGAGTTCACCAAGGAGGTTTGTATTTTCAATTGGGTTCTTTGACAGATAGATTATCTTCCTTTCATCGCTAACCTGCAAATTTCCACGTAAAGCCTCTAAGCCGGCAAACTCCGGCAGACCGTCAAACGAGCCCAATAGTGAGAACGCCCCCTTTAACAAAGCTTTTTCGTTGTCGGTGAGCTCCTTTTTAAAAATAGAAAAGTTCTTGTCTGCATAACTTATGTACTGCTTCCCGTCTATCTTCTCTTTGCTTAATTCTACGTCTAAACCACTATCCTCTACCAAGAACTTAAGATCTTTTTCTATAGTTCTCCTGACAATAGAATTACCTGCGGGGAGATAATATGTGAGTTTGTCATTTACAGCATTGAGAAGTTCTGTAATTGTATAGCTCTTATATTTACTGCTCAGAAGTTCGTCTAAAATTCTATATCTTAAAAATGCGTTTTTGTTTACCGGCATAAAGTATTGTTTATATTGTATTTATATTGCGTTTAAACTCTTTTTGTCATGCACCGGCGCAATATGTTTGCGTTAGCGCCTTTCTTTGTTTTCATTTGCTCCGCAAGTTACAAATAAATCCCTATTTTTATCCTATCAAAATAATAATTAAAAATTTGTGAGAGTCTGATAGCCGTTCACTACCGTTCTCTCTCACAATGAAAATCTTTGATATCAAGACTTGGACGAATTAATTTCAAAGATTTTCATGTTCGGTTTTCTACATCATTACCCTTATGCTCATTCAAATACTCCTCCTCTATTTTGTAAAGCTCTCTAATTTGCGAGTGATAATCTACTAAAAAATTTTCGTGATCGCTAAAAGGCCAAAATTTCTTTTTTTCATCCGGTTTCAATTTTTTAAAACATTTAAAGAATTTGCGTATTGGGTCGCTGTCCGGCATAAATCCATACGGATCTCCACAAGTGTAAACATACGCAGCTACCCTATATTCGCAGGCAGCCAAAAAGTACTCTCTTTTTGCAAAATATTCGTCTCCGCTTTGTAATGCGCAATAAATTGTTGATGTGTCTCCCATAATTTTACTTTTTATTTGCCTGCAAATATGAGGAGATGCCACGAACAGGTTGTTCGCATTATGCAATAAATTGGTTTTATAACCTTCTTATCCTATCATCTATCAATGCCTTATACTCAGATTTAAGATATTCCGAAAGGAATGAAATATTTATAATATCAAACCATTTTGCTTTACAATTGATAAGTTTATCTACAATTCTATTTGCCGTTTTATATTCTACACCAGACGATATAATAGCTCCTATAAAATCAGCCCTTTTAAATCCGTTAATAGCTTCATTATTGCTAATTCCGGCTCCTGTTAATGGCATTGCCAATTCGTCATTGTCTTTAATTCCCGTAAGCAAAACAGCCAATAAATCGTATGCCGGAGACAGTGAATATCCTATGCCGTCCTTTTCCAATAATGAAAAATTTTTACAATGCATATCTGAATTTCCTGTAATCCAAGAAAACATAACTATTTCCCAAAAATACTGTACATCTAACATTGGAGCAGCGGAGTATTTTTTTATTGTTTCTGCTAATTGAGAATAAGCTCCTCTATATTTATGTTCTGTGAGCCTGTTGGTTAACTGGCACATATCAAGCATGGAGTATTTATTGCCATCTTCATCTCTATCCATTCTGCGAGTTATATATGCAAATTCTCCATCTGTCATCATTATTAGTCCATGCTTTGCTGTTGAAATTCCGGCCACTTCTGCTAACTTCATTGTCAAATCCTCCAATTCCGGCATGGAGTTGTACTTTGAGCTTTGTGGTTTTAGGATGTAATTTCCCCATAAACCTACAATTGTAAGTTTGTCCGGTTCATTCTTACTCCCTCTGTTAATATCTAATGAAAGTTTAGGTTGTACTCCGGTTATAGATGTATTTTGTTCCAGTATCTGTAAGGCAAGATCTTCTATATTATCTCTCGTATATGGTAAAATAGGTGCTTGTTTTCTGCCAAACAGTTTTAATGCACATGATGGATGATAAAGCTGCTTGGCATTGGTATTATCCAATTCCTTATAACAGCATAAACATCTATTAATAATTCTATTTGTCATATTCTCTTACACTTATGTTGCCAATACAATCTTTGCAGCAGGTAAGCAATAGCTGCATTCTGTCTCTTGGATCTATTTTCCATGTTTTATCTACGATATCAAGCAGCCAGCCTTCCGGAATTAAACCGTCAAATACAGGGAACATAAATTCTTTAGTATACGTCTCTTCTGTTAATGGCATTGTAGGACTTAATGGTTTAGCCCCTTTCATTGATAAATAATTATGATCGTATTGGAAATGATAGCCGTCATAATTTTCAACTAATATACCGCAGAACATGTCATTTATGTATATTTTTGCTTTCTTCATGCTGTCATAGTTACTAATGTAAATTTTTATATAATTTCAATCTTTTGGGGATAGAGTTCCTCTCCAAAAAGAGCTAAAACTTGATTCACTTTGTCTAATTGTACTGTTTTTTTACCTCTTTCCAACTCTCTTATAAAACGAATACCAACTCCAGATCGCTCTGCCAGTTCAATTTGCGTAAGTTTGAACCTCTTTCGTTTATCTCTAATATATTTCCCTAAATCCATATAATATAAATTTAATCCCGTACGGGTAGACTATACTAACAAGTTGTTAAAATAGCACCTTTCGGGTACAAATATAATAATTATATTTTATATTATACCCGTATGGGGTTATAATATTATTTTGTAAAGTATAGGACTATCTGAGTAGATAAAAAGTTTTAAAGCCTCAAAAAATAATACTCTTGCACAAACCTTTAAGCACTCGCTTGTGATACGTAATTTTTTTGCCATCTTTGCAACCCCAAACGATAAGACATATCTTCAAAGATGGATAATGACAGCGCGGGATATTACATAGCAACATATTTTACAAAATAAGTAGAGATGCAAAATTTTGCGGCAATAGATTTTGAGACAGCCAATCAGTATCCAAGCAGTGTGTGCAGTGTAGGGATAGTTGTTGTAAAGAATGGCGAAATCACAGACAGTTTTTACAGTCTTATTTATCCTACCCCGGATTTCTTCACCTATTGGACAACAAGGGTGCATGGGCTTACGATCAAGGATGTTGATAATGCCCGCTGTTTTCCCGAGGTATGGAATGAACTTGCGCCTAAAATTAAAGGTCTGCCTTTGGTTGCACACAACAGTCAGTTTGACGAAGGATGCCTAAAAGCTGTTTTTAAAGCATATAATATGGATTATCCTAACTATAAGTTTTATTGTACATGCAGAGCTTCCAGACGTAAGCTCAAAGGTGAACTGCCAAATCACCAATTACAGACTGTTGCTGAATATTGTGGATATAATCTGACTAATCACCATCATGCATTGGCAGATGCAGAAGCATGCGCCATGATAGCTTTAAAATTACTGTAAATATCAACTGTTTACAATACTACAACATATTAATGCCTTTCTTTACATACTATCAAAATTTTTAATTTCAAAATAATAATTAAGTAACCACCGTAACGGTTACAGTCGTTACAAAATTAATAAACTATACATGATTTTCAAAATCAATATTAGATTTAGCTACCATACCAACTGTCGGGAAATGAATGAAAACTATTTCTTTATAAACAGCAAGGCATTTACAACATGCCTCTCGCCCAATCTGTCAAACTGTTTGTTGTCTGATGGATGATTAACTATTCCGTCTTCTCCCTCCCCCTCTGCATAAAGAGTCGTTGAGCCACCACCATCAAAATTAATGGCATCTGTAACACCAATATATCTCATTATAGCAGCAAATTCCCAAAGGCTCACCCCTTGAGCATATTCTGCAGAACGGCCATCAACTGTAACCAAATACACTTTATTCCCATCTATAGCAACTGCACTGCGAGGGTGTCTGTTTTTATTAAACGAGTCCTCCCTGAGCATTGCCTCTTTTCCGTTAATCATAAGAACAGGACCGCTACACATAACAGACGGTGCCTCTATCCTATCGGCCCAACTCTGCGGCATAGTTCCACCCGGATTGGAGAGATCTGCAGGCTCAATAGTTATCTTCCCCTTTTTTGAGATAGCGACTGCTCCATTATCCCTCTGAGACATGCTCTCTGTATTTGCAAATGCTTTAACACCATTCTTTTTAAAGTAACATACGCAATTGAATGGTGGCTTCATATTATAAAAAGTTCCGTTCATGGCCACTATAGCTCCGCTATCCTTTGCGAACTTGCTTGTAGGGGTTATTTTACCCTCATCATTTGCCAGGGCAAAGCGGCCTTTTGCCTTTTTTGTATTAATCTCCAAGATGGATATGTATTGCGGTGAACCAAATAATTTATTATTCCCAATAAAGTGATATTGTTTTAAAACAATTCCTTTAGAGATTTTTTTCACATCCCAATTGGCATTTACAAACGCCAACGAATCTTCAATGCTCTGTGCAAAAGCATTAGGCAAGAACAGTACCGAAAATAAAACAGCTAAATAAACTCTCTTTAACATTGTATGTAATAATATGTAAACCTATTAAGTAATATTGTAAATAAAATTAGTCTAACCTCTTCTAATATGTCAAACCATTTTCAGAAATGGACACTATATAAGTGGCACAAATTTAAAAATTATAGTTCTAAATATTAAGATAATTGTCATCTTTGCATCTGTTTTTTATGTGTTACAATATACAAGTATAATTTGATAGGATGAAATTTCTAAAAGCGTTAAAAGATATTTTTAAAGACGAGCCAATTATTATCTCTTTGGTTTTTATTGGTCTCATTACATTTGTATATCTGTTATTTTGCAAGTTTGGAGATATTGTAACTTTTTTTGAAAGGGTATTTACAGCTTTGCAACATCTACTTATTAGTAACACTGCTGTGGGGATAGTAGTTTTGTTGAGTTTGGTATTATTTATTTGGGTTATAAAGTCCTCATTAAAAAGTGCCGCCACACCAACAAAAAAAGAGGATTTAATCATTAAGTTTAATATAAAAAATATGTCTGAAAATTTAATAGTTAAGGGTAACAATAAGGAGGAGTTGTATGCCAATCTTCTTCCTCAGATAAAGTCTATTGTTGAAGGGGAATGTGATGCCATTGCAAATATGGCCAATGTAGCTGCCTGCATTAAAGATACATTTAAATTCTGGTGGGTGGGGTTTTACAGGGTTATAGATAATGAACTTGTCTTGGGACCATTCCAAGGGCCGTTGGCTTGTACAAGAATAAAGAAAGGAAGAGGTGTATGCGGTACAGCATGGCAGAATGAGGCAACTGTCATAGTAGCAAATGTTGATGATTTCCCGGGGCATATTGCCTGCAGCAGTGCGTCAAAGTCTGAGATAGTTGTTCCTGTAATCCGTAATAATAAGGTTGTTGCAGTTTTGGATATAGATAGCGACAAACTCAATACCTTTGACAATACAGATAAATTCTGGTTAGAAAAGATTGCTGCAATGCTTTAGAGATTTTTATAAACAGCAAGGCATTTATTCTATTTTATATAGAAGCCAAAAAGGATGGCTTTAAAATATCTGTCAAGGCATTAAGCTTTATAAACCTTTCTGAAGCAATTTTCTCATCTGTAACCTCATGCTGCCACATATATTCATGTGGAATATGTGCTGCAAAGCCCCCAATCTTCAAAACCGGAATAATGTCTGATTTAAGAGAATTTCCAATCATTATAAATCTGTCCGGAGAACAATTCAATTTGCTCAAAAGCAACCTGTAATTCCGCTCATCTTTCTCGTTCATTATCTCTATATGGCAGAAATAATCTTTTAATCCGGATCTTTCAATCTTGTTGCTTTGATCTAAAAGATCTCCCTTTGTAGCAAGAACAAGTTTGTATCTGCTTTTTAAAGTATCCAATACTTTTTTTACTCCCGACAACAAAGCAATGTCTTGGTTCATTATGGCCTGCCCTCTTTCTATTATCTTACCTGCCAAACTTAAGGACTCCTGCCGGCCGGCGATCTGCGAAGCCGTTTCAATCATGCTTAGCATTACACTTTTTAGTCCGTAACCATAGATAGGCATATTCTTCATCTCGTTTTCAAACAGACGGGCAGAGACACTATCAGCCGGCATCTGGTTTTTTAGAAGTTCACACAGATAATCCTCAAACTGTCTGTAATACAATTCATTCTCCCACAATGTATCATCTGCATCAAATGCAATGTAATCAAAATTTTTATTCATAAAATAAAGACACAATCATAACAGGCCGCAAATGTACCACATATTAATTTAGTAACCTTAAAAAAACTTGGTAATCTTTAAGTAAGTAAAAAACTGCGCCCTTCGGTATGAAGAGCGCAGAATCAACAGCAATATTTCCTGTTGTAAGAGTTTAGTAAACATTCACACCGTCTACAGTTACATTCAATCTCTCTGCAGGCATTGAGTTTTTGTTGCCCCAAAGAGTTGTACCTGTATTTATTCCTTCGTCATTGATTTCATAACCGTTAACTACAGTTTTAGAGATAGTTACGTTATATGTTGGTGTTGCCTCATAAGGGGCATCACCAATCTCAATGGCAGCTTTTTTATCGGTCAAACCGCCTTTATCATTAAACACACAATTCTCTACAGTTAAATTAACGGTATTTGTCCCCTCTTGATAAAGCAATAAAGCCTTGCCGTCTGAATTGAATGTACAACCAGAGAATTTCATCTCCTTTGCGCCCCATGTCCAAATATTGTAAAAGTTATCTGATACATTAAAAGTACAGTTTTCAAAGACACTGTCACCATATAAGGTATATGTACCATTGATTACACAATTTTTGTAAGTACCGCTACATCTTGCATAACCTGTATATGTCTGAGAGTTAGTGTTAATGCTTACATTCTCAAATGTTACGGTAGCACCATCCAGTGAATAATCGCATCCCTCATAGCTGCCATCGTCTTGAACGCCAATTTTAGTATCGCTTGGGTTACCGGTACCTACAAAGGTCAAGGTCTTATTCTTTGCTTGGTCGGGAATAATATAGGTACCGTTATTAAGGTTAATTGTGTTAACGCCCTCGTTTATGGCATAAGAAATACCTTCGTCTGTTCCTACATACGCTTCACCGGCTTTAATGTACTGTCTTGTAACTGTTACGTTGTTAACAGTATTGTTCTCTATTGTGGCAGAACCGCCGTCTCTACCAACAACTTTACCCGGATCGTCTGCTTTAGCAGGCTCAATATAATCAACAAGCTGGTTTGCAATAACCTTTACATTATCTATTGAATTACCGGATACAACGGCTGCCAGCATTGCAGAACCTACAATACCGCCAACATTACGGTAAGCAGTAACGGTAAGATTCTTAACAGAACAGTTTTTAACCCAAGCATTTGGCTCTGCTGAAAGATAACCGGCAATACCGCCAACATGATTGGCATTGTCTTTTACACTGTTTGGTGTTGAGGTTACAGAACCACCATCTACATGACAATTCTCTATTAATGAACACATAGCATCTCCAACAACTGCAGCTGCTTTATAGTGACCTTTAATATCTACATTAGAAAGCTTTACATTCTTAACGGTTCCCAAAGCAGTGGCAAACAGACCGGCTGCACTATTATCATCGGTTACATTTACTGTAAGATTACTTATGGTATTATTACCACCGTCAAATGTTCCACAGAAAGGAACCTTAGTACCTATAGGGGTCCATGTCTCACCGCTTAAATCTACATTTGTAGTAAGTTTTACGGTTTTTCCGGTAAAATTACCGTATGTAGAGCCGAGAGTATTTGTCTGCTCTGCAAACCATGTAAGGCCGGCCTTAGATGACAAGAAGAATGTAGAGGTTGCCTCATCATAGCTTACACCCTCTGCTACAGGCCGGAAGTCAGGAGAGTTATATTCACCTGAGTATATAGGATCAATTGTTATGTTAAAACTAATCTCGCCTGTTAGAAGTTTACCAAGAATATTGGTTCTCCAATTGCGCTGTACAGGGACACTGTTCAAACCCTCGTCAAAAACAATTTCGCTTCCTGAAGCAGGTTTGAATGTGAACTGCAAGCCGTCGCTCTCCAATGTTGCTTTATTGCTTCCGCCATTCTCGTCATTTACTAAAATATAGCACATAGAGAGCCACTTGTAAACAACGTTTGTGTTGCCCACAGTAACACTCAAATCTTCAGGCGTTGCAAATTTTGCAGGGATAGCTGCAAAACCGTAAGAGACCTCTGTCTCTCCGGATACGCTGCCATCAAGCAGATTGATAGAAGTTGCTGCATTTTTAATTACAACAGCAGAACTCTCTATCTCAACTCCGGCCGCTTTGGCATTATCCCAGTCTTCCTCTGTAACTCCAACATTAATCTGTGCAAACGGACGTTTTAGCGTAACATCTATCTCTGCATCTGAGGTAACAGTAAATGTCTCTGATCTAAAGAATGCATCGCGGCTTTCATCGTTATTTACGCCATTATAACTTACGGTAACATTTTTCAAGTCATTGGTGTTATATGCAGTACAAGCAGGGTTTTGTGCCCAAAATGCAACTGTGTATTGCTGCCCCTTTGCCAAAGAGATGGAAACATTCTCTGTAAGTCCGCTGCTAAAGGCAGAATTGTTAACAACCTGGCCGTTAACATCTGCGTTGGCAATTGTTTGAATTAGTTCGCCATTTGCATTATAAACAGCATAAATCAATTTTTTGGCTTCTGTACCGTCGCTTATGGCACGTGTACCAATGCCACCTTCAAGGCCAAGGGAGAAAGTCACCTTTGACTCATCTTTAGACCGGACAATCTCCGATTCGTTCTTTGAGCATGATGTTGCCAACAACATCCCTGCTGCCAAGAACACTCCCATAGATAATTTAATGTTCATTGTTAAAATTTTTTATTGTTATACAATAGTATGTTTTATTTTTTTACGGAAAAATAAGGTTATAGTCTCCATCATAACCGGGATCAATTGTCACCCCTCCTGCGGCATTTGACATTAGGAACATACCTCTCAGTATGGTGTGATGGCTCCGTTTTAGCGGAACATCTATCGGTTCCGTTAAGGAGAGTTGTGTACCCTCACTATCATAAATACCAACCCTAACCGTTACGGCAGATCTCTTACCGTTGACAAAGACATAATCAAAACCCATAGTAGCTTCTGAATCCTTTAGTTTCTTTAATGTAGATTCAAACAGTACCCCTGTAGAGGAATCAACAGGTTTGTCTGTATTCATGCTGTAGGTATCGGGCATAAACCCAACATAGTAGAACACCACCTTGTAATCCTCAATATTTACAGTTCCGGCAGATATTCCATCTTTTGGTTCTCCTGCCGCATTATCGGTTTTAGAGGCTATGCGCGTGGCCTCCTTATCTATGAATTTCTCCACATCATTCGTGATGAATTCAAACTTTGCAAGTGGGCGTTGCATTGTAATATCAAGTGTGTCCGGCAGACGCTCCACAATATCTGCAACAAGTGAAACATCTCCTGTACCTCTAAAGGCGTCTCTATAGTTGGTATTACCTTTATGTTCCCCCTGTAACTCTATCTCTGCAAAATTATCAGCGTCATAAAAATGGGTATCGCCGTCTTTTTCAACTATATCTGACCATATTTTAATATTATAGTTACCCGGCAGAATATCTAAGGTAATTTGGTGATTGTATCCTGCAGCAATATCCTTTGTGAATACAAACTCTTGAGTGTAATCCTGCATTGCACGTTGTTTATCAGATACGGGATATGTGCGAATAACATAGCGTATTTCACCATATTCTTGCCGGTTATCATAAGTTCTGCCCAATCCCTGCTCGGTTATAGTCTTACCACTATAAATGTGGAACCATTCTGTCATATCCGTTTCATAATTGAGCCTAAGATGCAGCTTTACAAACTCCGGTTTCTCCGGCCATTCATGAACATCACAAGCAGATAACAGCAGTAAATGTATACACATTATAATATATAGTACCCTGCTCATCGTCTGCCCCCTTTTCTCTTTAAATCAAATGTATACAGGAGTGACACCGCGGCTTGATCAACTCCCCAATAGGTCTTCTTAACGCTCTCTATCATCAAACCGGATTTAGTATCTTTATCATTGTAGAATTTGTCATAGTGTAGAGGATACACACCAGCACCAATTGAAAATTCAAATCTCCAACGGTTATTCCTGCTTACAGGCAATCTGTAGCCTATACTCACGCCACCTCCAATAGCCGGGGTTTCTCTGTTATGATCTTGGTATCTGTAGCTGCCGTCAAAAGCAAAATTGTAGTATGAATATCCCAAATGGGCACCCGTAAAGAACCCATCATTTTTCTCCAATACCCAATAACGAAATTCGGGTTGAACGGAAAATGTTCTAAACTTAACGGTGGTGCTAAAATAATCCCAGGCTGAATAATATACCGGTAATGTAAACGACCAATGATTTGCAATATCAATCTCTACGGCTGCATTGGCAATACCCATTCCCAAACCTAAAGCATTTGTCTTAAGATGCAGTTTACGCCCCCATTGTGTCTCTTGAGAATGCGCAAATGGTACAAAAAACAGCGAAAGAACAAGCGCTATGCAATACTTCTTGGTGCTCATAATTTTTTGGGAACAGGTTACCTCTCTTTGTAAGAGAGGT
>CAKUYQ010000030.1 GCA_934717185.1 uncultured Bacteroidales bacterium | reverse complement strand
AAATGCCCCTACAGCTATCTGTAGCGGCATTTTTTGTCCCTTTTCTACCATCCGAAGTGTCAAAGATGGGAAATTAGTAAAGCCTTTTTTAAAATAACAATATACCTGCAAAATACTTCTTAAAACAACTTTACGTAAGGCCAAAATAGTTTCTTATTGGAATGAAATAGCTATCTTTGGAGAAGATTATAAACTAAAATCATATAAACATTAACAATAATGACTAAGAAACTTATTTATTTGACAATCTTGGCGCTTGTCTCTTTTAATTTGTGCGCTGACGAGGGAATGTGGCTACCGTCGCAGATAGCCCAACGTATAAAGGATATGCAGTGCAAAGGCCTTAAATTGTCGGCGGAAGACATTTACAGTATTAACGGTTCATCAATAAAGGATGCCATAGTGCATTTTGGAGGGGGATGCACAGGAGAGCTTATATCACCAAACGGATTGCTTATTACCAACCATCATTGCGGATTCAGCCAGATTCAGTCTCACAGTTCTGTGGAGCACGATTACCTCAAAAACGGCTTTTGGGCAGAGACACTAAAGGATGAACTCCCAAACAAGAGCCTTGTAGTATCCTTTTTGGATAACATGAAAGATGTTACCTCAAGCGTACTTAAAGGTGTTAAAGCCAAAATGACAGAGGAGAAGAGGAATGCATTAATAAAGAAGAATACCAATAAGATTTTGGATTCTGTATATGCAACAGGAGGCAAAGGCCTTATGGCCAGAGTTTTGCCTCTATATTACGGAAATCAGTATTTCCTATATGTATACAAAGTGTACCCAGATGTAAGATTAGTTGGTGCTCCACCTGCAAGTATAGGAAAATTTGGTGGAGATACAGATAACTGGATGTGGCCAAGGCACACAGGAGACTTCTCTCTGTTTAGAATATACGCAGATGAGAACAATGAGCCTGCGGAATATTCACCTAATAATGTCCCTTTTAAGGCTAAGAGATTCTTTACAATAAATGCAAGCGGAATAAAGGAGGGAGATTTTACAATGGTTTACGGCTATCCGGGAAGAACAAACGAGTATCTGCATTCAGATGCGGTAAGACAGATTGCATATGTTTCAAATCCTGCAAAAATTAAATTGAGAACAAAGATTTTGGATATCCAAAAGCGTGAAATGGAGAAAGACAATGCTGTGAGAATAAAATATGCCTCCAAGAATGCATCTGTTGCAAATGCATGGAAAAAATGGCAGGGGGAGATGAAAGGAATAAAGAGACTCAACACCGTAGCTGAAAAACAGGAGTATGAGAAGCGATTTGCAGAGTGGGCTAAGGAGAAGCCTGCATATAGCGGAATTGTTGAGAGATTCCATGAATTGTATACGTCTGTTTCAGAAATCTGGTTGGTTGAGGATTACCAAAAAGAGGCGTTGAATGCTGTAGAACTTATTAAGTATGCCGGAGGTAATGGCCAAAATAGAGAAATTTTTGAAAAGGATTACTACAAGCCTATAGATAAGGATGTGTTCATAGCTCTGTATAGCACATACGCAGAGGATGTTCCTCAGAAGTACCAGTCTGATTTCTTTAAGTCACAAATTGCAAAATTTGGCTCGGTTGAGAAATGGGCAGATGATCTTTACTCATTTGATAATCTTCCCGACAGTGCAGCCATGGTTAAAGCAAAAGAGATATATGATGAGACAAACAGCTTCTTTAAGGCGAACTTGGCACCAATAATTAAAACTGTCTTTAATGAGATCAATCTGCTTTACCGCACATATATGAAGGCACAGATAGAGTTTAATGAAGCAATTAACGGAAACAGAGTGTTTTATCCCGATGCTAACTCTACTTTAAGGGTTGCGTACGGTAATGTAAAAGGATATAGCCCGTCTGATGCAGTATATTATACACCTGTATCTACATTGGATGGTATTATGCAGAAGGACAACCCTAACATATACGATTATAATGTTCCGGAGAAGTTAAGACAGCTTTATGCTTCAAAAGATTTTGGAAGATGGAATGTTAATGGAACCGTGCCTGTAGCATTTATTGCTACAAACCATACGACAGGAGGAAATTCGGGCAGCCCGGTTATAGACAAGGATGGAAAGCTTATAGGTGTTAACTTCGACAGAGTGTGGGAAGGTACAATGAGTGATGTGGTATTTGACCCCGATTATTGTAGGAATATTGCTTTGGATATAAGATATGCACTTTTTCTTATAGATAAATTGGCCGGAGCACAACGCCTGTTGGATGAGATGGTAATAGAGTAATTTTAAAGAAAGAGGGTGACTTTGTGCCACCCTCTTTAAGTCTATGTAACCTTAAATTACCTTTTCCCAGGTCTTTCGTGCGCCGGAGCGACATTAATAGTGCGTCCCATGTGTTCAGCGCCATTAAGCTCTTTAATAGCTCTCAGAGCCTCGCCTTCGTTAGGCATCTCTACAAACCCGTACCCTCTCGATCTGTGAGTTTCCTTGTTCATAATAATCCTCGATGAAGTAACTTCACCGTAGGTTGCAAATAGAGCCGCTAAGTCCTCTTTCTTAGCACTAAAGCTCAGACTTGAAACAAAAATGTTCATTGTACTAATAATAATTGTTTAGTGTTTTTGGTAGTTCTGTTTCTCCTATACATCCGCAAAGCTATGTAAAATTATACGAAAAATAGAATATAATTTTAAGAATATTTAATTAAAATCTTAAAAACTTTTAGTGTAAAATTAGTTTCCTAATAAATTTATAATATATAATAGTATATCAAACAACAGCGTAAGAAGCCAATCCATGCAATGGAACAGGATTAGAGGGCGCTGTAGAATCAATGTGCAGATAGAGACATATATTATTATGGAAACTAGTGGAACTGCCACTATATTTCCCAAAATAAATACAGGAGAGATACTGCCAAAATAGAACAGACTTATTGGAAATGTAGAGATTTGGCAAGATAATGTTATAGATGACAGATTCAAAAGATACCGTATTGGCTTAGGTAGATTAAAATTCCATATACATCTTTTGAGATATGGGTATATATAGAAAATGCCGAACATGGCAGCAAAGGACAATTGGAATCCGGCTTCAAATATTGAATTAGGAGAAAGTAGACTTAGTATAAATGCAGTTGTAAGCAGAACATTACCTTTAGAACCGTCTATCAAAGCTATTTTACTTATGTTGTATATTGTTATCATTACGGCTGCTCGCATTACAGAACTGCTTGAGCCTGATATTATTGCGTACAATATAAGTGAAGTACAGCATATATAGGGATGTACCCATTTGGCTTTAAAGAGTTTAAATGGGTAAAACGCATAATATATCATTGAATATACAATACCTGCATGAAGTCCTGAAAGCGCAAACAGATGGAGTGTACCTGTCTTGATGAAAAGATCCTTTTCTGCATTCGGAATGCCGCTCCTCTCTCCAAAGAGCAGAGCCTTTACATAATATGCGTATTTTGAAGATAGACCATCACACACATCAATGCATTGGTTTTTTATGCAGATTATAAGATCGCTTTTTATCTCAATTCTGTTTGTATTATAGAAGTGATGGGAATTATAGCCTAAAATGAAAAGAAGAACGACTGCTGAATAAAAAATATTGTCATACTGCCTGTTATATAAGTAATATGTCATTAATGATAACAACAATAATGGCAATATAACTGCAATTATGACGCAGTTGAATGTAGTAAAGTTATGTACATTGTCATTTGAAAAGGAAAAGCAGATTTTTGATACTGCAATTCCTGCAAGAAAAGGAAATAGATAATATTTTGTTTTGTCTCCCCACATATCCTACTGCAAAATTTTTCTTAAAAGTAGTAAAATTGATATATATTTGCAAATATGGAAAAAAAGATAGCATTCATAGTTAATCCAATCTCGGGAACATCTCACAAGGAAAAGATTGTGGAATATCTTCATTCTAAGTTAGATGGCAACGCGGTTTGGAATGCTGTGTATTACACAACAGCATCTGCGCAGGATCCGTTTAATGCTGCAGAAAGATTTAAAAATGAGGGATTTGATGTTGTTGTTGCTATAGGTGGAGACGGTACTGTAAATCAAGTTGCAAAGGCGCTTATAGACAGTGATGTAAGACTTGGAATTATTCCTGTTGGTTCTGGAAATGGAATGGCAAGACATCTTAAAATTCCTATGGTGTACCAAAAAGCCGTGGATGTTATCTTGGATGATAGGTATAAGGAAATAGATGCCGGAAAGATAAATGATCAATATTTCTTCTGCACGGCCGGGCTTGGTTTTGAGGCTGTTGTAGGGGCTAAATTCAATAATGCAGGGACAAGAGGGCTTTTTACATATATGGAGACATGCACTAAAGAATATTTGAAGTATAGACGTGAACATTATGAAATAGATATAGATGGGCATAGGTTCTCTACAAAAGCTTTTCTTATTACTTTCGCCAATTGTGCCCAATGGGGGAATAATGCGTTTATAGCCCCTGCTGCGGATGCGTCTGACGGAATGTTAGATATGGTAATATGGAAAAGGGCACCTCTTGTCTATATGCCTGTGCTCACGGCAGAGCTTTTCCTAAAAACCATCATGTATTCGGAGTATATAGATACATACAGATGTAAAAAAGTTGTAATTAGACGTGAGCGCGATGGGCTGATTCAATTTGATGGTGAGAGCAGCTCTATGGAGAGGGATATAGTTGCGACAATTCATCCAAAGGCGTTGAAAGTAATAGTATCATCCCTTACAGATTCTGTATGATTGTTTAAATTAGTGTAAGTTTTTTATGTAATTATACTAAATGTATATATATTTGTTATACAATTTGAGCTATTTATTAATAAACTGTTTGGGTTCTATGCCTAAAGAATAGGATTCGGGCGGTTCTAAAGTATGTTTGTATGGTAATATTAGTGCTGAACTGTGGAAGTTCATCTTTGAAGTATCAGGTTTTGGATATGAAATCTGATTCCGATTACTCTCTTCTGGCTAAAGGTCTTGTTGAACGTATCGGATTAGAAATTGGCGAAATAACTCATAGAGTGCAGGGTAAGGATAAGCTTGTGATTGATGCCCCGATTCCCAATCACACAGAGGGTATCAAGAGTGTGCTAGATCTTCTTGTTTCGCCTGACCATGGGGTATTAGGTTCATTGAAGGAGATTAATGCTGTTGGCCATAGAGTTGCTCATGGAGGAGATATTTTCAATAGTAGTAAAGTAGTTCACAGTGAGGTAATAGAGGGCATTGAAAAATGCTGCGAACTTGCGCCTTTGCACAACCCTGCAAATCTGTTAGGCATAATGGCAGTGAGGTCTCTGCTTCCGGAGGTTCCGCAAGTAGCAGTTTTTGATACTTCATTCCATCAGACTATGCCTGAGAAGGCATATATGTACCCAATCCCATACGAGTATTATGTAAGGGACAAGGTACGCAGATATGGATTCCATGGCACCAGTCATAGGTTTGTTGCTGAAAAATCTGCTAAAATTGCCGGTATAGACTTTAATAACTCAAAAATCATAACCTGCCACCTTGGAAATGGTGGTTCTGTTACAGCTGTTCTTAACGGTAAGTCTGTAGATACATCCATGGGCTTTACCCCAATGGAGGGTGTTGTAATGGGAACGAGATGCGGCAGTATAGATCCGGGCATCATACCATTCCTCGAGTCTAAATACGGAATGGATGATAAGGCTGTAAGCAAAGTACTTAATAAAGAGAGTGGATTCCTTGGTATTTCCGGAGTTTCGTCCGATGCAAGAGATGTTGAGAGTGCAGCAGAGGCCGGTAACAACAGAGCGCAGCTTACATTGGATATGTTCCGTTACAGTGTTCTAAAATATATAGGTGCATACGCTGCTGTAATGAATGGTGTAGATCTTATTGTATTTACCGGAGGTATAGGGGAGAATGACCCTGATACCAGAGAGGCGGTTTGTTCACAACTCGGTTATCTTGGAGTTGATTTTGACAAATCTGCTAACGATGGTGTAAGAGGCAAGGATGTTGTCCTCACTAAACCGGGATCCAAGGTTATTGTTACAACAGTGACTACAAATGAAGAGCTTGTTATAGCTCAAGAAACAATGAAGTTGGTAAAATAAATAATAAATGTTGCACCTTAGCATTTATTGTTGGTTGCCGAAATAATAGAATTTAAACTTACAACACAATATTAATTAATATGATTTCAAATTTCGAAGAGCTATTTGAACAGCTCAGGAATAAACCAAAGAAAAAATTGGTTGCTGCATGGGCTGTTGACGACCATACAATCACAGCAGTTTCCCTTGCTATCAAAGCAGGAATAGTGGATGGTATTCTTGTTGGTGACGAAAAGATGATTAACCAGGTTTGTACACAGGAGAATATAGATCCGTCTATATTCACAATCATTCCTAATGACAATGAACTAAAATCTATAGCACAGGCTGTAGAGATGGTTAAGAACGGAGATGGTGATATTCTAATGAAGGGTCTTTGCAGTACAGACAAGTATATGAGAGGTATCCTTAACAAAGAGAAAGGTCTGTTACCTCCAAAGGCTGTGTTGAGCCACGTTGGACTCGTTTACAACCCTAATTACCATAAGTTCATCATTATGACAGATATGGCTGTAATTCCTGCTCCGGATTTCAAGCAGAAGATAGCCATGACAAACTACGTGGTAAATACTGCAAAGGCTCTTGGTATCGCAAAACCAAAGGTTGCCATGATAGCTGCAACAGAGCAGATGCTTGTTGGAATGCCTGCATGTGTTGAGGCTGCTATGATTGCAAAAATGAGCGAAAGAGGCCAGATCGCAGGCTGCTATATTGATGGTCCTTTAGCTTTGGATGTTGCTCTTTCTCAGGAGGCTGTTGCAATAAAGAAACTTGTAAGCCCTGTAGCAGGTGACGCAGATTGCTTGGTATTCCCTAATATAGAATCTGCAAACGTATTTTATAAGACCAATTCACAACTATGTAAAGGAGTTAAACTTGCTGCAATGGTGGCGGGCGCACAGGCTCCATGTGTCCTTTCAAGCCGTGCAGACAGTATAGACACCAAACTTAACTCAATTGCCCTTGCAGCCATTACAGCTAAATAGAGTATATATGAGAAAATTGATATTGGTAATAAACCCTGGTTCAACTTCAACCAAAATTTCGGTTTATGAGGGTTCAAATGAACTCTTCACTAAGACACTGAGACATACTAACGAAGAGCTATCTCCATACCCCGGTGTTAAAGACCAGAAGTCTTTTAGGACCGGAGAGGTAAAGAAGGCGCTTTGTGAGAACAATATTAAGTTAGAGGACTTGGATATCATTGTAGCTCGCGGTGGTTTGCTAAGACCTATCCCATCCGGTGTATATGGTGTAAATGCCCAGATGCTTAAGGATGTGGAGAGTGCGTGCTATGGCGAACATGCAAGCAACCTTGGTGCAATGGTGGCAAATGAGCTTGTATCTGAGATTAAGAGCAGTTTTGCAAAACATATAAATGCGATTATCGCTGACCCTGTTGTTGTTGACGAACTTGAACCTATTGCAAGGATAACAGGTTTGCCTATCTTCCCTAAGAGGTCTATATTCCACGCCCTTAACCAAAAGGCTATTGCAAAAAGATATGCCAAAGAGCATGGAAAGGAGTACAAGGATCTTAATCTTATTGTTGCTCACCTTGGTGGTGGTATCTCTGTTGGAATTCACATGAATGGCAGAGTTGTGGATGTTAATGATGCTCTTAATGGAGATGGTCCTTTCTCACCCGAAAGATCCGGAGCACTTCCGGCTATGCAGGTGGCGGAACTTTGCTTTAGCGGTAAACACACCCTGCCTGAGATTAAGAAGATGATAAACGGAAAAGGCGGTGTTGTAGCTCATCTTGGAACTAACTCATTTGCCGAGGTTGAAAAGAGAGTTGAAGCCGGAGATAAAGATGCAAAGCTCATTTCGGATGCATTCGGTTACAATCTGGCCAAGGCTATTGGCGGTGCTGCTACTGTTGCAGATGGAAAGATTGATGCAATCCTCATTACCGGTGGTATTGCTTATAATACACCTTTAATGAAACAGATTGAGAAGAGAGTCTCTTTCATTGCACCTGTAACTTTGTATCCCGGTGAGGATGAGATGGGTGCTTTGGCATCAAATGCTCTTGCTGTTCTAAACGGAACAGAGGAGATAAAAAACTATTAATGAATACCGATATTTTAATAATAGGAGGGGGGGCAGCCGGATTATTTTCGGCTGCCTCAACTATTTTATTTTCAAAGGAGAACAATATAGATTTGCCATCTGTTACCGTTGTTGAGAAGATGGAGCGGTGCGGCAGGAAGATTGGCATCACAGGTAAAGGGCGTTGCAACCTAACCAATACAAAGGGTTGGGAGGATTTTTCTATTCATATTCATCCCGACAAAAACTTTTTCAGGCCGGCTTTTTATGAAATGAACAATTTAAGAACAATGGAGTTTTTTGAAAAGATAGGACTCCCTTTGGTAAAAGAGCGCGGAGATAGGGTGTTCCCGGCATCATACAGAGCATTAGATGTTACAAATGTGTTGTTGGATTATGTGCAATCCAACGGTGTTAAGGTTATTACAGGCTTTGAGACTGTAAAAATCATAAACCGGCCCGGCAGACAAAGCTCAATACCTGTTGAGACAAGATTTATTGCAGAGTCTTTGTCGGGAAGCAGAATAGAGGCAAAATATCTTATACTTGCCACCGGCGGATTGTCGTATCCAAGCACCGGCTCTACCGGAAGCGGTTATGTTTTTGCAAAGGATTTAGGACATAAAATTGTAAATTGCTTTCCATCATTAACGGCTTTAATTCCAAGTAATTATAGTAGTTGCAATCTTGGTGGAATATCACTTAAAAATGTGTCTGTATCGTTAATTGTGAACGGGAACAAGGTGAGGGAGGAGTTTGGTGACTTGGATTTTACCACAGACGGAATAGAGGGGCCTATAGGATTTAAAATAAGCAGGGAGGCTGTATATAATCTCAAAATGGGACAGAAAGTATTGTTGAGTTTAGACCTTAAACCTGCGGTATCATACGATAAGTTGAAAAGTAGAATAGAAAAGGATGTTTCGGAAAAGAGATTGCCTATGAACAAGCTACTTTTGTCTTATCTGCCAAAGGCTCTTGTAGAACCGTTTATAAATCTGCAAAGACCATTGAATTATAATAATCTTCCCGACAAATTAAAGGATTGGAGATTTGTAATTGATTCATGTGTTGGTTATAGAAGGGCTGTGGTTACTGCGGGTGGTGTGGATTTAAAAGAGGTGAATAAAAAAACGATGCAGAGCAAGATAGTGGATGGATTATATTTTGCCGGGGAACTTCTTAATTTAGATGCAGATACAGGAGGATACAATCTTCAGATAGCATTTTCTACAGGTGCGCTGGCTGCAAAATCCATAGTAAGGGAGATCGCTACCAATTAATGGTTATTTTAATATCGCCAAACGAAATTTTAGAGCTACACCCTTCCTGTTTTTTGTCTCTTTTTATAAAATGTTTGTGACTAACCTTTGTATCTGCTTCAAAAAGGATAATGTCGCCGCTTCTTAGAGTTGAAATACTTGTGATGTTGGCAATTACCTTTGGATAGCTTTTTATGACGCTTTCTGCGGAAATAATAATAGATGGCTCTATATAATCATCTATCTTTAAATCCGGTTTTAAACCGGTAAACTCCTCTTGCGTTACGCATGGTGATATATAAGCTGTGTTATCTAAGGCAGAAGACATGGAGTACATGTAAGGATTATCTTCTCCTCCTATGTTTACGGCTTCTATTTTTATTCCGTAGCCAAAACCGGATATATACCTGTTTGCATATTTCTCTGCAATAGCCTTAGCATTCTTTTCTATTCTTACATAATAAAAGCAGACAACGGCAAACTCATCTATTGATTCCGGACAGAAATAGTCTTTGCTATCCCTGTTGAGGGATGTATCCGGAGTCGTATAGAAAAACTTACCGTTGTTTTTTACAGTTATAAGATTCACTTTATTAATGCAATAACAATTAACAATAAAGAAAGTTTACAGTTGTATAGCTTTATTTATCTTATCTTTAGCTTGATCTCTGTAATTACCTTCTTTGTGTCCCTTGTGAAATCACCATCCATCATCCATGAATAGTAACTTGGTTCAACTTTAAATATGTTTTCAACAGATTGCCCCTTATGTTTTCCAAAATTGAAGACAGGAATATCCTTCTCATTGAGGACTATCCTTCCGGCATAATCTACAAATCTTGTCTTTGTAGAGAAGTCTGCAAGCATATCTACATCATTTTTAAGTACATTGGGGTATTTATCCAATTGTGCCTTCAGTACCTCATAAGTAGCCATGGTGTCTGCTTCCGCGCTATGCGCGTTCTCAAGGCTCTTGTTACAGTAAAATTTATATGCGGCAGAGAGTGTCCTCTGCTCCATCTTGTGGAATATGTTCTGCACATCTACCATTTTGCGTTTTCTGAAATCAAAATCTACACCTGCTCTCAGAAACTCCTCTGCAAGAAGAGGAATATCAAATTTTGTGGAATTATATCCGGCAAAATCACAACCGGACATCCACTGTGCAAGGCTTTTTGCAATCTCTTTGAATGTTGGACAATCCTTTACATCCTCATTTGAGATACCATGAATCCTCCGAGCCTCTTCTGAAATAGGTATGGTAGGGTTTATTCTTCTTGTCTTTACTTCATGACTGCCATCTGGGAAAACTTTAACGACAGATATCTCAACAATCCTGTCTGTGGCAACATTCAGTCCTGTGCTCTCCAAATCAAAGAATAACAGTGGGTTCTTTAAATTAAGTTCCATATATAGTCCCTCCTTAAATTACGAATTGATACGCATAGGCATAAGCAGGGCACATATCTCCTCCTCCGGGTTGTCCTGTACCAAAGGTTGTATAAGTGCCGCTCTGTTTGGGTCTGCAAGCTTAAAGCAGATCTGATCGTAGGGCAGATTGTTTAGAATCTCAATAAGGAATGTAGATTTAAAGCCAATCTCCATTTCGTTACCGTCATATTCGCACGCAACAGTCTCCTTTGCACTCAAGGACATGTCTGTATCTTGAGCGGAAATTTCAAGGTTGTTCTGTGTCAACTTGAAAATAATCTGGCTCGTAGCCTGATTTGAACAGACAGCCACTCTCTTTGATGCATTGAGAATATCCGCCCTTGGAACAGTAAGAATATTGTTATTGTTTTTTGGAATTACAGATTTGTAGGCAGGATAAGTGCCGTCTACTAATCTGCAAACCATAAGAGAGTCGTCGAATTTAAAATAGGCGTTCTTCTTATCGTATGTTATCTCAACAACATCATCCTCTGTGCATTTGCCAAGATTGTTCTTTAATATGTTGGCAGGTTTTTTTGGCAGGATAAAAGATCCGTCTGTCTCGCCTTTTATGTCTGTTCTGGTAAAGTATACCAATTTGTGTGCGTTTGAAGCCACCAATGTTGTTTTGTCTGTGGTGATATCAAAGAAGATACCATTCATTACCGGTCTGAGTTCTTCATCTCCCGTAGCATACAGTGTGTTATTGATACCTTCGCAAAGAAGCTCAGTTTTAATATCTATGCGGTTAGGTTCCTGCAGAGTTGGAAGTTTAGGATACTCATTGGTAGACAGAAACGGAATCATTGCATTTCCGCTCGACCAGGCAATGTTAACGACATTCCTCTCATCAATGGTACTTAACTCTATAGGTTGTGTAGGTAACTCCCTTAGAGTATCTGTAAGCAATTTTGCCGGAACGGCTATCTCTCCCTCAGCCTCAACCTCCTGTATATTGAGTGTTGTCCTTAGAGTCGTTTCTGAATCAGATGCAGTGATCGTGAGTTCATTGCCCTGCAAATCGAATAAAAAGTTATCCAAAATGGGTAGTGAACTCTTTGAAGCGATTACTCTTGAAACCTGCTGCAAACTCTGCAGCAAATCTGTGCTTGATACAATGAATTTCATACTTGAATATATATTTTCATTTAAACCACAAATATACAAAAAAAATAAACAGCGCTATGCAGACGGCATATAATTTGATTTTTTACATATAGTAAAAAGTCTATAAAAAATATTCGGGCAGATTGCCTTGTGAATAATTTTTTGTAATTTTGCAAGATAATTTTGACGCATGAGACAATTAAAGATAACAAAATCGATCACCAACAGGGAGAGTGCATCCTTGGATAAGTATCTTCAAGAGATTGGCCGTGAGGAGTTAATCACTGTAGAAGACGAAGTAGAATTAGCGCAAAGGATAAGAAAGGGAGACCAGGAGGCTTTGGAAAAGCTTACAAGAGCCAATTTAAGGTTTGTGGTGTCTGTTGCTAAACAGTATCAGAATCAGGGACTTAGTTTGCCAGATTTAATAAACGAAGGAAACTTGGGCCTAATAAAGGCAGCGGAAAAGTTTGATGAAACCAGAGGCTTTAAATTCATATCGTATGCTGTCTGGTGGATAAGACAGTCTATACTTCAGGCTTTGGCGGAACAGTCAAGGATTGTTAGATTGCCTCTCAATCAGGTTGGTTCACTTAATAAGATAAACAAAGCTCTGTCTAAGTTTGAGCAGGAGAATGAGCGTATGCCTTCACCTGAAGAATTGGCAGAGATTCTTGACATACCAAAAGACAAGATTGCAGACACCATGCGAGTGTCCGGCAGACATGTCTCTGTTGACGCTCCATTTGTGGATGGCGAAGACAATAGCCTTTTGGATGTACTTGCCAATCCCGATTCACCTAATGCAGACAGAGGACTTGTAAATGAATCACTGAATAAAGAGATTGAGCGTGCTCTGTCTACACTTACGGAGAGGGAGAGGGATATTGTAAAATATTTCTTTGGTATAGGCACACAGGAGATGACATTGGAGGAGATAGGAGAGTACTTTGGTCTTACCCGCGAGCGTGTTCGTCAGATTAAGGAGAAGGCAATAAGACGTTTGAGGCACAGTGCAAGGAGCAAATTGCTAAAGAGTTACCTTGGATAATTTATTTACATAGAATAACCCCTAATTTAGATGAAAAAACAACTATTGACGTTATGTATTGCAGGGTGCATGGTTGCATCATGCGGAGAAAAAAAAGTGGAGAACCCGCTTTTGGCGGAGTGGAATACCCCTTTTGAAATACCACCTTTCGAGAGTGTAAAGGCTGAACATTATATGCCTGCATTCAAGGCGGCCATGGAGGCTGAAATAAAGGAGATAGACGATATTGTAAATAACCCCGCAGAACCGGATTTTGAGAATACTATTGTAGCCTACAATAATACCGGAGAATTGCTTTCAAAGGTATCTGCAGTGTTTGGTAGCGTGAGTGGTGTTGCTTCAAATGATGAGATCATTGCCATTGCAACAGAGCTTTCACCTTTGAGAAGTGCTCATAGTAGTGAAATATCTTTGAATGACAAACTGTTCCAAAGGATAAAGGCTGTTTATGACAAGAGGGAGACCCTTGGCTTAGACTCTATACAGATGAGACTTGTTGAAGAGACTTACGAGGGCTTTGAGAGAAGTGGTGCAAATCTGCCTGCAGACAAAAAGGAAGAACTCAAGAAACTGAATGCAGAGATATCTGCTCTCCAACTGAAATTCGGACAGAACCTCTTGAAAGAGACAGCTGCTTTTAAGCTTGTAATCGAGAACAAGGAAGATTTGTCGGGATTAACAGAAGACCAGATAGCCGAGGCTGCTTCGAGAGCGGATAAAGCTGGCATGGCAGGCAAATGGATTTTTGGTTTGGACAATCCAAGTATAATGCCTTTCCTTGCAAATTCAGACAAACCTGAACTAAGAGAGAAGATGTTGAATGCATATCTCAACAGGTGTAACAACAATAATGAACAAGATAACAAGCAGGTTATTAAAGATTTGATCTCTTTGAGACTTAAAAAGGCTCAACTTATGGGCTATGAAGATGCTGCTGCCTTTATACTTGTAAAGAGAATGGCACAGAATTCTGCTGCTGTGTATGAGTTGTTGGATCAGATATGGAAACCTGCTATTGCTACTGCAAAGAGGGAGAGGGATGAGATGATGAAGATTATGAAGAGCGAGGGTAATAACGGTGAGTTCAAGGCGTCTGACTGGAGATATTACGAGCAGAAAGTTAAGAGGGCAAAATATGATATTTCAGAGGAACAACTTGCACCTTATTTTGAGATTAACAATGTAAGAGAGGGTGTCTTCTACGTTGCAAACAGACTTTACGGAATGTCATTCAAGAAATTGGAGAATGTTCCGCTTCCAAGCAGCGAGGCTGTTGCGTATGAGGTTTTGGACTCAGACAGCTCTCATCTTGGTGTTGTTTTCTTTGATATGTTTGCAAGACCGGGCCAAAAGAGAGGCGGTGCATGGTGTGGTGGCTTTAGAGGTCAGAGTTATAAAGATGGAAAACGTGTAGCTCCGCTTGTAACAATTGTTGGTAATTTTACTCGTCCGGTAGGTGACAAACCGGCTCTGCTTAAAACTGACGAAGTTGAGACATTCTTCCATGAGTTTGGTCATGGTATCGCATCTTTGGTTAGCGATGTCAAATATAAGGGATTGGGCGGTTATCCAAGAGATTTTGTGGAATTGCCTTCTCAGATTAACGAACATTGGGCATTTGAGCCTGAGGTTCTTAAGGTTTATGCAAAACATTACCGGACAGGTGAGGTGATTCCTCAGGAGTTGGTTGACAAAGTTATTGCATCCGGAAAATATGGACAGGGCTTTGCTACTGTTGAGTATTTGGCTGCATCATATTTAGATATGGATTTCCATACTTTGAAAGAGATCCCTGCAGATATTGATGTCATGAAATTTGAGGAGAAGGTTCTTGGAGACAGAGGTATTTTGGAGCAGATACCGTCCAGATATAGAAGCACGTATTTCAATCATACATTTGGCGGCGGTTACACAGCAGGCTATTACAGCTATATATGGGCAGAGGTTTTGGATGCCGATGCATATCAGGCATTTGTAGAGACAGGTGATATATTTAATCCTGAGGTTGCAAAGAGATTCCGTTGCGAAGTCCTTTCAAAGGGAAATGAGGCAGACGCAATGCAGTTATACATTAACTTCAGAGGTAAGAAGCCCGGAATTGAACCACTGCTAAAAAACAGAGGCCTTAATTAAGAAACGTTTTTGTAATTTTTTTTTTTTTGATGGTGGCTGAATACATTTTAGTCACCATCTTTTTTTGTGTAGCATTTATTATGTACCTTTGAGAGTTCTAAACTTTTAATTTGATGACTGATTTTTGGAGTTCTATTGAGCATTTCATTACAGTTGTAAGTGATGCTGTATGCGGGTATCCGCTTTTTTTAGTCTTAATTGGGGGCGGTCTGTTCTTCCTTATCTATTCCGGTTTTGTTCCATTCAGATATTTGGGACGGTCTATTAAATCGTTAAGAAAAAAAGATGATTCGCAACCGGGGCAGATATCTTCGTTTGAAGCGCTGATGTCTGCAATAGCTGCAACTGTTGGAATGGGCAATATTGCCGGTGTTGCAATAGCTCTTACAATGGGTGGACCCGGAGCCATCTTCTGGATGTGGGTGAGTGCGTGTGTTGGTATGGCTACAAAATTTTTTGAAGGCACATTATCTATCATGTATAGAGGAAAGGATACAAATGGTGAGATTCAAGGTGGCCCTATGTATATGATAACATCGGCTTTCGGCCCCAAATGGAAACCTGCGGCTGTCTTTTTCTCAATATCGGCGCTAATAGGAACGTTGTGTGTAATGCAGGCAAATCAGCTTACGGAGGCTGTAACCACTGTCTTTACTACGCCTGCCGGTATAGAAAACACTGTAGGGCTGAGGGCTTTGATAGGGGTGGGAATCTGCGTTATTGTTGCGTTTGTAGTTCTTGGAGGCATTCAAAGGATAGCCAAGCTTTCAACGAAGTTGGTTCCTGCAATGGTAATCATGTACTTCCTGCTTGTAGGTTATATCATAGCGACAAACATTACAGAGGTACCAAGGGTGTTTTCGGATATTATAGAGGGTGCTTTTAACTTTAAGGCCGGCCTTGGAGGTTTTATAGGGGTTGCAATAATTGGAGCAAGAAGAGCAGCCCTTGTAAATGAAGCCGGAGTTGGAACTGCCTCTATGATGCATGGCGCTTCAAAAAACAATGAACCGGCGAGAGAGGGACTTGTAGCTATGATAGGCCCTGCAATAGATAGCGGACTTATTTGTACCTTAACAGCATTGGCAATTCTGCTTAAGGGTGATTACCATGTAGAGGATATAAAAGGACTGGAAATTGCCCTCAACTCATTTGAGGCAGCTATTCCGGGGTATGGAAGTTTGCTGCTTATGATAATGGTAATTATTTTTGCATTCTCAACAATGTTCTCATATTCTTATTACGGAACAAAGTGTACAGGCTACCTGTTTGGAGCAAAAAATGCAAAATATTACAATTACTTTTATCTTGTAATGCTTGTTGTTGCGGCAGTTATACCGTTAAAGGCAGCGGTTGGAATTATAGATTTGGCTTATGCGTTAATGGCCTTTCCAACTATGATTACCCTGCTTATTCTTGCACCAAAAGCTAAGGCTGCACTTAAGAGCTACATTGCAAGAGAGGACGCTTGTAAAAATTAGAATAATAAATATAAAGAGAGATGAATCCAGAGAGTTTTATTTTTGAGAAGGCAAAGGAAGCGATTGAGAAAATTTATAATGTTTCAGTTCCCGACAATTTGGTCCAGACCCAGGCGACAAGAAAAGATTTTGAAGGGGATATAACATTGGTTACATTTCCGTTGCTAAAGACAAGCCATAAGGCACCGGATGTTACCGCAAACGAAATAGGAGAGTATCTAAGACAGAATAATAAAGAGATAGAAAGCTTTAATGTGGTAAAAGGGTTCCTTAACATAAAGTTTTCGCAGAAGTTCTGGAAAGAGATTCTATGCGATATATATTCCAATAAAGATTTTGGACAGTTGGCGCCAAGCGGCAAGACTATAATGATAGAGTTCTCATCCCCCAACACAAATAAACCTCTCCATCTCGGACATGTTAGAAATAACCTGTTGGGTTGGTCTGTATCTCGTGTACTTGAAGCAAACGGTCACAATGTTATAAGGGTTAACCTTGTAAACGACAGGGGTATACATATCTGCAAATCCATGCTTGCATGGCAGATGTTTGGGAACGGAGAGACACCTCAGAGTTCCGGTATGAAGGGTGACCATCTTGTAGGTAAATATTATGTTCTGTTCAGTAACGAGCTCAAGAAGGAGACAAAGGCTATTGCTGCAGAGAAGAATATCCCGGAGGAGGAGGCAGAAAAGCAATCACCTATATTAAAGAGAGCGCAGGAGATGTTGCTCAAGTGGGAGCAAGGGGACAAGGAGGTTGTAGATCTTTGGAAGATGATGAACGGATGGGTGTACGAAGGTTTTGATGCAACATACAAAAGGCTTGGAATATCATTTGCAAAAACATATTATGAATCGCAGACATATCTTCATGGCAAGGCTTTGGTTCAGGAGGGGCTGAAAAGGGGGATTTTTGAAACACATGAAGATGGTTCTGTATGGTGTGATCTTACAGGAGACGGATTAGACAAGAAACTGCTCCTTAGAGGGGATGGTACATCTGTCTATATGACACAGGATTTGGGAACTGCAGTTCAGAGGTTTGAGGAGAATAATCTTGACGAACATATCTATGTGGTTGGAAACGAGCAGAACTATCATTTCCAGGTATTGAAACTTATACTAAAAAAATTAGGTTTCAGCTGGGCAGACAGTATTTACCATCTTTCATACGGAATGGTAGAGTTGCCGAACGGGAAAATGAAATCAAGAGAGGGTACGGTTGTAGATGCAGATGATTTGGTACAGAGTATGTATGAGACCGCAAAAGAGACATCTGAGTCTTTGGGAAGGTTGGACGGCCTGTCCGATACCGAGAAGGATGATCTGTTTGAGATGATTGGATTGGGTGCTCTTAAATACTTTATCATTAAAGTAGACCCTAAAAAGACAATGCTTTTTGATCCTCAGGAGTCAATAGATTTTAACGGAAATACAGGTCCGTTTATCCAATACACCCATGCAAGAATAAAATCAATATTAAGAAAAGCTGCAGAGGAGAATGGCGGACAGACGGTTGTTACAGACAGATGCATTGCAGAGGATGATACCATTATGCTTCTTCCACAGGAATTAGAGATAATCAAATTGCTAAATCAATTGCCGGTGAAGATTAAGGATGCCGGGAAAGAGCTCTCTCCTGCCATTATAGCAAACTATTGTTTTGACCTTGCCAAAGAGTTCAGCAAGTATTACCATGATGTGACCATCCTTAAGGAACCGGATGTTAAATTAAAACAGTTCAGACTCTTTATGATAGAACTTATTGCAAAAGTCTTGGTTAAAGGAATGGATATCTTGGGGATAAAGCTGCCGGAGAGAATGTAGACGCTTGTTTATGGAGAAAAAAATAACACAGTTTCCTACAAGTGTTAAGGAATTGGATGTGTTAGGCTGGAAGAATGTTGATGTGGTGCTTTTTACAGGTGATGCATTTATAGATCATCCGGCCTTTGGTGCAGCTGTTATAGCAAGGGTATTGGAGAGAGGTGGCTACAGGGTAGCTGTTGTTCCACAACCCAATTGGAGAGATGACCTCAGAGATTTTAAAAAGATGGGTGAACCGCGTCTTTTCTTTGCTGTTACCTCAGGTGCAATGGATTCAATGGTGAATCATTACACTGCTGCCAAACGCTTGAGGAGTACGGATGCTTATACACCGGGAGGAAAATCGGGAATGAGACCCGATTATGCCGTAAAGACATATACAGATATACTTAGAAAGCTGTATCCTTCTGTACCCATTGTGATTGGTGGAATTGAAGCCTCACTTAGGAGGGTTACTCATTACGATTATTGGCAAGATACGCTTTTACCATCTATATTAGCTCAGACACCTGCAGATCTTCTGATTTACGGTATGGGTGAGAAGACAGTGCTTGATGTTGCAGCGTTCATTAAGAGGAATAGAAGGGTTATTCATGGTGGTATGGATCTTCTAAAGAACAGGGAGCTTGCGGTTCAGCTTCTTGCAATGAATCAGGTCGCCTATAAAAGCGTGATTCCTCCAAAGCAGGCTTTAACTGAGGAGACAGAGAATGAAGACTTCAAGCTACTCCCATCATTTGACAGATGTAAAAAGGATAAAAAATCATTTATAGATGGATTTAACATTGTTGAGACAGAGGCCAACAAGATGCATCCTGTGCGGCTTGTAGAGCCTGTCGGGACCCAATATATTTATATTAATCCGGCCAATCCAATACCAAGCACAGCAGAGATAGATTCTTATCACGATCTGCCGTTTACCAAACTACCTCATCCAAGGTATAAAGGAAAACATATTCCTGCGTATGAGATGATAAAGTTTTCTGTAAATACTCATAGGGGGTGTTTTGGCGGATGCAGTTTCTGTACAATAGCTGCGCATCAGGGGAAGCATATTCAAAGCAGGTCTGAAGAGTCTATTTTAAAGGAGATTGCTCAATTGCATGAATTGCCTGATTTTGCCGGAAATATATCTGACCTTGGCGGGCCGACTGCCAATATGTACGGAATGAAAGGAAATGATGAGTCTGTCTGTGAAAAATGTTATAGAAAGAGTTGCCTGTTTCCAAAGATGTGCCCCAATCTTAACAATTCGCACAGAAGGCTTCTAAAGCTTTATGCAGAGGTTGATAAGGTGAATGGGATTAGGAATGCCTATATTGGAAGCGGAATAAGGTATGATCTTTTTTTGGATGCAAAGGGCTTTTTGGACAGCTCATCCAAGCCATATTTTACTGAACTTGTACTTAAGCATACATCCGGGAGGCTGAAGGTTGCGCCGGAGCATACGGAACAGAATGTCTTACGGCTCATGAACAAGCCTTCGTTTGCTCTTTTTGAAAGGTTGAGAAGGGAGTTTGACACCCTTACAAGGCAAAAAGGGGTTAGGATGCAGATTATTCCTTACTTTATCTCATCTCATCCGGGGTGTTCGATAAAAGATATGGAGAGACTTGCCAATACCCCCTCTTTAAAGGGTATATGTACAGAGCAAGTACAGGATTTTACCCCTACACCAATGACAAAATCCTCCGTAATGTACTACACGGAAATGGATACAAAAACCTTTGAGAGAGTGTTCGTGGAGAAGAATATGCAGAAAAAACAGGTGCAAAAATCATATTTTTTCAAGAAATGATTTTTTCTGTTCTCTAATTAAAAAAATTGCACTATAATTGCACTCGCTTTTGAAAAAGCGGATGAACAACAAGAAAGTAATAAGAGTAACTAAATAATCAGATAGTATGTCTAGCAAGACCGAACAACGTTTGAACAAGAAGAGATTGGTGGTAAGCTACGCGAACATGTCGCCAGAGCTCGCTGCGGCCTTTAAGGAGAAGTATCCAAGAGGCTATTCAGATTATATGGGTGATATTTTTAAAGTTGACAAGCCAAACGGAACTTTCTTTTATGCTATCTCTCTTGAGATTCCGGAAGCCATATATCTTATTAAGATTGATGTAAAAATAGATGACTACGAGGATGTTGAAAAGGATATCTTTGGAGATAACTCAGAAGATGAATCGGAGACAGGAGAGAATAATACATTTCCAGACAATGAGGGCAATCCTGCTTTTGCCGGAGAGGATGATTCAGACGAGTAATTTATTGATCCTATATATTTTACGGAGGGTGGCCAATAACATTTGGTTACCCTTTGCAGTTTTTATTAATTACCCTTTACACTACCGCTTTTGTTAGGATTTATTCATTTTTCTTCGCTGAAATTTTTAATCTTCTTTCCTAATGGCGCTTTTTTGTGTAAGTTTGCAATAAGAAGCTGTTTTTGCAGAGAAGTGATATATGCTGAAATTAACTTTTGAAAAGCTTAAAAGATATTTGTATGCTTTGCCGGAAAGCACCATGCTCGCTATTCTCGCCCTTTTTGTTGGATTGGGGAGTGGTTTTGCGGCTGTGTTTTTAAAGCAACTTATTCATTTTGTAAGATATATTCTAACCGGCTGGTTTAATACCCCGGCAGACAGTGTTTTATATCTTATCTATCCGGGTATAGGAATGCTGCTGTCTATGCTGTTTGTGCGCTATGTGGTAAAGGACAATATCGGTCATGGCGTTACAAAGGTTTTGCTTGCCGTTTCAAAGAATGAGTCCAAAATTAAAAAACACAATATGTGGACCTCTATGGCTGCAAGTTCTGTTACTATTGGTTTTGGAGGCTCCGTTGGAGCGGAGGCACCGATTGTTTATACAGGAGCTGCCATAGGGTCTAATGTAGGACAGGCAATGGGACTGTCTTATAAGAATATAACTATATTATTAGGTTGTGGTGCTGCCGGAGCAGTTGCAGGAATCTTTAAAGCTCCGCTTGCCGGAGTGCTGTTTACATTGGAGATTCTGTTGTTCAATATGTCAATGACCTCAATACTTCCATTGGCAATATCCTCTGTTACAGCAACTGTAGTCTCTTACTTCTTTTTGGGAAATATGGTCTCTTTCTCAAACCAGACGCTGCCTTTCAGTATGGATAATATTGTGTTTTACATAATATTGGGCGTTGTCTGCGGTTTTGGGTCTCTATATTTTACAAGGGTTACATTAAGCATGGAGGATAAGATAAGTTCAATTATTGGCCCTTACAAAAGATGGTTCATATCTGCAGTAAGCCTTGGTGTTCTTATTTTCATCTTTCCACCGCTTTATGGAGAGGGTTATGAGTGTCTTACAGGTTTGCTAAATTATAAACCATCAGAAGCTATAGGAACTTCGTTTATAATGGACTATCTCAACACCCCATGGATGATTCCAATATTCTTCCTATTGGTTTTTTTGGTTAAAGTATTTACTATGACCTTTACAAATGCCGGTGGTGGTGTTGGCGGTACATTCGGTCCTACTCTGTTTATGGGTGGTGTGCTTGGTTATGTTGTTGTAAGACTTATTAACTTAACAGGCATTCATCCACTTCCGGAGACTAACTTTGTGCTTGTTGGAATGGCCGGCCTTATGGCGGGTGTTATGCAGGCTCCACTTACTGCAATCTTCCTTATTGCAGAGATAACGGGTGGATATGATCTTCTTATGCCGCTTATTATTACTTCTGTAATTTCGTACGGAACAATAAGATGCTTTGAATCATACTCGATTTATACAAAACGAATAGCCAAACAGGGTAATCTGCTTACCCACGATTCAGATCAGGCTGTGCTAACGCTACTTAAAACAAGCAACCTTATAGAGGACGATTTTGTTCCTATTCCTGTGGGCGCTAATTTAGGTACCTTGGTAAAGGCAATTACACAATCCCGTAGAAATATATTTCCGGTAATAGATGAGAACAAACATATTAACGGAGTTCTCTTCTTAGATGATGTAAGGGAGGTGATGTTTGACAGGGATAAATATGAAACAACAACTATAGATGACTATGAAAAGGCTGCTCCAACGGTGGTAATAGAGGATGAGAAGATGGAGAGCGTTATGGAGAAATTTGAGGCAACAGGTGCCTGGAACCTTCCTGTGGTAGATTCTGAGGGCCGGTATCTTGGCTTTGTATCAAAGTCAAAGATCTTTTCTGCATACAGGACCAAACTGCAGCAGGTTTCTCATGATTAGTCTCTTCCCGACATATTATTTTTAACATTGTACAGATAAAACGGTAATACGATATGGACAGACGGTACATAAAATCCATAGCAGACAAACTTGGCATTAAGGAGTGGCAGGTTGAGCATACAATAGAACTTTTGGAGGAGGGAGCAACAGTTCCCTTTATAAGCAGGTATAGAAAGGAACGTACCGGACGTTTAGATGAGGTTCAGGTTGTAGAGATAAAGTATGAATGGAACAGATTTACAGAGCTTGACAAGCGCAAGGAGTCTGTGCTAAGATCTATAATGGAACAGGAGAGACTCACTAATGAATTAGAGGAGAAGATCAATGACTGTTTGGATATATATACATTGGAAGACATATACCTTCCGTTCAAACCTAAACGCAGAACAAAAGCTGCAATAGCTAAGGAGAAGGGGTTAGAACCGTTGGCAGAGCTTATGCTAACATTTAATGTTCCAAACTTCAAGCAGAGGGTAGAGAGTTTCGTTGGCGAAAATGTGTCTACAGCAGAGGACGCCCTTTCCGGTGCAAAAGATATTATAGCGGAGAAAATCTCCGAAAATATGGATATCCGTAAGGAACTTAGAGACTTTTATAATAAAAAAGCAACCCTTAACGCCAAGCTGATAAAGGGTAAGGAGGAGGAGGGAGAGAAATATCAGAACTATTTCTCTTATAGTGGAGATATAGCAAAAATGCCTTCGTATAGGCTTTTGGCAATCCTTAGAGGTGCAGAGGAGGGTATTTTAAAGGTATCGTTGGTTTGTGACGGCGATATCTGCAAGAAGATTATAAACAGAATCCTTTACAAAGGCGGCAGATGCAGTAGCTTTGAACTCTTTAAGCAGATAGATGAGGCGGCAGATGACTCGTATAAAAGACTTCTTCATCCGTCAATAGAGAATGAGACAATAAAAACAGCCAAAGAGCGGGCAGATATAGAATCTGTAAAGGTCTTTGGGGAGAACCTCAGACAGTTACTTTTAGCCGCCCCCGTAGGGCAAAAACGAACATTGGCCATAGACCCTGGTTTTAGAACAGGGTGTAAGGTTGTGTGCCTCAATGAAAACGGAGACCTTGTCCATAATGATACCATATACCCGCATCCACCTGTAAATGAAAAGGTAATGGCAATGAAAAAGATCTCCAATATGATAGAATCATATAAGATAGAGGTTATTGCCATAGGTAACGGTACTGCAAGCCGCGAGACAGAGGCATTTATAAAGAGACTCTCTCTTCCGCAGGGCATAAAGGTATATTCCGTAAGCGAAGACGGCGCATCAATCTATTCTGCATCTGCAGTTGCACGCGAAGAATTTCCGGATTATGATGTTACTGTAAGAGGTGCGGTTTCCATAGGCCGAAGACTTATGGATCCGTTGGCAGAGTTGGTAAAGATAGATCCTAAATCGCTTGGAATAGGGCAGTATCAGCACGATGTTGACCAAATGCTGCTTAAAGAAAAATTAGATGATGTGGTTGAGAGCTGTGTAAACTCCGTTGGCGTAAATCTGAATACCGCCAGCAAACACCTACTTTCGTATGTTTCAGGAATTGGCCCTGTTCTTGCCCGTAATATTGTGGACTACAGAACAGAAAACGGTGCTTTTGCTTCCCGACAAGACCTTCTTAAAGTAAAACGTCTTGGGCCTAAAGTGTTTGAGCAGGCTGCCGGATTTTTAAGGATCCCCGGCGCAGAGAATCCGTTAGACAACTCTGCCGTTCATCCGGAAAGGTATGCACTTGTTGAGAAGATGGCTAAGGATTGCGGACTCTCATTAAGCGAAATAGTTGGCAATAAGGAGATAGCGGATTCCATAGATGCAAACAGGTACGTAACGGATGAGGTGGGAATTCCAACAATAAATGATATAAAGAAAGAACTTGCCAAACCGGGGCGTGACCCGCGTGCAAATGTAAAGGTACTTGAGTTTGCATCTGATATTCACACCATTGAGGATCTTAAGGTGGGAATGGAGTTGCCCGGCATAATAACCAATATTACAAATTTTGGTGCCTTTGTGGATTTTGGCATAAAGCAGAACGGGCTTGTACATATATCCCAGCTTTCGGACAAACGTGTAACAGACCCAACGCAAGTTGTAAAACTGCACCAGCATGTTACGGTTAAGGTGTTGGATGTAGACTTAAAGCGACTCCGTATTAACCTTAGATTGTTGTAATGAAAGCTGACTATGTTGTATGGCTTTTGGGTGAGTATTGGGCAAGAGCAACACCTATAATAACCACAACAATTCCAACTATTCTGTGCCACGTGATACCCTCCTGCCCAATAGCTGCCGCTGCCAATGCAGAGATGCCGGGGATGAGAGTAGAGAAGATATTGGCTTTTGTAATGCCCAACCCTCTGATTGCATTTATCCATAGCACAAATGCAACGCATGAACACAAAACAGCAAGAGATAGAAGCGGGTATAGAACTTTAAATGAGAAAAAATTACCACCTAATCCCTCTATACCTCCTGCAAAAAGGAACAGCGGAAGAAAGAAAGCAGCTCCTACTCCAAACTGCCAGGTTGCTATTGTATAGTTGTTGTAGCTGTCTGCAACCCTCTTTACCACTGTACCGTAACCGGTTGCTCCTATTACCGCAACAAAAAGAAGTGCTAGCCCATAAAGATGATCTACAGACATATCGCCCTTTTCAAATGCAACTAAAGCTATTCCGGGAAGTGTTATTATTATACCGGCAATCTTATACAGAGTGAACGGTATTTTATAGAAAATTCTCTCGGAGATTATACAGAAAACGGGTATGGTGGCAATTATTACAGCGCTTATAGTTGCTGAGTTTGTTGCGATCATGCCATATGATTCACCAATAAAATAGATGAACGGCTCAAAGAACGCCATTAGGACTAACCATTTGATATCCTGTCTTTTTACTTTTTGTAACTTGCCGGCAAGAGAACAAAATATGTATAGAATGGCAGTTGCCGTAAACAGCCTTATAAATAGAAAAGTAAAGACAGGAATGTTCTCATTGATTATCTCTTTTGTCCATACAAATGAGAGGCCCCATAGAATTATTGCTATTATTGCGCTCGGGTATTTTCCAACAGTCTTATTGTTAGTAGTGTGGTCCATAGTTAAGTCTAAATTCTGTTAAATTCCAACGGCATTGCATTGCTGCATCCGGTAATCTTTCCATCTTTAGCAGCAACCACTCCGTTTACAATTGTATATTTAATGCTTGTGGAGAAGTTTATATCAGCAAAAGGGGACCATCCGCACTTGTAGGCCGGATATTTGGTAGATGTTTTGTCGGGAAGATTAATATCTGCAATAAAAAGGTCTGCAAAGTAGCCCTCCTTTATCGCACCTCTCTCCTTTATTCCAAAATTTTCTGCGGGTCCCTGACTCATTACTGCGGGAATATCCTCAATCTTAAAGATACCCTGCTTTACAAGCTCCATCATCAGCTGGAACGAGTGTTGTACCAAAGGCAACCCACTTGGAGCATTAAGGTAATCATGCTCCTTCTCCATGAATAGGTGAGGGGCGTGGTCGGTTGCTACAACCTTTATTGTGCCATCCTTTACAGCCTCCCTGAGAGCCAGCATATCCGGTTCATCCTTTATTGCAGGATTGCACTTTATCTTGCTGCCCATCCTCTCGTAATCTTTGCTGTTAAAATAGAGGTAATGGACGCATATCTCTCCTGTTATATTCTTGTAACCGTCTGCTACTGCATCTGTTATCATTTTTATCTCCTCGGCTGTGCTTATGTGCAGTATGTGAAGTCTGGTTCTAAATCTTTTTGCCAATTCAATGGCTTTTGATGTACTTTTTATACATGCTTCCCTGCTTCTTATTAAAGGATGTGCAGAGAACGGTATCTCTCTGCCTGCGTATAATTCTTTGTAATATTGCAAGTTGGCTTTAATTGTAGCTTCGTCCTCACAGTGGGTGGCAACTAAAACCGGAGACTTTGCAAATATCTCCTCCAATGCTGTGTCATTATCTACAAGCATATTTCCGGTTGACGAACCCATAAAGACCTTTACTCCGCATACATGTTTTTTATCAACTGCGAGTATTTCATTTAAATTGTCGTTTGTGGCGCCAAGGTAAAATGAATAATTGGCATAGGAATCCTTTTCCGCTATCTTGAATTTATGCTCTATTGTATCATTGGATGTGGCCGGCGGATTATTATTGGGCATATCCATAAAGGATGTTACTCCGCCTAATATCGCAGCCCTGCTCTCTGAGTATATTGTGGCTTTTGCTATTGCGCCCGGCTCTCTAAAATGAACTTGGTCATCTATTACGCCGGGGAATAGGTGTAGTCCGGTGGCATCTATTACCTCAAAATCATTGGAGACAGCCAAATTTGATTTTTTGTCGGGAAGATTAGAATAATCTGCAATACTTTTAATCCTGCCATCTTCAACCGTTATGTCACCTTTAAACTGCCGCTTAGGGGTAACTATTGTGCCCCCTTTGATTAACAGATTACTCATACTATAAAAATTTTATCTATTGATTTGCAGCACTGCTTACAGTCTTGCGCGGCCTGAACTTCCTGAACCTCATCTTAAGCACCCCCCAAAAGGCCTCTCCAAAAATTCCGGAACTCATCTTTGACGTACCCTCTGTTCTGTCTGCAAATATAATAGGGACCTCTTTAATCTTGAATCCAAGCTTGTATGCTGTGTATTTCATCTCAATCTGAAAGCCGTAACCCTTCATCTTTACGTTAGACAAATCTATGGTTTCCAATACCTTTCTGCTGTAACATACAAATCCTGCCGTACAATCATACACCTTCATCCTAAGCACTGTCCTAACGTATGCCGATGCATAATATGACATTATCACTCTTCCTATAGGCCAGTTGATTACGCTAATGCCGTTGCAGTACCTTGAGCCGATTGCCACATCTGCACCACCTTTTGCGCAAGCCTCGTAAAGTTTGGGCAGATCGTTGGGATTATGGGAAAAGTCTGCATCCATCTCAGTTACATAGTCGTAGCCGTTATCTATAGCCCATTGGAAACCTGTAAGATAGGCAGTCCCAAGTCCAAGTTTGCCGCTCCTCTCAATAATAAAGAGACGCTCCCTGTTTTCCATAATGAGGCGTTTGACAATCTCTGCAGTCCCATCCGGAGACCCGTCATCTATGATAAGTAAGTTAAAACCATTCGGCAGGCCAAGCACTGCATCAATGATTTTCTCAATATTCTCCTTTTCATTATAGGTGGGGATAATAACTAATTTCTTATCTGTATGCATCTCTCGTTAATTGGATTTTATGCAAATATAGTGCTTTTTTCAGAAGCTGTTTTTTTTTCTCCCTACAAAACTCATTTTGGGATTCTGTATCTGAATTCGTCAAAGCAACAGAATCCCATCCTTTCAATTTCGCTGCGGCTCCTTACTATATCCTCTTCCGTATTAAAGTCTTGGATTAATGGAAGGCGAATTTTTACCTTATAGGAGAATCCGTTTTCCGACAACCAGCGTAGATTTGATACGACCTGAATGTTGCTTTTTTTGGTGTATTTTAGGTAAATATCATTATTCCAATCCTTTACGTCTATTATAAAGTAATTTATATATGGCGCTACCTGTCGCAAATTTTCTAAAGGTACGTTTAATGATGTCTCTAAGGTTACATTCCACTCTTTAGGCATTATCTTAATGAATTCAGTTATAAATTCATACCTAAGAAGAGGCTCCCCTCCGCCAAAAGTAACCCCACCACCTGTAGCCAAAAAATACAGGTTATCCTTCATAAGTACGCCAAGAAGTTCTTTAGGTGTCATTACGGTTGCCGGTTCTGTATTAAAACATTGTGGATTAATACAATAGGCACATCTGAGAGGACATCCGTAAAAAGCTACAAGCGTGGTCACACCTTCTCCATCGGTTGAAAGGCGGTGGCGTGATATGCCTATCATTGGAGCATGTAGATCTTCCATTTTTAATTTTCTCTATTTGGAATTTTTAGCTTGGTACTGTCTTTAACGGCACTTGTACTATCCTTAACTATAATGTAGTTAGGCATATTTCCCTCTGTATACTCTTCCTCTACCTCTTCAACAGCAATTTCTCCCATAACAATCACATCTAAATCATCCTCTGTAAAACAGAGAGTATTGAATCCGTTTACTTTCAGATCTGAAAGTTTGTATTCTTTGTCTTTGTAACCTATGTATCTAACCCTTAATAAAGAGTCGCACGGAATCATTACACAAAAATTTCCTTTTTGGTCTGTTTTAACTGTTTCACCGGTTTTCATAGTTCCCACGAAAGCCGAAACTACCGGTTTTCCCCTCTCATCTGTAATATTGCCCCTAATTGTAATAAATTCTTTTGTAGTATCGCTAACATCCACCATATTAATGCTGTTATCCGTACTATTTTGTGAAGGGGAATTATATGTACATGACATAGCTAATGCACCAATGCCTGCAGCCACACCTGCAATGCGTATAACTTCTCCCATCTGTTTGCGGAGGGATAACTCAGATTCTATATACTTAACCTCTGCCTCACAAGCGGGACATGTACCGTTGCAGTCCCCTTTATGATTACATTCTCGTGGCTCATAGCAAATGTTATTTGCCTCTGCAATGCTTTTCCTTACAGATTTTAAAGTTTCGCATATTATTCTTCCTCTTTTCATTTAAATAAAAATTTTAACAGTTGGTTATAAGTTGAAAGGTCCCATTTTCAGCTGGCAGGAGTTATATCTCCGGCGTATGTTGCGTACAAAAATTATGCTATATCAAAATAGTATATATATGTAGTATCTGCTGTGTTTGGATTGTGTTTGAGTGATGAGGATTTTTTAATTAACAATTTCGAAAAAAAATAAAAAATATCATATTTTTTTATTGAAACACAGGAATATACATTTTTAATATGGATAAATGGACTAAATTTTTTGAAAAATTATTTGGAGGTAAAAAAAAAATGTCTACCTTTGCAATCCCTTTGAGAAACGGACGGGTGCGAGAGGCTAAAAGGAAGCGGTTTTAAAACGTTTCATTCAAGGGCGAGTTCATTGAAATGATTAAAGACAAGCAGCATATCAAAGAGATATGCGCTGTATAGATAAAAATACAGCA
>CAKUYQ010000029.1 GCA_934717185.1 uncultured Bacteroidales bacterium | reverse complement strand
ATATCGCAATTGTCTACTTTGATAAATTATGTTTAACTAAAAATTTTTTTAGTGTCTACTTTTTCAAGCTGGTACACGAATTACGTACTTTATTCGCCAAGTTTAGATCTAATTTTACAATAAAGCGACAAAAAGGAAATATTCTTTTTGTCGCTTTATATAATGATAGTAAAAAGTAAACCGTTTCCTTTTTACATACTTTCTTCCTCATTCTATACACTAAAAACTCTCAACCATAAACTCAGCTAAGGCCAAGGCTAACGCTAACGCCAAAGCCATCTTTCTATACACTATAAGCTCTCAACTATATTTAGCATTGGCTTCTTTATTCTCTTTACTCTCTTTACTTTAAAAAAAGGCCAAAGCCAAAGCCAAAGCTAAAGCTAATCAAACGCTATTTACAAATGCCGTTAAATATATTCTTTAGTTTGGCATCGTTGAATATGTCTATATATTTTTCCATTGTTTGTATTTTTTACAATCTTCTTCTGTAGGGTATAATTGATGAAATTACCTCTATATCCAAACCTTTTGTCCATAAGAATGATTTTATTTTCATTACAACTTCAAAGGATGACAGGCATGGCCCTACCACAATTTTTTTTAAACAATTGACTGGGATATTTACTTTTATATAAGGTGTCATTTTGTTGTCTGCAAGACGATATTGAGGCATTATCTGATGCTTGATTATACGATATTCCCCTTCTGCTTCATATTTTTTGTGTTTATAGATTGGTGCATATTCGTTGTTTATTATTATCTGTTTAACTTCCTTCCATGATTTGTCTTTGTTGAAAATATTGTTTAATGTTCTGTTGATAGCATCTTTCGCAATCATATTGTTATTAGCATCAACGTATTCACATTTCTTTATTTCTTTCTTGAGTAAATATGTAGGTTCACTTTCACACAAAGATTTACATTCTTTGCAATCTGTTCCATACATAGGCAAAGTCAAAGGGAGCGTGGAAAAATCAAAGCCTAAGCTTATGCCATCCCCGTTTTGCCCATATCCACGCCACATAGTCAAATCATCTTCCTGCTTGGAAAAAGAAATAGTAAATATATTCAGACCATACCATGGATGTTGGATAAGCTCCTTATCTTTGTCTTCAAGTTCTATATTGTTCTTTTCGGTGTAATCTATTACATTTCTCTTCAATTCTTCAAAGAACAATTGGCATTCTGTAGGGTCATTTTGATAAGCATAATGTGTCGCCCACATGGTGATATATTTTGGATGTATATCGCCTTTCTCATACTGCAAAGAATGTTCTATCATGGTATAGAACGTATTCATTGTAGTATAGTGATATAATATGAGATTATTTTTAGATTCCATTGTATTATCTTTTAACTGTCAAATCCAAACTTATTCCATGCTTCAAGGACGAAGCGTTTGGTGCGGTATTCTCCGTATTGACGTATCTCATTGTCTTTCAACACACGGAAGGTCTCGTTGATGCAGCCTTTGCCACAGACGTCTTCCGGGTCTAAGATATAACGGAGGTCTTCCGTGTTTAGTCCATAGAGGTGGGCGAAGATGGCATCAAGCTCGGCTTGGAGGACGGCTCTGTGCTCCGGATTGTAAATCCATGGCTGCTGTGCGCCCAACTGTGGCAACTCGGCACGCTGCTCTTCATTCATCTCTTCCCATAGCTCTGATGCCCAACCATCCATATCGTGGTTGAAATAGCATAACTCGGCTACTCGCTTCACGATTTGCCATTGCATGGCGGATGGTATTTGGCTTGGAGTGAGGACTGGCTGTTGTTTCATAATGAACAAGGCCATACTGGAACCTCCTACTTTCTGACGTGCAACATAGTCAAAGACTATGGAAGAAAGTAGCGCAGCGAAGCATGTGCTGGGGATAAGGCACCGCGAAGTGAAAACTAACGGAGCCTTATGCCCAGCGGCATAGCCGCTGGGCATAATGGTTGCTACACAAGTGCGCTCATTAGTCGCATTTGTAACATCTCTAAAAGCAGTATAATAGCTATGTTTCCATTGCCAGCGGATATTTCCGTCTTTGTCCATATCTATCAATCTTTGGTCAACGAATGATTTTTTCACCCAATACCATGGGGCTATTGATGAATTACAATCAGCAAGAGTATCTACAGATGTGCTACTTATTGAGCTTGGTCTTTTTGCTACATTATATTCATTAGGAAATTCAGCATAATGATGGTTGTACAGCCAAAACATTTTGCCTTCATATAAAGGAACGTAAATGTCATTGCCAACAACGTAGGAGTTTCCCTGCAATTTACCGCCCATATCGTCAAGCTGCTTCCTTGTGTAGAACAATGAACTTGCAGAGGCCATGTTGAACATCATCATAAATCGAATTCCCCAAGGATTCTCATTTGTTTCGTCATTAATTAGAATTGGGGCTTTACGATATATTTTTGCTGTAAGGTTTGCATCCTTGGCAGTTCTAAATATTGGACAGAGTTTTGTGTTCGGATTAAAACGAGCAAAATCATCCGTTCTCAATGTATAAATACGTCGAGGATCGAGCAGATGGTCAATACGTGTAAGGTAGAAACCGCCGCTAACGGTACGAGGCTTATCTTGCGCTTTACCTGCAGTTATGAGACAGAATTTGAACATTCTATGAATGTCAAACAAAGCTTCTCTATTCTCAAAATCGTATAGAGAAATGAGTCTATTCTCATCAATAAGTTTTGAGAAGAAATACTTATTGCTATCATTAACAGCAATACCTGTAGGCAATACGAGTCCCCATGCCTCTTTTGAGAAAGAGAGGCATAGCTCGGCAAATAACGATGAAAGTTCAAGCTTGCCAACTGCTGTCAATGGGAAGCGACCAGAGTTCTTGACAAAGCTACTTTGGCTTGTCAAATCGGTGCTTGCTTTTAGAAAAGCATTATACAGTTCTGCATCTGATGTTTGAAGTTCTGCAATCTTTTCCTTGCGTTCAGCTTGGTTGGCAGCGTTGACTATATCATCGTTCTTGCCAGCAAACCACTTCTCTTCTTCCATCTGTAGTTTATCCCAAGGTGGATTGCCACACATCACATCGAATCCCTTGTTGGCGGCAAACACCTCAGGGAACTCCACACACCAATGGAAGAAACGCTGCTCCATCGCCATACGTTTTACCTCGGTCTTGAAATCAGATGATAGCTGGCGATAATAAGTAGGCAATGGCTTGCCTTTTTCCAGACATTCCATTGCTCCGATTTCTTGGAGCGCACGCATTACGGTCTTGGTGTATGGCACTTCAGCTTCCAAACGATAGTTTCCGTTCACACCTCCAACTTCGTCTATTAGCTCATCACGTTTTACGGTCTTATAGAAAGCGTATGTATAGATGTCGCAAGCGCGGCGCAGACAGTCCACTCGTGCTGACTCCATCAACTCCTTCCAACGTTCTTGCTTGATGATTTCCTGCTCCAAGGTGTCTTCCGGCAAGTGGTTGATAAAACGAATCTTATCTGCCAAACCAATCTGCGCAGTGGACATCTCCTCAATGCCAAAAGGATTCTCCAAGCCAAGGGTAGGCTCGTTGCCGGCGTTTCCACCAACAGCCTTAATGGCCTCTTGGTTTAATCTCTTCAGTGCCTTCAAGGTGTCTTTGTCCTCAGCGGTCAAAGCCTTGTCGGGTACTCCATCTATGAGCATTTGCAAGTCAGAGACTCCAAGCACTGAGTTTCCGCAACGAATATGGTGGTCGAGAAATGAGAGCGGCTTGCCGGCACAATAGCCCTCTATCCATAACACAACCTTGCAAAGTTCCACAGCATCGGGATTATAATCCACCGCATAGACACATCGGGAGATAACCTCACGAAGAGCCTGGCGATAATCCAATGACGCAGGGTTGTCCTCACCAGTGCGAAGGGTACAGATGTACCAGGCAATGGTGCGAGCCATCGCCAATACAATATGTCCCGAGCCACTTGCTGCATCGCATACCTTCATATTGAGCAAAGCTTTCACTTTCTCCTCGGTTGTGGCACATTGGGAGATTTTCTCCTTGATGACAGGTTCGAGCGTGGTCTTAATAAGGTTTTGCACCAAATCAGGACGAGTGTAATAAGAAGAAGTGCTTTGGCGGTCCAGTCCACCCACAAACCCAAACTTCCAATCGGCAGCGGCAACACCCGCCTGTACGAATGGGCGCATTTCGAGAATACCCTCATATACAGAGCCAAACTCCTCTACGTCGAGCGAAGAATAATTGATCTTTACCAGTTGCTGACGCTCATCGGTAAACTCATTGAGTGCGGAGAATGCTGCGAGCAAGTCGGCATTGCTTACTTGGCATTGCTTCAGCCAATGGAGAGTTTCTGTGCCAAAGAGCACACCACCCAAAGGCTTGATGCCTAATTTCTCGCCAAACGTGTCTGGCTCAAACAGATGGAAGGTGTCCATCAGTCCCTGCCAAAGGTCAGCGTATTGACGCTGCTTGAGGTATGACAATTCCGAGAGATGGCGCAAGCGGCTTGCCGCATAATATTTCTTATAAATATCCTGCCACTCGCAGAGCTGCTTGTAGTCGGGTGCTTCTGGAGAGTCAGGAATCTGATAGACCAGTCCTCTCTCCTCGATGATGAAGAGGAAGAGCAGGCGATAGATGAAGTGAATTAGCTCCTTGTTGAGCTTGACGGCATCCATCGTACCGTTGGCAAAAGCCTCTCGCAAGGCATCATTGCCCTTACATTCGGATGTAAGCACGGCATTGCCTATAGTCTCCATTGTCTTTTGCACAGCAAGCGACAATCCGTTGCGAATGCGGTTACCCGACTCGATACTCATGTTGAACAATCGCTCCATAACACAAGGCTCGTCACCGCTTGTGCGGAAACGAGAGGCATGAAGCAAACGGAACATGAGGCAGAACTCCGTATATTTGTCCTCCTCCAACATGCGTCGCAGGTCGAACTCTATGTATGTGAGTTTGACCAATTGACCTGAGTTGCGAATCAAACGCAGAATCTGACCATTGCTGATGATGCCATATACATTTTCGGTAGCATTGAGATATTCAAGCATGGTGGCATGGGCAGACTTCTTGCGCATACCACCCTTGGCACGACAGTCGAGTGAGCACTTATTTAAGGTGTTGATACTGCCATCCGTACTGATATTCTCGCCAATGACGATGAATGGCATCTTACCCAATTCTTGGCAGGTATAGTTGATGTCGTAGTTGGTGCCAGCCACCTCGATGTTGGTGGCTTGGCGGTCGAGTGTGTAACCAAGGCTTTGGAACAGACGCTCCATGAGGTCACGGGCACGGCGAGTGCCGTATGGGTCTCTATCGACCAAACGCTCGTTACCGGCACGTTCCTTATAGAAGTTCCAGTCGTTGCGCAAGCTGCTCCATACGTAGTCGATGGCAGACGAAACGGAAATGTCCATGCCGAAATCTTGGTCACGGTTACCATAGAGCGTGTTGTCACGCTCTATATTGTGAAGGATGTCATCAGAGAGAAGATGACCATATATATGAATACTTGTATAGTCCATGAGCTTTCAAGTAGTTTATTCGTTTTGTTCTGTTTCTGCGGTTTGTTGTCTCATCTCAAGCAATGTACGGTCGTAGACCTCCTGCAACTGATAGCTTGCGACACCCAGCGGAGTGGTGATGCCACGCAGCGACCATTCCACCACCGAAGAGTCCTTGTCTTTGCAAAGCAGGATGCCAATGCTGGGGTTGTCGCCATCGCCCTTGAGCAACTCGTCGGCAGCAGACACATAGAAGTTCAGCTTACCAATGAACTCAGGCATGAAGTCGATAACCTTCAGCTCTATCACCACATAGCATTTCAACCGGGTGTGATAGAAAACCATATCGGGGAAGTAAGACTTGCCACTTGGTGTATCAAGTTCCATCTGCCGCCCGATATACGCAAAGCCCTTACCAAGTTCCAAAAGGAAGCGAGTAATATTAGTGGCCAACTTATTCTCCAAGTCCATTTCGCTGAACTTGCTTGGCAACGAGAAGAAATCCAACTTGTAAGGGTCTTTTATAATCTCTGTAGCAAGAGCCCCTTGTACCTGTGGCAGAGTGGCCTCAAAATTGTTGAGAGCCTTGCCCGTGTGTTCATAGAGTTGTGACTTGATGGCAAATTCCAATTCCGTTCGGCTCATGTTACCATCCATAACCCTTTTGAGATAGAACATGGCCGCAGAAATTGTTTTGCATTTGGCAACAATGACCGTTTGGTGTCTCCATGGCACGCAGAGCAGAATTTCCGGCATTTTCACAGAAGCATATTCCACTTCATGTAATTTTCTACCAGCTTGGTAGAAAAATTCAGTTTGAGAAGAATAGAATACAAACCACTTCTTTATGTTATATAGATTAGCCATAGAAAAGCCTTCTGCTTGTGGAAATTCCGCACGCAAATCAAGGCTCAACCTTTTCATGAAGTTTGCTCCCCACTTGTACTGCTTTTGTTTCTCGCAAATATCCTCGCCTAACCCCCAATAGAACTTGAGCATCTCGGTATTTACTTTCACAGCCACCTTTAGTTGGGCTATGCGGAAACGCTTCTTCAAATCAGACAACCACTTCACATAGTTCCTGTCGGACATGAAGGAGTTACTTTTCACAAACTGAGGTATATTATTGTTTTCAACCATAATGTTTCTTTTATATTTTTGGAACAAACAAATAAGCCGCAATCACATCCATTGGCAATACAGGTTCTACCACTTGGTATTCCGATGCCTTTAGGTAGGTGCGGTATTTGGCAAAAGCATCAACAAGATGTGACGCCCTTTCGAGGGCTATTTCATCTGTGTGCCGGCGTAACTCCTGCTCATTGGATATCCAACAGATGGCATTGGAGAAGAGCGCCTTTTGGGTAGGCATATCCATGTCGCCAGAAGCTTGCGAATGCAGAAACAGTTGCCTCGCCTCTTCCTGTGTGAGGAAATCGTGGTTGTCTATCTTGCCACGATAGCCTGCGAAAATCATTTCTTCACCTACTAACTCTCTGTTATCAACCTTCTTGTCTCTGATAACGCTGCGGACACGCATCAACAAGATGGCGGTGCGTGTCTTCACCTCTGAGGTCTCCATGACCAATGCTCGGCAGGCTCCCAATTCGCCGCCATTGACCGAATCATTGACTACGGCTCGGCTTAAATCTTCCACAAATGTATGATTGCGACCTATGTACATATAATGCTTTGGCGTAGGGGAAGAGAAGGATATGCGCACAAGCCCTTTGGCGGTAGCTTTGTTCTTGAAGTAATGGCGCAAATTGGCTGGCAACTCCAGGAGCTGAAAGCTATAGCACAATGGCAATTCGTCCGTATGGACGTTTACTCCCACATGTAACAGTTGCTCAACTACAAAGTCACGAGTGTCCTCCACGCCACCAATAACAGATTTAGCCTCATCCAATGATGCTTTCAGTCGAGTAGGATCCATCTGCTTGTTGTTATGGGCAAAGTAGGTATGGGAAATCTTCTCGTTCTCCTCCATCTTTTTGAGTTGAATCTCCAATTCCTCATCCTGCTGCTTCTTCCATTCCGGGTCGTTGTCAAACAAGGATAGCTCCATATAGTCAGTTTGAGTTGGAACTTTAGCATCGAAGATGCGCTGCATGATTGTCTCCATGAGCGAAGCGTCATTATCGGCAATAGGAAGATAGACACCTAATTTCTTGCGTATCTCCTCTTGCTTCTTGTACAGAACATTGAGTACAATATCATCCACAGGATTATTCTTGGCATGAAGAGTTGATACCAAAACATCATGAGCTGTTTGTCCGAAACGGTCAATACGTCCATTTCGCTGCTCCATGCGGTTTGGGTTCCAAGGCAAATCGTAATGGATGACCGCTTCGAAACCTTGTTGCAAGTTGACACCTTCGGAGAGGCAGTCGGTACAAACCAACACATGACGATCTTCCTGCGATAAGGTATCAATCTTCATCTTGCGCTCCTCGTCAGCCAGTCGGCTGGTAACAACACCAACGACAACATTCTTAAATTTCTTGTTGCTTTCCAAATGCTCTTTAACGTATTGGCCAACATATTCTGCAGTTTGTATGTATTGACAAAACACGATAGGGTTCATGCCATTGTCAAGAGCGAACTTAACAATGTCAAGAGCTTGTTTTACTTTTTCATCCGAATCAGTTTCCTTGATGTGCTCCAACTGTTTGATGAAACTCTTGAACTCTTTCTTGTCGGTAGAGTTGGTCGTTTCCAAAGCCTCCGGAACAACATCATCTGCATTCAACAAATCCTTCAGAGGGTCATTGAATACATATACCTGCTCAGATTCATCATCGGTGTTGGCGGATGATGAATCTTCTCTTTTATCTATCTTGTTCTGCAACATACTGATGCCAGCATCTGGGCTTGACATTACTCCACGCATCAATGCAAGCAAATCCCAATAGATGTAGCGTTGCTTACGCTTGTCTGCTCCAGATACCTTTTGGATGCCATGCTTCACATACTCAATCAAGCTACCTAATAAATTGCGATATTCTGATGCATACAAATACTCATCTTTGTCAATATATACACGCTCCGGAAAAACGATTTCGCCACCCAAGTATTGCTTGATGTCGGCACGGCGGCGTTGTACGAAATAATGAGACAGCTCCTCACGCTCTGTGGCAGTTTGAAGCTGATAATTTCCAAACTTCGGGTTCAGCAATCCTATGAGCGACTGAAACTCCTCGCTTTGACCACTATGTGGAGTGGCAGTCAGCAATACCAATTGCTGTTCTGGTTTGTTGGCTAAGTCGCTGAGTAAGCGGTAGCGCTGCTGTTGGTACTTATTGGCACCAGTAGGCTTGGCGCAGGTATGTGCCTCATCAACAATTACAAAATCAGGGCAATGGTCAAGGAATATGTTTCGCTTATTGCCCTGCTTCACGTAGTCAATTGAGATGACTTGGTAAGGAATATCACGGAACACATTCTGGTCCGGACGCAGTTTTTTTTCCAAACAGCTAATCGTAGAAGAACGAATGATTTCTGCATCCAACCCGAACTTGTCCTTGATTTCGTTTTGCCATTGCTCACAAAGATGTGGCAGGCAAACAACTGCAAAGCGAGTAATCTCGTGGCGGTCAAGCAATTCCTTGGCTATCAACAATGATTCCAATGTCTTGCCAATACCCACGTCATCGGAGATAAGAAGTCTTATTTTTTCTTGTTTGAGGGCAAGAATCAGAGGAACCATCTGATATGGACGTGGCTCAAAAGACAGTTTGCCCAAGCACTGAAATGGACCGGCAATGTCTCGGAAGGATAGGCGGCAAGCATTATAAAGCACCTTTGCTGATGCCTTATAACTATATTTACCGATGTCGTCAGCAGTTGGACGGCGAAAATTGTAGGAATGAATCTGCAGTTCATCCCCATAAAGAGGCAGATAGAGACCAATCGTCTCATCATCTGTTCCTCCCAATGGTTTTATTATCATAAGATTGTCCTCTCCCGATTGCTGAACAACCCAAGGACGATTCCTAAATTCTATCAAAGTACCAGTCTTGTAATCCATATCGTTTATTTTACCGGGGTAAATATATCAGAGTATTCGCTGATGAAGTCTGCCAATGGTGTGGCATAATGCCAAGCTAACACTACGAAACCTGCATCTTCGAGCACTTCACGTTTTTCTCTGTCATCTTGTTGTATCTCTGGATGGTCATGTGGTGTGCCGTCACAGAATACAACAATGCGGTCGCCATACATGAAGTCTGGCTGTACGTAATATTCTTCTGGGAACATCGGTTGTGCTTTGTCCGGTAAACGCAGATGATGATTATGAAGATACTTCAGAAACTCATACTCAGTAGAACTGTTGTGGTCTCTTGCCGCTTCCAATGCAGCATATTGCTCATCGTAACTGAGCATTTGCCCTGCACAATGAAGTTCGACTTTTGCCTCTTGCATCAACTTGAGCGTTCTGTATATCAGACGGATGTCTATCTGCTGATGGTATGGTTGATTGTAGTAGTTGAGCAGATTGGAGTAATCGGCAGGAGTCAATCCGTTGAGCTCGTCTTGCATCAACTCAGGCTTGTTGAAGCAAATGTCGTATGCTCTTTGCACAACTTCCCTATAAGCATCAGGTTCGTGGACGAGACGACTTAATACACCGAGAGAGCCTTCCGCATTCTCGTAGATGAGAATGTTAGGCGTTGTTCCTTCTCCCATCACCTCGGCTCCCATTTCGCTGCCTTCTATTTGGAAAACATCTTCGATAGCCTGTTTGAAAGCATAAAGGAAGGTGCGAACTGCTTCTTTTTTATCTAATAGCAATGCTTTTAGAGGCTGGATGTATATAGCGTTGGCTGTTGTCTCCGTAAAGAGTTTGACAAACTTGGTGCGATCTGCCTCTTCCGGATTTTTATCAGCTTCTTCCTGTATGCGTGCAAGACGATCGTTGCTTACCCAGTCGCCTGTCTTTGTGTCAAACGCAAAGCCATTGGCATTGTTGCCGTTACGTGATTCCAAAATGTATGTCAGGCGACAAGATGGAATATAACGGATGTTTGCCAAATGCTCACCATGTGGGGAGAGTAGCTCACACTCGCTTATGGAACGTGGATCGTCACTTGAGAAAAATGTCTTGGTCTGATAGAACTTACGGGAACGCTCCTCCTCTTGGCAAGTTATCTTCTCGGTTTCTGTAGCAACCATATCTTGCGCCTCGATACACATACCAGGAATAAGCTTTACAACTCCATCCAAGGACTCACCTGTAATAATGTCGGTATGATGAGTCGTATTCTCCTCATCCTTATATACGACACCGGTCTTTGGATTGTAGAAGAACTTATGGGGAAGAACTTCCGACAATATCTGCATCCGGGTGATACGGAATTTACCACCATTATTATATATAATGTTCTGTGGACCGAACTCGCTCAGAGCAAGACGCTTTGGACGACTTAGGTATTCCACCTTGTCTGACTTATATTGTAGCAATGCTCGCTGTGGCAACTTGGTGAAGTTATAACCAGGCAAGAACCCTTCGCTTGCCAAATAACGATAAGGATAGAATTCGTTTTCTTCCTTATTCTTGCCTTGGTTTACGCCGAGCAGCATCTCACGAAGACTTTCGCCGCGCAGTTGTTTCATATGTGCATCACGCTTCTCTTTAGAGTTCTCACCATAGATGCGATTCTTGATGACAAGGTTCGCTTCTTCAATCTGAGTCTGCGCTTGCTTATATAGAGAACGCCAACGGTCGAGTGACTTGTCGAAGTCATATTCATAATTTGTCAGGATATTGTCCAGCCAATGTTCGGTAAACCAAATAGGTTGTTCTGTTTCCATTCGACCTTTCAAGAACGGCTCATTCATGATTTGTTTGAAAACTTGCTTTATCTGTTCCTTACGCTCTTGGGTGAGCTGTAGTGCAATGCGAACCTCATCTTTTAATGTGATGTTGTTGATGTCGTAGTAATCTACCAAGTCCTTGATGCCATCAGACAGTTCTTTGATAGGACACAAAGACAGAATGGTGGAGTGGAGGTGAGTGCGGAATAGTTCTTCGTTGACCAATTCCATCCTTGGAGCCTTCACTTCACCTTTTACCATTTTTTCGGGATGGCTCAGATAGTAATTCTCATGTGAGTTACGTGGGCGGCAATAAGTATATACCAATGCCGCTTGTCCACTTCGTCCTGCACGACCGGCACGTTGGGTGTAGTTTGCCGGGGTTGGTGGCACATTACGCATGCCAACAATAGACAAGTCCTTGATGTCAATACCCAACTCCATGGTAGGAGAACAGTATAGTACAGGGAATTTTCCTTCACGAAAATCCTGCTCACGTTGTTCTCGGTCCTCTTTTGACACCTGTCCGGTATGATCTTTTGCCTCCAAGCACACATCTTTAAGTGGTATGTTTTGGTAGAACTGCTGAAAGTAACGGTTAGGTTCTTTTTCAAGCCATTCTCCTCCATCCAAAGTGCGGAAACGAACCAAGTCTCGGCGTATATGCTGCTTGTCGCCAGCTTGCCACAGGATACAACCATAGTCGAGCTGGTAGGTGCCATTGTCAGATATGATGAAGTTGGACAAGGCTTCGAAAAGTCCTGTCATATATTCCGTGTATGCTTCCTCATTGGCAATGACACGTTCTGTTTTCTTTTCTATATAGTCACGCACGAATATACCTAATTTACTTCTAAAGCCTCCACTTTCCAAATTGTATGAATTTCGTCTGCGAGGGTTAACAATAAACAATTCTTTAGCTTCCTCAATCTTGTCACTTTCGTCAAGCGTCCAAGGTGCTTTCAGATATTCTCTTACTGCCTTTGTCGTGCCTTTGACTGCTTGCAATGTTCTCTCGCTACTATAGATGCAAAGTTTATGGCGCAAGTAGTCGAGGATTTGAGTAATGAACTCTTCTTTTTGTCCATCATCCAATCCTTCCAACTCTGGTATGTCATAGAGGCGTTCAGAATTGTTCTCGCCAGTGATTTCGTCATGGAGATATTTATAACCAATGTTTAGCAATGCACAATCTTCCAAGTTTGGCATGATGACTGTCCAGTTGCCTGCAAGGTCATCATATATGATGGTTGAGAGATATTGCTCCATGATGTTCTTTACGTCATTTGCCCGTCCACCACGGAGCTCCTGGCGAATAGAATAGTCATTTATGTCAAGGTGAAGGTTGTCCAACACCATACGAGCAATTTTTGTGTTGTCTATTGGCTCTGCTGTATCTTTAATGGCATTCCAAATGGCAGAACGTATTTTTCCTATTCGAATAAAATCATTGAAGTGTCCAGCCTGCAACGCTGCATCTTGGCGAGCATCTACAAAGGTCAGAAGCTTTCTGTTGCTTTGCTCAATGCCCATCTTCTGCATAAGGGCAATATCCTCGTATGACAATACAGTAGTAGCAGTACTTCTACCTTCACCACCGATTCTTGAAAGTTTAGAATATTCTGATTGCTTACCTTTGTAAACGACACGAGCTGTTGGGTCGTACATCAATGGCGATGGTACAAAGATAGTTTCCATATAGCCAATACCACTAATTGGTCCTGTTGGGCTATATTCACCTGAAGGTGTCACATATACCTTTTTAGGAATGCGTGATTCGTATGTCTTCTTCAGTTTTCTCACTCCGTTCTTATTGATGGAGTACCAATCGGCAGGAATCTCGTCGGAATTGACATCCAATAGATAATTGTTGATATCTTCTCCTGTGTGTGGTATGATGATATAGCCATCATTAACATCACTATTACCATCACCGGAAGCATAGCCATCAAAGTTTCTTGGCAAAATTTGACTGCCGTTTATCTTGATGACATAAAACTCGTGTCCACTTAGACGGCTAAACACAACGGGGTAATACATAATTTTAGTATCACCATGTGATAATTCATCACAATAGAGTTTTTCCTCTACTGTGATTTGACGATTTGCTTGCTCTCCTAAAGTAAGGTATACATTTCCTGTTTGTGGGATGAACTGATGCACTTTATATGGAAGAATAGATACGCCCTTTTGTTGGTTAAGAATATTGCACCAATTTAATATACCAATAATGTGTCTTTGACATTTGGCAACTCCTTCTCTTGTCTTAATGCTCAGTTGTTTAGCCATATCCTCAATAGACATGGGCTTCCCTCTGAAATATTTACCTTCTTTCTTTTTATATTCAAGTGCTATGGTTTGTTCTAACCAAATGGCAGTTGGGTATCTCTTAGCATCATCGATATTCGTAGAGTCAGGTATGGGATTATTGATGCAATTACGCAATTCTCCATCAGAAGGGTCTTCGTCAGACAAACCTATTACAAGAGTTTCGTCAATGACTTGTTCTTTTGAGTATGAACTGCCAAAGATGCAAGATGCAACTTCGGCAACTTTTTCCCTTTGTTGGCTATAGCTCATGCTGTCATCGGCAACCATAGTTGCAGATGTGCCGAAACAAAGGAGACGGCCGGCTGCCAATGATTTGATTCTTCGAATAAGAAATGAAACATCGCTTCCCTGCATTCCACGATAAGTGTGTAACTCATCGAATACAAGAAAGTGTAGGTTCTCCAAGAAACATTTACGAAGGTCTTCTTCTTTGCCGGCACGAGTCATGAGCAACTCCAACATCATATAGTTTGTCAATATGATGTTAGGAGGTGTTTGTTGCATCTTTGCACGTGCTTCATCATTCTCTTGACCTGTATATTTTCCAAATGTAAAAGGACAGGTGCGACCTGTTCTTTCTTCAAATTCAGCCTTGTAGCGACTAAGTTCCTCTGCCTGCGAATTGATTAACGCATTCATAGGATAAACGATAATCGCTATTGTCTTATCCTTGCAGGATTCTTCGTGAAGTAGAACAAAATTGAATATAGTTGCCATAAAGGCACGTGACTTACCTGAACCTGTTCCAGATGTAACGATGAATTCTTTGTCTTGGCAACCTAACTCTATAGCTTCTTGTTGGTGTTTGTAGAAAGGTTTATCGAAGAAGTATTCCAAATCTTTGTGGATAGGAAGTCCCTTGGCAATAAGATCTTTCACACCTACTCCCTTCTCGAAGTTTGGATTGAATTGAATTAAAGCTTTAGGCCATAATTCTTCGTTTTTAATGGAGTCACTGACCTTTTCCTTGATTCGTTCATCCTTTATAACCACAAAACTTTCAAGGTAACTTTTGTAGCTGTCCTTCAAGTTCTCGTATAACTCAATGATGTTCATTTGTCTTTTCTGTTATTGTTCTACTCTTATATAAACAGGTCCCCTTTCAACCTTTGAAGACTGTAGAAGTTCACGAATATCCACATCCAGTTTTTCCGCAATGATAGATAAAGTTTCAATACTTGGCTGTGCTGTATTAGTGCACCACTTTGATACAGTAGCAGGATCTTTTCCTATCTCTGCTGCCAGCCATTTAGCTGTTCTTTTTTGCTCTACTAAAACGAGTTTAAGCCGATTCAAATCTTTGTTTGCCATTATTACATGATTTTCTTTATGCAAAAATATTGCTTTTCTCTGAAGAATAACAATAAAAAGCAAAAATAAGTGTATAAATTTGTGATTTAATTCAACTTCTAAAACTAATCAATAAATACAGCAAAATATACTATCACCATCTAATAAAACCGCAAAACAGGAAATCATGTGAAATGAAGGAGTGCTTTTGGCAACTGCTACGAATTGGCATTTAAATAAATTGCTAAAACCATAAAAACAAAAACAGAGGCGGTTTCGCAAAATGCTTAAGCCGCCTCTGTTATCTTATGATGCTTCTATTATAGTAAATGGTTTCTTCTTTCTACACGTTCTCTCACATCCTATACACTACAAACTTAGGCCAACGCCAACGCTAACGCCAAAGCTATCTTTCTATACACTATAAGCTCTCAACTACAAACTATATTTAGCATTGGCTTCTTTACTTTCTTTACTTTCTTTACTTTCTTTACTTTCTTTACTTTCTTTACTCTCTTTACTTTAAAAAAAAGCCAAAGCCAAAGCTAATCAAACGCTATTTACAAATACCGTTGAGTATATTCTTTAGTTTGGCATCATTGAATATATCTCTTGCAACAATGTTTCCCTCTTTGTCAAAGATGAACAGAGATGGAACTGCGCTGATGTTGTAGGCAATTATGGCTTGCGATGAACCGCTTGCGCCATCGCATACATTAATCCATGGAAGTTGTTGCTCCTTTACTGCGGTTGCCCACATTGCCTTGTCTGTATCTACACTAACCTGATAAATTTCAAGCCCTTTTGGATTGTATGCCGCATAAATATCTTTCAACTGGTTGTTAAACAGTTTTTGGTTAACATCTGCCGAACCCCAGAAATAGAGGATGAACGGTCTCCCCTCCAACTCTCTAAGCTCACGAGGTTTGGAGTTTATGTCGGGAAGCGAAACATTAGGGAAAGAGGATACACCTGCCTGCAGGAGTTTCTGCTCAAGTTCAACTCTCTTATCAAAGGCATCGGCCTCCTTTTTAAGATGCATTACATATGCAGAGTGCGGATATTTTGTAACGAGTGAGTCGTAGACTCTTTTAAAGATAAGGCCGTCTGTAAACTCTGCAAAGAGTGGCAGATTGGTGCTAAAATTCTGATACAAAGCCGGAATATTGCTAAATGAGTATGGGTTGCCAAGTATCTGCTTCATTACCCCCTGTTTATATTTTACATACAGTCTTCCCATATCCTGTCTCAGGGTCTTTACGGCCTCATCATCTTTTGCCGCAATCGCATCGCCTACCTTGGCCGCCAATTCGCTGTATTTTGCCTGAACGGCAACAAGAGATGAATCCAATCTCTTTAGCAGCGAAGATTCTTTTGAACCGTTGATATTATAGTTGCCAAGAGTATCTGCTGCAATGGTTATATTATCATTTGGCATAACAATCATAGAGGCAATCCTCTTGTTGTTATATGAGAGATAATAGAACTGCGGAGCGTTGTCTGCAAATTTAATTTTACAAGACAAGCTGCCGTTTTTATTGGTTTTTACGGTATCGACAGGAACAACATTGTTAATATCCAATCTCTGCAGAACAACCTCTTTGTCGCCTGCGCCATTGATTGTTGCCGATATGTTTGCACTGTTTTTTCCGCAAGAGACTGCCAAAAACGAAACTGCAAGGTAAAATAAAACTTTTTTCATCTGCTGTTTTGATAAATTTATAATCTGCTTTGTAATCTGTTCTGTTATAGTCTACAGTTTTTTAAACTCCTCTGCTATGGAGTTTGCAATATGCGCAAACTCGTCCTCCGAAAGGTGTAGCTTCTCCTTTCGGAAATCCATGTCTGATTCTGCATTCAGCGGAACAAGATGAATATGTGTATGCGGAACCTCCATGCCGAGAACGGCAACTCCCACCCTTTTGCATGGAATTGCGGCCTTTACGGCAATTGCTACCTTACGGGCAAAATTCCAAAGGCCGTCATAAACATTGCCGGGAAGATTAAAGATATAATCATCTTCTATCTTTTTAGGTATTACAAGAACATGCCCTTTCGCTAACGGATTAATATCCAAAAAAGCGTAATAATCATTCGACTCAGCCACCTTGTAAGATGGAATTTCGCCATTTGCTATCTTTGTAAAAATTGTTGCCATATCCTTAATTAGTTTATAGTTGAGAGTTGAGAGTTTATAGTCAGTTTATTAGTTTAAAGTATTAAAGATAATAGTTCTCTTTACTTTACTTTCTTTACTCTCTTTACTTTTAAAAATCGCCAAAGCCAAAGCCAAAGCTAAAGCCAAAGCTAAAGCCAAAGCTAAAGCCAAAGCCAACGCTAACGCCGTCTATAAAGTTATATCTAGAATCTCAAACTTAACCGTACCGCCGGGTGTAACCACATCTACAACATCACCCTTCTGTTTTCCCATAAGAGCTTTCCCTATAGGTGTTGTTGATGCAAGTTTTCCCTCCCTGAGGTTGGCCTCAGATTCACCTACAATGGTAAACTCCATAACGGCCTTTGTTGCAAGATTCTTTATTTTTACCTTGTTAAGCATCTGTACATGCGATGTTCCAAGACGGCTCTCATCTATTACGCGTGCATTTGCAACCAACTCCTGCAACTGTGCAATCTTCATTTCTAACATACCTTGAGCCTCTCGAGCAGCATCATACTCTGCATTCTCGGATAAATCCCCCTTGTCACGCGCCTCTGCAATGGCCTTGGAAATAGCAGGTCTCTCCACAGAAATCATGTGAGCAAGCTCAGCCTTCATTTTTTCTAATCCTTCGGCTGTTACATAGTGAATATTGTTATTAGCCATAATATTGTTAAATTAAAAAAGAAAGAATCCCGTACTCCGCCGGGACTCTTGGTACAAAGGTAGTAAATTCTATTTAATTTTAAAAATCTGTCTCCTTAACCCGTCTTTTGTCTTTTTCTATCTGAGAGGCAAGTTCTTCCAAAGAGGCGAACTTAACTTCATCCCGTATCTTAAAGAAAAACTCCACTCTCATATCCAACCCATATATATCTTCATTAAAATCCAATATATGAGTCTCAATTGTCCTCTCCTCGGTTGCATTTACCGTAGGTCTGGTGCCAATGTTGCAAACCCCTTTGTACACCTTGCCCAACAATTCTACCTTAACACCGTAAACGCCCCCTCCCGGTATAACCTTTAAAGGTTCGTAAAGAGCCAAATTAGCCGTTGGAAAGCCTATTTTTCTTCCTAATTTTTTTCCCGACACAACAACCCCTTTAAGTGAGTAGTTATACCCCAAAAAATCATTGGCTTTGGCCAATTCGCCGGACACTAAATAATTTCTTATCTTGGTAGAACTAACCGTTAGATCACCCTCTATGAATTCAGATACCCTTACAACCTTTACCCCCTCCTCTGCCGCCATATTAATAAAATCCTCCTGGGTTTCGCTGCTGCTGTGCCCCATTCTATGGTCATAACCTATAATAAGGGTAGAGACAGCGAACTTGTCTCTTAAATATCCTGCAACAAACTCCCTGCTTGACAACTTGCTGAACTCCCTGCTGAACGGCAATACAAAGAACTCATCTACACCGGCCTGCCTGATGAGTTCTTTTTTCTCCTCCAACGAATTAAGCAAACGCAAATTATCTGCACCCTGCTGCAGAACACTCCTCGGGTGTGGCCAGAAGGTGACAACCGCACTCTTTTTCCCCTCCCTGCGAGCAATTTCGCATAGTGTATCCAAGACCTTTCTGTGCCCTTTGTGTACACCGTCAAAAAAACCTGTAGCCGCTACAACCATTTCACCAATTCAAAATCCTGCCTGTGGGCCATAAGAGGATTCTTTGCATACATTCTGCAACATCCCATATATGTACCGGTAGCCTCGGGCGTTAATTTACAAACGTATGTGGCAATCCCCCTGTTGCACTCCTTTAGGGTAAACTCGGCTCTCTGCTTAACGCTAAGTCTATCTTTCTCATTCTGTACAAGAACTATCTCCAAGCCTATGTTCTGAGGCTCTATATCTCCCAGATTAAGTGTAACCTCAGATTCATAATCCTTGCCTATAAGCAATGCTCCGGACAGATTGCTTAATTTAGAGTATCCTATAATCTCAATGCCATCCCATGCCCTTCTCATCTTTTTCTTCCATTGAGCTATATCTCTTGCCATCTCAAAGTCATTTGCAACAATCTTGGCACCTCTGTCTGCAAGCGGCAGGTAATATTGGCGGATATAATCCCCCATCATCCTGTTGGTTGTAAAGTTGCATGCGACCTCTGCCACACAGTTCTTTATTGTCTCTATCCACTCATGAGAGATACCTCTTCTGTCTACATCGTAATAACGCGGAGCAATCTCATCCTCAATAATATTGTATATTGTAGCAGCATCCAACTCATCCTGGAAATTCTGGTCTGTGTATGTACGCTCCATAGGCAAAGCCCAGCCTGCACCCTCTTTATAGCCTTCTACCCACCAGCCGTCTAATACAGAGAAGTGCATTACGCCGTTCATTGTTGCCTTCTCACCGCTTGTACCTGATGCCTCCAACGGTCTTGTAGGTGTGTTCATCCAGATATCAACTCCCTGTACAAGCATCTTTGCAATGGTGATATCGTAGTTAGGGATAAACACTATCTTTCCAATGAACTGCGGCATCTTTGACACCTCAACTATATGTTTTATAAGATCCTGGCCCGCCTTGTCTGCCGGATGCGCCTTTCCTGCAAACAGGAACTGGACAGGGTGTTTTGGATTATTAACTATATCGTTAAGTCTGTCTAAATCTCTAAAGAGCAGATATGCACGTTTATATGTTGCAAAACGTCTTGCAAATCCTATTGTAAGGATATCGTCCCTTAATGTCTCCTTAATCTTTACAATATCCTTTGGCGAATAGTGGTTTGTAGCAGATGGATTTGAGAGTATCTCCTTTACTTTTCTTATAAGTTTGGCCTTAAGCGACTTTCTTATAGACCAGATCTCCTCCTCCCCTACTGTTCTTATCCCCTGGAAACAGCTCTTGTCATAATGATGTGAGCTGAACTCCTTGCCAAACACCCTTGCATGTACCTCTTTCCACTCCTTTGCTGTCCAGGTCTGATAATGTACTCCGTTGGTAACGTAGCCAACATTCAGTTCTTCTGGAAGATACCCCGGCCACATATTGGCAAATATATCCTGACTCACCTTTCCATGCAGCCAACTCACACCGTTCACATCCTGTGAAAGGTTTGCCGCAAGATGACTCATCGAAAATTTTTCATTTGCATCGTATGGATTTATCATTCCAAGGCTTAGCAGTGTCTCCCAATCTATCTTTAATCTGCCTGCATAATGAGGGATATACTTCCTTAGCATATCTGTACTGAAGGCATCATGTCCGGCAGGAACAGGTGTATGAGTTGTAAACAAGGATGTACTCCTTACAACCTCAACAGCCTCATTGAAAGAGAGATTGTCATTCTGGACATACTCTCTCAGCCTCTCCATCCCTATAAACGCAGCATGCCCCTCATTACAATGATAAACCTGAGAGTTTACCCCCAATGCTCTCAACGCCCTTATACCGCCAATGCCAAGTATAAGCTCCTGTTTGAGCCTGTTCTCCCAGTCTCCGCCGTACAGCTGGTGCGATATAGATCTGTCCTCAGGCTGGTTATCCTCAAAGTCTGTATCCAAAAGATACAGATTTACACGGCCAACCTCAACCTTCCATACCCTTGCATAGACATTTCTGCCCGGAAAAGCAACAGATATTGTTACCCAGTTGCCTGCGCCATCCATACATGGAACGGCAGGTGTCTTGGAGAAATCCTGAGGTTCGTAGTATGCCTCCTGTTCCCCTCTTCCCGACAATTTCTGTGTGAAATAGCCGTACTTGTAAAGGAAGCCTACCGCGGTCATGTTCACATTCATATCGCTGGCCTCCTTTAGGTAGTCTCCCGCTAAAATGCCCAAACCTCCCGAATAGATCTTGAGCGATGTATCCAAACCGTACTCCATACAGAAGTATGAGATATTAGGCGTTTTATTATCCTTAGGCATAGACATATACTCCGTAAAGTCTGAGTACACCTTATCTAATTTATCTGTAAACTCTTTATTTTCAGATAGTATCTTATAGTGCTTAAGGCTTATTGAATCCAACAGTGCAATAGGGTTAAAACCGCACTTTGTCCAAAGGTCGGGGTCTGCCATCTTAAAGAGATCCAACGCCTCCTGGTTCCAGCACCACCAAAGGTTCTTTGAAAGGGTATCAAGCGCTTTCAATCTGTCGGGAAGATGCTTGTTTACAATAAACGACCTCCACTCCGGCAGATTGGATCTGAATCTAGAAAATGTCTGGACAGGCTCCTCCTTTCCAACAGGATTCAGCCCCTTTATGGTCCGTGTCTTCTCCATTGCACGCTCGTAGGCTGCATTGTAGTACTTTATATTGTTGGCCCACAGAGCAACTTTTGATATATCGGAAGCATTCTCTGCATACTCCATCTTCTGCTGCTCCGTAAGGTCCACAATATCTATTATCTTGCCTACAACACCGTCTACCACTGCATTATAGTTGGCATCATTCCTCTCTATTATCTCTATTGCGTTAATGTCTCCCTTATAGTTCTCCTTAACCCATTGGCCAAAACCTGCCAACGAGGTTGTAATTGTAGGAACTTTAAAAGCAAGACTCTCCAACGGGGTATAACCCCATGGTTCATAGTATGACGGGAAAGCTGTAAGATCCATTCCTATAAGGAGATCGTAGTACGGCATATCAAAAATACCGTCGTCACCCTTAAGATATGACGGTACATACATAACATCCACAGCACTGTTCTCGGCAAGGCTATGTCTTTTTATATATGCGAGTATGCTGTCGTATTCCGGATCTTGAAGTGTATGCGTTGTGCCTATTATACCATTCTCACAGGATTCACCTTTCAATCTTAAGACGAGTTCCTTATCGGGGCCGTTTATCCCTGCAGGAATCATTATGCATGCAAGTATCTGTTTTCCCGAATAGCCGTTCTCCTTAAGTTTGCCCAAAGCATCAATAAAGATGTCTATACCTTTGTTTTTGAACTCGTAGCGTCCGCTTATGCCTATTATACAGGTATCTTTGCCATAGCTCTTTCCATGCATAGCAGAGGCAATCTCCAACATTTTCTCTCTTGCTGCAGTACGCTTTTTGTCCCATAATTCTTTTTTGTCGGGAAGAAAAGTAGGATCAAAACCGTTTGGTGTAATGATATCTACAGCCTTGCCAAGGAACTGCCTGCACTCCTTTGCCGTAATGTTGCTCACAGTGGTAAAAATGTCTGCATTTGCTGCCGATACCTTCTCTAACGAATGCTTTGCGGTAACATTAAACTGCGCAGCCTTCTCATCTCCGTTATACGATGCCATGTTGTCGTACAACGGAAGGTTATTGCATGCCAAACATCTCCCCACAACTGTTGCGTGAGTGGTAAATACTGTTGCAATTGACAGATTCTGCTGCTTGAGGTACAATATGCCGGCGCCTGTCATCCATTCGTGGAACTGGGCAACCACCTTATTGTGCGAATGCAGATTGAACTTTACAAAGCTCTCTATAACCTTACCGGAGGCGTATCCAAAAAGGGCAGGCTCCGTATAGTCCCATCCTCCGCTCAGCGAATCCAACGAGAATCTTTTCCAAAGCTCGGTAAATATATCATTTTTCTTCTCTATAAACTGCGTAAAATCTACCAAAATGACTATCGGCCTGCCATTTGTCATCCAGCGTCCTACCCTTACCCTCAACCCCTCCTCTGCTGCCTGCATCCTCCAGCTCTTGTAAAGAAGCTCATCCTCCTCAAACTCCGGGTTATTATCTGTATCCCTCCAAACATCCGGGCCTATAAGTATATGGCTGTCACCATATTCTGTGCTTAAATTGTATGCTTTTGTTGCTATTACGGTATGAATTCCGCCTATCTTGTTACAAACCTCCCAACTTACCTCAAAAAGGTAGTCGGGTCTCTTTTCCAAACTCATTTCTCTTTAACTGTTTTATTCAATCTTTCCTTCTTTTTCTTAACTCTGAGCAGAAAGTCGCTCAAGACATTCATATAGTTGATGAATGCCTCGTACGGCGTATCGTACGGATTAAAATATTTATGTACCGCACCGTCCGAGAAGAATTTGGTACACATATAGTAAAAGTGATCGCTCTCCTGAAGTTTTCTGAAATCTGCCGTCAACTTCTTGTCTGCAATCTTATATACATCATTCTCTACAGAATACAGCTTTGTAAACGCTTCGTTCTGCAGTTCGTTTCCCAACCATGCACTTGTATCTCTCTCCTCATCTGCCCATGAGATAGGGAAAGGCACATACAGCGGAGCTACAGGCTGGTGATATTCAGCTGCTTGAGATGGCGTGTTGAACTTTATGTCTGTATACTTGAGCACAGTTCCAGGAAGCGCACGCATAAAATCAAAGATGCCCGAAGAGGCATTCTGATGCTCGCCAAATGTCTCGTAGTCCATAAAGATATTCACAACATCGCTGCTCTTGCAGTTATCTGCAAGCAGGTTTGTAAATTTCTCTGCAGTAAGAGGCCACAGCGACGAACTTCTGTCCGAGAATCTGAACGAAATGTCGTCACTAAGTTCAAAGTTCCTCAGCAAAAGCTTGAGCCTTGGATTTATACAGTTGGTATAGACATAGTTTGGGCTCTTCCATCCAAGTATGTGTCTTGCCCCCTCTGTAAGCATTACATTATATCCTAACGACGCAACCGTCTCTCCAATCTTGTCTGAATAGATAAGCTCCGTATTCCTGAACGCTGTAGGTTTCTTTCCAAAATACTTTACAATCAGCTTCTCCTGCTCCTTAATCTGACGCACAAACTCTGCCTCGGATTTGAGCGATGCCAACGAATGGGAAGAGGTCTCGGCCAAAAATTCAACACAACCGGTCTTGGCTAATTTTTTAAAGCTGTCCAACACCTCCGGAGCATACTCCCTAAACTGCTCTATTGCCCCGCCTGTTATTGAAAAAGAGACCTTAAAATCCCCCTTATATTGCTCTATCAACTCCAACAACAGAGCATTCATAGGCAGATAGCATCTCTGCGCAACCCTGTTCATTATTGCCCTGTTGGCAAAATCATCGTAGTAATGAGAGTCGTTGCCAATATCAAAGAACCTGTAAAGTCTCAATCTGTCAGGCTGATGCACCTGAAAATACAAACATAATGATTTATCCATAGTTAATTTTTTTTCTTCCCGATAAACAATAATTTTAGGTAACTTGCTTTGCAGTCTGTCATGCACCTGCTACCGACTCGTAAACCGCTTTAATCTTTTTGGCCGCATTCTCCCATTTTAGTGCATTTACCTCCTTCATCCCGTATTCCGTACTCATGTGAGACAGAGCCGGATAGTTAAGCAGTGCATATATTGAGTCTGCCATTGCATCTATATCCCAGAAATCTATCTTAATTGCATATTTAAGCACCTCCGCAACACCGGATTGCTTGGAGATGATAACCGGAACATTGGATTTCATGGCCTCCAACGGCGATATGCCAAACGGCTCCGAAACAGACGGCATCACATATACATCTGAATATGCAAACATCCTCTTTACGTCATCTCCCTTAAGGAATCCCGTAAAGTGGAATCTGTCAGCTATGCCCAATTTGGCAACACGTCTTATAGACCTGTTAAGGAGGTCTCCGTTACCGGCCATCACAAAACGCACATTGTCGCATCTCTTAAGCACCTTTGCAGCAGCCTCTATAAAGTATCCCGGACCTTTCTGAAATGTTATCCTTCCTAAAAATGTTACAATCTTTTCATCCACCCCTCTCTTTATTTCGTATGGTGCGGTCTCCTTAAAATCTACCGCGTTATGAACAGTAACAACCTTAGACGGATCTATGCCGTATTTATTTATTACTATATTTCTTGTAAGGTTACTTACGGTAATTATCTTGTCCGCCTCCATCATACCCATACGCTCAATACCGTAGGTAATGGTGTTCACATTCTCTCCGCTTCTGTCGAACTCGGTAGCATGAACGTGAATGACTAACGGTTTCCCCGATACCCTTTTTGCCGCTATTCCTGCCGGATATGTAAGCCAGTCGTGGGCATGTATTACATCAAAACTGTTCTCATTGGCAATAGTGGCTGCGACCATGGCATAGCGGCTAACCTCCTCCATAAGATTGGCACCGTATTTTCCGCTGAACTTGTACTTGCCGCCATAGTTTACCTTAAAATCTTTCCACCATCTTGCCTCACTCTCCTTTGTCTCAAAAGTACGGCTCCTCTCTACTCCTTTCTTTTTGCTCTCCACTATAACAGAGGGATCTACATACGGAACGAGTGAGGAGTCCACCTTTAGGAAATTGACCTTCTCAAAAAAGGAGTCTCTCTCTGTACTGCTCTCCCCTTTTACCTGAGAACCGCAATGCGTTTGGGATATCATCTCCTCTATCTCCACATCACTGGCATTAATGATCTTTACAGCACTCTGGTCCTCTTTTCCGGATGCTGCAGGCATTACAAACAGAATATCCACCCCGTTCTTGGCCAAACCTTTGGTAAGGCCGTAACAGGCTGTTCCCAAACCGCCTGCAATATTAGGCGGAAACTCCCAACCGAACATCAATACTCTCATACTATCTGTTTTTTAGTTTTTTAACATTATCCAACAGCCACTCTCCCCTTATAATCTCCGCCACGCTTGCTGCAGAGGAGATACATCCGTGAGGGGAGTGAGAAGGATCTCCATCATATATCTCTGCAACCGAGCCTATTCCGTGAATATTTATATCCTCTTCAAAAGCTCCCAACAGCTGTTTTCCCTTTTTAACAAATTTTGCCCCCTCTATCATTATCTTGGCATCTATGTAACAGCCCAAAAGCCATGGGAAGGTGCATCCGTTATGATGCGCTAAATCTCTGCTTGTCTGGTCCCCCTCATAAACCCCTTTGTAGACAGGGTTCTTTGGTGAAAGCGTCCTTATCCCCCTCACTGTAAGCAACTCTTTGTCTACCTTTCTCAACACCTCTATCTTTATCACCTCATCTAATGGAGAATAAGGCAGTGATACTGCTATAAGCTGGTTTGGTCTGGTATCGAAATGCGCTCCGTCTGTGTAGATGTAGTCATATAACTGCTTTCTCTCTTTATCATAGAACAGCTCTGTAAAGTTCTCCTCTATCTTCTCCGCTATCTCCACCACAGGTCCGTTTTTCAATTTCAACTCCGCTTCTACAAATTTTAATGCGTTATACCACAGAGCATTAACCTCCACTTTAAGACCAGGCCTCTCCGTAACCGGCTTCCCTGCATTATAAGCATTCATCCATGATAGTGCAACGTTCTTCTCTTCTGACCATAGCATCCCCTGTTCGGTTACCCGGGTATTTCCGTAAACGCCTTTAATGTAGCTGTCAACTATCTCCTTGCATAAAGGAAGATATTTTGATACTGCCTTTTTACGGTTGAACTCTTTCTGTGCACCGCCCCATTTGAGAAACTCCTGAACACACCTCACATACCATAACGGTATGTCTGGAGCCTTCTCATAATGCAGCAACAGACCCTTTACTCGTAAGAGCATATTGTCCAATATAGTCTCAAACCGCTCTCCATCTCCGTCGTTATAGAATGTAAGACCGGGCAGTGCTATAAAGGATGTCCTCAAATTCTCGTAACACCATGAATAACCGGAACAGATCTCATAATTGCCGTTTCTCTTTATGATAAACTGTTTGGCGGCCAATTTAAGGCATGCCTCATAGTTCACTCTTGTATTGTCTCTCTTTATAACCTCGCTTTCAAACCTCGCCTTAAAGCCCATAGGTTTCTCAACGGCTGTAGAGGCGGAAAATATTACAGACTCCCCCTTCTTTATAGGAACCTCAAAATAGCCGGGAACAAACAGATCCTCACAACATTCAAAACCTCTTCTCGCCTCCTCTTTATAGACTATGTTCTTATACCAGTCCGGCGATGCTATCCACTCGTTCTTTTTGTTAAGTTGAAGTGAAAGTTGCGGAAATCCGTCGTATAGTCTGAATCCCACTCCGTTGTCCAAAACCTCATACTTAACATTAGCATCTGTATTGGCATGAGTGAGGGCATGTATGTTTCTGAATGCCAAAAACGGCTTAATCCTCAGCTTTGTTGCAGAATGAGCATCTATGAGTGTGTATTTTATAAAAACCTCCTCTCTGTCCCGCAGGAAAAGGATTGTCTTTGAGAAAAGCATACCGCCCACCCTATATGTTATGGTAGAGGCGTAATTCATCTCAAAGTCCACAATATATTTGTGACCTTTAGGGTCATATATGTCACCATAGCTGTTTATGCCAAGGTTGAATACTTTGTCGTGCTGTACCAACGATTCATGTACGGTAGAGAGCAGAATATGCTTCTCTCCGTTAAAATTGTCTATAGGCACAACTAACAAACCATGATATTTACGAGTGTTACACCCAACGATTGTTGTGTTTACATATCCTCCGGCTCTGTTACTAAGCAGAATCTCTCTCTTTAGCGAGTATTCCAAATTTACCAACTCCTCTTTATTGAATTCCAAATATGCCATCTGATACCCTTTCTGTTTATAATACGTTATTATATAGAAACTTTGGCTCAAAGATAGCTCTTTCACCAAAGATAATATCAATTATTAACAATAATTTTACATTTTGTAAACCAATCCGCAACGGCTTGGAACATATATCTCAAATTTTCCATTTGAAACTTTATATTTGCAATCTCTGTTGTTCCTTTCAAAACCGCCGAACTCTTTCCAATCCGTGTCTAACACAACTCTGTAAATTCCATCTTTTATTCCATATAAAGTGTAGTCTGTATATGATTTCAACGGGCTGAAATTAAACACAAATATATAATCTCCACGTTTAAAGGCCATTACCTGTTTTTCCACATCATTATAGATGGAAACGGGCCGGTATTTAAGAATGTCATTCTCCCTAAACAGCTTTATCATATCCTTCTCAAACTGCAGGAGTGAGCTGTACCTTAACAGGTTGTTATCTGCCAAGCTCCATTTTCTTGTTGCATACTTGTACGACCATCCGTTCCCCGGGCGCGGAAAGTCTATCCATTCGGGATGCCCGAACTCGTTTCCCATAAATGTAAGATATCCGCCTCCGCAAGTTGCCAAGGTAACAAGTCTTATCATCTTGTGCAGGGCAATACCTCTGTCTATCCTCATATCTTTGGAACTTTTCTCCATCTCTGTATACATGAGAGAGTCCAACAGCCTGAATATTATTGTCTTGTCACCAACAAGCGCCTGATCGTGAGACTCTGCATAACTGATGGTCTTCTCATCGGCCCGTTTGTTGGTAAGCTGGTACCACATCTCCCCCACATTCCAATATTCGTCGGGAAGCTCCTTAATCCATTTAATCCAGTGGTCCGGCACCCCCATTGCCAATCTGTAATCAAATCCCGCTCCACCCTCTGCCACAGGAGCTGCAAGGCCGGGCATACCGCTCATATCCTCCGCTATGGTTATTGAGTGCGGCTTTATCTCCTTTATTAGCGAATTGGCCAAGGAGAGGTATGTGTAAGCATCTGTATCTGTGTTAGATGTAAAGTAATCGTTATAGCCGGTAAAATCGCGTTCAAGGCCATGATCCTTGTAGAGCATGCTTGTTATGCCATCAAACCTGAATCCATCTAAATGGTATTCCTGAAGCCAAAACTTACAGTTTGAAAGTAAAAATCTTATTGTCTCCTCCTTGCCGTAGTTAAAGCATCTTGTCCCCCATGCGGGATGGTCTCCTGCCGCTCCGCCGTGAAAGTAGAGATCTCTGCTTCCGTCTATGGTTGAAAGCCCCTCCAAATCGTTTTTAACGGCGTGTGAATGAACAAGATCCATTACAACAGCTATTCTGTGTGCATGCGCTTCATCTACAAGTTGCTTGAACTCTGCAGGGGTTCCGAATCTTGAGCTTAGTGCAAAGAAATTAGATACCTGATACCCAAACGAGCCGTAATACGGATGCTCCTGCAATGCCATAATCTGCAGCACGTTATAACCGTCTTCAATCACACGCGGCAAGACATTCTCTCTAAAATCATTAAAAGTTGAGACCCTCTCCTGCTCGGAACTCATACCAATATGCGCCTCGTAAATTAGCGGAGATGTTATTTTCCCCGCAAATCTGTGCTTCCACTCATACTCTCTTTTGTTAAAGTCTATCTGAGCCGAAAATAGCTTGGTCTGCTCATCCTGAACACAGGTTGTTGCGTATGCCGGAATCCTCTCCCCCCACTCTCCGGTGGCGAACTGCACCATCCACTTAAAAAGATCCCCCTCCTTTATCCTCTCCGCCGGCACAAACAGCTCCCAATTGCCACTACCCACATTGGTGAACGACCACTCTGCGTGCGCAAGGTAGTTTTTGTCGGGAAGCCAATCATTAAAATCTCCTACCAACACCAGCGCCTTGGCTGCAGGGGCAAACTCCCTGAACCAATACCCGTTCTTATCTCTATGAATACCGTAATAAAGATGATTGTTTGCAGCATCGGTCAATTTGCCATTATAGCCGGCAAGCTCCCCACGCTTAATGAGAAACCTCTCTAATCTTCTGTCTATCTCCCGCTTATAAGGAAGAAGATATTCATCGTTATCGTAAATCATATATTGCAAATTGTGAGAGAGCGGTTACCTCTGCTCGGTTTCCAAAACGGCATTTATCTCCTGTTTATAGTCTGTAAGTTCCTTTTTGCAGAACTCAACAAGCTTAAGCCCCTTTTCGAGATCTGCCTTCACATCCTCCAATTTCTTGTTAGGATCCTCTATGTTTTTAAGAAGAGCCTCTATCTCTGCCAAGGCCTCACCGTACTTTTTACTATCCATAATCTCCTCCTTTTGTTATTTTTTATCTTCCCGACAATTAATCTTTACATTGTTTATGTTAAAGCTTACAGCCCCCTCCTTTAAGTGCAAAACTACATTTACCCCATCTCTAAAGGTCTTTATATCACCTGTATAGCGTTTACCGTCTATCTCAATTATTACCTCTCCCGGCCTGAGCCTTGCAGTGGGGTCTGCCATACGCAACTTCTGCTCCAATAGCGAGAGTCTGTACTCTTCGTTCTGCAACCGCCTCAACACTACATCTCTGAGTCTGTTCCGTACAAGTTGCAACTTTGTATCTGCCACATTCAGCTTGTTTATTACAGCAAGCCGTATTCTGGCAGAGAGTGATTCTATGTTGGCCGCCTCCCCTGCAAATATATCCAATATAAAATCTGCAACTGCGGTGGGGGTCTTGAGGTCTGTGTTTGCCACCATATCTGCTACATGATAATCGTGATCATGGCCAATCCCCGTTATAACCGGAAACGGGCAGTTGGCTATCGCCGACGCCATGCAGTAATCATCGAACGCAGAGAGATCCATTACGCTTCCGCCACCCCTTATTATTATCACCGCATCAAATTCATGTTGATTCTGTGCTACAAAGAGCTTGTTATACTCTGTAACTTTGTTTATGGCATCTGCCACACCCTTTGGTGCATCTGCCCCCTGCATAGGAGCCGGAAAAAGCCAGGTTGCGAATTTAAAGCCAAACTCGTTATTGTGCAGATGCTTTATGAAATCTCTGTATCCGGCTGCCGTTGTGGCAGATATAACGGCAAATTTACGTGGAAGATGTGGCAGGGCCAACTCCTTGTTCCTATCAATAAGCCCCTCCATCTTAAGCCGCTCTATGGTTTCCAACCGTTTTCTCTCCAACTCTCCTATGGAATAATCCGGGTCTATATCCCTTATAACAAGACTGAGCCCGTAAACTTCTGAAAACTGAACAATCACCTGCATAAGCAGATGCATTCCGGCATCTATATAGCTGCCTGTTTTCTCCTTGAAATAGGGTTTTATTACCCTGTACTGCGATGCCCATATAACAGCTCTCACTTTTGCTAAAAGCTGCTGCTTGTCGTTATATTCAACAAGCTCCAAATAACAGTGTCCGCTGTAGTTCTCCTTTATCTCTGCAATCTCCGCCTTTACCCACACAGCGCCGGGCGCGGCTCTCTCCACACCGCTCTTTATTATCTTTTGTAACTGTAAAAGTGTTACTGTTTCCTTCTCCACATCCTTCATAGTTATCATATTATTACAAGAAACTTTTTTAATCCTAACAGCATATAAGCCACACAGCACAAATATAACAATTTTAGTTTAGATTTTATAGCTTTGGCATTGGCGTTGGCTTCTATACCCTCTATACTTTCTTTACTTTCTTTACTTTCTTTACTATAAATAGCCAAAGCTAAGGCCAAAGCCAAAGCCAGTTAACTTTTATTCCTCGGAGCGGAGCGTAACAATCTTAAAGGTATGATTGGTTGCAGGAACTATCTTATCCAAAAGGTCACTCATCTTAATTTTCAATGTAGCTGTATTCACACAAGGGTGGCATCCAATATATTTGGAGTTCATCAGCTCATTGTCCACCACCAACAGTACTCTTTGTCCGTTATCATTAATAAGACCCATAGGTGAAACAGAACCCGGGCTGATTCCAAGCAGCTCTGTCATCTGCTCTCCGGACGCAAACGATAATCTGGCACAACCCAATTCAGACGACAGGAATTTTGTCTTAAAATGCTTCTCTCCGGGCAACATCAACAGATAAAACTGCGTCTGCTGCCGGTTGCACAAGAAAAGATTCTTGCAAATTGGCGCACCTAAATTTTTCTCTACCTCCATACACTCCTCCATGGTGAAAGCCGCATCATGGCATAAGGTTTCATAAGAGACTCCCAATGAATCCAAAAAATTGTATGTATTGATTTCAACCTCACTCCGCCCTTCATTATTTGCCGGCCTGCCCATATACCTCCCATTCACGCACAACTGTTTTACCGTTTCGCTAATTCCATCTATATTTTCATATTCCATTTTAACTAATTTTTTATTTCAGACTATCACTACCGTTCTCTCTCACAATGAAATTCTTTGATATTACAACTTGGGAACGAATTAATTTCAAAGACTTTCATGTTCGGTTGCGGATATATAAGAGCATTGCTTATTGAACAATTGAATTGCCGGCAACACACATATAAGTATCGCCTGCAAAAATACAACAATGACCTTCCCTGAGAATGGTGGTTCTTCCGCAATTTAGTTGAAGTGACAGCTACAACTAACTAAATATAGATATAGTTCAAGTTGATACAGAAAA